>NZ_FMWS01000014.1:162281-173288 GCF_900103255.1 Gilliamella bombi | reverse complement strand
ATGTGTTGCCATTCCAAATTTTCTACTTTTTTGTTGTACTATTTTAGGGGATAGTTACACAACTTGTTTGATTTCTATTTCAGATATATCTGTAGAATTAGAAATATTAACCAACAGCTTGGCAACTGATAAATAAAAATTTAATAAAATCAATACTATACCTGATGGTTTTTATATCACCTAAAAAGACTTGTTTATTGAGCAATTTTTAAAAAACTACACTTGCTTTTTTCTTAAATCAGCGTTTAGATATAACAGTGATAAGCATTGGGTTTATCACTAATTTATTAGGAGGACTTATAATGGTACAAAAATTTGCTCCATACGGTAGTGATGTTTCGTCTGGCACTTATAAGTGCGCTGACTGTGGCTATATTTATTCTAACCAAAGTAAGAAATCGTTACCTCCTTGCCCTGATTATAATAAAAAACCGCACAGCAAAAATGGTTGGTATATTATGTCTGGACAGGGTGATTCAGTTAAAGATCCTCATCCACATAAAAAGTAATTTTATTCAGTTAATGCTATTAAAAGGTAGCCAATATGGTTACCTTTTTTGATTGTATCGATTTAAAATGATATTTTTTAGTTGTCAGCAATTAATTGTGACGTATGTATAACGATATGACTATTAAGTATAAATATCAATTCTTTCATATAGTTATTTTATAAACCGCTTATTTTGTCGTGAATTTATTTGATTTGTTTTTCATTTAGATGTTTTTTATAATAAAATCAATATGACTGTTAAATCTAAAAGTAAGGAATATTGAAGTGAAAAAGCTAATGAAATTGGCAGTGTTACTTTCTGCTCTTTTTACAATTTCGAATGCGTATAGTGCTGAATTACCACCATCAGCAAACATAACTAAAGCTTTTGCTGATAGTGCAAAAAGGTCGATATTAGGTGAAGGTGGCGAATTTCCGGTTAAAGTGGATGCGGGTTATGAAATAACTAACATTTTTGGTAACCTTAATAATATTGTTTTTGAATATAATATGCCGACCGATAGCCAAAGTGTATCAATAGTAGACATTACAGAAAATATCAGGCTTGGGCTTAATGCTCAATTTTGTAATAAGCAAGACGTGATTGAAGTATTACGTGCTTATGATATTCGGTTTTTATTTCGTTTTCAATTCAATGATGATCGTAATGTGCCAGCAACGTTATCAATAGATGAAATTTGTAAAGAACAAAAATAAATAGGTTAAATTTATAGCTATTGTTGACACCTTATTTTGATATTATTATGTATAACAGTGATTTTATAAGGCTTAATTAGCATGTTATATATTAAATAAGCTGTTTATATTATTGTATTAGATTGGGTGAATTGAAAAAGAAAAATAACAATAAGCCTTAAGAATAAATTAATTGAATATGCTCATACTTTGAACAACATTCAATTGACTACCCTTTTGAAAATTATCCTAACTATCAGGTTATTAGACATAAAACTAATGCTAAATGGTTGGGGTTAATTATGTCAGTGGGAAAGAATAAGTTAGGTCTAAATTCAAAAGATATGGTGGAAATAATTAATGTTAAATCTGATCCTGAATTAATTTCTATAATAAAAATTAATTCAGATATATTACCCGCATATCATATGAATAAAAATCACTGGATCACAATAATGCTCGACGGTTCTGTGCCGTTTGAACAAATCGTAAGTTTATTAAACCATAGTTATGATTTAACTATTTAAAATATATGATATATTTTAAAAAATATAAAATGGTATAGTTGCTTACACAACAGGTTAATTCAGAAACAAAAGCTTTGTATTATCTTTTATATAACTATTTAATTAATGCTTTGAACGGTATAAATACTTTAGACTTTTAAAAGATAATTGGTTATTTAGTTTAGTATATATCTTTTAGAATTTTTTACCCACATTACTAAAAATAAAGTTCTACCTAAGCTAAATAAAATATAAGAAAGCCATAATCCATTATTCCCCCATATTGGTACACAGATATATTGTGATATCAGCCATAAAATTAAGGCAAGAATCATAGAATCACGAATAGAAGAAGTGTAACTGATCCCAGAAAAAACGCCATAATAGATAAGACCACCAGCAACCACAATAGGAAAGATAGTAAGCCAATATTGATATTGCAAACAGATTGTGATGATTTCGGTTTGATTGGTTAATAATTTAATAATTGTTGTATTAAATCCAAACCATAAAGCAATTAATATTAGAGGACAAATAATACAAGCTTGCAGTGACCAATGTAAGGTTTGATTATATAACTTAATATCTTTAGTACCTTTCGCCTTACCGCTAAATACGCTTGAGGCATTGGCAAACCCGTCAAACAAATAAGCCATTAAATAGTGAATTTGAAACAAAACGGCATTAGCAGCTAACACTTCGGTGCTAAAACTCGAACCAATCGAGATAAAATGGTTGGTAACGATTAATAAACAAATGGTACGAATCATCAAATTGGTATTAACTAAAATCACTCCTTTTAATGATTGCCAAGATAGTATCGATTTTAAATCAGTTTGTTGATTGGATTTCGGTAAATTACGATAAATAAACCAAATGCCTAACAAAGTACAAATTATTTGGGCAATTAGTGTTGCAAAGGCAACTCCCTGCACATTCCAATGAAAGCCCCAAACAAAAATTACTGCCATAATAATATTAAGCAGATTAATTAATACTTGTAGAAATAGCACAGCCTTTACTTTAGACATTCCCATTAACCAACCAACTAAAACGTAGTTGATAAGGACAAACGGTGCTCCCCAAATTAAGACAGAGAAATAAATATCCGCGTAATGCTTTACTTCTTCATTAGGTTTGATAATGTGCATTGAGGAAGAAAATATCATCTGTTGAAAAATGATAAAAATAATTCCTAAAAATATAGCTATAAATAAAGGGCGAATTAAAGATGCTCGCAACAGTAACGGGTCATCTAATGCTTGTGCTGCAAAACCAGTGGTACTAACTCGTAAAAAGCCAAAAAGCCAATAAATAGTATTAAAAATAACAGCGCCAACAGCAATGCCTGCAATAAAGGCTGGATTGGGTAAATGTCCAACCAATGCGGTATCTACCACGCCCAGTAATGGAGTTGTAATAGTTGAAATAATAAACGGAATAACTAACGCTAAGTAATCTTTAAAACGATATTGTTTATTAACGATAGATTGAGTTGCCATAATTTAAAAACCTAAAATAGATTTAAGAAGTTGTTTAGAGTAAACATTATTAACCTGATTTAAATTGGCTATTTTATCAACTTGTTCGACAATCTGTCCTTGATAAAAGAAGATCACCCGATCGCAAAGATAAGTGATAGTCGCTAAATCATGTGTAATAAAAATGGTTGTTAAATTTAACTGTTTTTGCAGATCAACTAATAACGATAAAACTTGAGTTTGAACAGTAATATCAAGTGAACTTACTGCCTCGTCAAATAAAACAAATTTAGGTGAACAGGCAATTGCTCGTGCAATACAGATACGTTGTAATTGTCCACCACTCATTTCGTGGGGAAATCGATGATAAAATGATTCATTTAATCCTACTTGTTCTAATAGTTCAATTACTCGCTTTTTAAGTAGGCTTGCAGTAAGTTTGTCATAAATATAAATGGGTTCGGCAATAATTTCAGCAGCGGTAAAATAAGGGTTAACTGAAGTGTTGTAGTCTTGAAACACAGCGCTTATTTCTCGTCGCATTGGAGACTTTCGCCATGCACGTTGTCCTATATCTTGCCCATTAAAATAAATTTTGCCACTATCAGGTTTTTCAAGCCCCAAAATTAGTTTTCCAAGTGTACTTTTACCGCTTCCGCTTTCTCCTACAATACCTAAACATTCGCCTTGGTATAAAGACAAAGAAACATCTTTAATAATTGGCGTTTTTTTGCGATTAAATAAACCTTGATTAGGTTGTAAGAAAGATTTTTTGAGATTATTAATTTGTAATAACGGCGTCATTTAGATAGTCTCCAATCTATTTGGGTGGATAACGTCGTTAAATTTGGCTAATAACTGTTTACGAGTATCAATTAAGTAACGTGTATAATCATTTTTAGAATGATAAAAAATATGATCGCAACTACCTTGTTCTATAATCTGGCCTTGATTCATTACAATAATATGATCAGCGATATGGTGAATAACACTTAAATCATGCGAGATAAATATCATTGCTGTTTTCGATTTTTGTTTGATATTTTTTAATAATTGCAGAATATGAAGTTGACTAATAGAATCCAACGCTGTGGTTGGTTCATCGGCAATAATTAATTCAGGTTCAAGCATTAATGCTATTCCGATCATGATTCGTTGTAACATGCCACCACTTAACTGATGCGGGTATTTCTTAAAGATTTGTTTTGGATCATTAAGACCAATGTCAGCAATCATAGTTAATGTTTTTTCAATAGCTTGTTTTTTACTAATTGTCAGATGTGCCAATAACGTTTCAACCACTTGATTGCCAATACAATAAAGCGGATCAAAAGCATTCATTGGATGCTGTAGTATAGCCGAAATAGCATTGCCACGAATATGGCGTAATGTTTCATGGTTTTGTTTTAATAAATCACCATTTGATTGTAATGTTATTTTAGACTGTTTAGGGTTAAATAAAACTTTGCCTTGAACCGAAAAGTAGGGCTCTAATAAACCGATAATAGCTTTGCTAGTTAAACTTTTACCGCAGCCACTTTCGCCCATAATACCTAAACATTGATGATGCTCAAGGCAAAAGGAGATATCATTAAGCAGTGTTTTGCCATTATCCAGTGTTACAGTAAGATTCTTAACCTCAAGTAATTTATTATTCATGCTGTTTTTTCCTTAGGATCAAGAATGTCACGTAAACAATCACCAAGCATATTAAATGCAGCAACCACAATTAATATTGCAATTCCGGGGTAGAGCATTTGCATAGGATGCTGCATCATAACGTTTTTTGCTTCACTTAGCATTAGTCCCCATTCTGGAGTTGGTGCTTGTATGCCAAGCCCTATGAAAGATAAAGCTGAAATATTTAAAATTACCCAACCAGTATCTAGTGTGGCTAACACAACTAACTCTGACATTACATTTGGTAATAAGTGACGGCGAATAATAAATGAATGTGGTGCGCCAATTGCTCGGGAAAATAAAATATAGTTTTTACGGCTATATTTGATAACCGAGCTGCGAATCATACGACTATACCAAGCCCATTTGACCATAATATTGGCAATGATAACGTTCTCAATACCCACACCAAGTACGCCTACAATAGCAAGAATCATTACTTGGCTAGGAAAAGAGAGCATAATATCGCATAAACGCATAATACACTCATCAAGTTTACCTCGTTTATAACCTGAAATTAGGCCAATTATTGCACCAATAACAATGGTAATAATCATGGTTAATAATGATAAAAATAACGTGGAGCGAATGCCATAAAGTAGTCTTGAAAAAATATCACGTCCAAGATGATCACAACCTAACCAATGTTGAGCAGACATTGGGGCGTATTTACGAATAATACGTACTTTATTGGGATCAAATGGTGCAATATAAGGGGCTAAAATACCTAATATAATGATAGTTGCAATGATAATTAAACAACATAATGCAGTTTTATTTTTACAAACCTGCTTAAGTACATTCATGACAAACCACCATTATCACGTAAACGAGGATCTAGTAAATGATGAATAACATCGACAATAAAATTACATACCACAAATAATATTGCCATAATTAAAATATAAGCTTGGATAACGGGGTAGTCTCGATTCATAATAGCTGCAATACATAACCGTCCAAGTCCTGGCCAGGAAAATATATATTCAACCACAAATGAGCCAGCAATTAATTGCGGAATTGTCATCCCTAATGCGGTAATAGTGGTATGTAACGAATTGATTAATACATGCTTAAGAATAATTGTTCGTTCTTTTAGTCCTCGGCTACGTGCATAAAAAACGGAGTAGTTACGCATGTTTTCTAGCATGTTATTACGAATAAAACGAATATAGGTTGAAATATAAACGAATGATAGCGTTAAAGTTGGTAGGATTAGATTTTGCCATGTGCCATATCCATTAGTTGGAAGTAAATCTAAATAATTAGCAAAAAACCAGATAAATAAAAGCCCAAGCCAGTAGCTCGGCATAGCCGTGCCTAAAAAAATTATAATACGTAAAATATGATCAAAAACTGAATTAACAAAAATGGCACATAAAATGCCTAAGATCAGACTAATAATCAACGTAAAAATAAATGAAGATAATGCTAAAAGCAGTGTTGGTTGTAAGCTTCGAATGATCTCATCTAATACTAGCCTATCTCGATGTACAAAAGAACGACCAAAATCAAGTTGAAAAACGTTATATAACCAACTGATGTAACGGTTCCAAAATGGTTCATTTAAACCTAACTCTAGGCGCATACTTTCAATAGCATCAGGCGTGGGCATAATTTCATTTAAACGTAATGCTACTTCAGCAGGATCAGAAGGGGCTAAATTAATAAGTAGAAAAGCGATAAACGAGATACCGATAATAATCGGTATCATCATAATTAAACGTTTAAAAAAGTAATTTAACATTATTACTAACTAACAAAATAAATTAAAAATGCATTTTCTCAAAGGGAATGTCAAACTGCGAAGGAGCAAATTCAATACCTTTTAGTGATTTTATGGCGATAGCTCGGTTGCGTTCATAAGTTAACGGAATATAGACCGCTTGGTTATGCAATGTTTCAAGCACATAACGGTAAAGATCTTGACGTTCTTTTTCATCAGTTGAAATTAATGCTTTACTAATGCTTGCATCAATTTGAGCTTTCTCTTTCAATCCTTGTTGTGCCATATAATCACCATATACTGGTAATTTCATGCCAGACATAAAAGATTGTGGGTCATAAGGCATTCCCCAAGAAATATCAAATACCATATCAAAATCACCAGCTTTTTGGCGATCACGATAACCTTGTTCTTCTTCTCCATGAATGTTAAGTTTTAAACCAACCTGTTCAAACTCATCTTGCATATATTGTGCGATAGTTTTTTGAGATGCAGTATTGCTATCATAATAAAGAGTTATTTCAAATGATTTGCCATCTTTTTGACGGTAATTCTGACCTTTTTGTTTTAGCCAACCTGCTTTATCAAGTAGTTCTTCGGCTAATTTAATATTATATTCGTAAGGTTTTAACCCAATATTTGCATAAGGAATATTAGTAGCCATTAATGTATCAGCTGGCGCTTCGCTACCATTGAAGATACCTTCCGAAATATCTTTTTTATTTATGATATGTTCGATTGCTCGGCGCACATTAGCATCGCTTAAAGCGGGTCGAGTGGTATTCATCAATACGATACGGCTTGATACAGGTTTTGACATTAATGTTTGAAATTTATCAATTTCTGAAAACCGTTCAAATGAATCGGCATCCACCATATTTTTACCATAAATTAAATCAATTTCACCTTTTTCAAGTGCCATTAAACGGCTTTGGTTGTCTGCTATAACTTTCATGGTAACAGTTTTCAGTTTTGGTTGCTCACCCCAATAGTTAGGATTTGCGTTAAAAACAGCATACTGATCTTTTTTATGATCACCTAAAATATAAGGGCCTGTACCAATATAAGATTTAACGCCATTTTTTGTTTCACCATCGATCATTGAATTCGGTGAAATAAAGCGCATGGGTCTGGTTACTGCAATTTCAATCAAAAACGGGTAGTAAGGCTCTGACAGATTAACTTGAAGAGTATAATCATCTACCGCTTTGACTTCAGTAATTAAACGTACCATTTCAAGCCATGTATGGCGCACTTTATTTGACAGGACTGCATCCCAGTTTAATTTTGCACTGTGAGCATCGAATTTAACACCATCACTAAAGGTAACATCTTTTCTCAGTTTAAACGTATAGGTTTTTCCTTGGTTTGTAATAGCCCAGCTTTCGGCAAGCCAAGGAGAAAATGTGCCATCTTGATTATAATGAACAAGCGACTCATAGAGCATATTTTGAGCCCACATTTCACCTCCATAAAGGTGTGGATTCAAATCGCGTATATCTCGGAAGTTTGCAAAAGTGATATCATCTTTTGCAAAACAATTAAAGCTAAAAAGCGATAAAATTGAGACAATTAATAACTTTTTAATGTGGCTAAAGTTTAAAAGCATGTTTAATCCAGTAAATTATTATTAAAGAGTCAAATATTAACATAATTGCAAATGATAATAAATATCATTTATCTATCTTAATAGGTAAACACAATTCAAATCAATACTCTTTTTTATAACATATTTATATATTAAAGGTGCTCCAATAATTTTAAGTAAAGATTTGTGTAATATTTTAAAATTTGGATTAGTATACATAATAGTCGATAAGTAAATTTACAAAATAATCAAACAAATATTATTGAATTGCTTTATAATACATATGAATAATTTATTTTTTATTTATTTAGGATACATTTCATGTCATTTGGCTCTCTTGGTTTAGATACTGAGATTTTAAAAGCAATTCAAGAACAAAACTATACCGATCCAACTCCCATTCAACAACAAGCTATACCTGTAATCTTATCTGGTAAAGACCTTATGGCGAGTGCACAAACAGGAACAGGTAAAACGGCAGGGTTTGGTTTACCAATATTACAAAAACTTATTGAACAGCAAGCAAAAGAAGCTAATAATCCAAAATCTAAAAAAGGCAAACGTCCTTTATATGCCTTGATTTTAGCCCCAACGCGTGAGCTGGCTGCGCAAATAGGTGAAAATATTCGCGATTATAGTCGTTATTTGCCCATTCGTTCATTAGTAGTTTTTGGTGGAGTGAGTATTAATCCACAAATGATGAAATTGCGTGGTGGTGTGGATATTTTAATTGCAACACCAGGGCGATTGCTTGATTTACAGCAAAAAAATGCGGTGGATCTGTCAACGATTAAAATACTGGTGTTGGACGAAGCTGATCGCATGTTAGATATGGGATTTATACATGATATTCGTCGTGTGATTGCCAAGCTACCTAAAAAACGGCAAAATTTAATGTTTTCGGCAACTTTTTCGGATGAAATAAAAGTTTTGGCTCAATCTATTTTGCAGTCACCTGAATCTGTTGCTGTAGCAAAAACCAATAGTGCTTCAGATCAAATTACTCAATATGTTCATCGAGTTGATAAACGTCGTAAGCGTGAGCTACTGTCTTATTTAATCGGTAAAAATCAGTGGCAACAAGTGTTAATTTTTACACGAACCAAATATGGTGCAAATCATTTAGCGGAACAATTAACGAAAGATGGCATTAAATCAGCAGCTATTCATGGGAATAAAAGCCAAGGAGCTCGTACAAAAGCATTAGCTGATTTTAAAAGCGGACAAATTAGGGCATTGGTTGCCACAGATATTGCCGCTCGAGGTCTTGATATAGAGTTATTACCTTACGTTGTTAATTATGAGCTCCCTCAAGTTGCTGAGGATTATGTTCATCGTATTGGTCGAACAGGTCGAGCGCAGAATCAAGGGCAAGCTCTCTCGCTTGTGTGCATTGATGAATTGCCACAATTAAAAGCAATTGAAAAATTGGTTAAAAAAACGATTCCAGAATTAACAACCAAAGGGTTTGAAGTTGATCCAAAAATTAAAGCTGAACCTGTAAAAAAATCGCCACCAAGGCGTGCGCCAGCAAAAAGAAGAAGTTCATCTTCAAATCGATCGTCGCAATCCAATCAAAATGGTGTGAAAACCTCCAATAAACATAATCACACTAAAAATAAGCAAACTTATATTTAATAAGAAGGAAATTATTATGGTAAATCGCAGCAGACGTTTACGAAAAAAATTACACATTGAAGAGTTTAAAGAATTAGGTTTTACCGTTAGTTGGTCGTTTGAAGAAGGTACAACTGAAGAAACTTTAGATAATATTGTCGATCAGTTTATTCTTGAGGCTGTTCAACCCAATGGTTTAGCTTATGAGGGGAGTGGTTATTTAAATTGGAAAGGGATTATTTGCACCCAAAAACTAGGCAATTGTACCGAAGAACATCGTGACATTGTCACAAAATGGCTAAACGAACACGGTCTAAAAAGTGTTAAAACTAGCCCACTTATCGATATTTGGTGGGATGAATTAGAATTCTAATCTATTGGTGATCTCTAAATATAAAATAGTCACTGGTGTGGCTATTCAAGTACAATATAGTATTTCGGTAAGGAGTACTTATATAATGAACGAAGGTACTATTTTTAAACTTGATAAAAAGTATACGCCTTTTTTATTCAAAGCGATAGAAGCAGCAAAGAAAAGCGAATTTGTGACCAAATATAAATACGATATCGATCATTTTTATATATCTTTTAATAATTATATAAGAATAAATAATGGATTTAGCTGTTATACAATAAGTTTTTATTCGAAAGAGATAACGCAAGATAATTGGATGGACATTGGGGCAGGCGGAATAGTTATAGATGATATAAATGTTGATATAGATATTGATTCTGGCGATGTTATTTCCATTTATGCAAGCCGTTAACATAAATAAGAATTTATAAAAATTATTGGTATATAAAAATAATTACATTAGCGGTTATATTATAGCTACTAAAATTTTTTAAATTATTTAATAGTAAATCGCTTTATATATTGGTACAGCTATTTTTTTCAATGATAGATTATCAACGGATGATATTACAACTTTAATATGCATTGCTTTTTTATAATTTTCTTTCCAACTGTAAGTAAAAGATATCCAAGCTAATATTTACAAATCTTAACAAAAAGGTCAGCATTTTATATTTAAATGATGTTATTTTTTATTTACAATATAGGCTTGTTTTAGTGAGTTACTATATTTCTTTTTTATCTAAAACAAAAATGATTTTATAAAAATTAATCGATACACTATATAAAAATATTATATTAAACAATTACTTGAAATATTGAATAGGTTATGGTAGAATGAAAGAAGCAACACAACACAACACAACAC
>NZ_FMWS01000014.1:0-162225 GCF_900103255.1 Gilliamella bombi | reverse complement strand
ACAACACAACACAACACAACATTAATTTATTCTTTGTGTAAAAAAATATTATCAAGTAAATTCCTCAAAAATTCATTCTTTGTTTATAAAAATTGCCATAAATACATTATTTATTATCTTAGATTGATAAAAATACGAAAAATTCAGATGATAAATTTCATCTTTTTTATCTTTATGACATTATTGACCATTACTAATAGTTATGCTGCTTTATCTGCAAAGACAATAAAAACAATTGAAGGTTCAGCCCCTTATATCAAATTAAATGGCTCTGCTATTAATGGACTAGCTGATTTATTGAGTTTTCAAAAACCTGATATTTCCTCTAACTATGTAGTAATTCATCCATCAATAAATAAAGTAATTTATGCGCATAATGGGGATAAATTTAATCAATTTATTACAAAAGTTGTTGCTGATGGACAACCAGAACGTTTATCAAATATTGTGGGAGTAAGTTATGGTGATGATGATGGCGATTTCGCTCATTCAACTATGGGAATAACAGGTACATTAACTGCTACTTGGCGTTATCGACAGTCAGATGGTACGATAAGAACGTTATCTGCTGATGAATTAAAAAATAAATTAGATTCATGCCAAAGCCCATATCAATTGACGATTAGCGCTAATGGTGTTAAAGCGCAATCTCAATATGGTATACCATTTGAACATGCTTATGGTAGTCTTAGTAAAACGTATACAATAAAAGTTGATGATTTCAAAGTTTGCTATATAAAGCCTGCTAGTTTACAAATTTATGATGCTTCTGGCGTTAATAAAAACACTTGTACCAATACAACAAATTGCAAATTTATTGGTGGTTATAATCCTAGAGTTTTCTTCCCTAATGAAGGTTTTTCGGCTTTGGCTCCTACTAAATTCCCCACAACGGCTTTTGATCAAGCAAAATTTACTTTAAGAATGAGTAATGAACAAAGTGATTATATTTATACATCAAGTAATCCGAATTTAGTCTCAATAAGTAATGTAGCGGGAAGTGAAGGTGTTGTTACCTTTAATTCATCCGTTCATCCCAATTTACCTTTTAATGTAATTTTAACAGCAAGGACAAAACCCAATATAATAAGGCCTTCAAAAACATCTATTTATTCTTTTACCATTAAAAAATGGATACGAGCACTTCCTCCAACACAATATAAAACAGAGGAGTATTTAAATACTGGAAATGGTATTTTCCCTGCAGCTAATGCTTGTGCTGGACGTGATTTAGGGATGATTAGTGCAGAAGAAGCGGCAAGTTATTTTTATTCACCAATGGAACTCAGCAATGCTCCAAGTGCAGCAACAGCTATAACCGGGAATGGAACTGGATCATTTCCTGAATGGTATCATAATCGAGAAGCCCGATTATCTCGAGATATAGATGGGACGTTTTATGGTGAATGGGGGAATTTATATAAAGGTTATCCTAAGAATGGTTTTGATTTATCTCAAGGATGCACTTGGAGTAGTCAGGCGTATACAAATGAACTTATATTTGGCATTGATATCCAAAATGGTTATGTTGGTTATAATTTGCTTAAATATGATGGATGCACTCCTGTTTGTCGAAAATAGTATCGAGAAAAAGCTACTTTAGCATTGTATAAAAACAATAAAAATTATTAATATACAGAAAATAGCCACATTCGTATTTGTGGCTATTTTTAGTAATGGCTAATTATTCAATCCCTTGGCTACGCAAGTAATCTTCATAATTACCTGTGTAATCAATGACTTTTTCAGGTGTAATTTCAACAATGCGTGTTGCCAATGAACTAACAAATTCGCGATCGTGTGAAACAAAAAATAGCGTGCCTTGATAAAGCTCTAATGCCATATTGAGTGATTCGATAGATTCCATATCTAAATGGTTGGTTGGCTCGTCCATAACAATAATATTTGGGCGTTGCATCATCAATTTACCAAATAACATACGTCCTTTTTCACCACCTGATAGTACTTTGACTTGCTTTTTAATATCATCTTGTGAAAATAACAATCGGCCTAAAATACTACGTACGGCTTGCTCGTCATCGGTTGGCTGCTTCCATTGACTCATCCAGTCAAATACAGTTAAGTCGCCTTCAAATTCGTATTCGTGATCTTGTGCATAATAACCAATATTGGCATTTTCAGACCATTTTATATCGCCTTGCTCAGGAGTAAGCTCGCCCATTAGTGTATTTATTAATGTAGTTTTACCAATACCGTTAGTCCCTAAAATAGCGACTTTTTCGCCCACTTCGACCATTAGGTTTAAGTTTTTAAATAGTGGACCATTATCAAAACCTTTGGTCAGGTTTTCAACAACAAGCGCATTACGGAATAGTTTTTTATCTTGTTCAAAACGAATAAATGGGTTTTGACGACTAGAGGCCTTGACTTCTTCAAGTTTAATTTTTTCAATTTGTTTTGCGCGCGAAGTTGCTTGTTTTGATTTAGACGCATTGGCACTAAATCGACTAACAAAAGATTGTAGCTCACTGATTTGTGCTTTCTTTTTGGCATTGTCAGCTAATAAACGCTCTCTCGCTTGCGTTGATGCTGTCATATAATCATCATAGTTACCAGGGTAGATGCGAAGCTCACCATAATCCATGTCTGCCATATGCGTGCAGACCATGTTTAAAAAATGACGGTCATGCGAAATAATAATCATGGTGCTTTCGCGTTGATTTAAGGTGTCTTCAAGCCAACGGATAGTATCGATATCCAAGTTATTGGTCGGTTCGTCAAGCAATAAAATATCGGGATTTGAGAATAAGGCTTGGGCTAATAATACTCGTAATTTCCAGCCTGGTGCGATTTCGCTCATTAATCCATAATGTTGCTCAATTGGAATACCAACACCTAATAATAATTCACCCGCACGAGCTTCAGCGCTATAACCATCCATTTCGGCGTATTGGGTTTCCAAATCAGCAACTTTAAAGCCGTCTTCTTCACTCATTTCGGGAAGTGAATAGATGCGATCACGTTCTTGCTTGATCTGCCATAATTCGGTATGTCCCATAATTACGGTATCAAGTACGGTAAACTCTTCAAACGCAAATTGGTCTTGGCGTAATTTACCTAATCGTTCATGCGGATCTAAAGCAACATTACCAGATGTTGGCACTAAATCACCACCAATAATCTTCATAAAAGTTGATTTACCGCTACCATTGGCACCAATTAAACCATAACGATTACCATTACCGAATTTAACCGAGATATTTTCAAATAATGGCTTACTTCCAAATTGCATTGTGATGTTATTTGTACTTAACACTAGAATTTACTCTCTTTAACATGCGTTTCACTCATAAGTAATAATTAGCCTTTGAGTGAAGTCGCGGAAATATGAATTGGCGCATATTATGCCATAATTAATCATTTTTGAGGATCTTTGTTTTAGATAACGGCATTTAAGGAGGAGATATTTAATTATTAATATATTGTAAAACATATGAAAAATCAGTGATATTTACTCTTTATGATTAAAATAATTCCCTGAATTCTACAAGATGTTAACCGCTTATCATATTACTTTAAACAAAGTAAATCATTCCTAAAATTTATTTTTACTTTTTGATTTCAGGCTAATTGCGAATAAATATCATCACTTGATATTACCATAATAACTCATTGATTTCCCTTAAAACCTCTTGAGTGAAAAATTCATTTAAATCAATACGCTATCTGAGAAATTTTTATTGTAACATGCACTAATCTTTTAAACATCTGAAGTGATTGATTTGTCGTTGGAAACTATCGACAAATCAATCCCAACAAAATTTAAATTTTATACTCAAATACTTTTTATACTTAAACACATAGTTACCTGAAACTTTTTGACAACATTCTCAGGGTTTTCATCGCAGACAAAAGCGCCCTAATGAATCAATAATTATCTTTTTACACTCCTTAACAAATACCCTAATTTCAAATTTGAAAAAACCGTTTAACCTATTTATACTTTATATTGAGTATATAAAATTAAAATAAATATATATTGAAACAAAGGAATTAGAAGCATGTTAACATGTTGTTTAATAGCTAGCTATCACTTGAGTTTATTTTTTGGATTGAAAACAAGACGTAATTTATTGATGGTAAGCATTACCAATTCGCTAATGCCTTTTCATTTAGGATTAAATTCGAATTTTAATTTACTTATAAAATCTTCAAGGTTTTTATTATCTCATTTTTCCATCACACTATTATTTATTGTTATAAGTCTATTATTAACTGCCAATATCAATATAGCAAATGCGTTAAGTGCGACAACCAGTAATGTAATCAATGGTAGTGCACCATATCTAACCTTTGATGGTGGATTAACTAAGGCAGAAAATACCGAAGCATTACTTGCAATAACTTTAGCAGATGAAATGGAGATAAAAGCAAATGAAGATGTATCAAGCTTCATAAAGCCGATAGAGCTACCACAAAGTATAAAAAAGTTTAGTGATATAAAAACAGTGGTGCCACTCCCAACATCAGGGAATAGCTATTATCCAAGTTTTGATTTAAATAATTTAATTGGTACTCCATACAATTATTGGGGCGATGATGATGGCGATGGTGATATAAGTGCCACTGGAAGTATAACTGTAAAGTGGCAAGATAATATGGGTAACGATATAACAGCAAACGTAAAAGCAAACCCAACCGAATTATTAAGTACTTCATGTGCTGCAAATTATCAATTAACGATAAAAGCAACCTCAGGCGAATTATCAACACGGTATGGTTCACCTAAAAAAAGTACTTTTAATGCAATAGAGCACACTTATTATATTAAACCACATAAAAATAATATAACCCCTTGTTCTGTATTATATGCACAACCCAATTTGGCCCATGATGACACTGCTTATGGCGACTATTATAATGAAAATTCAAATGGTGAGACATGGGTTGCTTGGAAGGGGTACAAAGTATCGAGTGCATCAAATAATGGAAATTACGAAAATGACTCAAGCATAAAAGAAAATAACTTTCCAAGTACAGGATCGCATGGATTGTATTTTTATTTGTTATTTGAAGGTATAACGCCAGCCGAAGTATTAGCAGCCAATGGTAATCTAGTTAGTGCAGAAGAGGGGGGAAATGTCAGTTTAATATTAAGCACCGAAAATACGCCAAGATGGAGGCATGAGTATTATGGACCTAAACCATATGGGTATAGCGAGCCAGGTTTGAAGATAACGTTAAAAGGGCCGCGTTATAACTCAAATGATAAAAGTTTTAACCCTGTAACTTTTAAACTGTATGCTGATAGCAGTAAGAACAAATTATTATATGAATTCAGGCTAATGCGTTGGTATATAGCACAGCCTAATGTTGTGTATAATGGAACAGGAAATGGCACAGATGCTCAAACAGCTGTAAGGAATTATTGTCACAGTTTAGGAAGCGGTTATCGAATACCTGATATGAATGATTATACAAACACTAATAGGAGAGGTTGGTCAGGTGGGATACCTGGACGGAATAAATGGGCTGCTCTTCGTCAATTGAGTTACCAAACTGGAGGAAGATGGATAGGGGGAATATTGAATGAATGGGGATGTATAGTCAATGACTGGAATGCTGCAGGCTCTGGTGGTGCATCCAAATGCAATGGTTATACTGGAACCGATTGGGATAGCTATATGTATTGGAGTGCAGATGTGTCATTAAGTGGTGATTATAAAGGTAAAGGAATGTGGGTAATATCGAATGTTGGTGCACCTCGTGTTTTCGGGGATTTTTCCTATTCAACTTATCGCGCTGTCTGTGTTACACCATAAAAAGACATTAATGGCAAATCCTTTGCACAGGATAGTTGCTGGTGAAATCTGTTTATCTCTAGGATTTACTAGCATTGTTTACAGTAATTTGAAAAATTGCTGTAATGGATATACATAAAAAACAAAACTAACGCCTTATTACAGACAAGAGATATGGCGCTTATATCATAAACGGTCACTGATTTGGCTAAAAGCTTTATGGTCATTCGCCCAACCATTTAACGTATTAAAGAAAGCCCGATTGAAGCTTTTGCCTTTTTGACAAGTAAGTAGGAGACAAAGTCAAAATTGAAATTGACTCACAAACTCAAGCCATTGTTGATATGGTTGAACGAGTATTAGCCGCAAGAGAATGATAATATTAATCGAATTTGTGTCATATTTAAGCTAATTTGTGCTGATTATAGATTGAAAATTCCTTATGATGGCTTTTATTTAATAGTTAAAAGAGGTTAACATGCGTATTTTGTACAAAGCGAAAGCCATTATTTATAGTACATTATTATTGAGTACAAGTTGCAGTAATGCGGCACAATTACAATTAACTAGCACTGATCTTGTCGATAGCGGGTTTACTGCTCGGTTTATATCCAATCAATTTGGTTGTCAAGGCGAAAATATATCTCCGCAAATTTCATGGCAAAATCTACCCAAAGCGACAAAAAGTTTAGTATTAACTATGTATGATCCTGATGCACCAACGGGTTCTGGTTGGTGGCATTGGGTGATTGTTAATATTCCTGTACAAACGCCGTTTATTAAACAATCAGCAGGAAATAATCCCAATTTATTACCTAAAGGAAGTAGGTTAGTACGTAATGATTTTGGCGTGATAAATTACGGTGGTCCATGTCCTCCGCTAAATTCGACTCATCGATATCAATTTACACTTTATGCACTAGACATTGATCACATTGAGGTTGATGAACAAACCACACCAGCTCTAATTGGTTTTATTGCTAATTCGCATCAAATAGCGAAGGCAGATATGATTTACTCCTACTCACGTTGATATTGGTTAATAGGCTATTAGGATTATGGATTTTGCTTCAATTGGTCGAGTGACTTATATAACACAACGTTGTAATCAAACCCTAAAGCAGATTCAAAGCAATGATCCAATGATTGTCTATGTCATAAATGGCGAAAAACAGATTGAATGTGAGGGCGAATATTTTAAGGTAAAAACAGGTCAATTAGTCCTGATTCCAGCAGGTAATTTAATGAATATAAATAATTTTTATATTGATGATAAGGATTATCAAGCCATCTGTTATTCTTGGCATGCACAGTTAATAGACCAATTTGCTTTATCTCATCTTTATCAGAATAGTCAAATTCTTAAAAAAATTAAAGTTGAAACAATATTACCTGAAACTTTTATTACTCGATTGGTACAGATTAAAACAGAATTATTGACCCATAACCAATGCAATTCTAATCTTGTTAAACATTTATTTATTGAATTATTAATTAGATTATCTGCATTTGGTGTGTATTTTCCCCTGAATAATAACCCAAAAATTAGCCAAAAAATTCGCGAAATTATTAACCAGCAGCCAGACAAAAAGTGGCAGGCAGCAGAAATTGCTAAACAATTTGCTATGAGCGAATCAACTTTACGACGACATCTTGCTTTAGAAGGATATAATTTATCCAAAATTATCTTAGATATAAGAATGAATTTTGGTTTAATGCTGTTACAAACTACCCAAAAAACGATCCTACAAATTGCCCAAGAAGTGGGATATGAATCAGGCTCTCGTTTTGCTTTTTACTTTAAACAACGTTTTGGTTTTTCACCAAAGAGGCTACGTTAGTCAATTTTTTATCACTAACATTTAATTTTATTTATTAAATTTTTTTATGCGTGTTCATTACCGTGGTTTCTCAAATTACTGTATATAGCGACAATTGTTCTTACAGGTTGTCAATTATTTTCTCATAGTAATCAATTTTTATGATATAAAGTTTACAAGTGTTAAGCCAATTGATACGATCTGTATCTAGTTATTTTTTATATTCATCAATTATGCTTTATCTTATTTTTGTGACAATTATTTGGTCATTCTCATTTAGTTTTATTGCGGTTTATTTAAGTGGACAAGTCGATTCTTGGTTTGCTGTTGTAATGCGAGTGCTATTTGCCTTTATAACTTTTATTCCATTTTTACGTTTTAAAAATATTCGTTTTAAGCAGATGTTGCTTTTAATGGGAGTAGGGGCATGTCAATTAGGGATTATGTACTTTTTTTATTATAATTCTTTTCAATATATTTTGGTGCCTGAAGTTTTATTATTCACTATTTTTACACCAATCTATGTCACGGTTATTTATGATTTACTGCAACGTCATCCATTACGATTGAGTTACCTTTTTACGGCAATAATAGCCGTTATTGGTGCCGCTATTATTCGTTATGATCATATTAGTGCAAACTTTATTATTGGTTTTTTATTAATTCAAGGGGCTAATATTGTTTTTGCCTTAGGTCAAGTAGGGTATAAAAGGATTATGGAGGTTTATCCAATGCCTCAACATCAGGCTTTTGCTTGGGTTTATTTTGGAGCTGTGATTGTTGCCAGCTTTGGCTGGCTGCTGTTTGGTGATGCATCAAAATTACCAACAACTAATTTGCAATGGGGAATTATTATTTGGCTTGGAATAGTGGCTTCTGGTGTGTGTTACTTTTTATGGAATTTTGGCGCGACAAAAGTTGATTCGGGTACTTTAGCTATTATGAATAATGTGGTTATCCCAACAGGGATTTTAGTGAATGTGGTTATTTGGCATCAATCATTAGACTGGTTACGCTTTATATTAGGTAGTGTAGTTATTGTGTTGGCACTATTGCTACACTACAAAATTAAAAATCGATCATTGAGTTAAGCACAATAAGCAGTTAAGGTAAATGTGTCATAATCGATAAAATTAGCGGCGTTGTAATAGAAGACAGCGTCGTTGATATTAGTAAGCTTGAAGCAATAGGTCCTTGTAACACTTCAAACTGTCTTGCCATCATATAACAATTTATTGCAATTGAAACCGAACTAAGTAATACCACTACCTGTAATTCCAAAGTTGGTAAACCTAATAGTTTACCCATAATGTAAGTAACAATTGGCAATGCAGCTAATTTTAAAATACAGATAGAGGTCGTAATAAGTAATTTGTCGCGAATTTTATATTCAGCCAGTCCCATACCTAGCACAATTAATGAAAGTGGTGCAGTCATATCGCTGACCATTTTTGTTGACTGATTGATAAATTTGGGCATAGGTAATCCAATATAATTTACGACAATCCCAGTGAAAATACCTATAATAATAGGATTTTTTGATACGTTTTTTAATGCTTTGATAAAGCTCCGTCCAGAAAATTTACCCATTTGAACAAATTCAATTGATACGGTAGCAAGTGTCCATAAAATCAGTGCGTTAAATATAACAATAATGGCTACAATGGGGATTGCTTTCTCGCCAAGTAGCATTTTGATGATGGGAATGCCAACAAAGACGGTATTAGTATAGATACCACCCATAGCAAAAAGTGTACTTTCTGAACCTGTTAATTTAAATAATTTTGATGCAACCAAACAACCAAACGCAAAGACGATAAATGATCCACCAAAAAAGACAAATAACACTTTTATATCGATTTGCGACTGTTCAGAAAAATGACTCATAATCTGAAACAGCATTATGGGGAATGCGATATAAAAAGTAAATTTAGTTAAGCTATCGGTTACTGTTTTTTGCCAACGACCAATTTTAACAGCTAAATATCCTAATAAAATTAAGATAAATAAAGGCAAAGTAGATAAAAACTGTGCCCATAATGTAGTAAGAAATTCCATCATTATTATTTTATTGATGATTGCGTATAAAGTACCATTCTAAGTCAGTTGATCGTTTCGAATCAAATTGATAGCCTTCTAGATTAAAACTTTTAATATCGTCACTCTTTTCAATGCAATTTTTTATAATGTATCGGCTCATTAGTCCGCGTGCTTTTTTTGCATAAAAACTGATAACTTTATAGGTATCTTTGCTTTGATCTAAAAAAATAGGCTGAATTATAGTTGCATTTAATTGTTTTGGTTTGATCGCTTTGAAATATTCGTTTGAGGCTAAATTGATTAATGTGCGATGTGATGTTTTGGCTAGTTCACTATTAAGGTGTTGAGTTAATTTATCGCCCCAAAATTGATAAAGATTAGTGTTACTACCATTTTTTAAGCGGATCCCCATTTCTAACCGATAAGGTTGAATTAGGTCAAGTGGTCTTAAAATACCGTAAAGACCTGATAATATTCTTAAATGGGATTGTGCAAACTTTAGATTTTTATCAGTAAAATCTTCAACATGTAATCCTTCATAAACATCACCTTTAAAAGCAAGTATAGCTTGTCTTGCATTTTCAAGATTAAAATCACTATGCCAATCTTTAAATCGCTCATAATTAAGTTCGGCTAATTTTTTGCTAATAGACATTAAGTTAGCTAAATTCTCAACACTTAGTTTTTTGCAATCTTGAATAAGTTTTTTAGTTGAGTCAATAAATTGAGGAAGTGTGTAATTTTGGGTTAATAATGGAGATTGGTAATCCAAAGTTTTCGCCGGAGAAATAATTGTTATCATACGTATTTAGCCTATTGTGTTTTGCAGTAAATAGGTTTATTTTACCTCTAATTCAACTCAAAGGAGTAGCAAAATGAACATCGATAAAAAAGAAATACATGATATTAAATCTTGGGCTTCTGTTCGTGAAACCTCGATTGAAATTGCTGAGGCTATTTTTGAGCTAGCTAACCATGATGAAAAACTTGCCGAACAAATTTGGTCAGAAGGTAGTGATGAAGTGTTGAAAATTGCGTTTTCTAAAACCAAAGCGGATAAGTTGTTCTGGGGTGAACAGACTATTGAACGTAAAAATGTTTAAATCTTTATGAATTTGACTTTTTTAGGGACAAGTGCTGGTTCCCCAACATTACAACGTAATGTGAGCAGTATTTTATTGGATCTTAGGCAAGAGCGGGGTAAGTTCTGGCTTTTTGATTGTGGTGAGGCAACTCAGATGCAAATGCAAAAAGCCAAGTTTAGTCTTGCTAAACTTGAGATCATTTTTTTAACACATCTACATGGCGATCATCTGTTTGGACTACCAGGTGTTTTAACTTCCCGTTCCTTGATGCAGAATCAATCTCCTTTAACATTGATCGCTCCGAAAGGAATTAAAATCCTTATCGAAACTGTTATTGAAATTAGTTATTCTTGGTTAACCTATCCTCTTAACATCATTGAGCTTGAAGAAAATTGTACCGTTTTTGAAGATAATCAGTTTCAAGTAGAAGCAAAATTATTACAACATCGTGTGCCGTGTTTTGGTTATCGTATTATCGAAAAAGATCTACCTGCTCAGCTTAATATCGATAAATTAAAGCAAGATAATATTCAGGCTGGTCCTTTTTATAACGATCTTAAAAATGGTAAAACAATTACACTTGATGATGGGCGAATAATTAATGGCACAGATTACTTAGGTCAAATTAAAAAAGGCCGAAAGTTAGCAATTTTAGGTGATACTATTCCTTGCCAAACCTCAATTGATCTTGCTAATGATGTTGATTTGCTTGTTCATGAAGCAACCCAAGAACATGCTTTAGTTGATAAGGCTATTGAACGTGGTCATTCCACCACTATACATGCGGCAACGATTGCCAAACAAGCTAATGCCAAAAGACTTATAATGACTCATATAAGCCCAAGATATAATTTGAATAACAATAAAAAGTTAGTTAATGAAGCAAAAAGTGTTTTTGCAAATACTGAAATCGCTACCGATTTTGCAACTTTTTCCATTTAGTTAGATTTATTTTATAAGATTTCGCCGATGTTATTTTATCGGCGAATAAAAAACAGATTAAAGACAAAAATCCTTAATTAGTTGTTCTATTGCTATTTTAGTTGGTTTTAAAAAGTCCATTGAAATAAACTCATCGGGCTGGTGTGCTTGTTCAATTGAACCAGGTCCTAATACAATCGTTGGTGAAATTTGGTTTAGGTAGGGGGCTTCTGTGCTGTAGTTGACTGTCTGCGCACTATGACCGACTAATTTTTCAATGTGTTGTAATGCTGGATGATCTTTTTTACACTCATAGCCCGGAATTGGGGCAACTTCGTATTCTATAGCAATTCGATTTGGATATTTATCCATAACGGGTTGCAGTGCTTCACAAAGCGCATGATAAAGTGAATCAACATCGTTATCGGGCAATACACGAATATCAATCACTAGCTCACAACAACCGCAAATACGGTTGGCCGCATCCCCCCCGTGAATAACACCTAAATTTAGAGTAGGGTAAGGAACGCTAAACCCGTCATTATGATATTGTTCTTTAAATTTTTGTTTTAGTACTAACAAGCGTTCAATGACTAAATTCATCACTTCGATAGCGTTAATACCTTTATCGGGATCGCTAGAATGCCCTGATTTACCAATGACTTTAATGGAATTAGAGATAAATCCTTTATGTGCTCTGATGGGGATTAACGATGTTGGTTCGCCAATAATAGTACAGTCGGGTTGTAATTTAGTATTCTTCGCAAAAAATGCGGCACCAGCCATTGAAGTTTCTTCATCGGCGGTGGCAAGGATATAAATGGGTTTAGTTAACTTTTTAAGATCAATATCACGCAGCGCATCTAAAATAAAGGCAAAAAAGCCTTTCATATCAGCGGTGCCAAGTCCATATAACTTATTATTTTCTTCCGTTAATTTAAAGGGATCTTTACTCCATTGCCCATCATCAAACGGAACAGTGTCACTGTGTCCACTTAGCAATAAACCACCTTGGGTTTTATTTTCGGTATTTGAATAAGTAGCTAACATATTATATTTATGACGAGTATTAGGAACAGGTTGGATATCAATAGCAAAACCTAAATCTTCAAACCAACAGGCTAACTTGTCGATGAGTGCTTTGTTAGAATAATCTAATTTCTTGTTAGTAACGTTACTAATTGTTGGTATTGAAATTAGTTCGTTATATATTGTTAAAAAAGACGGTAGGGCCATAAAAATTACCTTTAAATGTTAAACGAAAATATATTATTTTATAATGCTATAAGCATAGCATTTACCTTTTCATTTGCCTATCAATAACCTTATTGTTTCATTTTCTGTTTTATATTAAGCATAAAATTAATTTAATCGTTTGAATATTAAAAGCAAGGTTTAGAATACGTTTTTTATTATTATCGTTATCTTTGATAAAAACGGGCTATAAGCCCGTTTCAGTGATTGATTAACTGTAAAAACAACTATTGTTGTGGGATGATTCTTATCTTTTGCCCACCTTTTGATACGGCTTGAATATCACGATCATACATTGCTTCACCAAATGCAGGTGGAATGCTATAGATTCCTACATTAGTTGCTTTTATTTGATAGGTGAATTCTTGTATTTTATTATTATAAGTTGAACCATAAATAATAACACGATCTTCACGTACATCTGTATATTCAGGATACCAAGTGTATTTTCCTGTTTTTATACTAATTGGTGAAATCCAGCCATAATTTTCATCATAATCATCTTCTTCATAGTCATCATATTCTTCATTATCTTGAATATATTCGTCATAATCTTTTTCCTGAGAATTTATTGGTTGTTGTACTACTTCAAAACCACCTGGTAGTAAATCAACAATGGCAATATTAGTTGCACCTTCATCTGCTAGTGCTCGGATTCTAACTGTTACGTTAATTTTATCGCCAAGTTTGACTTGTTCAACAGGTTTGCCATCAAGATCAGTAAATTCACGATATACTTCAAGCCCCCTTTTAATTGGCTCTTTAGGGATATCTTTGTCATAACCTTGTTCAGACAGCATATACCAAACAGGTAAGCTTGATTTATTAGTTATGCTTAATTGTGCATCTTGATCATTAAACTTGCCTTTAGCTAAAATTCCACTTAAATTTGCAATAATTCTTTGTTTTTCTGCATCCTTTGATATTGCATTAATTTCAAGAGTATCTTTAGATAAATTTGATTGTTCAATGCTCTGCGAATAACTACTTAAAGCCAATATTGTCATTGCTGCTGATTGAGTAGTATATTTTTGTTTATTTAGCATGATAACCATATTTTCTAATGCTTGTGCAGGAATATCTTTTGCTTTTTCAGGAAAATGTTTGCTAATTAAATAGATTTTTCCTGCATTAACGACCAGTGGATCATAATAGTTGTTTAGCCACCAAGCACGATCATATGCAGCTTCTAATTGTTGCCAAACAGGTTTGATTAATTTATTTGCTTCTTTATCCATCTTTAACATTTTATATGATGAAGCTAAATACATTGCTGTTATATCTTTTTTCCATGAATCATCTTTTCGATTAAGATTGCTAATGGTAGAGGCTAAATAGCTTGTTGTAACTTGATTTTGCCTTGTTAATAAATAGATAGCATAAGCACGTACTCTTAAACCATAAGTACTAGTATCACTAGATTCAGCAATTGTTTGCAAATATTTATTAGCATTATCAAGCATTTTTTGGGGAACTTGATAGCCCATTTCTTTTGCTTCAAGCATAAAGTTTACTGCATATAATGTAATAAATGGATCAACATTATAAGTTGAGTACCATAAACCAATTGCACCTTCACTATTTTGGCGAGATTGCAGCACTTGGAATAATTCTGATAATGGAGCTATTCCTTCTTTTGAGGCCAGATCAAATTCCTTATATTTACTAGCGATCAAAATAGGAATCGCGCGACTAACAATCTGTTCAGAGCAATAATGAGGGTAATCCTGCAAATAGGTACTTAGGCCTTTACTTAGTATGAATGGTGAATAAGCTGCAGCAGCTTCACGTTTACTTAAATTATTATACATGTCTCTAAAATCAGTAAACGTTTGTTTATGATCTGCCATTCTTCCCATTCTTGTGATTAATCTGTATTCAGTTAATGGCCGTATTGAAAGGCTAATATCACGAGTAATTGTTATATCATTATAGTTGGCGGAAAAGTGAAGATCGCCATTACCAAGCTGCTCTGTTGCTTTAAAGTTAAATTTTAAAACCCCATCTTTGCCATTAGCCAATTCGATGGTTTTTTTATTATCACTCGTGATTGATAGATTAGGAGTGGTTGAAACTTTAACATTAATAGGAATTACTTTATCACCAATATTTTCAATAAGATTAGTTACGTTTAGTGAAACTTCAAACTCATCATTTGGTGCAGCAAAATATGGGACATTAGGTTGTAAAACAATATCATTATGTACTGTTGTTGACATTTGAGTATGTCCCATTGTTTTGTCACCAACTGATACTGCCATGATACGAATTTTGCCATTAAAATAATCAGGCACTTTATATTCAATGGTTTTATCGCCATCGACATCGATAATACCTGACCAATAAGCTACTGGTTCATCTATTTTCCGTTTAAATGGATTTAAATGATTTGATAAGACATCATCATTATCACCATCACCACCAGGTGCTGAAGCTGTTATTAAATGTCGAAATTCTGGCAATATAAGATCTAAAATTTGCGACGTTCTTACAGATAGTGCTTTTTTGCGTAAGAAGCTATTTAATGGATCTTTCAGTTTATAATTTGAGACTTGCAAAATTCCTTCGTCTACGGCAAATACAACTGCTTTTTGTGGCGTATTTGTGTGTATTGTAATTGGTAGCGTATCTCCTGGTTTTATCAGTGATGGTGCTTGTAATACGATTTTATCGTTAAATTGATCATTTGAAATTTTGAAAGGTATAACACCGTAACTAAGTGGACTCATAAAAATTTCATCTGAATTTGGATCACGAATAAATTGGACATTAATATAACCATTACCACCAATGTCTTTTGGTAGGGTTATTTTTTGTATTGAGCTTGTTGTATCTGTGTGGAACCACTTCCAAGCATACACTTTGTCGCGCTCAATAGTAATAATACCACTACCTACATAAGGAGCTGTTATTGAGACTTCTATTTCATCACCTGGGTTATATTGTGCGTCTTTAATTTTTAATGAAAGCTCCGCATTACGGTCTAAATTACGAGTAACATTCGCTTTACCTACAATAGAGTATTTACCTTGGTAAAGTAATTTGTCATCATTATTTTTGATTTGAATAATATAATTACCAGGATTTTTACTATCTAATTGATACCTAGTTTTATCTTGATTAATCTTAAATGGTTGTTCAGATAGAACCGATTCTTTACGGCGTGATTCATATTTATAAACTCCTGAAGATTGTCTAACTAATACCGATAGATATTTTTCTTCAATTAAAACAAGTTTTAGATCAGATAACTCTATTTTTTCTAAAGTCGGATTTATCGCTATAAAATCAATATGACGAACTGAATCCCTGTTAATATATCTTAAATTGCCATCCGCTTTAGCTCCGACTAAATAATCATTTGGTGAAATAAAGGTGCTTGCAGTTGTCGCAACGCTTCGTCCACTATCAGGCTCAAAAACATCGGTTAACATTCTTAGCGTGTAGTTTCCTTCAAAGCTTTGTATATTGTCATTGAGATTGAGTTTTACTATACCGTTTTCATCTGTTGTTTTTTCATCTAATTCAACTTTAAAACTATTTCTTTCACCAGAAATATTTTGGTAGAAATAGTAATCTTCATATTTTTTGAAATAAGGTGTTGATGGTTCAAGAATTAATGTATTTGTGACTCGACGATTAGTTGCATCAGTACCGATTAGGTTTTTGGCTTTAATCTCAGCTTGGATATTTTCAGGTTTTAACCAACCATCTTTTATTTCTGGCAACAACTTAAGAGAAACAGCAGTTTTATCTGGTTCAAATTCACGAACTACAACCGAACTTGAGCCTAATAGGATTCGCGATTCTTCATCATCATTTTTTAAATATAAATTAATATACCAATCGCCAGTAGGGGATTCATAGTTAGTTTTATAGCTAAGTTCATTAAAACCTGATTTATTTAGTACAATCGATTTTTTGAGTGCTAGATTGGATTTTGGATCGTAAATTTCTGCTTCTACGGTGATACCTTCTAAGGAATTAGTCCATTTTTGAGCTCTAACTATGGTACCTATATGGAATGTGTCGCCAGGGCGATAAACACCTCGATCTGAAAAGATGTGAGATCGTAACGCCCCACCTTCAAGGGTTTCTCGAATGCCACCAATATCAAAACGAGATAGATTTAAATTTCTTTCATAACTTTTGATTGGTAAAAATGATAGGTCACGGTCTTTTTCAACAACATATAAAAGAGGCTTGATGCCTTGATAATATTCAGACAATGGTGCAAAACGAACATGACCATTATCATCTGTATTTTTAGACGTAATAGCAATCCCATTCATGCCTAGAACTGAAACTTTAGCACCGCTAACGGGTTCGCCTGAACTTATTGATTGAATAAAGAGATCATTGGATTGATCAAGTGACTTCTTGGCGATAATTCCTAAATCAGTAACGACAATAAAGCGTGAAGCCATGAACTCATATTTAGTATCTTTTTTATCTTTTCCATAAAGTCTTAACAAAAAGACACCACGATTCTTATTCCCATTTGTGTTAGCAGTTAAGTAACGAGTTAAATCAACATTTGTGTATTTAACTTCTTCAGGAGCACCTGTAACGTCTTTAGTTATGCTGTATTTTTCAATAAAATGATCATTATCCAATTCGCCAAAATTCATATCGCTAAATTCGTAACTTTGATTAAAAGCTACTAAATGTTGAAGCTGTGAAGGGATAACGCGATCTATTTCTAACTTCATCTGCTCTATATTGCGCGATACTATAGGTAGTTTTTTCTCGCCAGATAAAGATAATAAAGAACCTGATGCGGCAAAATCAAGATAAGTTGGGTAACTAGGAACTGTTAATATTGTCTGATAATCTTGTTTTAAAAAATACCCCTCTTGAGAAGATAAAGGTTGATTAACTTCAATATATAACTCAGAATTTTGTTCTGTGTTAAATTCAAAACTAATTTGGTTTTGATAAGCAAGTTCAGTATCAATTGGTTTTATTGATAGAGGCGTTGCTTTTTTAAGTATTTCTGATGTTATGTTGAGTTTTGTTTCATAACTACTAGAATATCTGCTGTAATATCGTTCTTTATATGGACTTTCTGGATTTTTAGGTAATTTCCAAACTTTAACTGATTTCGATAAATCATCAGATTTAACCGCATGACTTAATGATAAAACTAATACTTGTTGTATCTTTTCATTACTTTTTTCAACCAATGTAAGCTCAGATTTAGTAATGTTTAGATGATATTTATCAGGCACATCTACTGTGTTAGATATATATAAATCTGATGGATTCCCTCCTAAAGTTGAAGTAAATTTATTATTAATTGCTATTAATAAAAAACCCTTTTTATCAAGCAAAGGAATTTGTTCACTTTTTACGTAGGCAATTTTGTCGTTATCACCATAAGTAACTGTAAAACCTATCTTCTTTAGAAATACATCACCTTTATAAAGCGATAAAATAATATTTTCCTCAAAACTTTTTCTATCAACAGGATGACTAAATTGAATTGTATTTATAATATTCCTCATATCGGGTTCGGTAGGATTTATATAAACTTCTCCATAATTTTTGAAATCATACTTGAAGCTAGGAGTAGTAAAGGTAAATGTTTTATTAGTTCTTATTAGTTCACAATTTTCAGCGAATAATTTTGAGGGATCTAATACTACAGTATAATTAGTTCCAAGTGGCCATGTTTTATCTTTTGGCATGAACTTTATTGTTGAACCATCCGACCATGTCCATTTGCCTTCAATTTTTGGTAAAATGTTAACACCTTCGGTTATTTCGCCTTTACCGATTAGATCTAATGGTGCTGGTGAATGGCTAGGGCCGGTAAATTTGATCGATAATATATCATTACTTGTATCTGGTGAATGTAAATAAGTTCCATAACGATTTATCGTTATAGGAGCAGGTTCAATCGTTATAGGAGCAGATTCAATCGGTTTTGGGCGGTTTAAATACCAATGATAGGCATAATTTCCCGAAAAATAAGCAATAAATCCTAAAATAATACTTGCGCTAATTATAGTTTTTATTTTTTTTAATACAGAACCTGTCGCATAGTAAAATCTTTTTGCATCAGGTAACCAACTTGGTGTTGACCATTTAATATCGCCAATAATTGGGCTAAATAGCCAAAAAATTCCTTTTATTAAAATAAATAAAAAAATAAGAAAGGTACTAATTATTTCCCAAGCCTTTTGCAGTATATTAAAAGGTAACAGCAAAATAAATTTGAATAACCCCATTGTTTATTTCCTATTTCTAAAAAAAATTAATGATTTATATAAAATAATTATATTTAAACACATAGTTACCTGAAAGTTTTTGACAACACTTTTTTTGTCTTTTAGTGATAGATGTTAGTCAATTAAAAAATAAACCAAATATAACTTAAGATACTATGATTTTTTACATTTCAAGGCAACCTGTAGCGGAACCTTAATTCATAAAGCTAATAACGCTTTTTTTATTATATTATTATTTTTTTGCGATAAAAACAGCTCGTATTGGGGCAGGGTAGCCTTCAATTGTTTTGGTTGAATCATCTGGATCTAAAAAGTTGGCCAGAGAATCTGATGTCATCCATTCAGTTTTGCGTTGTTCATCAAAATTAGTTAATGATATATCAACCATTCTTACATCTGAATACCCACATTTTTCCAGCCAATTAATCATTGTAGGAGTAGAAGGTATAAAATAGACATTACGCATTTGTGCATAACGATCACCTGGCATTAACGCTTGATGTAATTCTCCATCAATAACCAAAGTTTCAAGTACTAGTTGTCCACCTTCAACCAATTGCTCCTTCAATTGGAATAAATGGTCAAGTGGCGAGCGGCGATGATATAAAACCCCCATTGAAAATACGGTATCAAAAGCATTAAGTTTAGGGAGATGTTCAATTCCAAGTGGTAATAAATGTGCTCGCTGATCGTTACCTAGTAGTTTACGAATAGCTTCAAATTGGCATAGATAAAGCGCCATAGGATCAATTCCGACAGCAAGTTTTGCTCCAGCGCCAATCATTCGCCATAAATGATAACCACTGTTACAACCCACATCCAAAACAATTTTATCTTCTAAACAATCAATATGATTAATTAAGCGTTCCCATTTCCAATCTGAACGCCATTCTGTATCAATATCAATTCCATACAAGTGAAAAGGACCTTTGCGCCATGGCATCATATTTTTTAATAATTGTGTTATCCTCTGCTGTTCACCCGTAGAAAGAGGCTCTTTTGATTTCGCTGTGACACTATGTAATAAATCAATTTGATAAGGTGAGATGGATGGTAAATGTTTAATACTGTTTAGCCATTGATTAAAGCGACTATCTATGTTTTGTTTTTGCCAATTTGCGAGTTGTGCAGGTAATACTTCAAGCCAACTACTAAGTCTATTTTTTGCGATAATCTGGTAAAAATCACCAAAATCAATCATTCTGTTATCCTTTATCAATTACGCTTAAATTAATCTGTTATTTTATGGCAATAATAGAACCAAAATTAAAACATTGGAACCAAGTGTCAATGTGTTTAAAACCAGCTTTAGATAGTCGCTGTTTATGTGTTTCGATAGTATCTGTTAGCATGACGTTTTCCAGCATGTTACGTTTTTGACTGATTTCAAGCTCACTATAGCCGTTAGCACGTTTAAAATCATGATGCATATTAAATAGTAATTCATCAATGCAGGTATCACTAAAACTAAATTTTTCAGATAGGACTAAAATGCCATTTGGTTTTAACGCATTATAGATATTATTTAAAACACGTTGACGATTTTCAGGAGTTAAAAATTGTAAGGTGAAGTTGAGTACAACCATTGATGCGTTTTGCATGTTAATATGGCAAATATCATCACAAATTACGTCTACAGGTGTGCTTGATTTGTAGGATTCAATATGCCGCTTACAACGTTCAACCATTGGCTGAGAATTATCAACCGCAATAATATGGCAATTTTCTTGATTGACATTGCGTCGAATAGATAATGTAGCAGCGCCTAATGAACAACCTAAATCATAAATCATTGAATTAGGTTGTACAAATCTTCCAGCTAGCATGCCGATCATCGAGATAATATTAGAATAACCAGGAACAGATCGCTGCACCATATCAGGAAAAACTTCGGCAACTTTCTCATCAAAAGTCCAATCCCCCAATTTTTCAATAGGTGTGATGAATAATTGGTCTTTTTTAATATCCATAAAAAGTTATTGGTACGAAAAAAAATAATTTTGTTATCATATCATTATTCGTCTTCAATTGTTCAGATAATTATGAGTTTTATTTATTTTTCTATTTTATTTATGATGATAGTGATCAGTATTTTAATGATTGCTTATTTAGGTAAACGATGGGCATTTTGGTTCAATTTTCATTTTACTGGTTATTCTAAAATCATCTATTGGTTAATTGTTGCAATTGCTGGATTATCACTGGTGCTTTCTAGGGCATTAGATGGTATTTTTAATAAGCTATCTCTGATTTTTAATATTATTTTTGCTGGATTTTTGTGTAGTATTTTTATTTTATTGATTTTTGATGCGATCTATTTGCTCTGCAAAAAAAAATTAAAGCCTAACTTACTGCTTAGAATTGTTTATGTAAGTTTAGTTTTTTCACTATTTTATTACAGCCATGAAATGGCAATTAGTCCGAAAACCGTTTATTATCAAGTAAAAATAGATAAACCTGCTCATGTTGAAAATCTGCGTATTGTGCAGCTTAGTGATATTCATATTAATGAATTAACTTCGAGTGGATTTATTCAGCAAATGATAGATAAAGTAAATCAATTAAATGCAGATTTTATTGTAATTACAGGTGATACATTAGATAAACGTTTGGCGCCCTTTACAGAACTAGGTTTTGATAAGCAATTTCAGCAGTTAAAATCGAAACATGGTACCTACGTTATTTTTGGAAACCACGAATATTTAAATATTAGAAATCAAAATAATAGTGAAGAGAATATTATTAATGCTTTTAAGCAAGCAAAAATGAAGGTTTTAAAAGATGATATTGTATATCTTGATGATATAGGAATTACATTAATTGGGCGAGATGATTTTTCTTCTGTGCTTTATGATGTGAAAAGATCCACATTAGCTGATTTGATGATGTTTGCAGATAAAAATACACCCGTTATTTTATTAGATCACCAACCCAAAGATCTTACTGAACCAGCAAAGTTAGGTGTTGATTTAATGATTTCTGGGCATACTCATGCTGGGCAAATATTTCCAATTAACCTTATTGAAAAATTAATGTATAAAAACGCTTATGGTTTGTATCAAAATGAAGATAATAACTTTACTAGCATAGTAAGTAGTGGATATGGTTTTTGGGGACCACCTATTCGCTTAATGACTCGCTCTGAAATTGTGGTGATTGATGTTGTATTTAAAAAAAGTACACAATAAATAGATTTATCTAAATAGGAATTTTACTTTGTCTTATCAACTTATTGTTAATAATGATCAGCTAACTGAGTTTTGTTCAAAAATCGAAAAAAGCTCAGCGATTGCATTAGATACAGAATTTGTACGTACGTGTACATTTTATCCACATTTAGGGCTATTGCAGGTCTTTGATGGAAAACATGCTGCATTAATTGATCCAATTACTATTAGTGATTGGCAAGATTTTTTAACGATCTTAAAAAATCCTAAAATTGAAAAGTATTTCCACTCGTGCAGTGAAGATATCGAGGTTTTCCTTTATTACTTTGGAATGGTACCAACTCCTATTATTGATAGCCAAATATTGGCTTCTTTTTTAGATAATCCATTAAGTTCTGGTTATGCCAGTTTAGTAAAAAAATATTTAGAAGTAGAGCTAGATAAAAGTGAAACTCGAACAGACTGGTTAAAACGACCATTAACCGAAAAACAGTGTGAGTACGCTATTAATGATGTGTTCTATCTTTTTCCATTGGTAAACATTCTAAAATCACAATTAACCGAAAATGATTATTTGCAAGCCGCTTATCAAGAGTGCCAAATGGCGGTGGCTCGTAAATGTACAGTGATAGATCCAAACAATGCTTATCTAAATATTAAAAATAGTTGGCAATTGAAAGGGAAAAGTCTAGGTCAATTGTATAAATTAGCCAGTTGGCGATATAAATTGTCCAAAGAGCAAGATATCGCTTTAAATTTTGTTATACGCGAAGAAGTTTTGTGGAAAATAGCACGTTATTTACCCTCTTCATTAGCTGAACTTGATAAATTAGGGATGAAAGGTAAAGAAATTCGTTTATATGGGCAAAAAATTCTCGATATTTTATCTGAACCGATACCCGAGGTACCACTTATTCGTAGAATTAATACTTATCCCGATTTCAAGAAGATCTCGGATGAATTAAAAAAAGCGGCTCAAATCATTTCATCAAAAACAGGGCTTAATCAAGATTTATTACTTTCGCGCCGATTAATTAATCAATATATTAAATGGAAAATTGATAAAAAAGGTGACGTACCAGAAATATTAACTGGTTGGCGTCAACCCTTGTTTAGTGAATATTGTTTGTGATTTCAGTATGCTATTTTTTAAAAAAGTTTAGGCTAGCTCGCTTAACATTGATTCAACAATTAAGGACGATTGTGTGGCTGCAAGTTTTAAAAATGACTGAAAATCCATTGCTGATTCATTATCACCATTATCTGAGATTGCCCTTACCACTACAAACGGTACCTTAAATAGCCAGCAGACATGCCCAATTGCTGCGGCTTCCATTTCTACCGCTATGGCATTTGGAAAGGTTTGTTTGATTCGTTCTAATGTATCTTTACCATTAATAAATGCATCACCACTACCAATTGAGCCTTCAACTGCATTAACACCTTGTTTTTTTATACATGATTTGGCTAATGATTGATATTGTTGGCTTGCTTCAAATACAACTGGGCAACCGGACATTTGCCCTGGTTTATAACCAAAAGCGGTTAAATCGACATCATGATAAAATACGTCTTTTGATACGATAATGTCACCAATATTGAGTTCGGTTGAAAGTCCTCCAGCTGAACCCGTATTAATAACGGCATCAACCTTGTAATTATTTAATAATAATGTTGTGCCTGAAGCTGCGGCTACTTTACCAATGCCTGATTGAAGTAGAACTATTTCACAACCGGCAATTTGACCAAGGTGAAAATCACAACCTAAATGGCGTTCAACTTGATAATGGGTAATTTTACTTTTTAATATGGCAACTTCTTCTTCCATTGCAGCAATAATAGCGATTTTCATACGATCCTCTGGCTTAGTTTGGGTAACTTCTATTTAAGTGTGATATCATAATTGCAGAAGATTAGCTTGACAATATATGAATAAAACGGAGATAAAAATTGAAAACAATTTTTATTACAGGCTGTTCAAGTGGAATAGGACTTATTTCAGCCATTGCATTAAAAAAACGTGGTTATCGCGTTATTGCGTCTTGTCGCAAAAAGTCTGACCAGCAAAAATTAATTGAACAAGGATTTGAAACCGTATTACTTGATTTAGATAATCCTGATTCTGTTCATTTAGCCGCTAAAGAAGTGTTAACTATGACAGGCGGACAATTATATGCATTATTTAATAATGCCGGCTTTGGAGTATATGGGCGATTAGCAACAATTAGCCGAGAGCAGTTAGAGTCTCAATTCTCAACCAATTTCTTTGGTGTACATCAGTTAACTCAGTTACTACTTCCTGCAATGCTTGCAGAAAATGAAGGACGTATTATTCAAACCAGCTCAATTGTTGGCATTGTTGCCACTCCTGGTAGAGGAGCTTATTCAGCAAGTAAATATGCTTTAGAAGCATGGTCTGATGTACTAAGATTAGAATTAGCTAATACCAATATCAAAGTTAGTTTAATTGAACCTGGGCCATTAAAAACGTATTTTTCAAATAATGTTAATCAAATAGAAAAAGAAAATATTGTAAAAAATCCACCTATTGCCAAACGATTTACGTTACCGCCAGAAGCTTTGTTACCTTACTTATTTCATGCGCTTGAGCATAGAACTCCCAAAATACGTTACAGGGTAACAAAAGTAACAAAAATAGCGGCTATTGCTAAACGTTTGCTTCCTGATAGATTAATGGATAGAATTTTAAAAAATAAATAATGAATCAAAGTATTCTTAGGACATAATATGCAAAATCAATTTATTTTTGATGTTAATGAACAAAATATTCAAGAGATTATAAAAAGATCTTCTCAATCCCCTGTGTTGTTTTATTTTTGGTCATCAAGAAGTCCCAATTATGAAGCAATGACTCAAACTTTAACTAAATTAGCTAATGAACATCATGGTCAATTTATTTTGGCAAGTGTTAATTGCGATGAAGAGCAAATGCTGGCTGCTCAATTTGGTTTGCGGGCCATTCCAACTGTTTATTTATTTCAAAATGGTCAACCTGTTGATGGCTTTCAAGGTCCTCAATCCGAAGAAACCATTAAAACTTTTTTAGAAAAAGTGCTACCAAATGAAGATGAGCTTAAATTAATTGAAGCTCAAAATTTATTTCATGAGGCTAAATATGAAGAAGCATTACCACTGTTACGGCAAACCTGGAAATCACTAACCGATCATTTGGGTAAACCAAGAACCGATATTGCATTAATGCTAATAAAATCACAAATTGAACTTAAACAGCTAAGTGAAGCAAAAGAAGTGCTGGCAACTATTCCGCTACAAGATCAAGATTCAAGCTATCATGGATTACAAGCCGAAATTGAATTACTTGAACAAGCGGCTAATTCACCAGAACTACAACAATTACAGGCAGAATTTGCTCAACATCCTGATAACGTTGAACTAATGATTCAATTGTCTTCCCAATTAATGCATGTAGGACGTCATGAGGAAGCATTAGAGTTGTTGTTCAAACCATTGACAAAAGATCTTAATGCTGGTGACGGGCAAGTGAAGAAAACATTACTCGATTTATTGGCGGCATTAGGAACAAGTAATCCGTTAGCTAGTAGTTATCGACGTAAATTGTATACTTTATTATATTAAGATTTATGAAATTTAAACTGGAACGAATTTTTAAGCGTTTACTTATAGGTTTATTGTTTTTGCTAAGTATAAACAGTGGGTTTGCTATTATATGTGCTTCTTATGTTCGTTCTCTAAAAAAAGATATACATAGAAGTAAAATCGATGAACTAAATAAAAAATTAGCACAAAAAAATTCGAATATAAAAATTATTGATAGAGACTTATAAAGTTAAACGATTCAACAATAAACTATTGTTGAATCCACTTTATTTAGTGTTCAATAATGCGAGGAAAATCTTCGTTACTACGCAATGTTAAGACTTCAACTCCATTATCGGTAACTAAAATAGTATGTTCATATTGAGCGGAAAGTCCATGATCTTTGGTTTTAACTGTCCAGCCATCTTTCATGGTACGGGTACGCCAATCACCCGTATTTATCATTGGTTCAATGGTAAAGGTCATTCCTGGTTTTAAAATTACACCGCCGTCATCAGCATCATAATGTAAAACTTGAGGTTCGTCATGATAGACTTCACCAATACCATGACCACAGTATTCTCTAACAGATGAAAATCCAAATTTATCAACATGTTTTTGAATGGTTTTACCAATTTCTTTTAGACGGATACCTGGTTTTATAATTCTAATTGCTTCATATAGACTTTCTTGCGCTACTTGACACAGTTTTTCACCAACAATTGTCGGTTTACCTGCTATGTACATTCTGGATGTATCACCATGATAGCCATCTTTAATAACTGTCACATCAATATTTAGAATATCGCCATCTTTTAACTTTTTGTCAAAACTTGGAATACCATGACAAACCACATCATTAATTGAAATACAACTGGTGTGTTGATAACCATGATAACCAATATTAGCCGGAATAGCCTTTTGGACATTGACGATATGTTCATAACAGATCTTGTCTAGTTCACCTGTAGTAATACCAGGTTTAACATAAGGCTCTATCATTTCTAAAACTTCAGCAGCGAGTTTGCCTGCTATACGCATTTTTTCAATTTCAGCTGGGGTTTTTAACTTTATAGACATTAATTTTTTCCTTTAATATTAATGACAATATCCTATCATACAGCACTATTTCGTCAAATTATACCAGAGAATTAATTATACCTTTTTCTTATATTCCTATAATTTTTTTGTAAAAAAGTTTCAGGAAAATATATGTTTTAGTATAAAATTCAAAACTATTGTTATATTCGTTCGATATTCTGTATATAATTATACCCATTATAAAAAAGGCTTTAATCGCAATGCAATGTCGCTTTTACCAACAAAAAAAGTGTTTATCTTGTCAATGGATTGAACATCCTTATCATGTACAACTGGCAGAAAAACAAAATAAGTTATTACAACAATTAATCCAATTTAAACCAAACAAGGTTGAAGAACCTTTTGCTAGTCATGAAACCGCTTTTCGTAATAAAGCAAAGATGGCAGTGTTAGGTAGTGTCGAAAAGCCCGTTTTAGGTATACAAACGGGGAATGAGGCCGTCGATTTATGCGATTGTCCTCTTTACTCAAACAGTATGCAAAATATCTTAAAACTTGTTCGAACTTTCATTCGTAAACAAGGGCTTATTCCTTATAATATTAATAAGCGTAAAGGGGAGTTGAAATTTGTTATAATTACTGAAAGTAAAATTGAGAGTACGAGCAACTTTATGTTGCGATTTGTTTTAAAATCACACAAGTTTGTTGCTAAAATAAATAATTCTATTAAACAATTACAAGACAAAATTCAAAACTTAGACGTAATCTCGATAAATATTCAACCAAATCATGCGGCTATTTTAGAAGGTGAAGAAGAAATAGTCTTAACTGATAATTCATTTCTTCCGATAACTTTAAATAACACTCCTCTTTTTATTAAACCTAAAAGCTTTTTTCAAACAAATCCATATGTTGCCAGCAGCCTTTATAAAACAGCAAGTGACTGGATCACAGATTTACCTATTCATTCTATTTGGGATATGTTTTGTGGGGTAGGTGGTTTTGGGTTAAGTTGTGCTAACCTTGTTGCTGAGAAAAATATTAGCCTTACAGGTATTGAAATTAATTCAGATGCAATTGAGTGTGCAACTAAATCAGCAAAAAAATTAGGTTTTAAACAATTAAACTTCAAAGCATTTGACGCAACACAATACGCTACAGCTCAAAAAAATGTACCGGATTTAGTTTTACTAAATCCCCCAAGACGAGGGGCAGGTAAAGTACTTATGCAGTATTTGAAACAAATGGCACCTAATTATATTATGTATTCAAGTTGTAACTTATTTTCATTAGTTGATGATTTAATGTTACTGCCAAATTATCAAATCCAAAAAGTAAAATTATTTGACATGTTTCCGCATACTTCACATATGGAAGTATTAGTTTTATTGCAACGATTATAAATAAAATAGATTTATGATAAATATTATATGTGCTATTTCCTATCCATGAAATAGCTGTTATTTTTTTAAGTTGCCATGTATTTAAGATCGAATTTTTTGTAATAAAAATAGTAAATTATAGTTTTTAGGATTGCTATGTTACGGCGTATAATACTAATTTATTCCAAGTGTTGTCATAAATTAGCCCATCGCATAATTTTAAATTATGTTAATATAAATATTAAATAACTACATTTTAAGGAAGCGCAAAATATGATTCCTGATGTCTCAAAAGCACTTAGTTGGTTAGAAAAACACTACACCATTTTACAAGGTATTCAACGTGGTATTGAACGAGAAACTTTACGTATTTTGCCTGATGGATCATTGTCAAAAACGCCATTTCCTTCAAAAATTGGTGCTGCGTTAACCCACCCTTGGATAACAACTGATTTTGCCGAATCAATGTTAGAATTTATCACGCCAGTTAATACTAATATTGATTATATGTTGACGTTTTTGCGCGATTTGCATCGTTATGCTAGCGTAAATATTGGTGATGAAATGATGTGGCCTTTAAGTATGCCTTGTTTTGTTGCAAACGAAAAAGATATTATTCTTGCTCAATATGGTACTTCTAATGAAGGTCGCTTTAAAACGATTTATCGTGAAGGATTGAAAAACCGCTATGGTGCAATGATGCAGACCATTTCAGGTGTTCACTATAATTTTTCACTACCAACTGCATTTTGGCAAGCAAGAGAAGGGGTTAAAAATACCGAAGAAGGCAAAGCTGTAATTTCTGAAGGTTATTTTACCTTAATACGAAATTATTATCGTTTTGGTTGGGTTATTCCTTATTTATTTGGTGCATCGCCATCAATGTGTTCTTCATTTATTCAAGATCCAGTTAAAGCACAAGCCTTTATTGAACAAACAAATGGCAACTGCTATTTGCCTTATGCAACTTCTTTAAGATTAAGTGATATTGGATACACCAATAATGCTCAAAAACAGCTTGGTATTACTTTTAACCATTTAAATACATATGTTGAGGGACTAAAACGTGCAACGCGCACAAAGTCTGTAGATTTTGCTAAGTTGGGAATTAAAGCGGATGGGCATTATCGCCAATTAAATGATAATGTATTACAGATTGAAAATGAGTTTTACGCACCTATTCGACCTAAACGAGTGCCAATGGCAGGGGAATCTCCATCGGATGCACTTTTGCGTGGTGGTATTGAGTATATTGAAGTAAGAGCATTAGATGTTAATCCATTTTCGCCAATAGGAATTACTGAAGATCAAATACGTTTTATAGATCTATTTTTAATTTGGTGTGCACTAGCACCAGCACCAGAGATGAGTAGTAAAGAACTTGAATGTGCTAAATTGAATTGGAATAAAGTCATAATAGAAGGGCGAAAACCAGGACTTGAGATTGGTATTGGTTGTGAAAGTAATCGAGAGCCATTATCTAAAGTTGGTCACGAATTATTTAAAGATTTGTTACGTGTTGCTGATGTTTTAGATCATCAAGATGATATGCAGCGTTATCGTAATGTTTGTGAACGTCTAGATTTAATGTTTGATCAACCAGAATTAACTTTATCAGCAAGAACATTGCAAGCGATAAGTGATTTAGGTACAGCTGAATTTGGTTTAGCTTTAGCAAATCAATATAAAAAACAACTTATGGTAGAACCTTTAGCATTATTAACTGAAGGTGATTTTGTACAACAACGCCATTTATCTATTGAGAAACAGATAAAGAAAGAGCAAGGAGATACTTTATCTTTTGATGAATATTTGGAAAAATTGAACGCCAAAAATGTTTAAAAAGCGCTGTTATACTTTACGTTATCAGGCAGATAACAAAGTTGAGTTGGTTTTACCTAATCAATCAATAATAGTTAATACGCCATTAATTGATCAAACATCGTTTTCTATTTTAGTTTGGAATATTTTTAAACTAAAAAGGGCTGATTGCATTGATATACTCAAAAACTATGTTGATAAGATTAAACTTATTTTGTTACAAGAAGCTCAAACAACATCGCCGTTACTAAATTTTATTTCACAACACAATAAAATTGCGGATCATGTTCCAGCATATTGTTTTAACGATATTTATGCTGGAGTCATGACAATTTCAGACACTTTGCCAACCTCACTTTTTTCTTTTAGAGAAAAAGAACCATTAATCCGTGTCCCTAAATCTGCTTTAATTACTATTTATCCTATTAGCAATTCCAAACAACAGTTATTAGTTGCTAATATTCATGCCGTAAATTTCAGTATTGGTGTGAAAGTTTATCGCCAGCAAATACACATGCTATTAAATCATATAAAAGAGCATACTGGTCCAGTGATTTTGGCCGGTGATTTTAATGCATGGAGTCGGCAACGATTAAATTTGTTGTATCATTTTGTCCGTTCAATTGAACTTAAGCCAGTTAATTTTTCAGTAGATGTTCGAAAGAGATTTATGGGCAGACCACTTGATTTTGTTTTTTATCGAGGATTACAACTTAATGCGGCTGAAATTATTAGCACAACCGCATCAGATCATAATCCTTTATTAGTAAATTTTAGATTGGATTTGCGTTGACAAGATTAATTGTCAACATATCACCTTCTTGAACTCTAGAATTCTTTAGATTATTCCATTGCAAGATATCGGTAATTTTCACACGATAATTTTGAGCTATAGAGTAGAGGCTATCTCCTGCTTTAACAAGATAAACAATCTTTTTTACATTTTTGGAAAAACTATCCTTACTTACTATACTGTTACTTTGAATAAAACTTGTTCTAAATTCAAACGCCATATTAGAACGAGGAGTATCTTGTAAAAGTTCTGTAATTTCATTCACAACAAGGTTTTCTGCTTGTAGCTTTTTGAATAAACTTTTAGCATGAGCATAAGGAACAAGCAAATGGAAAGGGCCATTTACTGTTTGTTGCACATATCCAGCATTATAAGTAGCTAACTCATCAAGTGATAGTTCTGAGTATTTAGCAATTTTAGCAAGAGAAATATTTTTTGATATATCAATTCTAACGAGTGAATTTTCATAATTACAATCAGGTAATTTAATTCCATATCGTTTATTATTCTTAACAATATCAATAATTGCTAAAATTTTAGGCACATAGTGCATAGTTTCTGTTGGTAAGTCTAGCGACCAATAATTAATTGGTAAACCTTTAGCCTGATTTCTCTCAATGGCTTTTCTTACTCTACCTTCACCTGCATTATAAGCAGCCAAGGTTAATAGCCAATCACCATCAAAACGCTTATTTAAATTTTGTAAAAGTGAAATAGCTGAATTAGTCGATGCAATTAGATCTCGACGAGCATCAAACGAACTACTTCGCTGTAGTCCATACTCTTTAGCTGTAATAGGAACAAATTGCCATAATCCTGCAGCTTGAGCAGAGGATGTAGCAAGTGGGTCATAAGCGCTTTCAATAAGAGGAATTAAAGCTAGCTCAGCAGGTAAGTTATTTTTATGAAGCTGATTAATAATGTAATAAACATAAGGCTCTGAACGTAACGCAACGGCTTCAAAACCTTTAGGATTACGTAATAATCGTTCTCTTTCCGCGCTAACGCGACTATTTTCTGGAACATTAGCCTCAATCTGATTCAGCATATATTGCCATGGATTTTGAGTGATAGATACATAATTACTGGAACTATTTGTATTATTAGCTGTGTTTTTTGAATACTTTATTCTAACAACAGGATTATATCGTGGTCCATGATGCTGACATGCGATTAAAAACAAACATAACGCTGTAAATATTAATAACTTTTTCATTAGTCCGTAAATTTTACCTAAATTAAGATTAGCATTATACCTAAAAAATATCTTTTTGGCTTCTAAAAAAAACAAACAATTCTAATTCATTATTAATTTTGAACTTATTTTGTAATTTAGTTTCATAACATCGTAAAAATAAATTAATTTTTTTTCGTCAGATAAATTAGACGGTAATGTTATTAATTTATTAGAAATCGAATCTAAATAGCTTTCGATATTTTTGTCATCGGGCAGCATTTGGGACGCAAATGCTAAATTTGATAAAGTATATTCATGACCTGCACAGATTAAAGTATCATTAGGCAGTTGTTTTAATTGTTTTAAAGAATTTAACATTTGTTCATGAGTCCCTTCAAAAATCCTTCCACAACCGGCTGAAAATAAAGTATCTCCGGAAAATAAATAGGGCCTGCAATAATATGCCAAATGACCAAGAGTGTGCCCTGGTACTTCTATAACTTCAAAACTAAAATCACCAATACATACTTTATCTTGTTTGATAAGATAATTAATTGGTAAATTGATTTCACTTGGACCGTAAACATCAATATCTTGATATTGAGCTTTTAATTCGTTTACTCCTCCAGTGTGATCAATATGGTGATGAGTAAGTAAAATTCCAAGGGGTATTAATTTATGCTTATTAATATAATTAATAACAGGTTCGGCTTCCCCAGGATCGATAATTATGGCTTGGTTACTGGCATTTGTTAGAATCCAAATATAATTATCCTTTAACGATGCAATGTTATGTAGTTTATACATTTTAATTTTTTACCATTAATTATAAATTATGTCGTTAAAAGCAAATAAACTTTTTAAAATTGAATAAAAATATTTAATTAATACATTAACCATTTATGCATTGTTCAAATATAGTATCTTGTAGTGTAGGGGATTGAGCTTGTGTTTTAGCTATAATGTCACAACGCTCGTTTTCAATATGTCCAGCATGACCCTTTACCCAAATCCACTCAATTTTGTGAGTTTGTACTACTTGATCAAGCCTTTTCCATAAATCAACATTTTTTACTGGTTTTTTGTTGGCGGTCTTCCAACCATTTTTTTTCCAACCATGTATCCAATTAATAATTCCATTTCGCAAATATTGACTATCAGAATATAATTCAATTTGACAAGGCTGCTTTAATTGCTCTAAAGCAACAATTGCAGCTAATAATTCCATACGATTATTCGTAGTTTTAAAAAAACCTTCTGATAATATTTTTTCGTTTGTTTTATATTTTAAAATTGCAGCATAACCACCAGGACCGGGGTTACCTAGGCAAGAGCCATCAGTATATATTTCAATTTTTTTTAACATCTTTTTAATTTCATTTATGACTATTTAAATTTTTTATTAATTCATTTACTGTAACTCTGTGACTTAAATAAATTAAGGACTATATTAATTTTTGAATGTATCAACTTTAAGGGATTTTGGTGCTAGACTATACCACTAAATAAAAGTTTTTCCCAACGATTGATATAAAAGAGAAGAAAGTGATCCATAATTCTACACGACAAATTGTATTAGATACTGAAACGACAGGTATGAACCAAGAAGGTAATAATCATTATGAAGGACATAAGATTATTGAAATTGGCGCTGTTGAAATTATTAATCGACGTTTAACTGGTAACCATTTTCATGTTTACATAAACCCCGAACGCTTAATTGATGAAGATGCATTTAAAGTGCATGGAATCAGTGATGATTTTGTTAAAGATAAACCTATATTTAAAAATGTTGCTCACGATTTTATTAAATTTATAGATGGTGCCGAGTTAATTATCCATAATGCATCATTTGACGTAGGTTTTATGGATTATGAATTTCGTCTTTGTGGTCTGGATTTTAAAACAGCTGATCATTGTATTATTACTGATACCTTGGCTATGGCAAGGCGTTTGTTTCCAGGTAAACGTAATAATTTAGATGTGTTATGTGAACGTTATCAGATAGATAATTCCCACCGAACATTGCATGGTGCATTATTAGATGCTGAGATTTTAGCTGAAGTCTATTTAGCTATGACAGGTGGGCAAACGACATTGTCTTTTAGTTCTGAAGATAATAACTCATCTTTATCAGAATCTAATTCAATTAAAAGAGTAGAACGTAATGGTGTGCCTTTGAAAGTAATCAGAGCCACAGGACATGAACTTTCTGAACATGAGATTATTTTAAAAAAAATTGACAAAAAAAGTGGGGGAGCATTGTGGAATATAAATTAATGATTGTTTTGTATTCAATTGATCGTATATTTTAAAAATTTTATTGACGAGAATAAAAATAATCTTTAATATCACGCCTACTTTAACGTTTCGACGTTAAAGCTATCAAATAAAGCGGAGCGGTAGTTCAGTTGGTTAGAATACCTGCCTGTCACGCAGGGGGTCGCGGGTTCGAGCCCCGTCCGTTCCGCCAATTCAAATTTTCTAATTACACTTTTATAATATTATTAACATCGCCATACCTGTATTGAATTGAATACTTAAACTTTTCTAAGTCACATATTAATAATATTTAAAAAATGGCTTTTTATAATTATAGGTAGTACTTTATTTTTATTGAGGACAGTTAGTATTTTCGTGCCGCTCCTACCAACAGTGCTTTTTTATTTATTAACGACCTATTTTTTGAACAATATCTCAGATCGTCTTTATAGCTATTTTACTGATAATCATGAATATCAAACTTATATATAAAAAAGAAAGCAACAAAAATAAATTTGTTTGAAATGTTAGCAATGGCCTTAATTGTATTGTAAATACCTTTTATTTTATTATTTTAGGAAAAATTAAGAATGCAGTGGGGTATATAGGCAGTAAAAAATTACAGGGTAAGTTACCCTGTAACAAATGTGAGCCTAACTGTAAATAATTTTATTTAAGATTTTTCTTAATTTCTATAGCAAGCATTGGGTTCCACATGGCACCCGTAGCACTCATGACCGCATCTGCGCCATTATCGATAAACTGACGATAATGTTCACTAGAACTAACACCACCAACACCAACAATAACAAATTTTAGATCCATTTCTTTTCGATATTTAGCTAATCTACTTACCATATCTAAACCAGCCCAACGAATTGCATCTCCACAGACACCGCCTTCTTTTCTATTTTCCCCTAAGGCAGGATTACCTTTAGCATCAACTGGTTTAGCGGACAGTGTGTTAATTGTACTTAAGCCGTCGATAATAGAACCGACACGAGTCAATAAAGAAACGATCCTTTCATCATCAGGGAAATAGGCTAGTTTTAAAATAAGTGGGCGATCAGGAACAGCTGTTTTAATAGCGTTAACAATTCGTTCGACTTTATCTATATCAAAGCAAAGTAGTTTACTTGCTCCTTCGTTTGGGCAACTTAAATTTGCTTCAAGAATAGGTGCATTGGTTTCTCTAACTAATTTTGCAGCTAAAGCATAATCGATTTCTATTGCTTCATTGCTTTGCGTCCCCTGAAAACTACCAATTACATATTGCCCATGACCTGCAGATTTTACTGCATCAGCCATATCTGGTTGCCAAATATCTGGAGAAAAAGAAGGAACCCCAAAAGAGTTGGTAATTGATAGAGGTTGATTGTAAGCAGTATCAGCTAATACTGTATCTAAATTACACGATAATTTACCTTTAGGATGAACTGATAACACATTCGGTAATGGATGGCATTTATGTAGTTTTGTTCGAACTGTTTTATATACGCATAAATCAAATCCATAGGCAAATGCGGCTTTAATGTAGTTTGCATTTAGTAAAGGACCTGCCGGTATACCAAATGGTAAATTAACGTCATGGTTTAAAAATTTTGAAGATTTTGTTGGGATTTGCTCAGCTTTATCTAATTGTGTAAAAAGCCCAAATGGTCCTTGAGCATAATTATCTTCGTAGCTTATAGAAGGATTATAAAAAGGTGTTAAAGATTCCATACTATCTCCTGATCATGCATGTTCTTAAAGTGAAGTTGGGTATTAAGTTGTAATAAAAATTAAATGAATAAGGTTTTAGAGCCAAAAAAAATCCTCCATAAGGAGGATTAAGAAATAGGAACAATAGAGAGTAGAAAGATGGGGTAGATTCAGAACTGCCAATTGGAATTAAAAACATCAAGTTATTCTCTATTGTGTAAATTTGTACACATTTTATCTGAATAAAATTAAAGTTCAATATAAAAATCATAAAAATATTTAACTAAATGAAAAGGTTATAGTATTTTTTTCTAGATTTTAAATCATAGATCCGCCAATATAATCTCTCTAAAATACCCAAAATAAGCATGATCTTATCCTATTTATCGTGATAATTTTATAATTGCTTAATAACACTAAAAAAATTTCTGTCTAAAAAATGATACTTGTTGTTATTAATGTAGATAATCCATGTGGAGAGTAACTATTGTTAATGTTATCATAATTAAAAAGTTTAAATACTAGTGAGTAGGTATATAAAAATGAAAAATGAACATATTTTTAGTCCGATAACTTTACCTAATGGCGTTGAACTAAAAAATCGTATAATGATGGCCCCAATGACAACTTGTTCTGGTTTTTATGATGGTTCAGTTACTCAAGATCTAATTGAATATTATCGTGTACGATCTGGTGAAATAGGGACAATTATTGTTGAATGTGGATTTGTTGATAATAAAGGATTAGCTTTTCCTGGTGCAATTGGTTTAGATAGTGATGACAAAATTGAAGGATTAGCAAAGATTGCGAAGGCAATCAAAGAAAAAGGCTCCAAAGCGGTAATTCAAGTTTACCATGGAGGGCGAATGGTTGAGCCAAAATTAATTGGTGGACAATCGCCTGTGGGGCCAAGTGCAATAGCAGCACCACGCCCTGGTGCAGCAACACCAGTAGCACTAAGCGCTGATGAAGTCGATGAAATGATCGAAAAATTTGGCCAAGCAGTGCGACGCGCTATCCAAGCTGGATTTGATGGTGTTGAAATTCATGGTGCAAATACTTACCTTATTCAACAATTCTATTCACCAAATTCAAATCAACGAGATGATAAGTGGGGGGGAAGTCGTGATAATCGTACTCAATTTCCTTTAGCCGTCTTAGATATCACTCATAATATGGTAAAGCAATATGCATCCCCAGAGTTTATCGTTGGTTATCGTTTTTCTCCAGAAGAATTAGAAATCCCAGGCATTCGTTTTGATGACACAATGTATTTACTTGAAAAATTGGCCCTAAAAGGGCTTGATTATGTCCATTTCTCAATGGGAACAACGCTTAGATCATCGATTGTTGATACTCAAGATCCAACTCCATTAATTAAAAAATTTGTTGCGACGCGTTCACCAATTTTATCAAAAATTCCTGTTGTAGGTGTTGGTAATGTTGTTAACCAAAGTGATTTGGATAGTGCCATCGACAATGGCTATGATTTAGTTGCGGTTGGTCGAGCTTGCATTGCTTATCCTGATTGGGTTAGTCGCATAAAGAAAGGTGAAAAACTAGAGCTATTTATCAATAGTGATAAACGTGAAGATCTGAATATCCCAGAACCTCTATGGCATTTTTCTCTCGTTGAAAGTTTAATTCGTGATGTGAATCTTAATATTAAAAAATTCAAACCGGGAAATTATCAAGAAAAAGTTAATGACGAATCTTACGAATTCCTTATTAATGTGGAATTAGCTAAAGACTTTATAAAAGATATGGAATTGGTAAATGCTAAAGAGTTTGATAGTAACGTTCTAGATAATTTTTCGATCATTAAAAATAGAATTATTGATTCAAATAGCCCTCATGTTGATACCATTTCTGGCGCAACAACTCAATGCGAAGCCTTCAAAAAAGCTGTGACCAAAGCAATAGCCAAATCTAACAGAGAAGCGATTCTTGCGGAAGGTGGTGATCCTAATGACCAATCTTTTGATGTTGTGGTTGTTGGTAGTGGTGGTGCAGGGCTTACTGCTGCGATCCAAGCTCATGATCTTGGTGCAAATGTGGTTATTGTTGAACAAATGTCTGTAATTGGTGGTAATACCAATAAAGCTTCAGCTGGTATGAATGCGGCAGAAACCAAATTCCAAAAACTCAAAGGTATTACAGATAGTAAAGAACTCTTTTATAACGAAACGATGATAGGCGGAAAAAATAAAAATAACCCTGATTTATTACATTATTTTGTTGAAAATGCACCAAATGCCATTGATTGGTTAGATGAAAATGGTATTGAATTAAGTGGTATTACAACAACTGGTGGAATGAGTATTGATCGAACTCACCGTCCTGAAAGTGGTGCTGCAGTAGGTGGTTTCTTAATTAGTGGCCTAGTTAAAAACATCAATAAGCGTGGTATTGATGTTATGCTTGATACTGTAGTTACTGAAATTATGACAGAAAATAATAAAGTGGTTGGTGTTAAAGTTTCAGAAGAAGATGGCTCAAATCACGTAATAAAAACAAAAGTAGTTATTATTGCAACTGGTGGGTTTAGTGCCAATACCACAATGGTTGAAAAATATCGACCCGATCTTAAAGGTTTTGTCACCACTAATCACAAAGGCGCTACTGGTTCAGGCATTATGTTATTGGAAAAACTTGGTGCAGGAACCGTTGATATGGGAGAGATTCAAATCCACCCAACGGTTGAACAAACAACATCTTATTTAATATCTGAATCGATTCGAGGTGGAGGCGCAATACTTGTATCACAAAATGGTCAACGATTCGTTAATGAACTTGATACAAGAGATAAAGTTTCAGCTGAGATTATAAAATTACCTGAGCACTATGCTTATATCTTATTTGATCAGCAAGTCCGTAATGAAAACAAAGCAGTGGAAGAATATGTTTCAAATGAACTTGTATCACAAGCAAATACCATTGAGGAATTAGCACAAAAATTATCAATTGATACTAATACATTAACTAAAACTGTAAAGCGTTATAATCAGTTTGCTATTACCAAACAAGACAAGGATTTTGGTCGAACAACAGGTATACGTCATCCAATAGAAAAAGGTCCTTTTTATGCAATAAAGATCGCACCAGGTGTTCACCATACCATGGGGGGAGTGACAATCAACACCCAAACACAAGTCCTAGATGCTAATAAAAATATCATCCAAGGAGTCTTTGCCGCAGGCGAAGTTGTTGGTGGTGTACATGGTGCTAACCGTATTGGTGGCAATGCTGTTGCTGATATCATTATTTTTGGTAGACAAGCAGGTAAAAAGGCTGCTGATTATATTAAAAATTAAATTATTACAACTAGCTGAGCTTGTTTAATATGGTATGTTCGAGATATGAATATTCTCAAACTTTAATGGGAACAACGGTGTCATTAACGCTTTTAGAGCCAAATGAAGCCGTTGCACACACTGTTTTTCAAATTATAAAAATGCTTGAGGATAAATTGACTGTTAACCGGCTATTTTCAGAAGTTATGTCAATTAATTTAGCTGCGGGTAAACACCCAGTGACAGTGAGTCGACCTATTTTTTCCCTAATTGAACAAGCTCAAAAAGTCAGTCTGTATTTCAATAGTTGCTTTAATTTTGCTATTGGCCCATTAGTTAAGCTTTGGAAGATTGGTTTCCAAGGTTATCAAGTACCATCTGCTGAATTAATAAAACAACAACTATTGTTAATTGATCCTAAAAATGTCGAACTTGATACAAACACACATTCCGTTTTTTTAAAAAAAACTGGAATGGAAATTGATTTAGGTGCAATTGCTAAAGGGTATATTGCTGATATTGTCAAATTGGTTTTACTCGAAAATCAAGTGTATCAAGGTATTATTAACTTAGGTGGAAATGTATTAACTTTAGGTGAGTGTTTAACAGAACAAAGTGGTTATTGGAATATAGGATTAAGAAAACCGTTTTCAATTAGTGATGAGCTGTCTGGCGTTATTAAAGTTAAAAATAAATCAGTTGTCACATCGGGAATTTATGAGCGCTTTTTTATGCAAAATAATAAACTTTATCATCACATATTTAATCCCAAAACAGGCTATCCGTTGGACAACGAACTTGAAAGTGTGACAATAATTTCAGATTCTTCATTAGAAGGCGATATTTATTCGACTGTTTTTTATGGATGGGGGATTGAGAAAAGTAAGGCGTATTTGCGAAAGAATCAAAATTTATCAGCCATATTTTTGCTAAAAAATAAAACTATAGCATTAATAAATCCTGATAACTTTAGTTTTCAAAAAACCGATACTCAATACACTATAAAAATAGATTAATTATTCAATTTGCAATAAATGCGATTTTAGTTAACGATATAATTTTATTATTTTTTATGAATTTTTTTTAATTATACAAACATGAGCAATTATAAATAATAGCCAAACAAAGAATAGTATTATTGTCACTGAATTAAATCTTATAAATTAAATAATATTTAAGTTAAAAAGGAAAATATTATGAGCGTAGTAAAGAAACCACCAGTAAAATGGTTGCCACTTATCGTTATTGTGGTAATTTCAGCGATATTTTGGTTGTTTGTATCTCCACCTGAAGGTATTAGTCAAGAGGGTTGGCAAACCAGCATCATTTTTGTTGCAACAATTGCCAGTATTGTTGCCGAAATAATGCCAATTGGCGCAATTGGTCTATTAGCAATTACTGTTTTTGCTGTATTGAGACCATCTGGTGCAACAACAGCGACTGAGTCAATAAAAATCTCGTTAAGCGAATTAAATAGTAGTCTTATTTGGTTAATTGTTATTGCCTTTATGATCGCTCGTGGTTTTATCAAAACAGGTTTAAGTAAACGAATAGCCTATTATCTTGTTAAAATTTTGGGTAAAAATACCTTAGGACTTGCTTATGGTTTATCCGTTACTGATATTGCATTGGCACCAGCTATTCCAAGTACAACAGCACGTGCTGGCGGCGTTATTTATCCAATAGCGGAAGCACTAGCAATCAATTTTAAATCCAATCCCAAGGATGAATCAAGAAATCGCATAGGTACTTTTTTAATGCTAACTATTAGCCATGTAAATGATATCACCTCGGCAATGTTTCTAACGGCATTTACAGGAAATTTATTAGCAGCTAAATTAGTTACAACATCATTAAGTATTACATTAGGGTGGGGCCAATGGTTTGTTGCAGCAATTGCGCCATGTTTAGTTTCATTCGTTGTGATACCTTTGGTGATTTACTTTCTGACTAATCCAGAATTAAAAAGAACACCAGAAGCGCCAGAATTAGCGGCTGAAGAATTAAAGAAAATGGGGGTAATTACTGTTAAAGAAATCATTATGGGCGTTACTGTTGTACTTTTGTTAGCGCTTTGGATTTTTGGTAAAAATTTCGGTATTGATTCAACAACTACTGCGTTTATTGGCTTAACTATTTTGATCTTAACTGGTGTATTAAGCTGGGATGATATAAAAGGAGAAAAAGCTGCCTGGGACACATTAATTTGGTTTGCGGCATTACTTATGATGGCGGGGCAAGTTAATAAACTTGGTGTAACAAAATGGTTAGGGGACACAATAGGTGGAGCTGTACAAGGTCATTTAGGTGAAAGCAGTTGGGTATTAGTATTAGTTATTTTGTGTGTTGCCTATGTTTATTTACATTATTTCTTTGCAAGTGGAAATGCTCATATTGCTGCATTATTTCCCGTTTTCCTATCGATCGCTATTGCCTTAGGTGTACCAACTCTAACTGCAATTTTTGCGTTGGTTATTTGTACTAACTACTTTGGATCAATTACACAGTTTGCCAATGCTCGAAATCCACTATTATTTGCCGAAGGTTTTGTACCAGTAAAAACTTGGTGGAAAGTTGGGTTTATTTGTAGTGTTGTAAATCTAATTATCGTATTTACTGTTGGAATTTTATGGTGGAAGATAATAGGTCTGGATTAATTGTTATGTAACTATCCTCTAAAATAATACATATTCCACCTTGAATCATTAAAAAAGTTATAGGTACTGTGAATGTTAATCAATGAATTTTATAAGTGATGGTAGTAGAAATTAACGTCATTTCAGAACATTCAATGTAATAAAATGGCTTTAATTGTGAAGTGTTAGGTATTGATATTGCGGTCAGCTTACCAATAATTATCCGCTATTTGGATAAGCTGACTAAATATCATGGTCATCTAGTAAAAATATGAGTAGAGAAAAAAGAGACTATTTACTTAGTGAGATAATATTTCCCTTGATATGGCAAGAGCAGTTGTGAAATTTGGTGCATCAGTACGAATATCAACTCCATTTAATTCATCATTTTTAAATTGAAAATTTGAGGATAACATGCAAATAATTAAAAAATTATGTGATGACCTTAATTTGCCATATGGCGATCGATTTACTCAGGATTGGGCTTATGAGTTACCAGATCAATATAGAACAAAATATTGGTTAAATAAATATATTTTTGCATATCTATATAATGGATATTCTTCAATAGAAAAAAAAGAATTAATGATTTTATCTCTTGATGTTTGTAACGATTTAATTTCTTCGGGATTAAACCCTAATGATAAAGTTATTCAAAAGGTTTTAAATATTCTTTTTAACAATTATAAGGATTATGAGGATTTAATTAATTACTGGGCATTAGATAGTGCACCATTAACAGATTGTTTTACATTAACACCTATAATAAGAAAATTAAAATATCAAAATTATTTATAGAATTACTAAATTTTTTGTGCAGAATTTATTGGCACTACAAAGCGCCTTATTTTTAGGTATAATAATGGCTATTATATAGAATAGTGGAGTTGGTTTGATATGCGTTTTTATTAATAATTAATAATTTATTTTTTAAAATGGAAACCTAAGCTATCATAAAGCTTTTCCTTTCCAAGCGTTAATAGCTATCTATCTTTACCTTTTCATCACAATTAATGATATTAAAACAAAGCAAAACTATATTTTTCATCTATCAATGTTTAACAGTTAATTAGATATTGATGGTTATAAGATTTCAACATTAATTTTAGGTAATCGGCTTTTTATTTAACGACTATAGGTATTAAGATGAATTCATATTTATTACTTTTTTTTGCAATTATTTGTGAAGTTGTTGCAACTTCTTCATTAAAACTATCTGATGGATTTACCAATCTTATCTATTCCATCATTACCATTGTGGGCTATAGCGCTTCGTTTTATTTACTCTCATTAGCACTAAAAACTATTCCCGTAGGTATTGCTTATGCTATCTGGTCTGGAATTGGAATTGTATTAATAAGCTTAATTGCATGGGTTTTTCTAAAACAAACTTTAGATTTTGCAGCTTTAGTTGGTATGGGGTTTATTATGTTTGGTGTTGTGATTATTAATTTATTTTCAAAAGTATCAGGGCATTGATTAATCGTAAATTAACTATAGGATAAATCCAAATAAAACTGTTCAATCAAATGAATGAGATCAGATTAAAGTTAGGAAAGTATGAAATTTATTAATTGATATCATTCTCAATTTCAAATTCAATCTTTTTAATTGCTTGTTCACAGCGGTAAATTCGGTTATCAATTGCGGCGATTTTACTTTGATTGATAATTTCGGGCGATAGCTCTAGTTCGTATTTCATATTTTGTAGTCGGCGCAAGTAATCTAGGTGACGCATATGTTTTTGGGCTAAGGTTTCTGCAATAATATTTTGGAACCCTTTTTTGCGTAGGTTTTGGGTTGCTAGTTCACGCGTTAGGGCTGCAATTTGGTTAACTAACTTGTCAGATAAAAAAGTTATTTGTTCAACTTTTTCTAATTTTATGTTAGCAACTAATACTTGATAAGTTTGTTTGATTTTTTCAAGGTAAAACGTTTTATCTGTTACAACTTTATTAGTTTGAAATAGTTGCTCGTCAAAATAAGGTTCTTGAAATAGTTGCTCGTTTGCTAAATTAATTTGCTGTTCTAATTTGTCAATTTGTTTTTGTAGTATAGTGAGTAAATTTGCCATTGTGATTATTCTTTATAATAAGTTGAGCTATCATTGTCTTGACCGAAATAATCACCTAAATGTAATTTGGCTAGGTTGATAATTTTCATAAATGCTTCAAATGTTAATTTATTGTCATCTAAACTATTTTTTTCGGCAATAATTTTTTTAGCAATTAATTTTATTTTTAATTGGTTATAACAGTCAATTAAATTAAGTGGTAAGGGCGATAGAGCACGTTTTCCTAGCCAAAATATTCCTTGCAAAGGCATGCTTAAGGTGAATAGTATGGTTATTATTGTTACAGCAATTTGTGCCGGCATGAAATACTGCCAAAAGAGTAAGCCAATAATGATAGGAGGCAAGTATTTATTTGCGGTTTTTATGTAGTTAATAATTTTTAATTCAGGAAATGAATGTGTTAATTGTTTGTCTACTGGGCAAAGCTTCATATACCTTTGACCAGCTTTAAATGTGGTTATTAAATTCATATTATTGTGATTCCTCGACATTCACTTCTTATTGTCTTAAAATAGTGCCATTCAAATTGGGGACTCTCTCTATTTTATCTCAAAAAACAAGATATCAGAAGTCACCTTAGCGTAGTCACATTGATTTTAAATCATGTGTTGAGTTACCAATTTTGATTGGTATATGTCTTTATTATTCAATTTATAGGAATTACTATGTCATCAAGTAATAACGCTCTTGTTCTTAATTGCGGAAGTTCATCATTAAAATTTGCCATTATAAACCCTGAAAATGGTGATGAGTTTTTATCTGGTTTAGCTGAATGTTTTCATCTTCCTGATGCTCGTATTAAGTGGAAGCTTGATGGTGTTAAGAACGAAGCTTCTTTAGGCGCTGGTGCAGCACACAGTGAAGCAATTCGTTTTATTGTTAATAGCATCTTTCCACAAAAGCCAGAATTATTAGATAGCATTAAATCGATTGGTCACCGTATTGTTCATGGTGGCGAAAAATATACCCAGTCAGTTGTTATTGATGATTCAGTATTAAAAGGAATTGAAGAAGCATCTGCTTTTGCGCCGTTACATAATCCTGCACATTTAATCGGTATTCGTGAAGCATTTGCTGCGTTCCCACACCTAAAAACTAAAAACGTTGCAGTGTTTGATACTGCATTCCATACAACAATGCCAAAAGAAGCTTATCTATATGCTCTTCCAAACGAACTTTATACTAAACACGGTGTTCGTCGTTATGGTGCGCATGGCACTAGCCATTATTATGTTAGTCGCGAAGCTGCTAAATTATTAAATAAACCAGTTGACCAAACTAATGTTATTACTTGTCATTTAGGTAATGGCGCATCAATTACAGCTGTTAAAAATGGTAAATGTGTTGAAACTTCAATGGGTTTAACTCCGCTTGAAGGCTTGGTAATGGGTACACGTAGTGGTGATATCGATCCAGCGATTATGTTCTTCTTACATGATAACTTAAAAATGTCTGTTGCTGATATTAATAACCTTTTAAACAAAAAGTCTGGTTTATTAGGTTTAACGGGGGTGAGCAGTGACTGCCGTTATGTAACCGATAATTACGAAACAGATGAAAACGCTAAAAACTCTTTAGATGTGTTTGTTCATCGCTTAGTAAAATATATCGGTGGTTATGCTATGCTTTTAGATGGTCGTTTAGATGCTATCGTGTTTACTGGAGGTATCGGTGAAAACTCAGAAGAAGTGCGTCGTATGGCATTACAAAAATTAGGTATTCTTGGTTTTGAACTTGATCAAGAACGTAACCTTGCAGCTCGTTTTGGTAAGGGTGGCAAAATTACTAAAGATGGTTCAGCTATTGCGATGGTTATTCCAACCAATGAAGAACTTGTCATTGCTCAAGATGCTGCGCGTCTAACTGCTTAATAAATATTCAAAACCGCCTAAATGGCGGTTTGTTTTTATACAATAAAGATTTAAGAGGTAATAATTATGTCTCGTACAATTATGCTCATCCCAACTGGCACTAATGTCGGGTTAACAGGTGTGAGTCTGGGCGTTATTCGAGCTATGGAGCGTCAAGGTATTAATTTAAATGTGTTTAAACCTGTCGCGCAACCAAGAGCTGGTGGCGATGCGCCAGATAATACCACAACCCTAGTGAGCAACAATACATCAATTCCAACACTAAAACCGCTTAAAATGAGCCATGTTGAAAACCTATTAGGTTTAAATCAACAAGATGTGTTAATGGAAGAAATCGTTGCCCTTTATGCCGAAAATACTAAAGGAGCTGATGTTGTTTTAGTTGAAGGTATTGTGCCAACATCTGATTATCCTTTTGCTAATGAACTTAATAATAATATTGCTAAAACTCTTGGCGCCGAAATTATTTTTGTAGTTAATATGGGCAAAGATACGCCAGAACAACTTAGAGATCGTATTGAAATTGCTCGTTCTAACTTTGGTGGTATTAAAAATGATAAAATCGTCGGTGTGATTGTTAATAAAGTCAATGCGCCAGTTGAAGAGCAAAATCTTGCTCGTCCTGATGTTGCTGAAATTTATCATACCCCTAAATTTGATGATAAGAAAATTACTATCGATGATTTAAATGCACACAGTCCATTGCCTGTTCTTGGTTGTATTCCTTGGAATATTGATCTAAGTGCTTGTCGTGCTATAGATATTGCTAAGCATTTTGATGCAAAAATCATTAACGAAGGTTGTATTAAAAATCGTCGTATTAAACATGTGTCTTTCTGCTCTCGCAGCGTACCAAATATTATTAACCACCTACAACCAAATGCACTTTTAGTGACTTCTGCTGATCGTGCTGATGTGTTAGTTACTATCAGTTTAGCAGCAATGAATGGTGTGGCAATTGGTGGTGTACTCCTAACTGGTGGTTATGAAATCGACGATAAAATTGCAAAATTATGCCAACCAGCATTTGATACTGGTTTACCTGTATTTACGGTTAAAACCAACACTTTCCAGACATCAATTAGTCTACAACAATTTAATTTAGAAATTCCTGCTGACGATAAAGAACGTATGGAAAACACCCAAAATTATGTAGCTGATCATATTGATGCTAAATGGATTAAATCATTAAATGAAGTAGTGAATTCTGCACGTCGCTTGTCTCCTCCTGCATTTCGTTATCAATTAACTGAACTTGCACGTAATGCGAAAAAAGTAGTGGTATTACCAGAAGGTGACGAACCAAGAACAGTTAAAGCAGCTGCAATTTGTGCTGAACGTAACATTGCAAAATGTGTTCTTATTGGTAATCCTGACGAAGTGCGTAAAGTTGCCGCTTCACAAGGCGTGACTTTAGGTCAAGGAGTAGAGATCGTTGATCCTGAAAATATCCGTGAAAAATATGTTCCTCGCCTAGTTGAATTACGTAAAAACAAAGGGATGACTGAAGTTATTGCTCGTGAGCAATTGGCTGATAATGTCGTATTGGGTACCATGATGCTTGAAGCTAATGAAGTTGATGGTTTAGTTTCAGGTGCTGTACATACAACCGCTAATACTATTCGTCCACCGTTACAATTAATTAAAACTGCACCAGGCAGTTCCCTTGTTTCATCGGTGTTCTTTATGTTAATGCCTGATCAAGTATATATTTATGGTGACTGTGCAATTAATCCAGATCCAAACGCACAAGAGTTAGCCGAAATTGCCATTCAGTCAGCTGATACAGCAATCGCCTTTGGTATTGAACCTCGCGTTGCGATGATCTCATACTCAACAGGTAGTTCTGGTCAAGGTGCTGATGTTGAAAAAGTGAAAGAAGCAACTCGCATTGCTCAAGAAAAACGTCCTGATCTAATGATTGACGGCCCATTACAATATGATGCAGCGGTAATGCCTGATGTAGCTAAATCAAAGGCGCCTAATTCACAAGTTGCAGGTAAAGCTACTGTATTTATTTTCCCTGATCTTAATACAGGTAATACTACATATAAAGCAGTACAACGTTCAGCTGATCTTGTTTCGATTGGTCCTATGCTACAGGGCATGCGTAAACCTGTGAATGATTTGTCTCGTGGTGCATTAGTTGACGATATTGTCTACACTATTGCATTAACCGCAATTCAATCAGCACAAGAACAAAATGCTACAAAATAAGTTTAGCAAAACGTTTTAACGATTTATAAAAGGTGATGCAATATCACCTTTTTTAATTAAATTTAACCAAGTAATGAGTTTTAAAAGCTTGAGTTATAAAGATTCAGTTTTAAAGTATTTTGTTCTAGAAATTTGAGACAAGGTCTTCAAAAACTTATTTTAAGTCAATTCCATGCATTCAACGTTGATAAAAACAATAAATAATAAAAATTTATAAATGATGTTATCCCTTCATGTTGGTTTTTAATAGTGTTAATAACATTTCCATAAATTGTTCTTTATCACCTTGTAATGTTGAAAAAAAATCTTTATCTATTTGTTCAACTAAAGGTACAGTTTCATTTGCTTTATTCAATCCTTTTTGTGTTAATTGAATGGATTTTGCTCGACTATCTTTAATTGAGCAAGAGCGTTTTATATAATCCTTTTTTTCTAAATTCTCTAATATTTGGGAAATTGTCATCACATCGATATTTGTTTTATTTGATAAAATAATTTGTGTTATTTCATCTAGTCGCTGTGATAGATAAGCAAGCGTTGCAAGCACTATAAATTGAGGATGAGTGATAGACTGTTTTTTCAAGCAATTTTTGATATTCGTATGCCAGGACGAATAAGTTTTCATAAAAATAAAACCAATAGATTCAGAATCAGTTTGGAATTGAGTCAAAAACTTATTGTCCTTTGTCATAATTTACCCTTCAACTAAGCCATTTAATTTGTAAGTTTTATCTATAATATCATCTGAAATCTGTTTTATAAAATCATAGGATGCTTTAGTATCCATTTTTGGATCCGGTTTTAGAGAAATTTCTGATTTTAATGCATATTGATTATGCGATATTTCAATAATTTGATGTGAGAAAAACAGTAAACCTATTTCAGGCATATCAAATTGCTCTGTAAATTCTTGCTTATCAATAATCTTTGATAAAGTCACTTCCATTTCCGGTATATTTTGTAATTTGAAAATACCTTTAGACCCTGTTTTTAAGTCACCAAATATACGAAAGTCTTCAAGATCAGTTTCCCATAATTTTCTTAAATTAAGATCAGTATAGTATTGCCAAATTTGAGTTGGCTTAGCTTTGGTTGGTAATATGAAAGAAATTGAAATGGTATTCATAGCGTCTCCTTTTGATAAGTTAACTTATTATAAGTCTACTTATTAATTAAGTAAAGAGAATTTAATTTTTTTGATTTGTTGACCTATTACAAGGTTAATTTGATGACCATGATATTGAATTCTGTAATAAGATGATTTCAAAATTATTAATAATATAAAATATTTATAATTGTTTTTAATTAATGCTCTCAATTTAATTGGTAAATGGTACAATATCAGCCTGATTTTGTATTAGTTCATAGTTTAGGAATAAAATTGATGAAAAAAGACATCCACCAACAGCGCATATTAATCCTCGATTTTGGTTCACAAGTTACTCAATTAATTGCTCGACGTATTCGTGAAATTGGTGTGTACTGTGAACTTTGGCCGTGGGATGTATCAGAAGAGAAAATCAAACAATTTAATCCTAAAGGTATTATTTTATCAGGTGGTCCTGAAAGTACCACCGATGATAATAGTCCTCGTGCTCCCGAGTATGTTTTTAATGCTGGCGTACCTGTTTTGGGTATTTGTTATGGCATGCAGACTATGGCAATTCAAGTTGGTAAAGGCGGTCAAGTCACTGGCTCTAACCAACGTGAATTTGGTTATGCTAAAGTGGATCTTATTGGATCGTCAAAATTAACTGATGGTATTTTGGATAGTACAAGCGAACAAGGCATTAATCAACTTGATGTCTGGATGAGCCACGGTGACAAAGTAACAACCTTGCCTGATTGTTTTACACTAATTGGTCGTACTGAAACTTGTCCATTTGCTATTATGGCTAATGACGAAAAACAATTTTATGGTGTTCAATTCCACCCAGAAGTGACTCACACTGTTAAAGGTTTCGAGTTATTGCAACGTTTTGTGATTGATATCTGTCACTGCGAAAAACTTTGGACACCATCTTCAATTATTACCGATGCTATTGCTCGAATTAAAGAACAGGTTGGCAATGACAAAGTATTACTTGGCTTATCAGGAGGGGTTGATTCTTCTGTTACAGCATTGTTATTACACCAAGCTATCGGAGATCAATTAACTTGTGTATTTGTTGATCATGGTTTGTTACGTTTGAACGAAGCTCAACAAGTTATGGATATGTTTGGTAATAAATTTGGCTTAAATATCATAGCTGTAAATGCTGAAGATCGCTTTTTAGCTGCACTAAAAGGTGAAGCAGATCCTGAAGCAAAACGTAAAATTATCGGGCGTGAATTTGTTGCTGTATTTGATGAAGAGGCGGCAAAATTAAAAGATGTAAAATGGTTAGCTCAAGGTACTATCTATCCAGATGTTATTGAATCGGCTGCTGCTGATACTGGCAAAGCCCATGTAATTAAATCACATCATAATGTAGGCGGATTACCAGAAGATATGAAAATGGGCTTAGTTGAGCCACTGCGCGAATTATTTAAAGATGAAGTTCGTAAAGTGGGTTTAGAACTTGGATTACCTTATGACATGCTTTACCGTCATCCATTTCCTGGTCCAGGTCTTGGCGTGCGCGTACTTGGTGAGGTTAAAAAAGAGTATTGCGACTTGTTACGTCAAGCTGATGCTATTTTTATTGAAGAACTTTATAAAGCTAATCTATACCACAAAGTAAGTCAAGCCTTTACTGTGTTCTTACCTGTTCGTTCAGTAGGTGTAATGGGGGATGGTCGTAAATATGATTGGGTTGTATCCTTGCGTGCAGTTGAAACCATCGATTTTATGACGGCTCATTGGGCTCAGTTACCTTATGATTTCCTAGGACGAGTTTCAAATCGAATTATCAACGAAGTTAATGGTATTTCTCGTGTCGTATATGATATAAGCGGAAAACCGCCAGCGACTATTGAATGGGAATAATTGTATTTAATATCACGTAATCTCATATTGTCTTTTTTTGTTATTTTAAGCCTTGTTTGTCAAGGCTTTTTAACCTCATTTAATCCCACTTAGACTCAACTTTTTTAGAGGTATCTTTAATCAGGAATAAATACACTAACAAAAACTAAGTTTAAATTAGTAAAACAAAAGGAAAAAATAAAAATTCCATTTTGATTGTATGTTACATTTTCTAAAATTGGGATAAACCCTTTTTCAAATTAGGTATTTGATAAGCGCATTATTTACTAGAATTATTTACAATAATTTGAGAAACTACTGTAATAAATATACATAAAAAAACAAAACTAACGCCTTATCACAGACAAGAGATATGGTGCTTATATCACAAAGAAAAAATAACGGTGACTGATTAGGCAAAATATCTGATTAAGTTTGAACTACCGCAAATTAATAGCTTACAAAGTCCTGTTACAATATAGCTTAAATCTAAGATATTTCTTTAGAATCAACACATACACCAGAATGTATCATACCAAAATCTTGCTTATAATGGCGTCCCCTACAGGATTCGAACCTGTGACCTACGGCTTAGAAGGCCGTTGCTCTATCCAGCTGAGCTAAGGAGACTTAGATAGGTTTTTTATTTAGATGTTGTATATTATATAAAGCTATTTCGATACGTCAATGATTTTTAATGGCCTATTATATCGGATTGATAAAATATCATCAATTTGGTTTTTTATTAGAGTCGTTGATGTTTTGTATTAATCATAAAATTTCTTTACATTTTTAACTATTAGCAAATTATATAATAGGCCTATGTAATTAAATGTCGAATATTGTTGTTAATAATATTCAGTTTTTTATACATTCTAGTAATTAATTTTGGTATAGTAATATCTAGGCTATGATTTAGTTAAATGATGACTTATAATGCTTTTTTAGCAATCTTTTCCAGTAGACAGTTATTATGACTCCCGAATTGTCCTTTAAGGTATCTTTTATCAACTGAAAGATGAAAATAGAGCCTAAAAGATTATTAGAGAAATAATTTCTTTAACTTTTTGTTTTATTTTTATAAAATACAATAGACGTTGCTATTACCGAACCAATTAATAATATACCACTTAATACAAAATTGCTTTGCCATCCCAGATAATCAAAAAACAATCCGCCTATCGTTGAACCTATCGCAATTGATGATTGAATTACTGCAACCATTAGTCCTCCACCAATTTCTGCATCTTTGGGTAATGTTTGTGCTATCCATGCCCACCACCCAGTTGGTGCGGCCGTAGCAAACAATCCCCATAAACTGAATAAAGTAGCTACAGTCCAGATGTGACTACTAGTTAAAAATAAACCTATGATAATAACAGTCATTATTAAAGAAATCATCATTAGTGTTTGATAGAGTTTAGTTTTCAGAAAGGTTGCAATTACCATTGTTCCAATAAAACCAGCGACACCTATAGCAAGTAAAATTAAAGATAGATTAAAATTATCTACCTTAGCCACTGTTTCTAGAAAAGGGCGCACATAGGTGAATAAAGTAAACTGTCCCATGAAAAATAATCCACATGCCAGTAAGCCTATAGATAGAATTGGTTTTTTTAGCAGTTGAAGCATAGGCTTGTTAGGTTGATTTTCTTTATAGGTTTTCATAGTAGGCAGGCTAATGTATTGCCAAATAAATGCAAAAATAGCAAGGGGAATGATACAAATAAATGCTCCACGCCAGCCTATTGTTTCTCCTAAGTAGCTTCCCAGTGGTGCGGCTATAATTGTCGCAAGAGCATTACCGCCATTGAAAATAGCTAGAGCCTTAGGTACTTGATGGTGTGGCACCAAACGAATGGCCGTTGCAGCTGACATTGACCAGAATCCACCGATAGCAATACCAATCAGTGCTCTTCCCAGAATATAAACCATGTAATAGGATGTGATAGCGATAACTAGCCCGGATAAAGCCATTAAAAACGTAAAAAATAGTAACAGTAGTTTTCGATCTAAGTTTCCTGTAAATTTATGAATGGTCAGACTAGTTAGTACTGCTAGTATACCTGATATAGCAATACCTTGACCTGCTTGTCCATCGGTAATTTGTAAATCTCTGGCAATAGATGTCAGCAGGCTTACAGGTAAAAATTCTGAAGCAATTAATACAAAAACGCATAGCGTCATAGAAAATATACCGCTCCAGTGTGTGTATGTTTTATTGTTTGGTATATTGAGATTTTTTTTAGACATTATAGCTCTATCCTCATACCTTTTTAACCGGCCGATTTGCATTAAGGGCAAATGTTGTTTCTGGATATAGTAGTAATAAAGTTAATAAAAACATAATATTATAAATAACATTTTTGTCATTTATATAATAATAAAAGCCATCAGTAAATACAGCTAATTTTGTTAGGATGGCTAATATCTATCCTTATAATTTTAAGTTGGTCTTAAAAAACTGTTCAAATTTAGTAAATGGTATTTTTCCTGTGATATTGTCATATAAATCGACATGATTTGCCTCAGAAACAATTACCAATTCTTTTTCCTTGCCGCCGACCATTTTATAAGCATCCTCAGCAAAATAACGAGAATGAGCCTTTTCACCAGTAACAATTAATGTGGGAATAGTAATTTCATTTGCATAGCTTAGTAGTGGCATATTCATAAATGAAAGAGGCATTGTTGCATTCCAAGCTCCAACCGAATTAATAGAACGAGGATGAAAACCACGAGGCATTCGGTAGTAATTATAAAACTCTTTCAACACTGGAGGCGGATTTCCTGGTAATGTTTCTGGCAAAATACGTTTAGAAGCACTGACTTTACCTTTCTCATCGACATAAATATCATGTCCACCTAATGTAGGAATACCTGTTTTAGCATCTTCCCAACGTTGTTCGTTCAGATATTGTAAAACAGAATGTCGATCAGCTGTTGAATAACGATCTTTCCCATCACCAACTCCATGCCCCATTGCACGACTCATATCGTACATTACACTCGTTGCAACAGCCTTTACACGAGTATCCATTGCTGCACTGTTTAATGCCATACCGCCCCAGCCACAAATGCCGAGCAGTCCAATACGATTACGATCCACTTCTTTTTGTAGACCAAGAAAATCAACTGCAGCACTAAAATCCTCGGTATTGATATCGGGAGAAGCAACATTACGTGGGTAGCCACCACTTTCTCCGGTATAAGATGGATCAAAAGCCAACGTAATAAAACCTTGTTCGGCTAGTGTTTGAGCGTATAGCCCGCTCGCTTGTTCTTTTACTGCACCAAAAGGGCCGCTAATTGCGATTGCAGCTAATTTGCATTCATTTTGATTTTTGGGAATATAAAGATCGCCGACTAATATAATTCCATAACGGTTCTGAAAGGCGACTTTACGGTGATTAACTTTTTTCCTTTTAGGAAAGGTCTTGTCCCATTTTTCGAACAGTGATAAAGGTGAAATTTGATTTATCTTATCAGTACTCATAGTTATAACCCCACTTATTGGTGTGAATAGTATAGTAGTAGGTGGAACAAATTTTGCTAAAAGCTCTTGTTAATCATTTCTTTTACTGATTTAGGTTATATTTAGATAACACAGCAGAAATTGTACTAGTAATTATTATAATTAATATTAATAGTATTGATTAGTGGGGAAAAAATGCTAAGATTAATACTAAATTGTTATAAATAAGAGTAAAAAAATACTTTGCTAACTAAGCGAGAAAACTACAATGATCTTTACCTGTTTATGATTGTTGTACAGGAAGGAAGCTTTACCGCTGCAGCAAAACGGCTTGGGCTTGCACAATCAGGGATAAGTCGTTCTATCCGTGAGCTTGAAAAGCGCCTTGGTTTACAGCTTTTGGTTCGCACAACGCGCAAATTATCTCTGACGCAGGCGGGTGGACAATTTTATCAAAAAGTACTGTCTGGATTTGATGCATTAAATGACGGACTAACCTCTCTAGCTTATTATCGTAATACTCCATCAGGTACTGTTCGCATCAATGCTAGCCAGCATGTTATAGATAAAGTGCTATTACCTAAGTTAGCGGTATTTCAACAACTTTATCCTGATATCCGATTGGAACTTATCAATGAAAGCAGGTTTGTTGATATTATTTCTGAGCGATTTGATGCAGGTGTGCGCCTAGGTCCAGAAATTAACGATGGCATGGTTGCTGTACGTATTTACCCAGATATGGAAATGGCAATTGTTGGCACTCCCGACCACTTTCGTCGCTATGGATTTCCACAAATACCAGCAGATTTAGTGACACATCCTTGCATTGCATATCAGTTTGGTGACGGAAGTTTGTACTCGTGGGAGCTTTATCAAGATGGCGAAAAAATTACCCACCGACCTGAGGGAAAATGGGTTTTTGCTGATAGTTATTTGGAAGCTAAAGCTGCTCGCTTGGGATTGGGGTTAGCCTATGTACCAGAAGAATTGGTAGCGGATGATATAGAAAAAGGCGTTTTCATTAGAGTGCTACAGCGTTTTAGTCTTAAGCTCGAAGCATCGTATATCTATTACCCTAATAGAAATATATCTCCTGCGCTACGAGCTGTTATTGACGCATTGAAAATTTAAAGGGAGATTAAATTGTCTACATTTGATTATTTGTAATAGTCCTTATTTAATTTGATATTTGAGTTATTTTATAACGCAAAAGGGGATGCCAGAAATGAATCAAAAAACAAAAATCATTAAACCTAAATTAGGACTTTAAAAATAAAATTATTGCCACTAACTTCTTGTCTTAATTATTACTTTTTAATTGGAGCGGGAAACGAGGTTCGAACTCGCGACCCCGACCTTGGCAAGGTCGTGCTCTACCAACTGAGCTATTCCCGCATAGGTAAAAAGTGGTGCCCGGGGCGAGACTTGAACTCGCACGGCCAAAAAGGCCGAGGGATTTTAAATCCCTTGTGTCTACCGATTTCACCACCCGGGCTCAAAATTAATTACTAAAAAGTAATTTGTTTTGAATGCTGTGCATTTTACCGATCTTATGGTTTCAGTCAATAAAAATTTTAAATAAATCGTTTAATTGCTCAATGTTTGACTGATTAACAATTTAAATAGAAGTTATTGGTTGATTTTGAAGGGGATGAGTAATTTTGTTTACTAGAATTTATCAACAAAATTACTCGAATAAAAACATGCTTAGGTAGAAATATTAACTAAAAGTTATTATTCTTCTAATAAATCGCTATGTGCTATCCATAAATATTGCAACATTGATAATAGCGTTAATACTGTTGCAATAAACAATGCTGCAAGACCTGCGTAAATAACAATGTCACAAGGGCGCCAAAGTAGCCAAGTTAATGCTGTCATTTGTGCTATCGTTTTGATTTTCCCAATTGACGAAACAGCTACATTGTTACGTTTACCAATTTCAGCCATCCATTCCCGTAAGGCCGATATTATAATTTCTCGTGAAACAATAATAATTGCAGGGATTGAGATCCACCATGATTGATAATATTGTGTAATTAAAACAAGCGCTATTGTTACTATGATTTTGTCGGCGACTGGATCTAAAAATGCGCCAAACTTGGTTGTCTGTCCTAGACGGCGAGCAAGATAACCATCTAATACATCAGTCACGGCCGCAATTAAAAAAATTAATGCAGAGAAAAAACCAGACCATTCATGAGGGAACAAATAAAATGCCAGCACAAAAAAAGGAATTAAAATAACTCGAAATAGTGTTAAAAATGTTGGAAAATTAATTTTCATGTGACAAAAGCTCTTTTTTTATTTTATTAATCAATGCATTATAGATTAATAAAAAACAGTATTTTCTTAATGATTATGTTGCCTGAAATATGTTATTTTTTCAATGGGTTATTGTTGTAAATTTAGATAAATTTTTTCAGCTAATTGTTTTGATATACCTTGTACTTGCGCTATTTCATCAATACTGGCATTTTTTAACTCTCTTAATCCACCAAAATGTTTCAGTAGTGCTTGACGCCTTTTAGCGCCAATACCTTCAATATGTTCTAAGGCGCTGTCGGTTAATTGTTTTGTCCCTTTTTTACGTTGACCAACAATAGCATGATCATGTGATGCATTTCTTATTTGCTGAATGAGTAATAGTGCAGGGGAGTGATCATCAAGATAATGTCCTGTACCATGAGCTTCAAAAAAGAGGGTTTCTAATCCTTCTTTACGATCAGCTCCTTTAGCAACACCAATTAGTATAGGATGATTTTTGTTCCAATTTACCTCTAATTGTTCAAATACCTTTAGAGCTTGATTAAGTTGCCCTTTACCACCGTCAATAAAAATAATATCAGGAACTTTTTCATCGGGTAGTTCTTTTTTACTGTAACGACGCGTTAAGACTTGTTCCATTGCCGCATAATCATCGCCAGGTGTGATACCAGTAATATTATAACGACGGAATTCAGATTTAACAGGTCCTTTATCATCAAATACAACACAAGATGCAATCGTGTTTTTACCCATAAAGTGGCTGATATCAAAACATTCCATTCGGTTAATTTTATCGATTCCCAAAAAAGATTTTAATGCGTCATATCGTTGTTTTATTGTGGAATTTTCTAATAGCTTATTTTTAACTTCAGTTTGAGCGTTTACTGTTGCAATATTGAGTAATTTAAGATTATCTCCTTTAGGTTCATCAATGAGTTTAACTTGATGCTCTGCAATAAGTGACAGTGTCTCTTCCATTGGTTGTTTATCTGATAATGAAAAATTAAGTAAAATTTTTCTCGGAATATTTCTATTCTGATTACCTTGTAGATAAAATTGTCCTAAAAAAGTTTCTATAACTTCTTCTAGTTCTGTATTTGATGGTACTTTAGGAAAGTATGATCGATGACCAAAAGTTTGCCCATTACGAATAAACAGTACATAGATACAAGCTAATCCTAATTCATAATGGAATCCAATAACATCAAGATTATCATTATTATTGTATATTGCTTGTTTTTCATTGATATGCTTTATTGCTTGTAGTTGATCACGCAAAACTACTGCTTTTTCAAAGTTGAGTTCGCTACTAGCTTTTTGCATATCTTCAGTTATTTTTTGTATTATCTGATCTGATTGACCATATAAAAATAATCTAACATAGTTAACTTGTTCTAGGTAATCTTCATCACTGACTAATCCAGACACACAAGGCCCTAAGCAACGTTTAATCTGATATTGTAGGCAGGGGCGAGTTCGGTTGCGATAGGTTGAATTTAAACACTGTCTTATTGGAAATGTTTTTTGTAATAAAGCCAATATTTGCTTTACTGCATATCCACTTGGATAAGGGCCAAAAAATTCATCTTTTTTTCGATTGACCGCACCACGATAAAGAGACAATTGCGGATGTTGTTCTTTGCTTAACTTTATAAATGGGTAACTTTTGTCATCTTTTAACAGTACATTGTATCGTGGTTGATACTTTTTAATATAAGTCTGTTCAAGCAGTAAGGCTTCGGTTTCGGTATTGGTAATTGTAAATTCAATATGATGGATATGACTAACGAGCATATCCGTTTTTAGCGTTTTTTTACTATTATTAAAGTAACTTTTTAAACGATTATTAAGATCTTTAGCCTTTCCCACATAAATAATCGTCTGTTTATCATTAAACATTTGATAAATTCCCGGCTTATGTGGGACTGTTTTTAAAAAAGATGCTGAATCAAATTGGCTCATATTAGTTTTCAAATTTGAGGGCTTTTTTCTCTATAATCCTCATAATGGTGCTAAGTAAACCATTTATCAAGAGATATATTAACCCAGCAGCAATAAAAATAGTGAAATCATAATAATCCGCATTCAATTCATTGCTGTAGCCCATAACATCCATAACAGGAATCATTGACGCTAATGCTGTGCCTTTTACTACAAAGACAACTTCATTTGAATAAGTCGAAAGGGCTCTTTTTAATGCATAAGGCAAAACAACTTTTAAAGTTTGTTTTTTATTCATGCCAAGTGCTTCACAAGCTTGCCACTGTCCTTTAGGTAAGGCTTTTAATGAACCATAAAAAATTTGAGTTGTATAGGCGGCACTATTGAGTGTTAATGCTAAATAGGCACAAAACCAAGGCGAAGAAATAATGTTATAAAACGTCGGTATTTTGATTAAAATATCTCTAAATTGTGATGGCCCATAATAAATTAGTAAAAGTTGTACTAGTAAAGGTGTACCTGTAAATATAATGACATATGTGCGTATAACTTTATTTAATATAAAGTGATTTAATGACAATAGACATGAAAGACAAGCAGCAATCAATCCAGCAGATAAAATACCCAAAATACCTAAACTTAATGTATCGGGTAAACCTTGGGCAATGATGTTAAGGTAATGAATAAAATTATCAGACATAATACGGCCTTACTAACTTTTCGCTGATGTAGGTTGTTCAAAATAGGTTGAGCGTTTTTCAATACGCGTTATAACCTTTTGACTTAAAATTGAGATAATTAGATAAATGATCATTGCAACAAAATACCATAAAAAAGGTTGGTTGGTTCGCGCGATGATAGTTTTGGTTTGCATCATTAAATCATCAATTGCAATTGCTGAAACTAATGCGGTGTCTTTTAACAAAATTAACCACTGATTACTTAATCCAGGCAAGGCATGACGCCACATTTGTGGCATTATAATACGAAGAAACGTGCGTGATTTACTTAACCCAAGTACTTGAGCTGCTTGTTTTTGTCCGTTAGAAATTGCTTTAAATGCACCGCGTAACGTTTGAGAGGCATAAACAGCGTATAAAAGTGATAGTGCTGCAACACCGCATAAAAAAGGACTAATATTAAAATCTTGAATATCTAATTGTATCGTCAACGACAAATAATAAAGATCGATTGTGAAACCATCATTTAATAATATTAATAATAGTGGTAATCCGTTATAAATAGCTACCACAATTAATAATTCAGGTAACGCGCGAATTGTTAAGTTAAATAAGGACATTGCCCACGCAACGGGTTTAAATGGAACAGATTCTAGTATTGAGAAAATTAAAGCGAAAACAATTCCGATAATTAATGATACAAAGGCCAATGATAATGTGATACCTGTTGCTTGTATAAGCGGCAAAATATACCCATCCATTAACGATGAGATCCATATCATTTTATTTGCAAAAAAATCAAACATAAAAAAACCAAGGTTACTTTAAAAAATAAATTCGCCGCAAGATAATGCGGCGAGATTATCATTGTTATATTTATTTAAAAATATAGTTTATTTATTAAACCATTTTTTATAGATAGCATCTAACTCACCGTTAGCTTTTAATTTATCTATTGCTTGATCAAATTGGTTAAGTAATTTTTCGTTCCCCTTACGGATAGCAATTCCTAAACCTTCACCAAAATAGTCGTGGTCAGTGATTTTATCGCTTAAAGCAACAATATCTGCCTCTTTGCCTAGCCATTCGCCAGCTACGATTGAGCTTGAAACTATTGCATCAATTCTCTTCGCTTTTAAATCTAAAATAGCGTACTGATAACTATCATAGCTAACCGCTTTCATATCTGGGAATTTATCACTTAAATATTTAGGATAAGTTGTTCCTTTTTGTAGACCAACTCGTTTACCTTTTAGTTGATCGAGACTAGTCAATGTATCTTTCAATGTAACAAATTGGATTGAGCTATCATCATAATAAATTTTAGTAAAATCAACTTGTTTTTGTCGTTCTGGCGTAATATCAATTCCGGCTATAGCAGCATCAATTCGACGAGTTTTTAAGCTAGGAATTAAACCATCAAATGATTGATTGACAATTTTGCATGAAACTTTTATTTCATCACAAATCTTATTAATCACATCAATATCAAAGCCGATGATTTCATTTTTTTCATTAGTAAATTCAAAAGGCGCATAAGTTGCTTCTGTTCCGATTGTTAAGGTGTCTGCTGCTTGAGCTACAAAAGCAGTTCCTGCAAGACAAATGGCTAGTAACGTTTTTTTCATATATCCACCTAATTTTATTTTAATTAATGTGACAAATAAGCTTTAAACTCTTCAGTTTTAGGATGAGCAAAACATTCGAGTTGTCCTCGCTCAATAATTTTACCTTGCTCCATATAAATTACTTGTGAAGCAATTTTGCGTGCAAAATCAACTTCATGCGTAACTATAATTTGTGTAATACCTGTTTGAGATAGCTCATTGATAATTTCGGCAATTTGCGATGTAATTGCTGGATCTAATGCTGCTGTAGGTTCATCGAATAATAGTATTTGAGGTTCCATCATTAACGCTCTAGCAATAGCTACACGTTGCTGTTGCCCACCTGAGAGGTGAAGCGGGTAGCGTTGTGCCATATCATCAATTTGCAATCTTTGTAATATTGCCATTGCTTTATCGCAAGCTTCTTTTTTAGATAACTTTAATACTTGGCAAGGAGCTTCAATCAAATTTTCTAGTACCGTCAAATGCGGCCATAAATTATAGTTTTGAAATACCATGCCTACATTTTTACGGAGATGTCTAATTGTTGATTCACTGATTTTTTCAGAAAAATCAAAATGGGTGTTAGCAATAGTCATCTGCCCTGATTTAGGTATTTCAAGTAAATTAAATACTTTTAATAAAGAGCTTTTTCCTGCTCCACTTTGACCAAGTAAAACAATGGTTTCACCAAGTGGATAACAGAGTGAAACATCATTTAAAGCCTGATGTTTACCATAAAAACAGTTAATATGGTTTAATTCAATATTCATTGTTAGTTATACATTTTTCTTGATGCTAAATTTGATTAAATATTACTTTTTTCTGCATAAAAATGCAATCTAATTTATTAGACAAGTTCTCTTTTGTCTGGTTTTTATACTTAAAGATGCACTTTCCTGAAAGTTTTTACAATTTTTTGTTATTTAGGATGGTTATTGAGCATTAGATAAAATAGGAATTACAGGGCCAAGATATCTAGGTTCTTTTTTTAGAATATAAAGATCAATAAATGCACTAACACGCGCAAACATTTCGCGGATACGGACTAACTTCATATTTTTAGGGGAGGGCACAGCAAAACATTGTGCTTGTATGTCTTGAGCAAGGGCAATAAAAATGGCTCGTTCGCAATGAAACTCTTGAGTGATAATAGTAAAATTATTTGCATCAAATACTTTATTGGCACGAACCACTGAATCGAAAGTTCTAAAACCTGCATAATCCAAAACGATCACATCGCTAGGAATTCCAGCTTTTATCAAATCCTTCTTCATAGTAATTGGTTCGTTGTAGCTTAAAAGAGCGTTATCACCACTTAATAATAAATAATCAACTTTGTTTTGCCAATAAAGATCAATTGCTCCATCAATACGATTACGATAAAAATCATTTAAACCTCCTCCTCGAACATATTTCGATGTTCCAAGTACAACACCAATAGTTCGGTAAGGAAGTTTGTTTTCATCATGATAAATATAAGGAGCCGTTTTATAGCTGATCCAATAATCTAAACCTACAATAGCAGTTATTGGAATCAAGCAAAAACTAGCAATATAAGCAATAAGCTTTTTTAAATTCATGCTAAAACCGGTTAAAAATAAATACCATTATTGGAAATAAAAAAGGTGCTGTCAATGAGGTCATAACACCACATAAAACTAATGATAACGAACTATACGCACCTTCGTTATAATCAACCTCAATACAACGGGCAGTGCCGACAGCATGTGAAACAGCACCGATAGCTAATCCTCTTGCTGGTGCTGATTTTATTTTTACTAAATTTAATATTTGATGTCCAAATATGCCGCCTAATGTTCCAACTAATATCACGCATAATGCAGCTATTGATGGTACACCATCTTGATTACTTGCAATTGTTACTGCAATGGCAGTAGTAACAGATTTAGGTAGCACAGATGCAGCAATCTCAATACTTCCACCTAACCAAAATACAATACAAACACCGGTTATCATTGAAGCAAGCGATGCGGTAAAAGTAATAATCATTATTGACTTCCAACGAGCTTTAATTTGGGGAATAAGTTCATATAAAGGATAGGCGAGAGCAACAACAGAATAAGGCAATAGTTTATTAATGATTTGTACGTTGTCAACGTATTGTGTGTAACTGGTGTTTGTTATCAGTAAAATTGGAATTAATACTATTACCGTAATCACTAGGGGATTAAATAACGGATTTTTTATTTTAAATGATATTTTTCTAATAATGAAGAAAACAAAAAGCGTTAATGGTAGCATCCATATCATGGCTGATTGACCTCATCTTTTGGTGATGAAATTGAATTTTTTGCTGCGATTTTATGACATTGTTCTGTTAAAAATGCGGTTAGAAGCAATACAATAAGAGAACCACCTACACAGCCAAATATAATCGGAACCCAATTTTGTAATAAAAGTGAATAATTATCCATAATCCCCATTGCTGCAGGAATAAATAATAATGTCATGTAACGCATGAATAGATTACAGCTATTTTTGATCCAGCAAGTGGGAATTAACTGAAATGCAAGTAAAAAGAACAGGATCAATAAACCAATAATACTGCCAGGAATTATTATAGGTAATATTTTAGAAATAATATTACCTACCCATAAACAAAGAGTTAATATGACCAATCCACGACCATAACTAAAAAAAGTATAGTATAAAGAATATAGTCTATGTCTGATGGTGGCGTGCTTAGCTAGAAAATGTTTCATAACGTAAATGCTATTAATCTTAATTATAAATTATGACGGATGCTAGAGTGACATAAAGTTATTTGTCTATATGATACGCTCGTCAAAATTAATTACCAACTAAATAATGGCAGTAATGATAAAGTTGTTTAATTATTGCTAGTTTTTCTGGTTGCTGAATATAAGTTTCAGCATATTGTTCTAATATTAATAAGTAATCTTGAATTTTTGGGGTGTTGAGTTTATCGCGACAATAATCTTTCCAAATAATCTGTTCATGCTCTGTTAATGTTTGTGGGTAATTTCGCGCTTTATAACGAAAAAATAGTGTTGGTAAACGAGGATCATCAAACGTTAATGATAAACTATCTAATAGATGAATTGGAGTTGTTCGAATAGTCTCGCAGCGTAACTTATCTTGGTTATTTAGAAATTTTCCATAAATTTGAGCATCAACATCAGCGTTAATAGTATTAATAGGACTATTATTATCAATATTAAATAACGTCTGTATTTTATTTTGTAATAAATTTTGATTTTCTAACAATTTATGTTGGTTTATTAAACATTGCTCTATATCAATGTTAAACCGTTCAGCATTTTCAGGTAATAATGTTTTTAATGGTGCAATAACAGGACATTTATTGGTATGAACCAATTTTAAAGGTATTCGTGATTCACCTAATTGTAGATCTTTAGTTTTGGTGTAGAGCCTTTCCTTTATTTGCTCAACAGGTAGATCGATTAAGAGATCTATATCTCCAGTTAAATCGCAAATAACAGCGGCACTATTTTGTACTGGATGCCAAATTATAGGTGAAACTAAAGATAGATTACCACGATGGCTACCTAACATGCCTGATACATGAACTATTGGCGTCATATTAACTACATCAATAAGTTCAGCAACTTTATTTTTTTTACGTAATGAGAAAAAATAATTAAACAGTTTTGGTTGTTTTTCTTTTATTAATTTAGCCATTGCTATAGTTGCATGAACATCAGACATTGCATCATGTGCATGTTTATGCTTAATGTTATTTGCTTTTGTTAGATGTTCTAAACGAAAACTTGGTAGACCTTCATCATTAGTTGGCCAATTAATTCCTTCTGGTCTTAGCGCATAACAAGCACGAACTACATCAAGTAGATCCCATCTTGAATTGTTGTGTTGCCAACAATAAGTATAAGGGTCATAAAAATTACGATATAAAAGATTACGCGTTACTTCATCATCAAAACGAATATTGTTATATCCTAAAATACAAGTATTAGGTTTGCTAAAAGCTTGATGAATTTGTCGAGTAAATTCAGCTTCACAAACTCCTTTGTTATTAGTTTCTTGAGGTGTTATGCCAGTAATTAGTACCGCTTCTGGATTGGGTAGATAGTCTTGAGCTTGACAACAATATATAACCAAAGGATCTTCAATAATATTAAAATTCTCATCAGTTCGAATTCCAGCAAATTGAGCAGGGCGATCTAATGCAGGATGAGTTCCAAATGTTTCATAATCGTGGAAGTAAAAGCTTGGCTGTTCTTGGTTATTTTTCATTTTGTAACCATATATTTTATGTTTTCTGTAAAGAAACTCATAAATTTCATTATATATACTCAAAATAATCAGCTTCTTTTCCCCATTTTATATGGGGGGTTAGAATAATCTATTATTTACAAGATAGAAATTAATCAATTCAAAATTTTCAATGAAATCTATCATTACACAGAATAAACATTTTGAATGATTTAAAATGAGTATAATTTATTCTTAATTAGTTGGTGCACTTTCGATAATATCTGCTAGTTTTTCGAGTGTTAGCCTTAAAAATTTTGGCATAACTTCTAACTCAATAGAATCCATTAAATTTTTTACATATAACCCCAATTCAGTATCACCTTCAACAATCAAGCGACGTTGAAAAAATAGTGAATCGGGATCTTGTCGTCTAGTTGCTATCATAATCAAATCATTAGCATTACCTATAAAGCTTACATCAGCAATTTCTTCCCGGCTAACAACTAATTTGTTATCGATTAAACTAACAAACCACACAAGCTCCAGATCAGTAACTTGAATTTTAAGCCAACGATTTTCTAAAAAATCTAGATCACCATCTTGTAGAGAATGTTCAAATTGTAATTTCAATAATTGTTCTATGGTTTGTTTTTTGACATTAAAAGGAATGTATTGTAAGGTAAGCCCCAAAATATGGGGCGCTTTATTGACAAACTGTGAATGAATTTTGTTTAGAATTTGGCTTTTTTCTCCAATCATTTATGCATCCCCAGAAATCATTTTTTCATAAATATCCAAGTCGGTATTCAAATGTTCAAAAACCTCTTCACTAACCTCATTACGAACTTTCATTTGTAAAAGAGCAGTACGTTCTGCACCTATAGCAACTAAACGCATACGTCTTTCTAGATTTTCTGCTTCAAGAGATTTTTGTTCTAAATCTTTAAGGCCGGTTCTGCGCCTTAGCGAACCGATAACACGTGAGCCGACTTCATGAATAATTTCTTGATCTACTCGGTCTTCAGCTGTTTCTTGCAACAAATTATTTTGCATTTTTTCTAGGCTTACAATTGCCTCTTCAGCCATATGACCTTTTACAGTTAAAATTTCATTTGTTTGTTCTGAATTATCTAAAATAACACTACCTCGTAATAAGATAGGTAATATGATCACAGCAACAATCAATGAAATTAAAATAATACCTGCTGCAATAAAAACAAGTTGATAACGACCACTAATCGTCATTGGAATAGACAATACACCAGCTAAAGTGATGGCTCCTCGAACTCCTGCAAATGTTGAAATAAGCAGGTCTCGGTTTGAATAGGATCTGAATGCAAGAGGTCTTTTGGTTCCAAATGGCATTGTAGGCATATGCTTCATCGCCCATAACCAAGCAAATCGAGTTCCCATCAATACAGCAAAAACAAATAGAACAATTAAACATAATTGCCATACCTCAATCGAAGTGTCGATCTGGTTTTCTACAAAAGTATTATTAAAAATGCTTGGTAACTGAATACCTAATAAAACAAATACAAATCCATTAAACACAAAGGTTAACATTGACCATGTACTATCTGATTGCAAACGTGCAGTTAAAGGTGCGTTTCGCATCATACCAGAATGGTTCACTGTCATACCTGCACTTACTGCTGCTAAAATACCAGAACAATGACATTCCTCAGCAATGATATAAGCGGCAAAAGGAAGTAAAAATAGTAATACTATTTGAATAGCAGGATCATTGTGAGTCAGCTGATTTATTTTACGCAAAATACGTGCATATAACCAAGTAAATAAAACGCCAATAGCCAAGCCACCAATAGCAACTATAAAAAATTGTACGCTAACATCAAAGATGTTAAATACTGCATCACCAACTGCAATAGCAATAGCAAAATTCAAAGACACCAGACCTGAAGCATCATTCATTAATGCTTCACCTTCAATGATTTCCATCTTCTCTTTTTCGATACGGCCTTTACCAACAATTCCACCTAATGCAACTGCGTCGGTTGGAGATAATACAGCAGCTAAAGCTAAACCTGCAGCTAATTCAACATTTGGTAATATCCAATGCAGAATATAACCTAATGCTATAATAGAGATAACAACTAAAACTAAAGCCAATCCGACAATTTCTCTACCATTGTATATGAAGTCTTTTACTGATGTTTTGCGTCCATCAGCAAAAAGTAAAGGAGGAATAAATAAAACCAGAAATAGTTTTGGATCAAATTCTACATAAACATTAAATGCCGCCAATATGCAACCTAATAATATTTGCATTAAAGGTAGTGGAATTTGAATTGGTAACATTTTAACAACGACACCAGAAAGTGATACAATTAATACCAAAAGTAAAATTATTGAAAAAAGTTCCATAGCTTGTCTTTTATTTATCCTATAATCTTATTGTTTGCATTGATTATATCGGATCTTTAGTTAAATTTCAGTTGAAAATTTCATAGATTTATCTAAATTTTACTCAGATACAATTTATTAATCAAAAAACGGTAGTATGATTGAAAGGTATTTTGAATGGAAAATTGGCAAAGAGCATTTATACTACATACTCGTTCTTATACTGAAACTAGTTTATTAGTCGATCTATTTGTTGAAAATATCGGAAAAGTAAAGGTATTAGCTAAAGGTGCTAAACGAAAAAGCTCTGCCTTGAAAGGTATGTTGCAACCTTTTACTCCACTTATTGTGCAATACTCAGGTCAAGGTGAAATAAAAACATTGCGTCAAGTTGAAGCTATGTCGCTTGCATTGCCATTGGTATCTGTTTTTTTGTATAGCGCATTTTATTTAAATGAACTATTACATCGAGTTTTAGTTGCAGAAGCAGAAATGCCAACTCTTTTTGATGATTATCTAAAAAGTCTGCAACAATTAGCCCAACAGGTTCCTGCTGAAAATGTGTTGCGAGCTTTTGAATTATCGTTATTAGAAAATTTAGGATATCACGTTGATTTTTTTCACTGCTGTGTAACTGGCGATGACATTGTTAAATCGATGCATTATCAATATCAATCGGAAAAAGGATTTATCAGTAGTTTATTACAAAATAGCATCAGCTTTACTGGCGAGCAGGTTTTAGCTTTAGGAAAACGTCAATTTGATAATATCGATACGTTAAAAGCAGCTAAACGCTTTACTAGGATGGCGTTGAAACCTTATGTAGGATCAAAACCATTCAAAAGCAGAGAGCTATTTCTAAAAATTTAGTTTTGCTAATTTGGCTGCTCGATTTAAAAGAGTTATTAAATTCATTTCGATGTTGAATTAAGTAATATATCAAGCTGATTAGCAAATTTTTCTCGGTCTTTGCTGGAAAATGGAGCTGAACCTTTAGATTGTATTCCACTTGCTCGCATGGTTTCCATAAAATCTCTCATAATTAATCGTTCTTTAATTGTATCTAGTGTATATTGTTCACCTCGTGGCGTGAGCACTAATGCATTTTTATTTAAAACTTCAGATGCAAGTGGAATGTCTGAGGTAATAACTAAATCATTTTTTTGAACCGACTCAATTATTTTTCTATCTGCTACATCAAATCCTTTTTCAACTAATAAAGTTTTAATATAAGGTGACAAGGGGATAGTTAAACATTGATTTGCAATTAATGTTGTATTTATTGCTTTTCGATTTGCAACTCGATATAAAATCTCTTTAATTGGGTTAGGGCAGGCATCAGCATCAATCCAAATATTCATAGCATATGTGTTCATATTATAAACTTTTATTAGTTAATGATTATAACCTTTGTTATACAAAAATAATCATTTATTTGTAAAAAAGTTTCCGGTAACTATGTGTTTTAGTATATTTATTAAGCTCATATAAATATGATTCTTTCTATTTTAAATCCAGATGATAAGTGGTAGTATATTCGACCTATTTTTTAAGTAAGCAAGTGCGCTTTCGTGTGGTGCACCACTGTTATAAGGATTTGTTATGCCAATTATTACTCTTCCTGACGGAAGCCAACGTCAATTCGATAAACCCGTTACTGTTTTAGAAGTTGCTCAAAGTATTGGAGCAGGTCTTGCTAAAGCTTGTATAGCTGGGCGTGTAAATGGCGTGCGTAAAGATGCCTGTGATGTCATTGATCAAGATGCAACATTAGCCATCATTACAGCCAAAGATGAAGATGGACTCGAAATTATTCGCCATTCTTGTGCACATTTATTGGGTCACGCAATTAAACAACTATGGCCTAATACACAAATGGCTATTGGTCCAACAATTGATAATGGTTTTTATTATGATGTTGATTTAGATCACTCTTTAACTCAGGAAGACCTTGATGCACTAGAAAAACGCATGCATGAATTGGCTAAAAAAAATTATGAAGTAAAAAAAGAAGTGGTTAGTTGGGAGCGCGCTAGAGAAGTTTTTTGGGAGCGACATGAACCATATAAAATTGCTATTTTAGATGAAAATATTCCAAAAGATTCAAAACCAGCACTTTATCATCACGAAGAATATATTGATATGTGTCGTGGACCACATGTACCTAATATGCGTTTTTGCCATCATTTTAAATTGCAAAAAATTGCTGGAGCTTATTGGCGCGGTAACAGTGATAATAAAATGTTACAACGTATTTATGGAACAGCATGGGCAGATAAAAAACAACTTGATAGCTATTTACAATTTTTAGAAGAAGCGGCTAAACGAGATCATCGTAAAATCGGCAAGCAACTAGATCTTTATCATATGCAAGAAGAGGCGCCTGGTATGGTGTTTTGGCATAATGATGGTTGGATTATCTTTCGTGAACTTGAGGTTTTTGTTCGCACGAAATTGAAAGAATACGATTATCAAGAAGTAAAAGGTCCATTTATGATGGATCGTGTTTTGTGGGAAAAAACAGGTCACTGGGGTAATTATAAAGAGTTAATGTTTGTTACTTCTTCTGAAAATCGTGAATATTGTATTAAACCAATGAACTGTCCAGGACACGTACAAATTTTTAATCAAGGCTTAAAATCTTATCGTGATTTACCATTACGTATGGCGGAATTTGGTAGTTGTCATCGTAATGAACCTTCAGGATCTTTACATGGTTTGATGCGCGTTCGATGTTTTACACAAGATGATGCACATATCTTTTGTACTGAGGATCAAATTCGCAGTGAAGTAAATAGCTGTATCAAAATGGTTTATGATACTTATAGTACTTTCGGTTTTAATGATATTACTGTTAAATTATCAACCCGTCCTGAAAAAAGAATTGGTAAGGATGAAACTTGGGATCTTGCTGAAAAAGATTTAGCTGAATGTTTAACAGAAAATGGCATTGAATTTGAATATTTACCAGGTGAAGGCGCTTTTTATGGTCCAAAAATCGAGTTTACCCTGCATGACTGTTTAGGTAGAGCATGGCAATGCGGTACAGTTCAGCTTGATTTTATGCTACCTGAACGTTTAGATGCGACTTATGTAGGTGAAGATAATGAACGTCATGTCCCGGTTATGATTCATAGAGCTATTTTAGGTTCTATGGAGCGTTTTATGGGTATCTTGACTGAAAACTGTGCAGGTTTTTTCCCTACTTGGCTTGCTCCATTGCAAGTTGCAGTAATTAACATTACCGATAATCAAGCTGAATATGCCAAACAATTAACCACACAATTACAAAAAGTTGGCATTAGAGCAAAAGCGGACTTGAGAAATGAGAAAATAGGGTTTAAAATTCGTGAGCATACTCTAAAACGTGTTCCTTATATGTTTGTTTGTGGAGACAAAGAAATGGAATCAGGAACAATTTCAGTTCGAACTCGTCAAGGTAAAGATCTTGGTAGCTTTGAAGTGAAACATGTTATAGAATTGTTGCTTAACGAAATTCATAGTCGTTCATTAGAACAAATGAATTAATGATAAATTAATTTGGAGGAATGAGATATTAAAGTCAGTAAACGAATTCAGTCAACACGAGCACATAAAATCAATGATGAAATTACAGCTCGTGAGGTGAGGTTAACCGGCGTCGATGGTGAGCAGCTCGGTATAGTAGGCTTAGATGAAGCTTTAAAACAAGCTGAAGAAGCAACTTTAGATTTAGTTGAAATAAGCCCTAATGCAGAGCCACCTGTTTGTCGAATTATGGATTATGGCAAGTTCCTCTATGAAAAGAGTAAAGCAACAAAAGAGCAGAAGAAGAAGCAAAAGGTTGTTCAGGTTAAGGAAATTAAGTTCCGACCTGGTACAGACGAAGGCGACTATCAGGTAAAACTCCGCAGCCTGATTCGCTTTCTTGAAGATGGCGATAAAGCTAAAGTAACGTTACGTTTTCGTGGTCGTGAAATGGCTCACCAACAGTTAGGTTCTGAAATGCTTGATCGTATTAAAAAGGATTTAGCTGATTTGGCGGTTATTGAATCTTATCCAACTAAGATTGAAGGTCGACAAATGATTATGGTGCTAGCGCCGAAGAAGAAATAATGGTTCAACAAGCTAGATTTTGATACTATTGAAAACTACACCATTATTTTGTTTTTATTAACAATGCGAAGTGGAAATTAATAAAATGCCTAAAATTAAAACTGTAAAAGGCGCAGCAAAGCGCTTTAAAAAAACAGCTTCTGGTGGCTTTAAGCATAAGCAAGCTAACAAGAGTCATATCCTAACTAAAAAATCAACTAAGCGTAAACGTCATTTACGTGGTTTGACTACTGTGTCAAAAGGCGATTTAGGTTTAGTTACTGCGTGTGTTCCATACGTTTAAGTTTTGATTAATTATTAGAGGATATAGTTTATGGCTCGTGTTAAACGTGGTGTTATTGCTCGTGCACGTCACAAGAAAATTTTAAAACAAGCAAAAGGTTATTATGGAGCTCGTTCACGTGTATATCGTGTTGCTTTCCAAGCTGTAATTAAAGCTGGACAATATGCTTACCGTGACCGTCGCCAACGTAAACGTCAATTCCGTCAATTATGGATTGTTCGTATCAATGCTGCTGCTCGTCAATGCGGTCTTTCTTATAGCCGATTTATCAATGGGTTAAAGAAAGCGTCAATTGAAATTGATCGTAAGATCTTAGCTGATATTGCTGTATTTGACAAAAATGCATTTGCTGCATTAGTTGAAAAAGCAAAAGCAGCACTATAATAGCTTTATAAAAGCCGAGTTATCTCGGCTTTTATCATTCAATTTTAATATGTTAAGAGTAAATTTATTATGAATATAGTTATTTTTTGTTTCTTTTTTGGTTTCTTTAGCAATACTAACTCGTGAGGCAAAGAAAAAACAAAAAATAATTATAAAAGCCTCAAAAGAGGCTTTTTTTATGCAATAAACACAATAAGCAGGAGAACTGTATGTCTCAATTAGTTGAACTGGTGAATAACGCCAAATCCGCTATTGAAAGTGCTAATGATATTAATTCGATCGAACAAATTCGAGTGGAATATTTTGGTAAAAAAGGCTATTTTACAATGCAAATGGCTTCTTTACGTGATGTTCCTGCCGATGAACGTCCATCTGTGGGTCAAAAAATCAATGATGCAAAGCAAGAAGTTGTTCAGCTATTGAATCAAAAGCGCAATTATTTAGAGCGTCAGGCTCTTAATGCAAAACTAGCCAATGAAACAATTGATATTACATTGCCTGGCAACTCACTTGAACTAGGCGGATTACATCCAGTTACAAAAACAATTAATCGATTAGTTGATTTTTTTGGTGAACTGGGTTTTGTTGTTGAAACCGGTCCAGAAATAGAAGATGACTACCATAATTTTGATGCATTAAATATTCCTGCTCATCATCCTGCTCGTGCAGATCATGATACATTTTGGTTTGATGCAAAACGCTTATTAAGAACGCAAACTTCAACAGTACAAATTCGCACAATGGAAAATCAAAAACCACCCATTCGAATAATTGCTCCTGGAAGAACATATCGAAATGATTATGACCAAACACACACACCAATGTTCCATCAAATGGAAGGTTTGCTGGTTGATAAAGATATCAGTTTTACACATTTAAAAGGGTTATTGCATGATTTTCTACACTGCTTTTTTGAAGATAATATGGAAATACGCTTTAGGCCGGGTTACTTTCCATTTACAGAACCATCGGCTGAAGTTGATATTAAAGCTAAAAATGGTAAATGGCTAGAAGTCTTAGGCTGCGGAATGGTTCATCCTAATGTATTACGTAATGTAGGCATTGATCCTGAAGTTTATAGTGGTTTTGCATTTGGTATGGGGATAGAACGATTAACTATGTTACGTTACGGCGTCACTGATTTGCGTTCTTTCTTTGAAAATGATTTACGTTTTTTAAAGCAATTTAATTAATTCTGGAGATCAAAACATGAAATTTAGTGAAAGTTGGCTACGTGAATGGATCAATCCAGAAATTAGTAGCGAAACGCTAGCTGATCAATTAACAATGGCTGGTTTAGAAGTTGATGATGTCGAAAAAGTAGCAGGTGACTTTACAGGTGTCGTTATTGGTAAAGTAATTGAATGTATGCAGCACCCGAATGCTGATAAACTTCGTGTAACAAAAGTTGATATAGGTAAAGAAGAATTACTTGATATCGTTTGTGGTGCGCCAAACTGTCGACAAGGTTTGACTGTTGCATGTGCTACAGTGGGAGCTGTTTTACCAGGTAATTTTGAAATCAAATCAGCTAAGTTACGAGGTGAACCGTCAGAAGGCATGCTATGTTCATACTCAGAATTAGGGATTGCTGATGAACATAATGGTATTATTGAATTACCTGATGATGCTCCTTTAGGTATGGATATTCGCGAATATTTAAATCTTAATGATGTAATAATTGATATTAGTGTAACACCAAACCGTGCAGATTGTTTTGGTATTGTTGGGATTGCTAGAGATATTTCTGCAGTTAACAATATTCCAATGCAAGCACTTAAAGTTAACAGTGTACAGGCAACAATTTCCGATACAGTATCAATAAAAATAGATGAACCCACAGCATCACCTCGCTATTTGGGTAGGGTAATTAAAAATATTAATGTTAATGCTCAAACGCCACTATGGATGAAAGAAAAATTGCGTCGTGGTGGAATTCGTTCAATCGATGCCGTTGTTGATATAACTAATTTTGTATTATTAGAAATTGGCCACCCAATGCATGCATTTGATTTATCGCAGATTGAAAAGGGCATAATTGTTCGTTATGCAAACAAAGATGAAAAACTGACTTTACTTAATGGTAATGAAGTTAAACTTAATGATAAAACTTTAGTAATTGCCGATCACAAAAAAATCTTAGCGCTAGCGGGGATTATGGGTGGTGAAAAATCTGGTGTAACACAAACAACTAAAGATGTATTTCTTGAAGCAGCATTCTTTAATCCATTAGTTATAACAGGTAAAGCACGTGAATACGGTTTACATACAGAAGCATCACACCGCTATGAACGAGGAGTTGATCCTTCATTACAATTTACAGCAATGGAACGAGCAAGCCAATTATTAATTGATATTTGCGGTGGAGAAGCAGGTCCAATTATTGATGTGACACATGAGGCTGAACTTCCTGCACAAGCAACTATCCAATTGCGGCGTAGTAAAATTGATCGCATTATTGGTTATACAATCGAAACACAAAAGATCACCGACATTTTAATTAGACTTGGTTGTAAAGTTGAATATAAAGACAATGTTTGGATTGTAAAATCACCAAGTTGGCGTTTTGATTTGCAAATTGAAGAGGATTTAGTTGAAGAAATTGCCCGCATTTATGGATATAACAATATCCCAAATGCTAATTTGAAAATTGAATCAGTAATGAAACCAAAACCAGAAAGTCAAATCCCATTACGTAGAGTAAAGGATTTATTGGTCGATAGAGGGTATCAAGAAGCGATAACATACAGCTTTGTCGATCCAAAAGTTCAGCAAATATTATATCCTGAACATTCAGAAATCAAATTACCTAACCCAATTTCAAGTGAAATGTCAGTTATGCGTTTATCACTTTGGTCTGGGTTATTAGATGTGATACTATATAACCAAAATCGTCAGCAAACGCGTGCCCGATTATTTGAAACTGGTTTGCGTTTTATTCCTGATGAAAATTGTGAATTTGGTGTACGTCAGGAGTTAATGTTAGCTGGTATTGTTACTGGTAATTTATACGAAGAACACTGGCAACTCCCTAAAAAGAATGTAGATTTTTATGATCTTAAAGGTGATCTTGAGTCAATTTTTTCTCTTTTAAGGTGTGGTGATCAAATACAATTTAAAAAATCTGAACTCCCAGCTTTACATCCTGGACAAAGTGCTGCGATTTATTTAAATGATGAGTTATTAGGTCATTTAGGAGTCTTGCATCCAGAAATTGAAAAAAAATTGTCTTTAAATAGTAAAACGCTTGTTTTTGAAATAAATTTAGCTAAAATTAGTAAAAAAGAGGTACCTGTAGCTCAGGATTTATCCAAGTACCCGTCAAATAAACGTGATATAGCTATTATTGTTTCAAATACAATACCAGCAGCGGATATTATTTTAGAGTGTAAAAAAGCGGGTGGTGAGCAACTTATTAAAGTTACTCTTTTTGATGTGTATCAAGGTGAAAATATCAAAGAAGATCAAAAAAGCATTGCTATTAGTTTGGTTTTACAAGATAAATCACGTACGCTTGAAGAAGAAGATATAACTAACATTGTAAGCAAATGTGTTACTGCCTTACAATATCGTTTTAAAGCCCTATTAAGAGAATAATAATATGACATTAACTAAAGCAGATATTGCAGATCGTCTTGCCGAAAAATTTAATATTGATCGACAAGAATCTAAAATCCTTGTAGAGCTATTTTTTGAAGAGATTCGGGTGGCTTTAGAAAAAGGTGAACCAGTTAAATTATCTGGATTCGGTAATTTTACAGTACGAGATAAAAATTCACGCCCAGGTAGAAACCCAAAAACAGGTGAAAGTGTTGATATTTCAGCTCGTAGAGTTGTTACATTTAGACCAGGTATAAAATTTAGAGAGCGTGTTGAGAAAAATCTAGTAATCTAATTCCTGAATTACATACTATCATTTCAAATAATGGCTTTTCTTTTGATATAGCATCTAAAGAAAAGCCGAACAGTTGTGTTATACTAAAAAGTAGTTGTAAAAAATTAATAATTCAAGTATGATACCTCCGCTTCAATGGAGGCTCTATGAGTTCTCTTGCAACATTTTTTTGCTCACTAGGTCAGGTCCGGAAGGAAGCAGCCAAAGTAAAATACATGTGTGTGGGATGTAGCTGATAGGGTCTCCACCAGCCTCACCAATTTATTATCAAATGTCTTATAAACATATATTATTAATATTTTTGTTTAATAAATGAGCGCATATCAAATAATATATTAAATATACTATCTATTGATAGTTGTATATATATATTATTTTTGCGATCATACGCATTTAACAATCGGGATATTGCGATTTCACTTAATTTAATCATTTGAAAATTAGTATAAATAAAGAGAGGAGATAATGATGCGAATTGGATTATTTATTTTAACTAACTTAGCCGTTATGTTTGTATTTGGAATCATTCTAAGTATTTTAGGCGTTGATGCGCATAGTACTTTAGGATTACTCATATTTGCAGCAATCTTCGGTTTTGGAGGATCTTTTATATCTCTTCTATTATCTAAGAGAATGGCTTTGAGGTCAGTAGGGGGACAAATCATTACTCAACCTAGTAATAGTCAAGAACAATGGTTACTTGATGTTGTTCGTCGATTGTCAACGGAACTTAATATAAAAATGCCAGATGTTGCCATCTATCATGCTCAAGATGTTAATGCTTTTGCAACCGGCGCAACTAAAAATAGTTCTCTTGTTGCAGTAAGTTCTGGTTTATTAAATACTATGACTCAAGATGAAGCTGAAGCAGTAATCGGTCATGAAATGAGTCATGTTGCTAATGGTGATATGGTCACAATGACTCTATTACAAGGAGTTCTTAATACTTTTGTTATTTTTATTTCAAGAATGTTAGCATCCGTTGTAGCTCAAGCATTGGATGATCGTAATCGTGGTTTATCACAGTTAACCTATTTCTTGATAGTTATGGTTTTTGAAACCGTATTTGGTATTTTAGCAAGCCTTATAGCTATGTGGTTTTCTCGTTATCGAGAATTTCACGCTGATGCTGGTTCGGCTAAATTAGTAGGCAGTACAAAGATGATTGCCGCGTTAGAAAAACTAAAAACTAGCCATGAACCAAGTGAAGATACTTCAATTTTAGCATTCTGCATTAATGGAGCTAAAAAAGCAAAATTTTCTGAATTGTTTATGTCTCATCCGCCATTAGAAAAACGTATAGAAGCTTTAAGGAATGAAACTTATCGCAACTAAGGCTAGATGATCTATATCAAATTTATATTCAAACACATACTTTCCTGAAAGTTTTTTACAAGTATTATTAATTTTATAATAATGCTTGTAAAATAAAAACCAAATTATTCACTAGTTAGATTTTCAAAGAGTTTATAATGTCAAATCTTGTCACCAATAATAAATTAGAATTGCTTAGTCCCGCTAAAAATATTGAGATTGCACAACAGGCTATTTTACATGGCGCAGATGCTGTATACATTGGCGGGCCAAATTTTGGTGCTAGGCATAATGCTGGTAATTCGGTTAGTGATATTGCCCAGTTAGTTGAATTTGCTCATCATTATTATGCAAAAGTATTTGTAACCTTAAATACCATTCTTCACGATAATGAACTTGAACCAGCAAGACAACTTATATGGCAATTTTATGATGCAGGTGTTGATGCATTAATTGTGCAAGATATGGGCATTTTGAGGATGGATATTCCTCCTATTGATTTACATGCTAGCACTCAAATGGATATAAGGACACCTGAAAAAGCCAAATTTTTATCTGATGTTGGTTTTTCACAAATAGTATTAGCTCGTGAGCTTAATTTAACTGAGATAGCTAAAATTCATGAGCAAATTGATGCAAAAATAGAATTTTTTATACATGGTGCGCTTTGTGTGGCATTTTCAGGACAGTGTTATATCTCACATGCACAGACAGGGCGTAGTGCAAATCGAGGAGATTGCTCTCAAGCTTGTCGACTTCCTTTTACCTTAAAAGATGATCAAGGGCGCATTGTTGCTTATGAAAAACATTTATTATCAATGAAAGATAATAACCAATCAGATAATTTGAACGAATTAATTCAAGCAGGTGTACGCTCCTTTAAAATAGAAGGACGTTATAAAGATCTAAGTTATGTTAAAAACATTACAGCCTTTTATCGTCAAAAATTAGATACTATTTTGTCAAATTCGTCTAATTTACAATCAGCGTCAAGTGGTCGAACTGAGCACTTTTTTATACCAGATCCTCACCAAACATTTCATCGAGGAAGTACAGATTATTTTGTACATGGAAGAAAATCCAATATAGGTGCATTCGATTCACCTAAATTCATTGGTTTGCAAATTGGTGAGATAACTCAAATTACACCTAAAACTATCGATATTAAATCTGAGAAAATATTAACTAATGGAGATGGCTTAAATGTACTAATAAAACGAGAGATCTTTGGGTTTAGAGCTGATAAGGTGGAGAAACTTTCGGCTAATCAATATCGAATTTATCCAAATGAAATTCCTAAGCCGCTTTTTTCAGTTAAATTACCTTATATAGTGAATCGAAATCTTGATCATGTGTGGCAACAAAATTTATTGAAAGCATCAAGTAATCGCAGAATTGGTGTGTCATTTAAACTATATAATATTGAAAAAGGTATAGAGCTAATTGCAAAAAGCGAAGAGGGCGTTTGTGTCAAGGTAGAACTTAATGGGGAATTCGAACTTGCGGAACAACCAGATAAATCATTAAAAAATATTAGAGATAATTTATCTAAATTAGGAAAAACTATATATTATCTTACTGATTTTGATTTAAATTTATCAAAAATTTATTTTATTCCAAGTAGTCAACTAAATCAGCTTCGAAGGAATGCCACTAATGAATTGACGGCTAAAAGATTAACAAGTTATTGTCGCCAAAAACGTAAACCAGAACAAAACCCAGTTCCGTTTTATCCTGAAAATCATTTGAGCTTTTTGGCAAATGTTTATAATCATAAAGCAAGAGAATTTTATACACAACATGGAGTTGAATTAATTGAAAGTGCTTATGAAGCACATGAAGTTAAAGAAGAAGCGCCCTTAATGATAACCAAACATTGTTTACGGTTTGCGTTTAATTTATGTCCAAAACAAGCAAAAGGAATTCAAGGTGTTAAAACTAAAGTTACGCCAATGAAGTTAATTCAAAATAATGAAGAATTATTGCTAAAGTTCAATTGTAAAGCTTGCGAAATGCAAGTATGGGGTAAAATAAAAAAACACATTTTAAAAAAGCCACTTCCTGGAAGTGAGATTATATTTATGGCAAAAAAATAAGGTATTTAAAAATGGTGGTTTAAGTTCATAATACCAAATATTATTTAACATAATATTTTATAACGAATAAATATAAATATTAATTAATGAGCAATTGTTGTTTTATTATAAAATATGCTACTCTAATAAATTAATAAATTTTAATTATTTCCTTTCGTTAATATGCAAAATATTTTTAAGACATTACGTTCAAAAAGTTATTCCGTTCCATGTGAATTATGTAGTATGGGATCTTTCTGCATTCCCATGTTGCTTAACAATAAATTAAACAGTATATTAGAAAGAAAAATATCTTATGCTAAAAATGAAATCCTAGCAAAATCTAATACGCCCTTTACTAAATTTTATATTATTCATTCGGGTGCATTAAAAACTTTTGTTACAACTTCTGATAATCATCAACGAGTTAATGGCTTTTATTTACCAGGAGATATTGTTGGTTTAGATTCAATTGCAACTCAAGTGTATAATAATAATATTCAAGCTCTTAGTAATACATTGGTTTGTGAGCTTTATTATGATGAGCTGATGTCGTTAGTTGATACCCAAAAAAATATTAGAGAACTTGTGTTTAATTTGTTAAGCTCTGATATTTATAATTACCAAAAATTAGTATTATGCTATTCTCAAAAAAAGGCTGATGAACGAGTAGCAACTTTTATTTATTCACTTTATCAGCGTTATGAAAAGAAAGGTCATTCTTCATTGAATATTAAGCTCATGATGAGCCGAGCCGATATCGCTAATTATTTAGGTTTAACAATTGAAACAGTTAGCAGAAATTTATCAAAGTTGCAAGAACAAAATATTTTATTAGCTAGAGGAAAATATTTATTTATCAAAAATTTAAACGGTTTAATAGATTTAGGTAATTAGATTTATTTATGTTAAAATAATCAGAATAAATTTCGTAAGGTCTTAATATATGGCAAGTTTAAAGAACACGCTTATTGTAGTTGCTATGTCCCTAACCTCTTTTTCTTCGTTTGCTGCTCAACAATTAACGGAGCAACAAGCTAAAGGTTTACAGTCATTTAAAAGTATAACTATCCGCGGAGCTTTTTATACTGATAGTGATTATATCATGGCAATGTCGAGAGCTGCGGATAAAGAAGGAGCTGCTTCTTTTTATATAACCACAACTAATATCAGTCCTTCTAATGATACTTTAAGGATTGTTTATGCGAAATTATATAAAGCCGATGCTCCTAAAGCAGAAGAACAAGCTGAAAGCCTTCGCAAGTTTGAAGGTATTTATGAATATCCAAAATCTAAAGCCATACGTTTAGAGCCTTTCAACATTGTGCGTATTCGTGGTTATTTTCCCAGTGAATATGATATTAACCAAGCAATTGCTAGAGAAGCATCAGCAAAAGGTGCTTATGCTTATTATATTGATTCACGTAGTGAATTAGGTAGTAATATACAAGTTGCTGCTTATTTGTTTAAGAAAGATGCACCTGAACGTAAACTTCAACCTGAGGATGCAATTCCATATGACTCTGAAGCTGGTCAACAAGCTCTTGCACAAGGTGGTGATGCGGCTATGCAGGTAGAAAAACCTGGCTATTATTCTCCTTCAGCTTTTAATGAAAAATTTTATGCCGATAAATTTAATAATAAAGTAAAAGTCATTAATCAAGCCACACAAAAAGCAACAACTTCTGCAACAACTAATGCTTCTGCATCTCAAGTTACGACGATAACAACTGAGCCACAACGCATTACACGTTACACTGTCACTCTACCCGATGGACGAAAGATCCAAGAATTGAATGATGCAACTGCAGCAAAAATGGTTGCGTTTGATACAATTAAATTCAGAGGTTACTATGTAACTGATCAGGAAATTTCTTATCAAGCGGGTAAACGAGCTATTGATGCTGGGGCCAAGTATTATCATATTGCTAGAATTGCCCATGATTCAAATGGTCCAAATATAACTGTTTTTGTAGATCTGTATCGATAGTTTATATAGACAATCGGGCGCATAAGCGCCCTATTTTTTTGTATGAAGCTATAGTTGTGATTTAACTACATCAATTTGCTGCTTGATGCGTTTTGCTGAAATTGGATATGATGTACCAAGCTGTTGCGCAAATAAATTTACTCTTAATTCTTCAATCATCCAACGGATATCTGTCACTTTAGTGTCCGATCGTTGATTGTTTGGTAAACTATTAATCCAATTATCATACTGATTCTGAACATCTTCTATAATACTCATTGATTGCCTATTTCTTGCCATATTTTGAAATAATTTTTCAATTCTTTTCTCAATTGCCGATAAATATCGAGAGATATCATTCAATCTTCTATAACTTGATTGAGTAACAAATCCTTTATAAACTAATCTATTAAGTTGATGTTTGATATCTGACAAGGCAAATGCTAAAGATAAATCAACGCGCCCTTTTAACTTTTTATTAATGCTAAAATGCAAAGTTAGTATTGATTCGACTTGCTTAGCAATATCAACAACTATTTCATTAATATGAGTTTTAGTATAATTAAGTAATTGCTGATAATCATCAGTTGAATGTATTGCTTTATTATTTGTTTCAATTAAATAATCAATACCACAAGCTATACAATCATCAATAAGCATTAACACGTTACCAAATGAATTAAAATATAAATTTAATTTCGATTTATTGGGTAATTTTTCATGTAAGTACTTGATTGGAGAGGGAATATTAAGCATTAATAAGCGTCTTAAACCTAATTTAGTTAATCTTTGTTGTTCTGATTGATTATCAACTAACTTTATACTTACGGAATTTTGATTATCAATAATTGCTGGATAAGCCTTAACAGTATAGTTTTTTTGTTTTTCTTCATAAACATCAGGAAGTTTTCCAAATGTCCAATCTGTCAAATTATTTTGCTCAATTGAGTTATCTTTTTTATTAATAGTAATAGATGATAAAGCTTGTTGAAGTTGAGTTTTGAGTTGCTGTTTTAGCATATCAAGATCTTTACTCGAAGCAATTTCCTTATTATTACTATCAATAATACTAAAATTCATTTTTAAATGTTCAGGGACTTGTTCTAATTGCCAATTTTCTGATGTAATTTTCACACCAGTCATTTTATGAAATTCATTTTCTAAGCATTCAAGAAGCGGTTTTTCTGTAGTATCTACCCTATCTAAAAATGCATCTGCATAACTTGGTGCAGGGACAAGGTTTCGTCGTAAAGATTTAGGCAATGATTTGATTAATGCAATTATTAAATCTTTTCTAAAACCTGGCACTTGCCAATCGAATCCCTTGTTTTTAATTTGGTTTAAGATATCAAGTGGAATTTTTATAGTGACGCCGTCACGGTTATGACCAATATCAAAGTGATAACTAAGTGCTAGCTTAAAATGATCTTGATACCAGAAATCAGGAAAATCATTTAAGTTAATTAATTGTGCTGATTGCCTGATCAGCATCTCTTTTTGTACATTAAGATAATCAGGATCAGATTTTTGTTTCTGCATCCACCATTTATCAAAATGTCTAGATGAAATAACGGATTTATCTATGCGTTTATCATAGAAATCAAATAATTCATCATCATCAATTAAAATATCCTGACGACGTGATTTATGTTCTAAATCTTCAACTTCATTAATCAATTTTTGATTTTGCTTGTAAAATTTATGACTTGTGAACCAATCACCTTCAACTAATGCATGTCGAATAAACAGAGTGCGACTTAGAATAGGATCAATTTTACTGTAATTTACTATTCTATTAGTAACAATTGGTAACCCAAATAAAGTTACTTTTTCGTTTGCTATTGTTGTGCCCTGCTTTTTAGACCACCTAGGTTCGTTATGGTCATATTTCACTAAATGTTTAGCTATAGGTTCAATCCATTCAGCTTCAATTTTTGCTGCTGTTCTTCCCCATAATCTATTTGTTTCAACAAGTTCACTAGCTATACACCATTTGGGTTGGTTTTTGAAAAGTGCTGAATTAGGAAAAATTGCAAATTTTATATTACGTGCACCTATATACTCACGCTTTTCAAGCTCTTTTATTCCAATATGAGATAGTAAACCGCTTAGTAACGAAATATGTAATGAATTATAATCAGCTTCTTTACTATTAATCGGAAACGCTAATTGCTTAATTGTTTGTCTAATTTGCGTATAGACATCTTGCCATTCACGGATTCGAAGATAATTTAAAAACTCTTTTTGGCATAATCGTCTAAATTGATTCCCTGATAATACGTTCTGTTGTTCTTTAATGTAGTTCCATAAATTAATTAAAGAAATAAAATCTGACTCCTTATCAACAAAACGACGATGTTTCTCATCCGAAGCTTGCTGTTTATCAAAAGGTCTTTCTCTTGGATCTTGAATCGATAAAGCAGCAGTAATTATCATTATTTCTTTAATGCACCCTAGGCGCCTTGCTTCAACCAGCATCCTAGCTAATCTTGGATCAATTGGTAATTGTGCTAAAATTTTACCTATTTCAGTTAAATGATATCTATTCTGTATGGTATGAATTGCCCCAAGTTCCTCTAATAAGCGAAGTCCATCACGAATATATTTTGAATTAGGTTTTTCAACAAAAGGAAAAGCGGCAATATCTCCTAAGCCTAATGATGTCATTTGTAATATTACTGAAGCCAAATTGGTCCGCAATATTTCGGGTTCGGTAAATTTGGGGCGAGATAAAAAATCTTGTTCATCATATAAACGTATGCAGATACCATTAGATGTTCGTCCACAACGTCCTTTACGCTGATTGGCAGAGGCTTGTGATATTGGTTCAATAGGTAAACGTTGAACTTTAGTTCGGTAACTATAACGACTAATTCTGGCTAATCCCGAATCGATCACATATTTAATGCCTGGAACAGTTAATGATGTTTCTGCCACATTAGTAGCAAGGACAATTCGACGTTTAGTATGTGATTGAAAAATTCGATTTTGTTCTGATGCTGATAACCTTGCATATAATGGCAAAATATCCGTATGACGAAGTTCTAACTTATTAAGTGTATCGGCAAGATCTCGAATTTCTCGTTCTCCTGTTAAAAAGATTAATATATCCCCAAGACTTTCAGTTGATAATTCATCAATGGCATCTATAATCGGTTGAAAATCACAACTTTTATCATTATTATCATCTTCTTTCAGGATTGGGGGACGATATCTAACCTCAACTGGATAGGTACGACCCGATACTTCAATAATTGGAGCCTCATTGAAGTGTTTAGAAAAACGTTCTACATCAATAGTCGCTGATGTTATTATGACTTTTAAGTCTGGGCGTTTAGATAATAATTGCTTAAGATAGCCTAAAATAAAATCAATATTCAAACTGCGTTCATGAGCTTCGTCAATAATAATAGTATCATATTGTAGTAAAAGTTTATCTTTCTGAATTTCAGCAAGCAATATACCGTCAGTCATTAATTTAATCAGGGTTGTGTCACTGACATGATCGGAAAATCTTACTTTAAAACCAACTAACTGCCCTATTTCTGTTTTTAGCTCTTCAGCGATACGATTAGCTACTGAACGTGCTGCTAATCGTCTTGGTTGGGTATGACCAATATAGCCTTTGACACCTAAGCCTAATTCTAAACAGATTTTGGGAATCTGTGTTGTTTTTCCCGAGCCAGTTTCACCTGCAACTATAACTACTTGATTATTTTTAATAGCATCATAAATTTCTTGTTTTTTTTCAGTTACAGGCAAATTTTGGGGAAAAACAATATACTTCGGTAACGATTCTAGTCTGCTTTGATAATGTAAGTTAGCATCTTGTATGGCGGAATCTATATCAGCTATAGTTTGACTTTTCTTAGCTAATTTAATTATTTTATGCTTATTTAAGAAAGTCGTTGAATCAAGATTTTTTAATTGCTGTTGAGATAGCATAGCGTGTCAGATATTTCAATTAAAGTTACATTAATACACGATTATAACAAATTTAATCTATTATTAGGAGTTCAAATGAAAAAAACGTTTTTGTTAACTGCTCTATTTACGGCTTCACTGGCTTTATCAGGATGTAGTGACTCAAGTACTTTACAAGAGACCGATCTCATGCACCACCGTTTTGTACTCACAAAAGTAAATGGTCAAGATATTCCGTTAGATGATCAAGCAGAGCTTATATTTGGGGAAAATATGACAATTACAGGTAAAATGTGTAACCATTTTTCTGGTAAAGTTACTTTAGACAACGGTAGCATAAAAGGTAGTGGTATTGTGATGACTAAAATGCTTTGTAATGATGATCAATTAAATCAATTAGATTATATTATTGAGAACTTAATTACTGAAGGTACAAAAATCAATTTAAAAAATAATCAACTAACCTTAAAAAATAACAATAATGAACTAATTTATCAACTTAAAGACTTAATGTAAGCCAAATGTTTAGTTGCTATAATTTAGTATGTTATTATAAATAACAAAATATATTAAAGATAAAATACTTTATTTAAAATACTGTTAAGAATATAATAAGAAGAATTTTAAAGGGTTTAACTTATTGATGAAATTATTATATTCTTCAAAGATTTTATGTGATTTTGGTAGCCATATTGAGCTACAAATACCTTTTTTAACCAACAAAACTACCAATGCGTTGCCATTGGTTTTTTTTTTTTGCAAAAAGTTGGTTTATCGAATTTTTTAAATTGAATTAAAACATTAACCTTAACATTAAATAAATTACTAAGTAGATACTATTATGAAAAAGACAAAAATTGTTTGTACGATCGGACCAAAATCTGAATCAAAAGAAATGTTAGCAAAATTATTAAATGCAGGCATGAATGTTATGCGTTTAAATTTTTCGCATGGTGATTACGAAGAACATGGCAACCGTATCAAAAATTTACGTGAAGTAATGCAAGAAACAGGTTTAAAAGCAGCTATTATGCTAGACACCAAAGGCCCTGAAATTCGCACTATTAAATTAGAAGGCGGTAATGATGTATCCCTAGTTGCAGGTCAAACATTCACGTTTACTACAGACAAAAATGTTATCGGAAACAAAGACCGTGTAGCCGTAACTTACGATGGTTTTGCGCATGACCTTAAACCAGGTAATCGTGTTTTAGTTGATGATGGCTTAATTGCTATGGACGTTAAAGAAATTAAAGGTAATGAGGTTATTTGTACTGTTTTAAATAACGGTGAACTTGGTGAAAATAAAGGTATTAATTTACCTGGAGTTTCAATTAAATTGCCAGCACTAGCAGAAAAAGATAAAAATGACCTGATTTTTGGTTGTGAACAAGGTGTTGACTTTATTGCTGCATCATTCATTCGGAAACGTTCTGATGTAGATGATATTCGTACTCACTTAAAAGCTCATGGTGGTGAAAACATTAAAATTATATCTAAAATTGAAAACCAAGAAGGTTTAGATAATTTTGATGAAATTCTTGATGCTTCTGACGGTATTATGGTTGCACGTGGTGATTTAGGGGTTGAGATCGCTGTTGAAGAAGTTATTTTTGCTCAAAAAATGATGATCAAAAAATGTAATAAAGCATCTAAACCAGTCATAACAGCAACACAAATGCTTGATTCAATGATTAAAAACCCACGTCCAACTCGTGCGGAAGCTGGTGATGTAGCTAATGCAATTATTGATGGTACAGATGCAGTTATGCTTTCGGGTGAAAGTGCTAAAGGTAAATATCCGCTCGAAACTGTGAATGTTATGGCAACTATCTGTAACCGAACTGATAACACAATTCCAGCATCGTTAGAATTGACATCAAAAGAAGAAAAGTTGAGTATAACTTCAGCTGTTTGCTGTGGTGCTGTAGAAATTGCTGAGCGTTTAAATGCTCCATTAATTGTTGTAGCAACTCGTAGCGGTAAATCAGCTAGGGAAGTTCGTCATTATTTTCCTAGAGCTCGTATTTTAGCATTATCTTCAAGTCAAAAGACAGTTAATCAGTTAGCCGTGACAAAAGGTGTAGAGCCTATTTTAATTGATTCAATTAACTCAACTGACGATTTTTATCGTTTAGGTAAAGAGATGGCTGTGAAAGTATGCGGTTTACAACAAGGTGATATCATTGTGATGGTATCTGGTGCTTTAGTACCAAGTGGAACTACTAACACAACATCTGTTCACCGTATTTAAAACGGCATACTTATTATTTGTCCTGAAATAAAAAAGTTAGCTACATGCTAGCTTTTTTTTTTACATAAGATATCCTGTATAAAATACTATTAATAGAATTTGAAAGATTAAAATGATTGAAGAAAAAGTATATTTACCTAAGGAACTAAGTTGGTTATCTTTCAATCAGCGAGTTTTACAAGAAGCTGCTGATAAAAGTAATCCACTTATAGAGAGGATACATTTTTTAGGTATATACTCAAGTAATCTTGATGAATTTTATAAAGTACAGTTTGCCAACTTAAAAAAATATGTACTTATTGAACAAGAACAAGCCAACTCATCTTCTAACTCTAAAAACTTATTACGCCAAGTAAACCAAAAAGTTATTCAACTAGAATTACAGTTTGACCAGCTTTATAATGAACTATTATTAGAAATGGCGAGAAATCAAATCTTTTTGATTAACGAAAGACAACTTTCTTCTTATCAAGAAGGTTGGATAAAAAACTATTATAAACAAAATCTTAGACAATATATTACCCCTATTTTACTCGATAGTCATACCGAACTTATTCAATTTTTAAAAGATGATCATGCCTATTTGGCTGTAGAAATTATTTGTGAAGATAAAACCAATTATGCGTTACTTGAGTTACCGACGGATAATATTTCTCGTTTTGTTTTATTACCGTCAGAAGTTTCAACTAAAAATAAATCGATCATTTTTTTGGATAACATATTACGTTACTGTTTACCCGATATTTTTAAAGTGTTTTTTGATGCCAAAGAATTAAATGCCTATTCTATTAATATTAATAGAGATGCTGAATACGAATTAAACACAGAATTAGACAGTTTGCTTGAACTTATGTCACAAGGTTTAAAACAACGTTTGACTGCTCAGCCAGTTCGTTTTACTTACCAAAAAGATATGCCAAAAGCATTATTTGAGTTATTGATTAATAAATTGTTATTAACTGAACAAGACGCAATGCCAAGTGGACGCTATCCTAATTTTAAAGATCTTGTGAAATTTCCTGATTTTGGTCAAAAAAAGCTATTAAATAAAAAAATTCCAAGCCTAAGCTATAATCGATTTAAACAATTTCGTAATTCGTTTGATGCGATTAAAGATCGAGATGTATTGCTTTATTATCCCTATTACTCTTTTGGACATGTATTAGAGATTATGCGCCAAGCTTCGTTTGATCCATCTGTTACGCATATTCGCATGAATATCTACAGAGTTGCAAAAGATTCCCGCTTTATTCATGCGGCCATTAATGCTGCCAATAATGGTAAAAAGGTCACTGTAGTTGTTGAATTGCAAGCAAGGTTTGATGAAGAGGCAAATATAAAATGGGCAAAACGATTAATTAGTAGTGGAATTAAAGTTATCTATTCACAACCAAAACTAAAGATCCACGCTAAATTATTTTTGATTGATCGTAAAGAGAATAATGAAATTGTTCGTTACGCCCATATTGGTTCAGGTAATTTTAATGAAAGGACTGCAAGAATTTATACCGATTTTTCGTTATTAACTGCAGATCCTGTAATTACAGATGAAGTTAAAAATGTATTTAATTTCATTGAAAACCCATTTAAACCAGTTTCATTCCATCATTTACTTGTTTCTCCACAAAATACCCGATTGAGATTTTATGAATTTATTCAACGAGAAATAAATAATGCCAAAGCAGGTAAAGTAGCAGGTATCTATTTAAAGCTTAATGCAATAACCGACAAAGATATGATAGATCAATTATATCGTGCATCTTGCACTGGCGTAAAAATCAGAATTGTAGTAAGAGGAACTTGTGTCTTGGTACCACAAATTCCTAATTTAAGCGAAAATATTACTGTCACAAGTATTGTTGATCAGTTTTTAGAACATGCTCGTGTGTATATTTTTGAAAATGATGGAAAAAAAGATACTTATATTTCTTCTGCTGATTGGATGCCTCGTAACCTAGATAATCGTATTGAAGTAGGTGTAAAAATCTTCGATCCAATAATAAAATCAACTATCCATAATATTTTTAATATTCAATGCAATGATAATGTAAAGGCTCGTATTATTGATAAAGATGCAACTAATAATTATGTACAAAGAGGTAATAAGAAAAAAATTAGAGCACAATATGCCATTTATGATTATTTGAATCAGTTAGAAACGGTTGAATAAGGGATTTAAAGTGAATAAATTCAATGAATATGCGGTAGTTGATCTTGGTTCAAATAGTTTTCACATGGTTATTGCTCGTATTATAGATGGTGCTATACAGATCATTTATAAAAATAAAAAAAATATTCATCTTGCCACAGGGCTTAATGCTAATAACCATCTAAGTGAATCAAGCATTATGCGAGGTCTGGAATGTCTTACACTATTTTCCGAAAGATTAATTGGCTTTCCTCCCGAAAATGTTCGTGTTGTAGCAACTCATACATTACGGGTTGCAAAAAATAGATATAAATTTTTAATGGCTGCGGCTAAAGTATTTCCATTTCCTATAGAAATCATATCGGGACAAGAAGAAGCACGTCTTATTTATTTAGGTACTATGACATCAGAACCAACATCGTCAAATGATACTAAATTTGTAATAGATATCGGTGGAGGATCTACAGAAATTGCAATAGGTAGAGGAAATGATCTAAAACCGTTGATTGTTGCTAGTCGCCCTATGGGATGCATAACTTATGCTAAACAGTTTTTTCATGAAAAAAAAATTAACGCTATTTCATTCGAACAAGCAAAGCTTGCCGCCGAACAACAAATTGAAAGCTTGATTAATATTATAAAAAAACAAAATATTACTGTTGCATTTGGTACATCAGGAACCATCAAGTCTATTTATCGTATCTTATTAGATATTGGGGTTTGTGATGGAATTATTACCCAAAAAAGGCTCGATGATTTAATTAGTTATGTTTTAGAATTCAACTCTTTTCAAGATATTGACTACCCTTCACTTTCTAGTGAAAGAAAAAGTGTATTTGTCAGCGGACTAGCTATATTTAGTGGGGTTTTTAACGCATTTGGGTTAAATACTTTACAATTTAGCCCATGCGCATTACGTGAAGGGGTGCTTTATGAGTTGGTTGGAGGTCTTAATTTCCGAGATATTAGACAAAATACCGCGCAAACTCTTTCTGAACATTACAATATAGACCAACGCCATGCTACGCAAGTTGTTAAAACTGCAAAATATTTATTTTCTCAATGGCAACAACAAGCACCAACATCTATTCCGGCAAGCCTTGAATCTATTTTATATTGGGCTGCTTTGTTACATGAGGTAGGGTTAAAAATTAACTTTTCTTCAGTTCATAAACATTCAAGCTATATTTTACAAAATAGTAATTTACCCGGATTTAACGAAGAACAGCAATTACTTTTGTCTACTCTTGTACGTTACCATAGAAAGACTATCAATATAGATACACTACCCTATTTTAGTTTGTTCGAATACAAACATATAATACCGCTAATGCAAATCCTAAGATTATCTATACTCATCAATAATCAGCGAAATACAGAAATTAATTTACAAGCATTTCGTTTAAAATTAATAAAAAATAAACTAACTAAAGTGACTATAGAAATTAATCGGGAATTTGTTGAAAATAATAAATTGATATTATTTGATTTAGAACAAGAAAAAAAATATTGGAAAGAAATTGAGGATTGGAAACTATCGATTGTAGTCTGTTAATTATAAAAGCCCCTGTAAATCAATTTATATGTAGAAAAAAACGTGTTGTTTACACTTCATAGTAAACTAAACCCACCCTAAATTTTGTATATTTGTAAGTTTGTAACTATTGTGAATACCCCAAATTTAGTACAAGATTCAAGTATAAAATATGGTGATACTGTGTGAGATTGATAATAACAGACACAACGACTTAATTACACAATGTGACAGCTAATGGCAATTGAGATTAATTTAGTGGCTTGTAGCTCTCTTGCCCATGTTTTTCGTTGCATTGTGGGCACTACAGCTTTTTTATGATTTCTCCCTGAGGCTGCGATTTTAGATTTAACTCGGCAAGTATCTGTTACTATAGAGAATTTTCTACTTTCTTACTGTACTATTTTAAGGGATAGTTACAATTACGGCTTTTGTTTTTCGTTGAAATAATTCCCTAATACCTAAAATTGATTTTTAATTTATTTGCTTTATAATCAGCAAGTTTTAAACAACCATAATAAAGGAAATAAAAATGAAGAAGACATTAATTGCATTAACAACTTTTGCTTGTTTTTCAAATTTTGCTTATGCTGAAACAAATGAACTTTACCTAGGAGGTCAATTAGGAGCTTCTATAATAAAAGTGAAAAATATTAAGGATACCTTACATCATAGTCGCGGCACTGTTATCAACGATGGTATTTTTGACTCAATGCATAAAACTAAATTAGCAGGCGCTTTAAATTTAGGTTACAACTTTTCTAATTATGATATTCCTGCACGTGTAGAATTATCTCTTACCTTACGTGGCAATACAGATAAAAAAGAAAATAGATACACTGATTATGAAGAATATCGTCTTCGTACTACTCAAAAAGTCAAAGCCCGCATGAATACATTAATGTTAAATGGTTATTATGATATTGATATTGACTCACCAATTACTCCATTTATTGGTGCGGGATTTGGTGTTGCCTTCACTAAACTAGGAAATAGCCATAAGGAAAAATATAACGTTTCTGTTGATGGCGTTGATTATGAACGTTCATTATCAAAAACAAAAACAAAGTTTGCATGGAATGTTGCTGCTGGCGTAGCTTATAAGTTGAATAATAATATGGTTGTTGATTTCACTGCTCGTTATGTGGATGCAGGGAAAGTAAACATCAAAAAACATAATGAATACTATCGAACTAATGCTAGTGCTGAGCTAAGTTCAATTGATTTATTAGCTGGTGTTCGCTATAGCTTCTAATTAATAAACTAAAAAAACAATGGCTCTTTTTAGTTTAGTTACCAATATTATCGCTACATTTCTTGCTACTGTTAATATGTAGAAAAAAACTGGGTTATTTACACTTCATGGTTAAGTAACCACTCCAAAACCCCATAAGGCGTTTTTTCTAAAATCACCTTATGGGGGTTAACAAAATTATAATAATTAATCAATTAAGACTTAGTCTTCACCTTTTGAATCACTATATACTTGTTGATTATGCCGTATTTTAATCCAAAGTTGGTATTACTCTTTTTACTTTTCCATTCATTTGTAAGCAGCAAGTTTAGTTGATTTTTGAAATACGGTGGTTATTATTACTGTAAACAACCCGAGTAATTCCAGCATGGCTTGCCAAAGAAACGTGTAATTGATAATAAAAGCTCTCATCTAAAATTAAATGAGAGCATTTATATTTAGCTTTTAATTAAGCAACACCTGGAATGGTGAAGTCCATAATAAGCAATAAGGTTGGTAAAATGAAGATAGATAAAACTGTTGATGCAAAGAAAATGCTTGATGCTTGTTCTTGCTCAACATCCCAATTGTAAGCCAAAATAACCGCTGTTGATGCCGTTGGCATTGCCAATAAGAAAACTAATTCTTCTGCTTCCATACCTGTTATGCCAAATAGATATACGGAAATAAGTGCAACAATTGGTGTAATAAAACTTTTCAACACAACATTAATCATTAATGGTTTAGATAATTTCAATTTAACACCATGAATACCAACACCGACCGCAATAAGTGAAATGAAGTTACAGGCATTTGACATAATATCAAAAGTGTTAAACACAAAATGTGGTAGCCATTTAGTTCCATCGGTAACGCTCACAATTAACCCTAAAATAACGGCTAAAAACATTGGCTTCATAAGTGAATTTTTTACTGCACTAAAAATCATACCACCGGTGACTTTACCACCAGACAATTTAGTATCACAAAGTTCTAATAAAAATATTGTCATTGGAATCAATGATAATGCAACAACAAAATTAGCAATCGCAACGGAAATAGTTGATGCGGCTCCTAACATTAACGTCAAGAAAGGAACACCCATCCCGCCCATGTTTGGAAAACAGCATAGCATTGCATTCATAGCTGTTGACTTTAACTCTTTATGCAAAATGTATTTATTGGTTAAAAAACAAATTATCCATAAAAATGACATAGTACAGAAAAATGCAATCATCCAAATGCCATTGAATATTTGCGATGGCTTAGCATGAGACGTATGCACAAAAAGTAAAGCAGGAAAGACAAAGTTTGATACCAGTCCTGATAATAATTTTTTAGAATCCTTCGAAAAGATCCCTTGCTGCACACATAACCAACCAAGAAAAATTAACAAAAAAACCGGAAGACAAGAACTAACAACTTGCCCAACTGCTGACCAGATCAGATTCATTTTTTAAAACTCCTAAAATAATATTACTAAAAATACAAATTCGGTAAATGGTCGGTAACTTCAGATTAGATATTATATTTATAGACCTAGCTAAAATAAGTGGGTAACAAAATCGAATATATTTATTACATGTAAAACGATATTCTTCGTTGTTGAAACTTGATATTATTAAATGCGATTTCGCACTCATTATGTTTAATTAAAGACATTCTTTAATGAAAACCTTTGTTATATTCAAATGTAAAATATAGTAACTTAGGTATTATTATACTTATTCTTTTCGATCTTGTGTAAATCAAGATCTACTAACTGTCTTAAAAACTCAAAAAAACATTAAAACTTTGCTCTAAGCTTGTTAATAATAGAGTTTTATTTCTTTAAAAAACAATCAATAAGAAAATATAAAACATGAGTGTTAAATTATAGTAAAAATTAATATTGCACTAAAATTTCTTAAATGATGTTTTTTTATAACGTGTTATTCATTATAAAAAAACATACCTATTATAGATAATAATTTGATTTACTTTATTTATATAGAATTGCTGCCACAAAGCCTTATTATTGATATTCATATAATGACAATAAATCTTGAAAACAATATATAGTAAAGATTGTTTCTGAATAATCAATTAATAACTAGCATAATGTAAATCATTTCTGTGTTATTGTAAAATCAGTAATACATTTGACTATTTTTTGTCTAAAGATTTTTTACATATCAAATAATAACTGTTATGTTTTAACTAACTGATCATTGATAATTTTTTAGTTCGCTAACTAAAAAATCGATTAAACATCGAGTTCGGAGCGGTAATAATTTACGACTTGGATAAACGGCATAAATATTCAAATCCTCGACTTTATAATTCAACAAAACACGAACTAAACGGCCTATTTTAATATCTTTACCAATAATAAAATCAGGTTGCAACGAAATACCACCTCCTTGTAACATAATTTGGCGGCAAGTATCGCCATTATTACAATAGATATTCGCTTTTAAATTCACCGAGTAATGGGCATTGTCTTTATAAAAATGCCATTGCTCTTTTTTAGCCCACTGACTATACATCACAATTTTATGATTCAACAAATCATCAGGATCATTCGGCATGCCATATTTAGCAATATAATCAGGCGACGCGGCGGCTATGATTTGCGTAGTTGCCAACTTACGGCTAATCAGCGACGAACTTTCTAGCCGACCAATTCGAACAGCAAGATCGTAGCCCTCCTCAAGCAGATCAACCACACGATCTGACAATGTAATATCTAGCTCAATTTTAGGGTATTTATTGATAAATTTTTGCCATAAAGGCGCCAAATGCAAAATACCAAAACTAACAGGCACATTAACCCGAAGAATACCTTGTGGACTTGCATGATCTAAAGTGAGGCTATTTTCTGCTTCTGTAGTAGCATTAATAATGGCTTTAGCTTGCAAATAAAAAATTTGCCCCTCATGGGTAATGACCATTTTGCGAGTTGTACGTTGTAACAACCGAACTTGCAAGCGATTTTCTAATGCTTGAATATAACGTGACACTGCCTGCTTAGACATATTTAACTTAACTGACGCATCAACAAAACTATTACAATCAACTACCGCCACAAAAACCATCATTTCTAGTAATTTATTAGATCTATCCATCTGCCTTTCACCAACACCAAACAATTGTCCCACTTATTTTGACAATAAGTCACATAATAGCTTATTTATCTACAAAATAATAACCATTATCATAAACAAATGGTGCTAACCAATCACAATAATTAACTTACAGGAAAAATAAAATGAAACAATATCAAACAGATCTAGCTTCACTCATGTTACGAATTGCCTTGGGTGTCATGTTCTTGGCGCATGGTTTTACTAAACTACTCGTCTTTACTCCCTCAGGTAATGCGCAATATTTTCAATCACTTGGCTTTCCTTGGTTCATTGGTTATTTAGCCATTATGTTTGAAATTGGCGGCGGTTTGTTATTGCTTTTAGGTATTTTAACCCGCATTGTTAGTTTATTGGCAGTGATTCAAATGATTGTTATTACATTTATTCACTCAGTGAATGGTTGGTCATTTAGTAACGCAGGTGGCGGTTGGGAATATCCTGCCTTTATGGCGCTAACAGCACTCAGTTTAGCATTGCTAGGAAGTGGTCGCTTTAGTGTATTAGCTAAATATTTGGCGTATTAGAGTGGGAGATATTAGTTGTTTTTTTGACAAAACAGTTGAATAAAAACCTCAATAAAATAAATACTTTTTCTGACTGATCTTTACTTAGGGTTGAGTGGGTTAGAAGAGTAAAAGGCTCGGTTTGTGATCGAGCCAATTTAGATTGTTTATAATTATGTTATCGCTTTTTTGGCATCCATTATCCATAATCATTTAATTACAATGCTATAATTTATAAAATAGCCAGTTTGGTTTGAACAAACATTTCACAACTTACAACCGATGCAAAATTGGTTAAGGCAGACATAAAGTTGTTATGTACCACTTGGGATGGAATCGTTTTACCATCAAATTCGAGATCACAAGTTGTACAAGCATCGTGGATTAATATCGGTTGATAACCTAGTTCGGATGCGTGACGTGTTGTTGAGTCAACACACATATGGCTCATCATTCCACAAATAACCATCTGATGGATCTGTTCTTGTTGTAATTTTTTTTGTAGCTCAGTTTGATAAAAACTATTAGGGAATGTTTTTTTGACAAGATACTCATGCAAGTTACCAAGCGGTAACAAACTTGGATGAATTTCAGCGCCTAAACTTCCGTTAGCAAAAAAATCCGCATGTGGATCAGACTTTATATGCTGAATATAAAAGATCGGTAATTGTTGTGCTCTAAAGTGTTTTTGTAGTTTTAAGGTATTTTGTAAAGTTAATTCTGTATTGTTTAAAGTAAATTTACCCGTTGGGAAATAGTCATTTTGTACGTCGATAATTATTAACCCTTGTTTCATTGTTTTGTCCTTAAATTATGTTTGAGTTGATAATTATGCGATAATTACGCTATCTGTTACATAATGAATTGAAAGTATTATTACTTACCTACTTTCAAAATGAAAAAGCTAAACAAGTATGGATAAAAAAGATCGCGCTATTTTAGATGAACTTAAAAAAAATAGTCGTCAATCATGGAAAGAAATTGGCGAAAAAGTATATTTGTCAGGACAGGCTGTTGGACAGCGAGTTCAAGAATTGTATGATAATCATATTATTGAAAAATTTACTATTAAAGAAAAAACAAATCAGCTTCAGTTTATAACGATTTATATGAATTCAAATCAATTCACCTCGTTCGAAAACATGGTCATGTCGTTTAAAGAAATCATCGAATTTTATAAAATCACAGGCGATGGGTGTTATTTTATAAAAAGTGAATTTACAGACCAAAACTTACCACATTTTTTAGACAAACTTGAGCTCTATTGCCGTTATAAAGTTAGTCATCAGTCAAAAGTGATTAAATAACGCTATTTTAAAAATTTACACCTAAACTTGTTGACTATTTTTTGTATAAAGATTTTTTTACATAAAAAACAAAAAAAAGTTGCGAGCAAATAAATTCTGTTATATTTTGTTCAGTAGCTTTAATTATCAACTCAGTTAAAGGTTTTTTATTTTTATGAATTGTTTTTGCGTTTTTATTACTAATGCTATTAGTACACATCATCACCATCATTCCTGAATAGTCTTCGGGCAATTGGTGCTGGAAGACTTTGGTCTTCCGGTGATGTCGCAAAAGCAAGCAGAAACCCTCGGAAGATCAAACTTCCGAGGGTTTTTTGTTTGTAGTTTATAAATTTTTAGATAACTTTGGAGAAAGATATGTTGGATAATTCGCGTTTACGCATTGCTATGCAAAAGTCAGGTCGATTAAGTGACGAATCAAAAAAGTTACTTGCCCAATGTGGTATTAAAATTAATCTTCAAGAACAGCGTTTGATTGCTTTTGCTGAAAATATGCCCATTGATATCTTGCGTGTTCGTGACGATGATATCCCCGGATTGGTTATTGATGGCGTTGTCGATATTGGGATTGTCGGCGAAAATGTTTTAGAAGAGGAAGTATTAGATAGGCAGGCCGAAGGCGAAGATCCACAATTTAAAAAATTGCGCAGTTTAGATTTTGGTGGCTGTCGGTTGTCGATCGCAGCACCTCGTGATTTTGAGTATACAGGACCAGAATGTTTAAATGATTTGCGTATTGCCACCACTTACCCTCACCTGCTCCGCCGTTATCTTGCTCAATATAATGTTACTTTTAAAACATGTTTGCTTAATGGTTCGGTCGAGGTTGCCCCCCGTGCTGGGCTTGCCGATGTAATTTGTGATTTGGTTTCGAGTGGTGCAACGCTTGAGGCCAATGGACTAAAAGAGATCGAAGTTATCTATAAATCAAAAGCCTGCTTAATTCAACGTCAAGGCGAAATGTCACCAATAAAACAGGCGTTAATCGATAAAATCATGACACGCATTCAAGGCGTTATTCAAGCTCGTGAATCCAAATATATTATGCTCCACGCCCCTACTGAGGTGTTAGATGATATTGTTGCGCTATTGCCGGGTGCCGAAAATCCAACCATTTTACCGTTAACAGGCGAGCAAAATCGAGTTGCGCTACATATGGTGAGTAGTGAATCTCTTTTTTGGGAAACCATGGAAAAATTAAAAACATTAGGCGCAAGTTCAATTCTTGTATTACCAATTGAAAAAATGATGGAGTAATAATATGAAACTCTCTTATTGGCAACAATGTGATGACGATCAACGCAGGAAACTACTTACTCGCCCAGCAATTAATGCTTCGGATTCGATTAGCAAGGCAGTAGCCGATATTTTGGCACAAGTAAAACAGCACGGCGATGAGGCTTTAAAGGTTTTAAGTCGCAAATTTGATAAAGTCCAAATTGAGCAAATAAAGCTTACAAAAGAAGACATAAAAGCCGCCGCAAATCGTGTTAATCCTGAATTAAAACAAGCCATGCAATTAGGGGTTACCAACATTGAAAAATTCCACCAAGCACAAGCCTATCAATCCATTATGGTCGAAACAATGCCGGGCGTAAAATGTCAGTTAGTAACGCGCCCTATTGATTCAGTTGGGCTTTATATTCCGGGTGGTTCTGCCCCTTTATTATCTACTGTGTTAATGCTTGCAACACCTGCTAAAATTGCTGGTTGTCGTCAAGTTATTTTATGTTCACCACCGCCCATTGCTGACGAAATTTTATATGCGGCACAATTATGTGGTGTTAGCGAGGTTTATCAATTAGGCGGTGCACAAGCCATTGGCGCAATGGCGCTTGGCACCAAGTCGGTTCCTAAAGTCGATAAGATTTTTGGTCCAGGAAATGCCTACGTTACCGAAGCCAAACGACAAGTCAGTCAGCGACTTGATGGCGCAGCCATTGATATGCCAGCTGGTCCGTCTGAAGTATTAGTGATTGCAGATAGTTCAGCAAATCCTGCTTTTATTGCTGCCGATCTTTTGTCGCAAGCTGAACATGGTCCTGATTCACAAGTTATTTTGTTAACACCTGATGAAAAAATAGCACAAGCAGTATCGATTGAAGTCGATAAGCAACTTACGCAACTATCGCGCCAAAATATCGCTAAAAAAGCATTACAAGAAAGTCGCCTTATTGTAACTAAAGATTTGGATGAATGTGTTGCTATTAGCAATCGCTATGGTCCCGAACACTTAATTATTCAAACTGCGAATGCGGATGAATTAGTTGAACAAATTACTAGTGCTGGCTCTATATTTTTAGGCGATTGGTCACCAGAGTCAGCAGGCGATTATGCTTCAGGAACCAATCATGTATTACCAACTTATGGTTATACAGCCACATATTCTAGCCTTGGGCTTGCAGATTTTCAAAAACGTATGACGGTGCAAAAATTATCACCAGAAGGATTAAAAGCAATAGGTAATGCCGTTGAGCTTATGGCAGAGGCTGAACAACTAACCGCTCATAAACAAGCAGTTAGTCTTCGTCTATCGGTATTAAATTCAACAAATCAAAAATAGGTGGCTTAAATGGATATCAATCAATTAGTTCGAAAAAATGTTCAGCAATTAACACCTTATCAATCTGCTCGGCGAATAGGTGGTCAAGGCGATGTGTGGCTAAATGCCAACGAGTACCCCGTTGCTCCACATTTTGACTTGACCGATCAAACCTTAAACCGTTATCCAGAACCACAGCCTGAAAAAGTAATTCAGCGTTATGCACAATATGCAGGGGTTAAAACTGAACAAGTGATTGTTAGCCGAGGAGCTGATGAGGCCATTGAGCTTTTAATGCGTGCATTTTGTGAGCCTGAAAAAGACAGCATTTTGTACTGTCCACCAACTTATGGTATGTACCAAGTAAGTGCTGAGACATTAGGTATTAAAACCAAAACTGTGCCAACCACTTCTGATTGGCAGCTTGATCTTGAGGGTATAAAACAAAATATTGATACTGTAAAACTAATTTATGTCTGTTCACCAAATAATCCGACCGGTAATTTAATCGATTCTGATGATATCAAAGCTTTACTTGATATTGCTAAAAATCGTGCTTTGGTCATTATTGACGAGGCTTATATTGAGTTTTCGCCTGAATCTAGTGTCGTTAATTGGCTTAATGACTATCCTCACTTGGTGATTTTACGAACATTATCCAAAGCCTTTGCTTTGGCTGGATTACGTTGCGGTTTCACCATTGCTAATAAACCTGTGATCGAAGCCTTACAGAAGGTTATTGCACCATACCCTCTAGCAACCCCTGTTGCTGATATTGCAGCTCAAGCATTGAGTAAAGATGGTGTGAATACCATGAAGCTACATGTGATAAATTTAAATAATCAAAAGGAAAAATTTGCCAATTTACTTCGACAATTGCCAATTGTCGAAAAAGTTTATCCAAGTTATTCCAACTATTTGTGTGTTAAATTTCAACATGATAAAGATGTATTTAATATTTTATGGCGCCAAGGTATTATTTTACGAGATCAAAGTAGATCTATTGGGCAACAAAATATTATTCGTATTACCATTGGAACCCAAGCCGAGTGCGAGGCAGTCATTTCTGCGCTCAAAACAATTAAATAGGAGCAAAAATGTTACAAAAGTACTTATTTATTGATCGAGATGGCACACTAATTACTGAACCTCCAGTTGATTTTCAGGTTGATCAGTTTGAAAAATTGGCTTTTGAACCTAATGTGATCCCAGCCCTACTCAAGCTACAAACTGCGGGATACCATTTAGTGATGGTCACCAATCAAGATGGGCTCGGGACTAGTAGCTATCCACAGGCTGATTTTGATGGTCCACACAATTTGATGATGCAGATTTTTAAATCGCAAGGTATTAATTTTGAGGATGTCTTAATTTGCCCACACTTTCCAGAAGATAATTGTGAGTGTCGTAAGCCGAAAATCCAATTAGTTTTGCCATATCTTACTAGTGGCAAATTAGATAAACAAAACAGTTATGTTATTGGTGACAGGGTCACAGATATTCAATTGGCTGAAAACATGCAAATCCAAGGATTACGATATCATCCTGAAAATTTAAATTGGAGCGAAATCGCCCAACGATTAACCACTAAAGATCGTTATGCAAAAGTTGAACGCAATACCAAAGAAACTAAAATACTTGTTGAAGTGTGGCTTGATCGCCAAGGTGACAGTCAAATTAATACTGGAATTGGTTTTTTTGATCATATGCTCGATCAAATTGCGACTCATGGTGGAATTAAACTCAATATCCAAGTTGATGGTGATTTACATATTGATGATCATCATACCATAGAAGATACTGGACTAGCTTTAGGAGAGGCACTAAAAATAGCACTCGGTGATAAACGTGGTATTACCCGTTATGCCTCTGTTATCCCTATGGACGAGTGTTTGGCCAGATGTGCAATAGATATTTCAGGACGCCCTTATCTAAAATTTAAAGCAGAGTTTACTCACCCTAAAGTTGGCGATATGAGCACGCAAATGGTAGAACATTTCTTTTACTCAATAAGTTATGCTATGGCTATTACATTGCATATTGAAACAGAAGGCGATAATGATCATCATAAAGTAGAAAGTTTATTTAAATCTTTTGCTAGAACATTAAAACAAGCCATCAAAATTGAAAGTGACCGATTACCAAGCTCAAAAGGAGTGCTATAAATGAAGATTGTCATCCTCGATACTGGCTGTGCTAATCTATCTTCGGTCAAATATGCCGTGCAACGATTAGGTTATGATCCAATAATTAGCCTTGACCCTGATATCGTGCTCAGCTCAGATAAGTTGTTTTTACCTGGAGTAGGATCCGCAAGTTCAGCAATGGAAAAATTAAAAGAGCGTCATTTAATTGAACTTATCAAAGTCTGTACTCAACCTGTATTAGGGATCTGCCTTGGTATGCAACTTCTAGCCGATTATAGTACCGAAGGAAATGTTAACACATTGGGAATTATTCACGAAAAAGTTAGAGAAATTCCTGATTGTGGTTTACCTCTACCACATATGGGGTGGAATCAGGTTTCACCTAAAGCCGGTCATCATCTATTTCGAGATATTCCTGATGATGCTTATTTTTACTTTGTACATGGATACGCGATGCCATTATGCTCAGCAACAATAGCAGAAACCAATTACGGCGAAAGCTTTACCGCAGCCGTACAAAAAGAAAACTTTTACGGCGTGCAATTTCATCCCGAGCGTTCTGGCTTAGCCGGTGCAAAATTGCTAAAAAACTTTTTGGAGATGTAACTATGACAGCTTTTCCAATAATCATTCCTGCACTTGATTTAATCGATGGTTCCGTTGTGCGATTACATCAAGGTGATTATAAGCAAAAACGTGATTATGGCAACGATCCACTTTTACGCTTACAGGATTATGAAAAACAAGGTGCTAAACTGTTACATCTTGTTGATTTAACAGGTGCGAAAGATCCCCAAAAACGCCAAATTTTACTAATACAAAATCTGATTAATGGTGTGCAAATACCAGTTCAAGTTGGTGGAGGAATTCGTACTGAAAAAGATATACAATCATTGCTATCTGCCGGCGCTGCTCGCATAGTAATTGGTTCGACAGCTATTAAGCAACCCGAATTGGTCAAACAGTGGTTTTCAAAATATGGTGCAGAAAGGCTAGTATTGGCTCTTGATGTCCGCATTGACAACCAAGGAAATAAATATGTCGCTATTCATGGATGGCAAGAAGATTCCTGTCAGACACTAGAACAAGTGATTGATGATTACCTTCCTTATGGCTTAAGGCATGTATTGTGTACAGATATTTCCAAAGATGGCACACTCAGTGGCTCAAACGTTAAGTTGTATCAGGAAATTAGTCGTAAATACCCACAGATTGCTTTTCAAGCGTCTGGCGGAATTGGTCAATTGAGTGATGTCAAAGCACTGAAAGACAGTGGTGTTAAAGGTGTCATTGTTGGCCGTGCTTTACTTGAAGAAAAATTTACAGTTCAGGAGGCAATTTCATGTTGGCCAAAAGAATAATTCCCTGTTTAGATGTTCGCGATGGACAAGTGGTTAAAGGTGTACAATTTCGTAATCATGAAATTATTGGAGACATAGTCCCCTTAGCAAAAAGATATGCAGAAGAAGGCGCAGATGAGCTCGTTTTTTATGATATCACCGCTTCGTCAGATGGCCGTGTTGTCGATAAAAGTTGGATCGCAAAAGTTGCCGAAGTGATTGATATCCCTTTTTGTGTTGCTGGTGGTATTAAAACGGTTGAAGATGCAGGTCAAATATTAACCTTTGGAGCTGATAAAATTTCGATTAATTCCCCTGCCCTTGCTGATCCTAGTTTAATTACACGGCTTGCAGATCGTTACGGAGTACAGTGCATTGTAGTTGGCATTGATAGCTGGTATGACAAACAGTCAAACAATTATCATGTTTATCAATTTACTGGTGACGAAAAACGTACCGTTGCCACAAAATGGAACACTCTTGACTGGGTACAAGAGGTACAAAAACGTGGTGCAGGTGAAATTGTTCTTAATATGATGAACCAAGATGGTGTTCGTAATGGATATGATATTATTCAACTAAACGCTGTTCGAGAAGTATGCAACGTGCCACTAATTGCTTCAGGCGGTGCTGGTACTATTGAGCATTTTTTACAGGCATTTAATCAAGCACAAGTTGATGGAGCATTAGCTGCCTCAGTTTTTCATAAACAAATTATTAATATTGGTGAACTTAAACAATATTTGGCACAACATGGAGTAAATATTCGATTATGTTAACGCAAAATTGCAATACCCAATTAGAATTACAACAACTCAATTGGCAAAAAGTGGATAATTTAATGCCGGTCATTATTCAGCATTATGTTTCGGGCGATGTGTTAATGCTTGGCTATATGAATCAAGAAGCGTTAGCACAAACACAAAATAGCGGCAAAGTCACTTTTTATTCACGAACCAAACAGCGCCTTTGGACAAAGGGTGAAACTTCTGGCAATTTTCTTAATGTTGTGAATATTTCAACGGATTGTGATAATGATACGTTATTGATTTTAGTTGATCCAGTTGGCCCAACTTGCCATACCGGCTCAACAAGTTGTTTTGCTTCGACTAAAACCCAATGGGGATTCCTATTTGAATTAGAACAGATAATTGCAGGGCGTAAAAATGGCGATCCTAAATCATCATATACCGCAAAACTGTATCATGACGGTACTAAGCGCATAGCCCAAAAAGTGGGAGAAGAAGGCGTTGAAACAGCCCTTGCTGCAACAGTTCATGACAGCGAGGAACTAAAAAATGAATCTGCCGATTTAATTTATCATTTATTAGTTTTACTCCAAGACCAGAATCTGTCTTTACAAGATGTCATTGGTATTTTAAAAGCAAGACATAAATAGTTATAATCCATCCAAAGTGCGAGTTATATCGCACTTTGGTTCAACTTTTATTCTCATAAAAAGATAGAATAAATTAGTAAACGGGTAATTTTACCCCGTTAAACATCGTTAATACTTCGGAATTGTTTTCACATAACATAAGTTTGTCTACAGCTTGTCGATTCAAATGAGGCGAAAACTGACTGATAAAATCATACATATAACTGCGTAAATATAATGAGCGAGGAAAAACGATATAGGTCGTGCTGTAAGGAAAAATATGTCCAGCATTAAGTACAACTAAATCGTCATCTGAAGTATTGATCACCGCCATTTTTGCCACAATACCAACGCCGACACCTAATTTAACATAAGTTTTAATTAACTCGCCATCCGTTGTGCTAAAAACAATATTAGGTGATTGGTTAGCACGCAAGAAAGCTTGATTTAAATCTGAACCATCATTAGAAAAATCATAACTAACTAACGGATATTTTGAAAGCTCTTCAATCGAAATTAATTTACTTTTGGCAAGCGGATGATCTTTCATCACAATCACAGCTTGGTTCCAGTGATAACAAGGTAAGGCTATCATATCATCGCTAAGCTGTGAGATATCGGTCACAATAGCAAATTCAGCCAGACCTTCTTGAGTTTGTAAAATACATTGAGGAGAAGATCCTTGCTCCATATGCAATGTAATACTTGGATATTGCTGCATAAACTGTTGAATCACAACTGGCAATGTATAACGAGCTTGAGTATAGGTAGTGGTAATTGTTAATGAGCCTTGATTTGGTTGACTAAACTCTTTGGCGATAATCTTAATATCATTGGACTTATTGAGGATCTCTCGGGCAAGAGCAATGATTTTTTCACCAACCGGTGTGATTTGAGAAAGGTGTTTACCCACTCGAGTAAATATCTGAACGCCGAGCTCGTCTTCTAATAATTTTATTTGTTTGCTTATACCGGGTTGAGAGGTATACAGTTTTTCGGATGTTAGCGATACATTGAGGTCGTTATTTGCGACCTCAACAATATAGCGTAATTGTTGCAATTTCATAACACTCAAACGCTCCTTTAACTGTATGCCTTTCTTCCTTTTTAATAACATTACAAAAGGAAGAATTGCTAAGGTAAGTCATTTCACAGCTTAGCGCAAAAGAATAATTATTTTATACTAAAACGCATACTTTCCTGAAAGTTTTTAACAAAATTCAGACGTGCCTACCTACTTTTTGCTATTGATCCATTTGCCATCTACATATTGCATCACCCAACCTGTCGATTTTCCATTAACTTCAGAAGTAACATATTGTTGTTTATTTTTACGGCTAAAACGAACAATTGATGGATTACCATTAGGATCTTTATTTGGTGCTTCGGTCAAATAAATGAATTTTTCGGGTAAGCGCTCTTTAAAACGTTGTAACTCTTCTATCAAAGGTGCGCGTGTTTCTCTTGATTTTGGAAAATTATGCGCCGCCAAAAAGATGCCCGCAGCACCGTCACGTAATACAAAATGTGCATCTGACTTGGTGCATTTTAGTTCAGGTAGATCAACTGGGTCTTCTTTTGGTGGTGCAACATCACCATTTTTTAAGATCTTACGCGTATTTTTACAATCAGGATTAGTACAGCCCATATATAGGCCAAATCGCCCTGATTTTAAATGCATTTCTGAACCACATTTTTCGCATTCAATAATTGGCCCTTCATAACTTTTAACCTTAAAGTTACCTTTTTCAACAATAAAACCATCACAAATCGGGTTATTGCCACAGATATGCAGTTTTCTTTCATTATCAAGTAGATAACTATCCATAGCCGTGTGACATTTTGGACAGCGTTTACGGGCTCTTAAAGCATCAGTTTCTGCTGTTTCAGCTTCTTCTAGAATATTTAATGTTTCGTGCTCAGGAATTAAGTTAATGGTCTGTTTACAACGCTCTTTAGGTGGCAACGCATAGCCTGAACAAGCTAAAAATACACCGGTACCGGCAGTTTTAATACCCATTTCACGCCCACAATTTGGACATTTAATTTCAGGTGTTAGCACCAATGGATTAAGCTGCATTCCACCTTTATCTGGTGCTTGTTCAGCAACCTCAAGATGCTGACTAAAGTCACTAAAAAACTGATCAAGCACTTCACGCCATTCTTGTTTTTTATGAGCAATCTCATCCAGAGCATGTTCCATACGTGCTGTAAAATCATAACTCATGAGATCATTGAAGTTTTCACTAAGTCTATCGGTAACAATTTCACCAATTTTTTCAGCATAAAACCGACGATTATCTAAACGTACATAACCACGATCTTGTATTGTCGAAATAATGGTTGCATAAGTCGATGGTCGCCCAATTTCTCGCTTTTCAAGCTCTTTAACAAGAGATGCTTCGTTATATCTTGCTGGTGGTTTGGTAAAATGTTGATTTGGATTTAAGTTAATTAAATCAAGCTTATCGTTTATCGATAGTGATGGTAATATTTTATCTTCATTATTTTTGGCTAGCTGTGGCTGCACTTTAGTCCAACCATCAAAACGCAATGTCCGACCTTTGGCTTTTAAAGTAAAATCACCTGAATTAACCGTAATTGTTGTTGAGTTATATTCAGCCGATGTCATTTGGCAAGCTACAAATTGGCGCCAAATTAGTTGGTATAATTTAGTGGCATCAGCTTCAACATCACTAAGATTATCAGCTAAGATAGTAACATCTGATGGGCGAATCGCTTCATGTGCTTCTTGCGAGTTCTTTTTACTACTGTATACATTAGCCGATTTTGGTAGATATTTATCGCCAAAATTTTTACCGATATAATCACGTACCATCGATAGCGCATCCTGACTTAAATTGGTCGAGTCAGTACGCATATAGGTAATGTAACCTGCTTCATATAATCTTTGAGCCAACATCATGGTTTTTTTAACACCAAAACCAAGACGAGTACTTGCTGCTTGCTGTAAAGTTGAGGTAATAAAAGGTGCTGTTGGATTACTTTTAGTTGGCTTTTGTTCAATATTAGTTACTTGATATTGGTTTTTACTAAGTTCAGCTAGCGCAATATCAATGGCAACTTTATCTTTAGGTTCGAATGCTTCGTTTTTATAATGAGTAACTTGCAAACTTAATGGCTCATTTTTACTCGTGTTCAAATCAGCAAACAGATCCCAGTATTCTTCAGGAATGAAAGCATGAATTTCGCGTTCACGTTCAACAACAAGGCGTACAGCAACAGATTGTACACGACCAGCTGATAACCCCCTAGCAACCTTTTTCCAAAGTAATGGCGATAGCATAAAGCCAACTACCCGATCCATAAATCTACGTGCTTGCTGGGCGTTAACACGATCCATATCAAGCATCGATGGTTCATTAAAAGCATTTTTGATCGCCGTTTTGGTAATTTCGTTAAAAACAACACGACGATATTTGCTATCTTCACCACCTATCACGTCTTTAAGATGCCATGCAATGGCTTCCCCTTCTCTATCTAAATCGGTTGCAAGATAGATCATGTCAGCATCTTTAGCCAGTTTTTTCAGTTCAGATACTACCCTTTCTTTACCTGGTAGAATTTCGTAATGCGCTTTCCAACCGTTATATGGATCGACGCTCATGCGATCAACCAAGACCTGTCTTTCTGAACGTTTAACTTTTTTATCTGCTTTATCTTTTTTGTCTTTTGTTGATTTTTCAGCTCGTTGGCTACTACCACTCACAGGTAGATCGCGAATATGACCTACACTTGATTTAACCACGAAATCTTTACCAAGATATTTATTGATCGTTTTTGCTTTAGCTGGTGATTCGACAATAACAAGGGATTTTCCCATAATTAAACCTTTCTATTCTGTTGTTTGTATTATTTACTATCAATATTTACATCTAAGAGTGATAGTAAATCATCTTTAATTGTTGATACTTTCGTTGCATATTGTTCTTTCTGCTCTGCATCTTCAATTAATTGAGTAATGGTTTGTGACAACGTGCATCCACGGCGTTTAGCTAAATTAGCCAATCGTTGCCAGACTAAAAATTCCAAATCAATGGATTTTTTCCGAGTATATTGTTGTTCTGCATTAAAATGGCGCTTTCGCCTTGCCCGAATAGTTTGCTTCAAGCGATTATCTAAGTCAGGGTTTAAATGCTTTTTTATCCAATCAACAACACCAGTTGGGTTATGTTCTAACAACAATAACTCATTGACCGCATGTTGCGCAGCACTTTTTTCAATATAGCGTGTAATTAACTCACCTTCTAAGTGTCTCTTAACTAGATAGTTCCATTTCCAACCGCATTCAAGGTTTTCTAGCTGTTGATATTTCATCCGTTCACCTTGTGACGCTGTAACTAAATAGCTATTTGTAGCATAATCTGCTCACACAATAAAGAAAATTATTGCGTTTGACAAATTTTTTATAAATCTGTTATCGTGAGCCTTTCATTTCTATCTTTATTTAAGGAATCCTACATAATGGTTAAAGCTGATGTTATTTATATTAATGGCTATATTTACACCGCAGATAAGCAAGACAGCGTGTGTGAAGCTATCGCAATTGAAAATGGCTATATTATTGCAACAGGCTCCACGCAAGAAATAAATAACAGTCACTATGTTGATAATCATACAATAATTTATGATTTGCAAGGTAAAACAATGATGCCTGGCATTATTGACTCACATTTACACACCTTTTGGGGTGGCATGCAATTATCATCATGTAATTTAAATTATCAAAGTTTAACTATTGATGAGACTTTAGCTATTATCCAAGACTATTTAGATAAAGATAATCCCAATCATAACGCTAATTGGTTGCAAGTCCGTGGTTGGTTACGCCAAGAAGTGTTGCCAATTGGTACAGACATTACTCGTTTTGATCTTGATAAACTCAATACAAAACGCCCTGTTATTTTGTTTTCAAATGATTGCCATACTTTGGTTGCTAACAGTATAGCATTAGAGAAATTTGGTTTAGATAGAAACACTCCAGAACCATCGGATGGTAAAATTGGTCGTACTGATGACGGCGAATTAAATGGTATATTAGAAGATGCCCCAGCCATGCGTGCTTTTGATAGTATTTCTAAATTAACTGATGAACAAGCACTTAATATTGCTAAATTATCGCAAGCAGAATTAAATAAACAAGGCGTTACTGCTGTTATGGATGCTCGAATTACTGAAACTCAAGCCGATGCCTTTTTAAGACTACAGCAACAAGATGGGCTTTCTATCCGCCTGTTCGGCGCTCGGGAATTGCCACCTGATGATGTGTCATCAATTGCCGATATTCCAAATGTCATTGAGAAAGTAAAACAGTTTGCCACTCGTTATGATGATAAAAACTGGCAACCTAAACCAGGCATTAAAATATCACATACTAAGTTATTTGTAGATGGCGTAATGCAAGCACCTTTGATGACGGCACGATTACTTAAACCATATCAGTTAGAAAACGAAAAAGATCGTTACGGTGATCTTTATTATTCCACTGAAATGTTAGATGCATTAATACTTGAATCCGCAAAAGCAGGTTTTCATCCACATATGCATACTGTTGGTGAAGGGGCAATTGAAGTAGTACTTGACGCTATTGAAAAAATGCGAAAAGCCTTACCTGATGCAGATATCCGTCCAAGCACTGCACATAACGAACTAAGCGCAACACACCAGTTTGCCAGATATAAACAATTAAATGCTTGCGTAGTATTTTCTTTTCAGTGGGCTGGTTGTAGTTCAGCAATGGTTGAGCAGTATCAAACTCTATTTGGTCCAGAACGTTATAATGGATTAGAAGCGCACGGGCAATACATTGATGCTGGTGTAGACTGTGCATTTGGTAGCGATTGGCCAATTGATCCTTTAAACGAATGGTATGATTTCCAAATTGCTATGACTCGACAAATTGATGCTGATCATCCACGATTAGACAGCGATCGTAATTTAACTATTACTGAAGTATTGCGTAGTGCTACTATCAATGCTGCATATGTATTAAATCAAGATGAATATATTGGTTCAATTGAAAAAGGTAAATTTGCTGATTTAATTATTTTAGATCGCAACCCATTTACCATACCAACTAATGATATCCAAAACGTTAACGTGTTAACAACTATTGTTGGCGGTAAAACGGTTTATCAAAATGATGTAATTTAAAATTTAACTTTTTTATGTCAAATTACTACACCACAATTATTAGTGGTGTAGCATAAATAATTATCCAAGCTTTAATCAACTCCAATTGCTTTTGCTTTTTCTGTTTCCCCGCTGTCGTTTTTGTGAAATGTAAGATAGCAGCAATAATCAATACTCCGATAAACATATCAATCACATACCATATAGCTCCTGACCATACCTCATAATTCCACTAAAGATCAATACAATAATCTATACTTATTTTATAAACTGATTTGTTAAATTAGTATTTCTGTTGCTACTCATATGTAAAAATAGAAATTCAAAGTTTTAACTAACCCGTTTAAATTAAATAGGTCTTAATTAACAGCTAATATACTTTAAAGTTTATAATTTGCCAGCTTTAATATTTTTTACAAAAAATTAGCTTGCATAATTATTATAATATGGCAGAATTCCCTGCCGCTTTAAGCGGGTAAAAAGGCAAAACTATACTTAGTAGTTTTTTATTGTTTTTTGGGACAGAGGAGCAAAGTAAGTCATGTCCGCAATAAAAATGAAACGAGTTTTAACCACACCTGCATTAATTGCATTTGGTTTAGCTTATATGGTTCCTTTAGGGATCTTTACCACTTATGGGGAAGTAACTGTTAAAAGTAATGGACACTTACCTATAGCCTATATCATCACCCTTGCCATGATTTTTTTCACTGCATTAAGCTATTGTCGTATGGCAAATAAACTACCTATTGCTGGTTCTGCTTATTCTTATGTACAACGTACTTTTGGTGGAAAAGCTGGATTTTTGGTGGGTTGGGCACAAATCCTTGATTACCTATTTTTACCAATATTAAATTATTTGGTTTTAGGTATTTATCTTAACGAAGCATTTCCTAGCGTTCCTGCTTATGTATTTGTACTTGGGTCATTGATTGGGGTTAGTCTCTTAAATTATCTGGGTATTAAGTTGATCAATTCGGTAAATTTCACCTTAATTATTGTTCAGATGATTTTTATTGGATTATTTATATTTTTCACTTTTGCTAATACCCATTTAACCCCAGAAGTGATAATAAAACCACTTAAGATCAATGCTAATGATTTTAGCGGATTAATGTCAGGAGCCGCAGTACTTTGCCTTGCTTTTTTAGGCTTTGACGCGATAGCAACGTTGGCAGAAGAATCCAATGATGCAAAAAGATCTCTGCCTAAAGCCATTATTTGGACAGTTCTTATTGCTGGCTGTATCTTTTTGGTTGTCTCTTATTGTGGTCATCTGATTTTTCCTATGTGGAGTAGTTTTGTTGATAACCAAGATACGGCAAGCCTTGATGTGATGCACCACCTTGATAAAATCAATCGTATAGAATTTATTAGACAAATTAGTAACAATTTTATGTACAATTTCTTCCAAGCGGCATATCTAACTGGCGTCTTTGCATCGGCAATGACTGCACAGACTAGCGTATCACGGATTTTTTATGCAATGGGACGTGAAGGCGTGCTACCTAAACAGATCTTTTATAAAATTCACCCACGCTTTAGAACGCCTTATTTATCGATTATCTTTGTCGCTTGTTTTTCATTACTATCATTAGTATTAGATCTTAGTTTGGTTTTCTCAATGATAAGCTTTGGTGCATTAGTGGCGTTTACTTTTGTCAATCTATGTGTGATCAAAAGCTACCTTAGTGGTAATACAAAAACAGCATCAATGCTATTTAAGTATGGACTATTACCTGCAATTGGCGTTTTGCTTTCATTGTGGTTGTGGACAAGTCTTGATGCAACAGCGATGATTGTTGGTTTAGTTTGGTTAGCAATTGGGGTTATTTATTTAATTTATCTAACTAAAGGTTTTACCAAAACGTTGCCATCAATTGATCATAGCGAATTGAATTCAATAATTAAAGATTAACTTAATCTTTTTAAATTAGGTCTACTTAAAAGTATCTAGTTACGCCTTTCAAAAAACAACTCCGTCGACCTAAGTCGACGGAATCAAATAAAAAAATAATTATTAGCTAGCTAATGTTGTAATTACTCACCAAAACCTGTAGCAAATAGTTCACGGATTTCGTCCATTGCTGCTTGTTCATCTTCACCATCACAGATGATTTCTACAGTTGAACCACCTTTAACCCCAGCACCAAGTAAACCCATCATACTTTTTAATTTAATTGCTTTATCATTATAAACAAGCTCAATTGATGATTTATAACGACCAGCTAATTTAACTAGTGTTGTTACAGGGCGAGCATGCAAGCCCGTTGAATTTTTTACTACCATTTGCTCTTTTAACATAATAAAGTCCTTATTTATATTTTAAATTTAAAACTATAACTGTATTTATATCATAAATTAAACGATTTTGCTCTTTTTTTGCATGTGAATTTGTATAATTTAGATAAACTAGTTTGCTTATCTAAAGTTAATATTAAAGTTAGACCCAAAAATAACGTACAAGATGAAAAAAGATCGGTGCGGCAAAACAAACAGAATCTAAACGATCGAGCACACCACCATGACCACTAATTAAATTTCCCCAATCTTTTATACCTCTATCTCGTTTGATGGCAGACATAACCAAACCGCCTAAAAAACCAAATAATGTAAGCATGAGTGAAATAAACCCTGCTTGGATAAAACTAAAAGGTGTGATCCAAAATAAGCACGCACCAATTAAACTTGCTGATAAGGTTCCTCCAATAAATCCTTCAACCGTTTTAGATGGCGATAGATTTGGAGTAATTTTATGTTTGCCAAATAATTTTCCAAACACATATTGCAACACATCTGAAAGCTCTACAACCAATAATAAAAAAGCAATCAAAAGAAGATTGCGATCCTGATAATTATCAATTGGTAATATTAATAATGCTGGTACGCAAGAAATATTATATACTGTAGTCATTAATCCCCATTGTACTTCAGCTGTTCTCTCCAAAAAATTATAAGTTGAACCAGCTATTGCCGCCAAAATGGCTAATAATAAAAAACCATAAACAGGGATAAAAATACTAAATAATCCATACCACGATATAGCAACTAAAATATATTGCAAAGGTAAAGCAATGAAATAGGCAAATACCAATGCATAAGAATCATAACGACTAGCAGGCGTTAAAATTAAAAACTCTCGTAATGCAATAGCAGATGCTACGAAAAATAGAAAAACTACCGCAAATTTTCCTATCAAGAATGCAATACCTATAACAGCCACAATTACCCACCATGCATTAATGCGAGTGATAAGATTATCAATTACATTATTTGGACTACTAAGATGCCGTTTTAATAACCAACCTATAGTAGAGGCAATAACAAGTAAAATACCAATACCAGCAAATAGTAATAAGGTATCATTTTGATAATTAGACATATTCCTTTCTCCTTATTGCTTGTCCGCTGTTAAATATGAACCAATTTTACTTTAACTGAATTACCAAGATTGAATAATGCCACTAAACCATGCTCCTATTAACAATATAATTTGTATAATCAGTGATGTTATTTGTTTTCTAAACAACCTTAATGTACCTTGTTGGCGTTCAATGATAGTTCGTTTTATTAACTGATTGGACTTAATTAAATGAAGGGTTAACAGAACATTATCTAACTCAATAAGTGTATTAGCGAGTTGTTTGTTGCGAGTAGACAAATAATTAAACAGTTGTTTATCAAATTGAATTCTTAATGTGTAATAAATCCCAATCAATCCCATAATAAAGGCAGCAAAACAAAATAAGGTTAATGGTAAAGCATCGTTAATCATCCAATTTGAGATCAATCCAAAGCATAATGCTGTAATAGTGAAAAACAACAATAATAAACCAATTAATAAACTGATAGTCAGTAATCCACAAAATATCACAAGTGATGTTTGACAATCTGTTGTTAATTTTTTTGATTCATCATGATTTAACATACTGACTTCCTTTTTTTATTTGTAAAAACCAGTCTAACAAAATTATTCGTTGCTTGGCTGTAATAACAATTGTATGACGGCGTTCTTTTACCATACTTATTGCTTCATCTAAGTTCGATGCTCTTTTAGTTAACAATAACCAAGCAATAATAGCGGTAGCACTGCGCGAATATCCCAAAGCACAACAGACTAATAATTTACCTTTTTTGTAATGCTGATTAATAATTTCAGCTGCTTGTTGACATTGTTCAATCGTCAGTGGCGTCATATCTAATACAGGGATGAGATTGTACTGACCATTAAAATGAGGAATTGGTAATTCAGCGCAAAGATCAACAATTGAGAAAAAATGATTTGTGCGCAAAGTATTATTGGAAGGTATTCTACCTAAATAAACATTATCACAAATCAAATCTACCGACTTGTTTTTAAATGTCCACAATCGTGAATTAACCCATATAATCACAAAATAAGGCAGATATAAAATAGTAACTACAAGATTAAATTTTCCATTAGTCTGTTTTTGAAAACCGACTGTGCCAACTAGTAAATAGTTTACTGAAACTAATAAAAATGCAACAGAAAACCATAATAACCACAATGCCCATGAATAAAAGTAAATAGCAATATAAAAGGAAAATGCGAACAGTAAAAAATAAACACTACTCCAAAAATACTGCTTAGGTAATTGGTAATTTTTTATTGGTGATAGACTATCATTTGGCCATAACCAAATACAGAAACACCCTACTCCGACCCCTGTAGGGACGTCAAAAAAGTGATGTTGCCAAGTTGTTAATACAGATAAAGCAATTAATAAACACCAAATATGTAAAATATAGCGCCACACACCACGAAAATAGCTAGCATAAAATTGCCATAAAATAACCAATAATGTAATGTGAAGCGATGGCGCTTGATTAAAAGGTTTATCAAATCCCATCAAAATATCAAATAATAATCCCGATAATCCATCTAATGTTGGGCGCTCAAAAGAAAACTTAAGCGGAAAAATCAAAAAACAGATAATACAAATAATCTGAGCGGATAAAAGTCGAAGACAAAGTATTTTTAGAGCTCGATGAGAGCAAACAAGTAATATTGCTAGTCCATACATAAGGTCTATCGACCAATAAGGTACGATAGACCAAGACCACAATGGAATTGAATGTTCCCATTTAAAAACTATACTTCCTACATCACTACGTGTAGAGGTAAACCAATTGGCAAAATTATAGCTAGTAAAAAAGAAAATAGCTAAACAAATTAACCATATAAACTTATAAATAGTTAGCTTATTAAATCCTAGTTTTACTTTATCCATTATTTTATTCGTTGTGCTAGCGATACAGTAAAAATCCCCCACTGATCAATACGCATTGTTATTTTTTTAAACCCAGCAGTTGCAACCAACTGATCCATTTCACGTTGAGTTCGTCTTCGCATAATCCATGGTTGACCATCACGATGTGATGTTAACGCTCTTGCTATAAATTCCAATTGAGGATGCCATGGCTGATTGGTATAAATTAAATATCCCCCTTCAGGTATTGAGTCAGCAAGGCCAGATAAAGAGTTACGTAGCAACTGATTATCACTAAACAGCTCATACAAACCAGATACAACAGCTAAAGTTGGTTTAGGTGATAATTGGGCTAGTTGCTCACGATTAAAAGCATCACCTTTTTCAAAACGTGCTATATTTACTAATCCTTTCTCTTCTATTAATGTTTGACCTGCAAGCACATTAATATCACTATAATCTCGTAGTAAAATCGAATTGGGTTTATTGGCAATTTGATTAATCGTTTCTAAAATATAACGCCCATGCCCTGCTGCTATATCAACAATATCGACAGAATAGTTCTGATCATATAATTTATTGATAGCTAGTTTTAATAGCTCTTCAAGATGTACTTTTCGTTGTCGAATTCCTCGCCAACCAATAGATTGTAAATAAACATAATCAAAAAAACGCCCCAATTTTGATGTTCCCGATGGTTCATTACGGTAAACATAGTCAAGCGTACTACCCGAATCAAATCCCGTATCGATACCAAGCCTAATTCCGTCAGATATTTTACTGACATATTTTAAATTGGCTTTAATAAACTTCCAGTATATAGGTTTAATCAAACCCGATGGAGGCATCGTTAAATTATCTGCTTCTTGCCTAGTATATCCTACAAGATCAGCATTAACTAATGGCGGTACACAAATTTGATTGGCGAAACAACCAATAATAAATCGTCTTGCACGATCGATAGCGAATTTTCGTTCTTTTTCGCCAAATGTATCATGATAAAACCCTGGGAGAATGTGAAATTCTTTTTGTTGTGTGCCCAAATTATCGTAAAACTGTCTTTGCGGTTTTCGTCTTACTACATAATCCGATCCAGAAACTAACAATTGTGTTGGGACGGTAATTGCATTTGCATCTTTAACAACACGATCTGATACTGAATATAAATCAAGCAAAAGTCGTACAGAAATAGGTCGAGTAATTAATGGGTCTTTTGTAAACGAAGTTGCTCTTTCTAAATCATGCGTTAATAAATTAGGTTTGACATAACTATTAACAAAAAAATTCCCTTTCAAATTATATAGTAATTTCAATCCTGGCACCGCTAATGGTACATATAATTTTACGCTAAAAGCTGGTGAACCTAATACCAAGGCACGAATATTTGGCACATAGTCATGTACCCATGCCGAAGCAATCACAGCACCAACACTTTGGGCTATAATAGCAATATCTTCTTGACGGAGGTTATACTCCTGCATGATGTGTTCAATGAAACAGTTAGCATCTTTAATTAATGTTGCAAAATTAGGAGCATCACCTCGCTCACCTTCTGATTGACCATTACCTCTAGCATCCCAAGCAAAGATTTGATAATCTGGTAGATTTAATTCATCAGCAAAATGTGCAACACGTCCTGAATGTTCATGCCCACGATGAAAAATGACTATTGCTTTAGGTTGATTAGCATTGCTATCAATAACAGGCCAATAGCGATAGAATAACTGACAGCCATCATAACTAATAAATGTTTTTTGTTGCTGTTGACGCATATTTCCCCTCGTTATTTTTGGACTTCTTGAATGCCATTTCGTATTCTGTTAATTACAGTACAAACAAGCAAAATACTAATGATCCATAATAGCGCATTGATGTAACTTAAAGGTAATAAATAAGTGGCAATCGCTAGACTAATTCCACCAAGCACAAATGCTCGATCGCTCTTACCCATTGGTCCATCATACCGCCGTGAAGCACCAATCATAACACCTAGCACGCCACTGTATTCTGTTAATAACGACAATAAAACCACTAAAATGACTAAATAGTTATTGACACATTCAATTTGTGTAAAAATGAGTAACAATGCGCTATCAGACACAACATCACAAATTTCGTTTAAATAAGCACCTAAATTTGATTTTTGGTAATATTCTCTTGCTAATATACCATCAATGGCATTAAGTGCCATACGGATAAACATCCATATTGGAATAAGAAAAAAAATCCATTGATATTTGGCTAATACTCCAACAATGAAAGCGATAAAAATCGATCCAAATCCAGCTATTAATGTTACTTGATTGGCTGTAAAATTTGCTTTATAAAGAGCATTGGCATATGGTCTAAGTAATGCTTGAAATTTTGGTTTTAATTGATAAATCGACAACACAACTAACTGATCCTCCTTGTAAATCCATTACTATGAATAATTTTATACATTATCACATAACCATAAGCCATTATAGTTATTAAACAATACGTTGTAATTGCGTATACTTTAATGAGCTAACCATAAAATGTAAACGATTTAGCACGTTTACTTCTCCTGCCCCATCATCAAAATCCAAATACAATAAATTAAGTTTAGGATTCAAGTCACGCATACGTTTTTCAACACCTTTTGAAACCACATGATTAGCAATACAGCCAAAAGGTTGCAAACTAATGACATTGTTAATACCATACTCAGCAAAACTCATGATGCCTGCTGGAATCAACCAGCCTTCTCCAAATTGGTTACTTAAATTAAGAATTTGTTCAGCTTTTTTTGCTATATCACGGATATTATGAAATGGTTGATAATATTTAAAATTAGCCAGAATTTGATTAGTTTTATCAATATAACGTTGTGCAATCTTCTCAAAAAAGTGTAATAAATAGGAAAGATACCTTTTCGATTCAAGGTGATTATCAATATTACTATCAAAATTTACAAAGCCTTGAACAAAAAATTCGAGCATTGGAGGTATCACTGGCTCAATGCCTTGATCAATTAACCAATCAATACTGTGTTGGTTACCAAAATTATTATATTTAACATAGATTTCACCTACAATACCAATTTGTGGGCAATTTTTGTTTAGAACTTCTACTTGGTTAAAATCAGCAACTGCTTCGGCTAATAGTGTATAAATTGCTTTATGACCTTTATACTGACTAATAGCCTGCTCTAATTTTCTTATGTAAAGATCCTTGAGTTGATCAACTTGTTGTTTTATCTTTGCTCTAGGCGCTACAGCGTAATACATTTTAGCTAATGAATCAGTAAACAACATAGCAAAAAAAGAAGTTGGCAGTGCTTTAAGCCAATTAATTTTAAAACCTGGCTGTTCACTCTGATTCATGTTCTTAAGACTAAGTGATATGATTGGTATATCTTCAAAACCATTACTAATCATGGCCTTTTTAATTAATGATAGATAACTACTTGCACGACACTGTCCCCCTGTCTGAGTAATTCCAATCGCAACTTCGTCACGATTATACTTACCAGATTGAAGAGCTTTGATAATATCGCCAACAATAATGGTTGCTGGATAGCAAATCTCGTTATTACAATATTTTAATCCCCACTCAACCGAAGTTTTATCTGGTTTTGGCAATGTTTCTAGTTTATAGCCCAATAATGCAAATACTGACGGTAAAATTGGCGAATAAAAGTCAGAAAGAAACGGAGCTAGTATCGTCCTACGCTGTTTATCTTGTTTATTAAAAATAGCTATTTTTTTACGTTCAACAGATTTTAATGGCTGTTGGTGATTCATACGGATGGATTCAATTATTGACCGCAAACGTAAGCGAACGGATCCCGTTGCTGAAATTTCATCAACACGAATAATCGTACAGGTTTTGCCTTTTGATTCTAATATCGCCTTACATTCATCGGTGACAATCGCATCAGGTCCGCAACCGAATGAATTGAGTTGAACGAATTGAATATTATTTGCTTGTTGTGCCACAAAGGTTGCCGCAGCATATAAACGATTTGGATAACTCCACTGTGAACAGATTTGTAGTTCTGGTGACAATTGATTGATCGCTCCCAATACCGAATCTTCAGTAATCACATCGCAACCAAGTGCATTTAAGATTTCGGGAGTTTTATGGTTTATTAAACTGTCACTATGATAAGGGCGCCCCGCTAAAACAAATACATAACTTCCTGTTTGTTTAGCATTATTTAAGACCTCAATTGCTTTATTATAAAGTGATTTTTTAAATTCAGATTGAGCAATTATTGCACTAGAAAATGCTTTCTCTGCCACAGCTTTATTAATACCTAACGAAGTTAAATTCTTAATACAGCCTTTTTTAAGTAATTTAATATTGGTGAAATTAACAACCGGATGATCAATTGGCAAGCCATATTTAATTTCGGGATTAATCGCACTATTTACCACTTCAGCATAACTACTGACTATTGGACAGTTATAACTATTCACAGCATTATCAAACTGCGCAGACTCAAAAACCACCATGGGCATAAAAATACGATGAACCTTTTGTTCAATAAGTTCCATAATGTGCCCATGTACCAACTTAGCAGGAAAACAAACACTATCAGACATGACTGTTCCTGCCCCTTTTTCATAAATAGCATTGGTTGAAAATGGCGAAAGAGTAACCTTAATGCCACTGTGAGTTAATAACGTATGCCAAAAAGGAAAATTTTCGTATTGCCCTAACACTCGCGGAATGCCAATATTGATTTTTGCATTAGAAGTTGAAATTGCAATACGATCAAATAACAACGCATTTTTATAATCAAACATATTAAATGAATTGTTATCTTTTTGAGGATTATTACTTAAAAAACGTTCACATTTATTGCCTGAATAATAGCGTTGCCCATTAGCAAAACGATAAATTACAATATCGCATTTATTTTCGCACCCTTTACAACGCGAAGGTTTAGCTTTGTTATCTTCGGCTTTGTATAAATTGTTTAAACCAATAAACGTTGATGCTATTGGGTTTTGTTGATAGTGATTTTTTGCTACTAATGCAGAGCCATAAGCCCCCATTAATTCAGGTATATTAGAACTCGTAATTTGTGCACCAGTTAATTGTTCTAACGCTCTAAAAACTGCTGGATTTTTAAAAGTTCCACCTTGTACCACAATATGATCACCTAGTTTTCGCATATCGTGGAGTTTTAATACTTTGTGAATCGCATTTTTTATGACTGAAAAAGCCAACCCAGCTGAAATATCACCAACGGTAGCATTCTCGCGCAAAGCTTGTTTAACTTTAGAATTCATAAAAACAGTGCATCGTGTACCTAAATCGCAAGGGCTTGTTGATTTACAAGCTGCATCAGCAAAGTCGATCGTATTAAAATTAAGTGATTTAGCAAATGTTTCAATAAACGACCCACATCCTGATGAACAAGCTTCATTAAGTTCAATATGATTAACAACACCATTGGATATAAAAATAGCTTTCATATCTTGGCCGCCGATATCCATCACAAAGCTTACCTCATGATCGATATGTTTTGCAGCGGCAAAATGCGCCATCGTTTCAACAAGTCCATCGTCAAAAGCAAAAGCTGCTTTTAATAGCTCTTCGCCATAACCTGTAACACCTGTGCGAGCAATAACAATGTTTTTGCTTGATGATGCAATTTCTTGCTTTAATTGTGTTAAACCTTTGCTTAAAGCACCAATAGAGTGACCATTATTTGGTGCATAATAGGTAAAAAGCAACTCGTCATCTTCACCAATTAAGGTAATTTTTGTAGTTGTAGATCCACTATCAATACCTAAAAAAGCGTTTTGTTTTTGATAATCAGCTAGCTTAATTTTAGGAATTTCAATATATTTTCTTTGTTTTTTCCAATCATTAAAAGACAATAATTTATTAAATAATGGATTTAATCTAAAAGACTGATTAGTGGTTATTTTTGTTGAGGCATTTAATTTTGCAATAAAATCAGTAATTGAAAGTTCAGTACGATCCAAAAGATGAATTGCAGCTCCCCAAGCCGACAATAACGTGGGATGTTCAGTTTTTACAATTTGATCTTCAGTTAGCTTTAAAGTCTCTAAAGCCGCTTTACCAAGTGTTGGAATAAATGAAAATGGTCCACCAATTAACATCACTTTTGGTACAACGTCATAACCACGCGCTAAGGTGTTAACTAACTGAATACAAACGGCATGCAAAACAGAATATGCGATATTTTCTTTTGAAACGTTACGACTAATCAGATTTTGGACATCGGTTTTAGCAAAAACACCACAACGAGAAGCGATTGGGTAAATTTGGTTGTGATTTTGGGCGAGGAGATCGAATTGTTGAACTGGAGTATTAAGTAACGTTGCCATCTGATCGATAAACGCTCCAGTTCCTCCAGCACAACTGCCATTCATACGAATATCTGGTGGACGATCTGGGAAGAAGAAGATCATCTTACTATCTTCTCCCCCTATATCAATCAATGTTCTTACTTCGGGATATTTTCGTTGCACAACTTCTGAAGCAGCTACCACTTCTTGAATAAAAGCAATCTCTGCTTTTTCCGAAATCCCCATCCCTGCCGAACCAGTCACTTTCACCGACAAGATAATATTATTGCCAAGTTTTTGTACTATCTCATCTAATAATCGCAACACAGTTGCTATAATATGGGTATTATGGCGAACATAATTGGTATAAACAAAATTGCCATGCTCATCAAGCAACACACATTTAGCTGTTGTAGAACCAACATCCAATCCTAACTTATAAAGTTTTGACATAATAAACTCACATTTAGCAAGAATATAACTGACTATCAGAAAATTAATTTTATAAATGATAATTATAGTTAAATGTTCAAATTTTTTAATAGTTCTGTTTAAAAAATATCTTTCCGCAGATAATAACAGTGTCAAAAAGTTTCAGGTAACTATACGTTTGAGTATGGTCTATAATTAAATGTCCCTAATAGTTATAAACCTTTTTCTAAACCTTGCTTAGCTATCGCAATCACATTTTTCAAATCAACACCTTGTGATTTGGCGGCAAAAATACAACCGCAATAACATTGACGATACACATCATACTCCTTGCATAATTCAATAGAGCGTTTATAACCGTTATTTTTTTTGAAATCAGAAGGCAGATAATTGACCGAAAAGATCTCTTGAATTTCAAACCCCAGTTCGTTTATTTTTTGGCTATTCTTTTTAGGGCTTAGTGTTAAAGCACTTGCAAAATAGTCAAAGCCCAATTCTTTTGCTTTAATTGCGGCCAGATCTAATCGCATTTTATAACAAATATGGCAACGCTCGCCACCTTCGGGCGCATTACGCAAATGACCAACTTGTTTAATAAATTCTGCTGGCTGATAAGGTGCTTCTAAGAATTGAACGTTATTACCTGTTTTTTGATTAAAATCAGCAATAAATTTCTGTTGCACCACACTACGGTGCTCATATTCAACTCTGGGATGGATATTAGAATTAGCAAAATAAATCGTAATATCTGCATATTGTGCTAAATACTCTAAAACATAGGTACTACAAGGTGCACAACAACTATGAATTAATAACTTTGGTCGAACTGATTCTGATTGCCAATTATTAATCACTTCTTTTAAAACAGAATCGTAATTTACTTTATTATGTGGATTTAATTTTTCGAGAATATTTTTAGCATTAATTAACATGGGGACTCATTTATTTTGTTTTCTATTTTTTGGGGTCTAGCTAACTAAGATCTTAGTCGGCCAATTATGATATAGCTATACACACTAACCTTCAAGGAAAAAACTAAAATTCTATATCTAACTTTATGAAACTGACATATTTTTATATATAACAAATGAGGTTTATCATAAAGCTAAAAAAGAAATTCAAACATATTAATACAGCTGCAAATTAGTGCCATTGATGACGTTGTTGTATCAATCAATTTTTATTTGATTATTTATAATAAATGAACTATTGCTAATTTAATTTTCTCTCCTAGCATTTGTCGACATTATCTTTTGAACATAACGTTTTTCTAAAATAAATGCGATACAAAAATAGACAATGGTTAATATCCACAAATGCCAATATTGCTGACTAAATTCGGAAAAACTTGCTCCCATTTGATTTATTTTTACTGACCCAACTATAGCTGGTACAGCTGGAAATATATAGCCAATAAAATAGAACAAAGGAGGCATCAATTCTTTTGGCCAAGATAATCCTGTAACAAAAAAGATAATCATACTTGACGGTATAATTAAGCAAAACACATCACTTACCGTATGGACAAAATGTGAAACAATTTTACCTAATAACGAAGTGGACAAAATAAAAGGAAGAATAAATAGTAAGGATACAGATAGATGACTTAGGCGCGGTAAGTCATACCAATAGTTAGCAAATACGGTATAAATAATAAAATAGATTAAATAAAGCACTAAATAAGTCAATAATTTACCAGAAAGCAGGAATAATGCCGATGAAACCGTGTGATTCTGTTTATTAATAAAGGCTATTTCAAAATCAGAATTTTTACTAAATAGACGGCATAAAATACTACCGATAAATAATGTCTGATTTAAGATCAAAATAAAAGCGGCTGGAATAATATAGGTTGCATATCCTGATTGAGGATTAAATAAACTAATTAACTGGCTATTAAAAGGAGAAACATTATTATTTGCCACTGCAGGATCGATACCTTGCGCTATTTTGCGTGAAATTGAAATTTTAGCGCCAAAATTACTGGCAACGGTATTAATGGCGGTAGCAACATTACTATAAATTAAAATATAGCTCGCATCGCCATAATATGACACTGGGCTAGTTTTTCCTTCTAATATATTCTTTTGAAAACGGTAAGGTATGAGTACAACTCCATATATTTTACGTTCTTCGATAAGTTTTTTAGCCGTTTCTAAGTCTGCAATATGTAAGTCTATATTGATGGACTTATTAGCATTAAGTTGTCTTACTAGATCTCGACTGTAATTGGTATTATCTTGGTCAATAACAGCAATAGGAACATCTCGGATTGCTTCATGTAAATAAGGTTGTGGGTAAAAGATGAAATAGATAAATATTCCCACAAACATAACGCTAACTATCGCTTTGGTTTGGAAAATTCGTTTTAATTCATCATAGGAAGTTAATAGTAAAGATTTAATCATATCAACCGCCTACGGATCTTTCGTAAAAAAAGATAAACAAGAATAGCCATAACACTTAATTGGATCACTAAATAAACAAACGGTTGTAAGGAAGTTACTATATTTGGCGATCTTAATGTTTGATCAAGACGAATTTGTATATACCATGTTACAGGTAATAAAGCACTCCAAATATAAGCAAAGGTATTCATTGCAATCCGAGGGAAAATAAGCCCAGTAAATCCAAACGCTGGTGATGCTACTAAGCTTGCAGTGCCATAAGCTTGTGCTAGTGTTGATCCCGTTAAACCAAAGAAAATGCCATACAAACATGAAGTCAAAATAAAGCCTATATCACCAAGTATAAGCAATATTAAATGTCCATTTAAAGGTAAATTAAAATTAGCAATTAAAACGGTATCAAATAGAATCAAGCAAAATAAAAAATAGATAAAATAAGGAATAATGCGTCCTAATAAAAAGATAAAAATATTATGATTAGCTAATTTTAATATTTGCTGATACCCCGTTCCAGTAAAACGATCACGAGTAATACTAGTAACCATGGCCATCATAATAATGATTTGTAATATAGTAGGAATTAAACCACTAATTAACGTATATAGATAATTTAAAGTTGGATTATATAAAGGATGTAAACTTGTCGGTATAGTTTGCATTTGGCTTTGTGCAACTGGTGAAGCAATTCCTTTTTCTAATAATCCTTGCAATACTATTTGACTATTTGCTGTTTTCAATGCGGAACTCATCGCCCGAAAAATAATCGTTCCAGCTGACATATACTGATTATTATAAAAAGCGACAACTTCTGGCTGATGACCAGCTATAAGATCTTTTTCAAACTCATGCTGAATGAAAAGCACAGCATAAACATCACCTTTAATCAACGCATGTTTAGCTGAGGTAAGATCTTGATAACGTTCAGCTACCTGTAGCTGAGGTGAAGCAGCAACTTGTTGAATCAATAAGCGAGATGATTTGGTTGTATCTTGATCAACAACAGCAATAGGTACCTGAGTAATAACACCGGCATGGTACATATAAACAAATAAAAAAATAAATAATAAAGGATAGATGAAAACTAATAAACACAAAATACGTTGTTTAATTAATTTACGAAGTTCCCATCCAATTACTTGAAATAGCCGGTGATACATTAATATCGTTCCTTTTTGTCTAAAATCTCGATATTATTCAAGCTAGCGAGATTGCCACTTTGTAGTAACACTCATTCCTGGGCGGAGACCTGACACTTTATTAATTGGTTTAGCACGCATTTCAAAAGTCTTTAAGTCAAAATCACCCGTTGCTTTAGTCGCCTGCCAATTCGCATATTGACCTAAAGCATTTAATACAGTGACTTTAACATCTATAATCTGATTATTTAATGCCGGTACTCTTACTTGAAACGTATCACCAACTTTAAGGTTTCCCAGCAAATCTTCACGTATATTAAAAGTAAACCAAATATCATTTAAATCAATAATAGAATAAAGCGGAGTACCTGGACTGTATAATTGCCCTGTTTCAGCAACTCGAGTCGTAATTTGACCGTTAATTGGAGAAACTAAAGTTAATTCATTAACATCAGCTTTTACTTGCGCCAATGCTGCTTCTGATTGTTCAACTTGCACATCGGCTAATTTTTTCTGTTCTACACTGCTACCGTTTTCGGCTAGTGATAAGTTAGCTTTAGCGGCTTCATAAGCTTTCATGGCCGCTTGATATTGATTAAAGGATTCATCATAGCTTTGCTTTGAAACAGTGCCATTTTTAGCTAAGCGATTAATTCTTTCATAGCTAGTTTGAGCTAAATCTAAATCTGATTTAGCTTTATCTAACTGCGCTTTTTGCACATCAATTGTTTCTGGTCTAGTGCTATAAGTATTATCACGACTCGCCATTGCTACTTTTAATTGCGCTTCTGCTGTTGCAAGCTGAGCTAACAATGCAGGATTTGAAAGAGTAAGAAGAACTTCACCCTGCTTAACATCGTCACCAACATCATAATTAAATTGATTTACTCGACCTTGAACTCTGGCAGCAACATCAACACGATTAGATTCAACTTCACCTTGCAAAATAATAGTACTAGGTTGATAAGCAAAATATATAATAACAACCATAGCAATAACAGCAATGATCGCTACAATCAAAGAAAAACGTTTTTTATGCATAAATTGGGCTTATAAAGGTTAAAGCAAAATTGCAATAATAGTATTGAAAATAATATAAAGCCAAACACTTAAATACGCAATAAAATATATACTGTTATATGTGTTAACGATTAAAAAATATTTATCCTTTGTTAGGGATTGTTGATCTTTTGTATTCATGTATTAATCAACAATGCATTGGTAGCCACATAAGTATGAATGCCAGAGATAACATGCAGACATAATTCCTTTCTAATTTATCATATCTTATTAAAATAGAACGATAAGGGATAAATAAATCTTAAGTAATGATTGAGTACTACGAACACGGTAATATCCATGGAAAATAGGATTGTTGATATTTACTAAATTAGTATACTGGTATTAAAGGTGATGATTTCAGACAAAACATGAGAATATTAGCTCCATTCCATACATCTTTTCAATTCACCTAATAATGTGCTTGTATCAATTTTTAAGTTTTTAAAGAAATAGTTATTCATATCATGATTATGCACAGTGAATTGATGATTTCATGGGGATCAGTGACTACATAGTTATGACCTTGTATGGCTCCACAATGTAGACAAACATTTGCCATATAATGTTCATTGAGTGTTTTACTGTACTTCATTTTAACAGTTGGTACATTTAAGCTAAGCAGGCGATCAATACTGGAAATATCACCGACTCCAATCCCGTGTAATACAGAAAAAATTGGATCTAATTCGGATAGCTCGTAATACAAATAGTATGAATAGACTGGCGTTTCTTGCTGACATTTCCAACACTGTTTTTGCCATTGATAAATATTGACACCATATTTACGAATGAATTCATAAACTAATTCGGGGATCTTTAAAGTTGATTTACAAACTGGATAATGGGAGCAACCTGCAAATATCCCATATTTTCCGTCTCGTATAACATAATGTCCTTCACACATTTTACATTGGATGAATTTATTCATATTTGTAATTCTGTTATCTGCTGTTTAACAGCATATTACGTAACTTATAGCTATTTCACAATATATCACTTACCACAAATAATTCAATGCATTCTCCCCTCCCCAAGAAAGAGAGAGGAAAGACAGATTAAGACTTGAATTTGAGATTTAAAGCAACTATGGTAATCCAAACTCTTTGAATAATTGATTATGTTTCTCCTTTGCTTTTAGTGTGGCACTTTCTAATTCAATCAAATCATGTTGTGTTGCTTATAAATCTAACGGAAGTACATTCCAGTATTTTTTATAATATTTATATTGATATCTTTGACATAAACAATGACGTTATTAGGTGTTAAACATTGCTGTCTTCTTTTATTAATAAAATATTGAAAATGAATCTATTCAATTCTTAGTATCCATATTATGTCGTTTCTCAAATTTTTGTAAACAATACGAGTAATCCTTGCAACTAATTTTGCGATAAAATATAGGACATTATGAGCCCATATTCACAATTGAACTACGAAAACGCCTTAAAGCAATTAAAAAGAATACAGCACCAATTGCCAATAACCAAGCAAATGAAGTCCAAACAACGCGTAAGCCAGCACCTCGATACAGTATTGCCTGCCCTAATTCAACAAAATGCGTGGTTGGAGCAAACATCATAATGTTTTGCACAATTTCAGGCATGCTTTCACGCGGAGTACTACCCCCAGATAGCATTTGTAGTGGTAATAAAACTAAAATTAGTAACATTGCGAATTGGGCAGTGGATTTTGCTACTGTTGCCATAAATATCCCAAGTGACGTTGTAACAAAAAGATGCAATGCAGCTCCAATCAAAAATAAGCTTACCGAACCTGCAATTGGTACTTTTAGCCAACTATGAACAACTAACAACAATGCCACCCAAGTTGATATTAATACCACAAGTCCCATTGACCATACTTTGGAGAGCATAATTTCAAAAGGGGTAACAGGCATAGCAAGAAGATGGTCAATCGTACCATGTTCCCGCTCTTTCATTAAGGCTGCCCCAGTTAAAATAATAGATAATGTTGTCACAATATTGATAATCTCCATGACTGAACCAAACCAAGATCGCGTTAAATTAGGATTAAATGCAGTATGCACTTGTATATTAACTGGCAAATTAGTTGTCTTACTGTAACGATTAACATATTCAGTCACTTCACCAGTAACAATCTGTGTTATATAACCATTTCCAACAAACGCTTGTCCCATTCGTGTTGCATCAATATTAAGTTGAAGTTCTGGACTTTGGCTATTTAGCACATCACGCTGAAAATTAGGCGGAATATTTAAAGCAAACGTATAATTATCCGTATCCATACCATGATCAACATCGTTCATTGAGTATAATTTAACGGGATCATTAAACATCGGCGGATAAAATGCTGCAATAATTTGCCGTGATAACGGTGAGTCATCTTCATCAACAACTGCAATCGAAGCATGGTGCAACGAATCAGATGTAGCTGTTGCGGCAATGTAAATATCAAAGGTAAAGCAATAGGCAATTAACAACAACATGATAGGATCACGCAATAACCCCCATAACTCTTTTATTCCTAAGCGATAAATATTAATTAAACTTTGCATAATATCTATCCTTCTTGTTTTTTAAGAAGAAAAATACTTGCCCCAAGAACAATGGGGATTGTGACCAATAAAGCAAATATTGAATTATGCAAATCCATAAAACCAAGTGCTTTATTAAACACACCGCGAGCAATAATTAGCATATGTGTTGTTGGATAAACCTCACCAATATAACGACCACCACCTTCTAAAGATGCGACAGGATTGAGTAATCCCGAGAATTGAATTGCTGGTAGCATTGTACCTACACAAGTTAAAAAGATAACAGCAATTTGACTACGAGTAACAGTTGAAGCTAACAAACCAAAACCCGTTGAAATAATGCAATAAGCAAAGGCAGCAAGGCATAAAGTAAATAGACTTCCTTTTACGGGAACAGCAAAAATGGTGATTGCCATAAATAACAATAATAAAAAGCTAAACATGGAAATAATGATATAAGGCACTTGCTTACCTAGCAAAAATTCAGCTTTAGTTACTGGAGTTACATATAAATTGATAATTGAACCCATCTCTTTTTCACGCACAACCGATAAAGCTGCCAGCATAGATGGAATCATCAATAATAAAATTGGTATTACAGCCGGCACCATAGAAGGTAAGCTTTTAATATCAGGATTATAACGGTATCTTGTTTCTATATTTGCCAAACTAGTTGAGGATTTTCCTGTTACTTCTTTTACTTTTTCACTTAGCCAAGCAAGATGCATTCCTTGAACGTAACCTTTAATTGTTTCAGCTCGTAGCGGCATTGCCCCATCAATCCAAATAGCAATATCAACAGGATCACCTCGTTGTATATCTCGCCCAAAATTGGGAGGGATTTCAATCGCTAAAGCGATTTCATTACTTCTTAACCGCGCGTCCATATCGTTATAATCTGTAATTGGCGCTCTTTCAATAAAATAACGTTTAGAACCTGATAAATTAAGAATATAATTTTGACTAATTACACTTTGATCTCGATCAAGCACAGCAAAATTCAGATCTTCAACATCCATCGTAATACCATATCCCATAACTAACATTAAAATTGCTGAACCTAATAACGCTAATAATGCTCGTAAAGGATCTCTAGATAACTCAAGTGTTTCACGCCATAAGCAACCTATCATACGGTTAAGACTAAACCCTTGAACATGATGATGTGGTAATGTTTTTGTTGCTTGATTGAGTATTTCTTTTGGTGGTTCAACAGAGTGTTCTTCTGCATTACTATCATCAGCTCCTGCATCAACAAGATAGTTAATAAAGGCCTCTTCTAGTGTTTTAGCATTTTTGGAGCTGATAATGTTATCTGGCGTATCGCTTGCTAATACTTTACCTGCATGCATTAATGAAATTCTATCACACCTTGCAGCCTCATTCATAAAATGAGTTGTGATAAACACTGTTACTTTATCTTTTCTAGACAGTTCGATAATTAAACGCCAAAAATCATCTCGAGCAATCGGGTCAACGCCGGATGTTGGTTCATCAAGGATAAGAATCTGTGGATTATGCACAACAGCAACTGACAATGAAAGCCGTTGCTTTACCCCTAAAGGTAAGCTATCGGGTAGATTTTCTGCATCTTGTTCTAAACCAAAACGTTTTAGTAATTTTTCAATGCGGGCAGGTATTTTACTTTCTTCAATACCAAACAGGCGTGCATGTAGAACTAAATTTTGTTTGACCGTTAATTCACTATATAAAGAAAATGCCTGAGACATATACCCCAAATGACGCCTAACGTTAATATCACTAGCATCAACAGGTTTACCAAATAACCATGCTTCTCCTGATGAAATCGGCAATAAACCCGTTAACATTTTCATGGTGGTTGATTTACCACAGCCATTTGAACCTAAAAAGCCAAATATTTCACCTTGTTTAATTGAAAAATTAACATGATCAACTGCGATAAAATTACCAAATTGTTTAGTTAAATCTTTTGCTTCTATGGCTGTTTGCAAATCTTTATTAAGATCTAAAGGTGGAATTTCGACAGTTTGATAACCTTGTCTAGAACTTTCTGGCATTAGCTGAATGAATGCATCATCTAAATTATCTTTTCCTGTCTTAACTAGTAAGGATTTTGGTGTGCCAGTTTCAAGAATCTTACCGCCATACATCGCCACCAACCAATCAAAATTTTGAGCTTCGTCCATGTAGGCTGTTGCAACAATCACACTCATTTGGGGTCTTTGTTCACGAATTTTGTTAATTAACTGCCAAAATTGGGCTCTGGAAAGTGGATCCACCCCAGTTGTAGGTTCATCAAGAATTAACAAATCAGGATCGTGGATTAAAGCCGAACATAAGCTAACTTTTTGCTTCATACCACCGGACAGCCGCCCTGCTGGTCTTGATAAAAATGGATATAACCCAGTACTACGCGTTAATTCATCAATACGGCGTCGACGTTCGGCCGCATCATTACCAAACAGACGAGCAAAAAATTGTAAATTTTCTTCAACGGATAAAGTAGGATAAAGGTTTTTGCCTAACCCTTGCGGCATATAAGCAATACGTGTGCAAACATTTTTACGGTGTGTTTTATCTTTCATATCACCGTCAAGTACATATACTAACCCATCTTGAATAACATGCGAACCAGCAATTAATGATAATAAACTTGATTTTCCAACACCGTCTGGTCCTATCAATCCAACCATACATCTTGGCGGTATAGCTAAAGTGATACTATCAAGAGCAAGGTTCTTTTTATAATGCAGTGATACATCACTAATTTTTACCACTGCATCATCAAACGATTTAGCTTCGGTTGATAAAGCTAAATCTTTATTGTCGGATTCTGACATATGCTATCCCCAATTATTTTGTTGGACATTTTGCAATATCAGCTAAGCCTGACGGCCACGAAGCTTTTGGATCAAGTTTTACCCAAGCTACACCTGGTAAACCTGTTTTAACTTGATTTATAAAACATTTTAATAATTCAGGGCTTAATTGCGCTTTTACTCTAAACATCAATTTTTGACGCTCATCTTTAGTTTCAACAGTTTTAGGCGTAAACTGCGCAACGCTTGATACAAACGATATTTTGGCAGAAATTGCTTTATCTGGTAGTGCATCTAAAATCAATCTCACTTCATCACCAATACCCACTTTACCTGCGACCGTTTCAGGTAAAAAGAATGTAAGATAAACATCATACAAATTAACTAAATTTAATACTTTTCCGCCTGAAGGTAAAACTTCACCTAATTGTGCTATTCGGTATTGAATACGACCGTCAACAGGGGCATTTAAAGTACTATCATCAATATCAGCTTGAATTCTTTTAATATTAGCACTTGCAACATTGATTGCCGATGTGGCGCTATCAACCCCCGCTTCGGCTACTGCAATCGCTGCGTCAGCGGCAGTAACTTGTGATTTGGCTGAATCTAGTGCTGCTTTAGCATTGTTTACTTTAGCAGTATCGTCATCAAATTGTTGAATAGATATTGCACCTTTTTGATATAGTGCGGTAGTTCGTTGTAAATGTTTTGAGGCGATATCTAAGTCACTTTCCTTTTGGCTTACGCCTGCTTGCGCTGCAACTTTATCACTCATTTTTAATGCCACTTGCGCTTTAGCACTTGCTTCATTACTAACCGCTTGGCGGTATTGTGCTTGGGCTTCATTAAGTTGTGCTTGTAAGGTATCAGTTTGCATGACGACTAAAGCTTGACCGGCTTTAACAAAATCGCCCTCATCAACATTAATTTTTTCTATTCTACCAGCTAATTTAGCTGAAATATTGATTTCAGTCGCTTCAATACGTCCGTTGCCACTAATAAAATCTGAACCATACCCATCAGTTTTTAATTGCTGCCATAAAATAAAAATAATAGAAATAATAACAACTGCAATAACAATCCATTTCCTGCTTATATTTTTCATATAACACCTTATTTTTTTAAAACGATTCATAATAATTTTTAACGAGATAACAAATCGTTATGGCCTAATCAATTGCATCGTTTAAATAGTATCAAATGTTTATGGCAAATAATATCTGTTCATAAAACAATCGCAATAAAAGCTAAAAAAATAAGCAGGATGGTTTTATATTTTATTTATAGATTTGAAATTAATAACATCATTATATTATGCAATAAAGCTGATATGCTCATTGCAACTTGATAAGTTATTTATAATAAAAGACTTATTATTTTATATTTTCAAATAATTTATTAACAATATAAGGATGTAAAATAGCAACGGGTAACATATATAATTTCCCCCAGATATTGTGATTTTTAACTGATGCAATTAAATATACTGTATTTTTACTTATGTCATTACCTTTATCTACAACACGAATACAAACACATACATCTAAATGGCAATCTTTTACAACTAATGTCAGTTTATCGTTGGTTTCCTCTGTTATGGTAAAAAAATCGGCCATATTGCTTTCGTCTGGTTGATGCTTATTTTCCGCAGAACTATCAAATCCATTAATCGCTTTAACACCGATTAATTTCACTAAACAATCCCTTATTTTAAATAGTATTTTTAGCCATCTAGGTTGATAGGATGTCATCATTTTATAAGCTTCATAGGCTGTCAATTTTTTAGAAATATCTTTTTTTTGACAATCTAAATAATCGATTTCTTCTGCAATAAAGCTTACATTATCAGGTAATGTTTGCCGTACTTTCATAATATGATTTTGTCTGTTTTTCATATCATATTCTCCCTCCTTAAATTATATAAGTCAATTATCAAAAAATATAAGAACACATCATGTTATTTGATCCTTGCAAATCGGCAAACTTCTACTTAATCTTGTGATTTCCCGCTTCTAATTCTTTTAAACATTTGATATATAAGCTTTCTATATCGTTAGATTTCTCTCACTATTTATAAAAAATAGAATTTCCCATACTTTATTTCCAGCAAAACTCTTTAACCAGAATACCGTCTTCAACTTCTTTTAAGATCAATATGATTTAGTGCCTGTCATTTTCTCTTTTTACTTTTATCATGGAAAATTTTCTACTTTTTTGCTGTACTATTTTATAAAATAGCTACAATTGCTATCTTATTTACTTAAAAAATTATGGTTATAAGAAAGCTAGGTCTAATCTCCATCATGATGCGTAGAAATTTTGTTTGAATATATACTTTCAGTAACAATTCATTCGTGTCTTATTATTCGATTGACTTTAACTTCGATACAACTAATCACAATCCTATAATTTTACCAACACGTAACCAAATAATTTATCATCACCTTACAAACTTAAATGTCTTTTAATCCATAACTTTATCTTACAATAACCATTTTTATTCTTAAACTAGTACACTAGATGTTTTTTGTTTTTATCTCATAAACCTAATTGTGATGGAACTAAAATTTTTAATTCCATTTCTTGATAATTAACGTACGCACACAACTCTAGTTTCATTATGCACAAAATAATAGTGCCCAATATTACCTTGCTTTGAAAAAACAGTATAATTTTGTACTCCACCATAAAAAGGGTCAGCAGTCCAGTAATCAAAATTGATATCATCCCGTATAAAATCACTATTCACGTAGTATTCATTATCCGTATACCCCCACTCTGCAAAGAATCCTCCCCCGATCCGACGTTGGAAATTATTAGGTTGACCAGATAATCCTCCTGCCCAAGCAACAATATCATTATTTGCATTTGTCATTTCAACAATATGGGGAAGCCTATAACCATTTCCTAAACTACTACAGTACGCTTTGGCTGCCTCTAAACCTCCGCTATAAGTCGGCTTTGCAACAAACCATTTACTTATCATAAAACGGTATATAACATTTGTCTTTGCTTTATCTGAATAAATATTAAAGTAAGTTGGAACAACTGATGAGGTTTGACCTTTATTTGAATCACTAGGTCCGGTTAATTCTATTCTAGCAATATTGTAACGGCTTCCTTGTTTTATACTTAAATCTATATTTGAATCTGTTGGCCATTTGCTGTAAGTTAACTCTTTTGCCGATGCTCCTGCCACCGTTAAATCAAAGTACATCCCCTTAGCCCCTATAGTTGGGAAATTTGATGCGGGGGAATTTATATCTTGTGGTTTAAAGCCTTTATCATCATCCCACTGTTCAACTGGACCACGATAACTAACAAGTACATTTCCATTATACCTTAACGTTGGTTGAGCAAAGCATGCATAAGGAACTGCAACTTTAGGTGTTAGATAATAACTAACGCTTCCACCTTTAAACTCAGTTGATCTTGGCTTTCCGTATTGGGTAGATAAAATACCACTATCACTCGTTAAAGTGATTTTATAAGGCGAATAACAAGCATTTAATTCTGTATTCTCATTAACTATTTTTCCATCAACATTTTGCACGGTCATTGTAAGATTACCTGTTACAGAGATCGAACTATCGCCATCATCATCTTTCCAAAATTTGTTAGTTGATACTACATCTGTTAAAGTAACTACTGATTTCCCTTCGGGAATGAATTTCTTAATATCTTTCAGTTTTTGATCTACAGCAGGCAACTCAATTGGGTTATTTTCCGATGACGGATTATTACGGATACTATATTGCCTACCATCAGACAATGTAATACTCAATAAATGTTCTGTTGAATTTGCTTTAGTCCCCTTTCTATCAAACGATAAATAAGGCGCACTACCTTGAATTGTCTTTACTGTTATTGCTGATAGTGCAATTGCATTACTTGATATCGTTAAACCTAACAATACCAAAATCATTCCAAAAGCATAATTTTTTATATTTGGTTGCGTTAACCGTGGAATTAGTTTACAAAACTTTGCTATTTTAGTCAGAAACTTCGGTTTTATCCAAAGTAGCAAAAATGAAGTTTTAATTAAGTACAACTTGGAACTATAAAGACTTGAATACGTGAAAATTAACAGTATGTATAAAAATAACTTTTTAAGTTGTTCAGAGGGTGACCTGTGTACCTGTGTACCTTACTATTAATTATATCATTTCTTCGTCCATATTGCAATTTTTTCATCACTTAACCCTATGATTTTATATAATAAAATTTATTAAAGTTCTTTTATTAACTAATTACGTTTTGTGAAAATACGAGTAAATATTGCGCTTTTAAAAACATAAAATACTAATATTACCTATTCACAAAAAAATTAAAATAACTATAAACTAAACAACATAACTTTTTAAAGTAAATGAAATGATTAGATTTCTTGTAAATATATTGTAAATATAACATTAATTTAATTATTAAGAAAAGTGATTAATTAGAAATATATAAAATTTACTCACATTGTTTACAGTGATTAAAAAAATACTGTAATAAATATACATAAAAAAACAAAATTAACGCCTTATCATAGACAAGAGATATAGCAAAAGAAAAAATAACGGTCATTGATTTAGCTAAACGTTTTATTGCCATTCGTTAAGTCATTTATAACGTACTAAAAAGAACGATTGAAGCTGTTTGTGTTTTTAACCAGTAAGAAATGTAAGAATGAACGTTATAAAACCATTCGTTATGGAATTAAACGTCTGGTTAAAGTCGAAAAATGGATTGAAGATAAATTAAGACAGCAAGCTAAACGCTATAACAAAACCTATCCGGGAGAAATGCTACACGTTGATACCAAACGTTTACCTTTACTTAAAAATGAAACGAAACAGCAAACTAGAGAATATTTATTTGTCGGTATTGATGATTTTTCACGTGAGCTTTATGCGGGTATTTACCCTGATAAATCCCAATTTAGCGCGGCACAATTTTTACAAAACGATGTGTTAACCCAATGTCCTTATACTATTGAATGTGTTTATTCCGATAATGGACGTGAATATCAAGGCTCCAGCGAACACTTATTTGTTAAAACGTGTAACAACCACCGTATTAATCAAAAATTCACCAAACCCGCCTGCCCACAAACGAATGGGAAAGCCGAAAGAGTGATACGAACTTTGAATTGCGATGTGGCATAATCAGCATATATTTAGCGATTCAATAGATAGAAAACAAAAACTAAAACGCTTTATTAATTTTTATAATACCGTTAAACCACATAAAGCGATTTCAGGGAAAACGCCTTATGAGTTTTTAAAGGATTATTTTAACCATGAAGTGTAAACAACTCGGCGTTTTCCTACAGTTTATTACTAGCCAACTTAGTCAAGAAAGTTTGTATACAAAACATATACACAATTCAGTGCAACTTGATGCAAATAACTTTTAGCTTAGCTATTTATCTTATAATATTTTTTGGAATTAGATAAGAGTTTAAATAAGAAGAATGGTGGGTTGTGAGGGGATCGAACCCGCGACCAATTGATTAAGAGTCAACTGCTCTACCGACTGAGCTAACAACCCACTTAAACATTTCCGTTTATTTTATATAAATTATATTAATAATGCAAGTTATCAATTTAATTTTATTTGTCAGGAATTTTGATATAAATCTCAGAAATATCAAATTCAGTATTATAATATTGTAAAATAAAATTAGTTATAAAATCAATATTATTTATCTAACTAAAACTTGTTGTCATAATTTACATTAATTCGCAATTTAACTTTGGAGGCAAAAATGAAAGTATCATCAATTACAATGCTTATCTCAATGGGATTAGTAAGCTCTTTGGCTTATGCTCATACAGCAAATGAAATTATAATTCGTGGAGGACCGGTTTATGTTCATCCTCAAGATAAAAGTGATCATGTTAAAGTAGGTGGAGTAAAAAGCGATCTAAAAGCAAAGGCAGATAACGATACCCAACTTGGATTAAACTTTCAATATATGGTTACTGATAATATTGGTGTCGAATTGCTAGCTGCAACGCCTTTTAGCCATCAGCTTAAGTTAGGTGGTGGTAATTCAACAGGCCTTTCTGGTGCTCATTTAGGAAAAATTAAACACCTACCGCCAACATTAAGTGCTGTTTGGTATCCGCTTGATTCGCAATATGAGTTTCAACCTTATCTTGGAATGGGCATAAACTACACCTTCTTTTTTGATGAAAAACTCAATGGTGAAGCTAAAAAGGCTGGGTTCCATGGTTTAGATCTTGATAGTTCCTGGGGCTGGGCAGCACAGGTTGGTGCTGATTATACTTTCAATGAAAATTGGCTCGTTAATGCTCAAATACGTTATATTGATATTGAAACGAAAGCAACTACACATTTAGGCAATACAAAAGTAACAGCCAATTATAAGCTTGATCCTTGGGTTGCTATGATTGGAGTTGGGTACAAATTTTGATTTAATAAGTATAAAAGCCTCTCATTTGAGAGGCTTTTTATTATTAATATTAAAGATTTTTTATCAACAAATACTGTTCTTGCAGTTTGGCTTTATCATTAATATAACCTTGTTGTTTTTCTTTCTCTTTAGTGACCACTGCCGCAGGTGCTTTATCAACAAAGCTTGCGTTAGATAACTTGTTTGCAATCCGCATAATTTCACCTTCAATGCGTGCAATTTCTTTTTCTAAACGAGCAAGTTCATTTTCTTTATTAATTAATCCTGCCATAGGTATTAATAATTCTGCACCGTCAACTAATTTAGTTACTGATAAAGGTCCAGTTTCATTTTCATCTAATAAGACTATTTCAGATAATCTTGCTAATGATTCAATAAAACTAATATTATTACTAGTAATTCGATGCACTGTTGGTGACGCTTTACGAATTAATAACTGCAGAGGCTTACTTGGTGCAATGTTCATTTCTGCACGAATATTACGTACAGCAATTACCGCATCTTTTATCCAATTAATATCTGCAACTGCCTCATCATTTGAAGACTGGTTATCAAAAATAGGCATTGGTTGTAACATAATGGTATCAGCTTTAATACCCATTAGTAGTTTTACATTTTGCCAAATTTCTTCCGTTATAAATGGAATAATTGGATGAGCCAGACGTAATAGAGCTTCTAATACAGTCACTAACGTATGACGGGCAGCACGTTGCTGCGATGCTTCGCCATTAGCTAAAATGGATTTCGTTAGTTCTAAATACCAATCACAGAACTGGTTCCAAGTGAACTCATATAAAATATTAGCAGCCAAATCAAAACGATAAGTATCAAATGCCTCACGATAAGTTTTAACTGTTTGATTAAATTCAGCCAAAATCCATTTATCAGCTAGCGAATAATCTAAATCTCCTCCTTTAAAACCACAATCATGCTGCTCAGTATTCATTAACACATAACGGCTTGCATTCCATAGTTTATTACAGAAATTACGATAACCTTCTAAACGTTTTAAATCCCAATTAATATCACGCCCTGTTGATGCTAGTGCTGCGAGTGTAAATCGTAGCGCATCAGTACCATGCGCTTCAATGCCATTTGGAAATTGCTTTTCTGTTCGCTTAGCAATTTTCTCAGCAAGTTGTGGTTGCATCATATTGCCTGTTCGTTTTTTTAACAAATCAGCTAATGAAATACCATCAATCATATCTAAAGGATCGATAACGTTTCCTTTAGATTTTGACATTTTTTGTCCTTCTTCATCACGAATTAGACCTGTGACATACACCGTTTTAAATGGGACTTGCGGTTTTCCATGTTCATCTTTTATAAAATGCATGGTCATCATGATCATTCTAGCTACCCAGAAGAATATAATATCAAAACCGGTCACTAGCACATTCGTTGGATGGAACGTGGTTAAGTCGTCAGTATTTTCTGGCCAACCTAACGTTGAAAATGTCCAAAGCGCTGACGAGAACCAAGTATCAAGCACATCTTCATCTTGCTCTAACTCAATATCATTTGGCAAATTATTTTCACGTCGTACTTCAGCTTCATCACGCCCCACATATACATTACCTTGTTTATCATACCAAGCTGGAATACGGTGTCCCCACCATAATTGACGGGAAATACACCAATCTTGAATATCATTCATCCAAGAAAAATACATGTTTTCGTATTGTTTTGGTACGAACTGAATATCACCATTTTTGACGGCATCAATGGCTGGTTTTGCAAGCACTTTGGCTCGCACATACCATTGGTCCGTCAACATAGGTTCAATAACAACACCGCCACGATCACCATAAGGAATGGTTAAATCATGAGGTTCTATTTTTTCCAAAATACCTAGTTTTTCACATTGTGCAAGAACAGTTTTACGGGCAGCAAAACGCTCTAAATTCTGAAATTCTAATGGTATATCAGTTGAATATAACGTGCTAGGTTCCCCATTAGTATCAAATACTTCAGCTTGTGTACGAATATCACCATCAAAAGTTAGGATATTTATCATTGGTAACTGATGACGACGCCCAACTTCGTAGTCATTAAAGTCATGAGCAGGTGTGATTTTTACACAACCAGTACCTTTAGTCATATCGGCATGTTCATCACCAATAATAGGAATGCGACGATTTACGAACGGTAATACTACAAATTTACCAATCAGATCTTTATAGCGTGGATCTTCAGGGTTAACAGCAACACCTGTGTCACCGAATAGTGTTTCAGGACGAGTTGTGGCGACAACTAAATAATCTTTTCCTTCTGATGTTTTCATACCATCAGCAAGAGGATAACGTAAGTGCCACATTGAACCTTTTACTTCACGATTTTCGACTTCAAGATCAGAAATAGCTGTACGCAGTTTTGGATCCCAATTAACTAAACGTTTGCCGCGATAAATCAGATCTTCTTGATATAATCTAACAAAAACTTCCTTAACGGCATTGGATAAGCCTTGGTCCATTGTAAAACGCTCACGCTCCCAATCAACTGAATCCCCTAAACGGCGCATTTGCTTTGTAATGCTGCCACCTGACTCAGCTTTCCATTGCCAGATTTTTTCGATAAATACATCACGACCATAATCATGACGAGTTTTGTTTTCTTCTGCAGCAATTTTCCGCTCTACAACCATTTGCGTTGCTATACCTGCATGATCGGTTCCTGATTGCCACAAAGTATTATTGCCTTGCATACGATGATAACGAATTAAGGCATCCATAATAGTTTGTTGAAATGCATGCCCCATATGTAAACTCCCAGTTACATTTGGTGGTGGGATAGCAATACAGTAACTTGGTTGGGACTTATCGCCATTGGGTTTGAAATACCCACTTTCTTCCCAATGTTTGTAGATAGGTTGTTCAATTTCTTGTGGATTATAAGTCGTATTTTTCATAATTAATGCATAAATCCTGATTTAAGGCATAAAATTTTGACCATTCTACAGTAAAATAGCTAAACAATAAATTGGCAGAATAATAAACTCGTTGATTTAATCTTCTTAAAAAATTTTTATTACACGACAAATGACAAAAAAAACCGCTTTATATCAAGCGGTTTTATATATCTATCACGAAAATATTGTTATAACTAGGGATGTTGATATATAAAATTATCAATTAACCGTGTTTTACCAATATAAACGGCTAATGCACATAAGCTATCTTGCTCAAGCATATCAACCGATTGTAAAGATGCTAGATCAACAAATTCAATATAATCAATTTTAGCTAAGGGTTGATTGTTTATAAGCTCATGCATAACTTTTGTAATAACAGTTACTGACTTTTCTCCCTGCTTTATCATTGCTTTGGCACTTTCTATAGCTTGATAAAGGCAAACAGATGCGGATCGTTCGTTTTCGGACAAATAACTATTACGCGAGCTTTTAGCTAGCCCATCAGCTTCACGCACAATCGGACAACCAACAATCTCAATATTAAAATTCAGATCATTTACCATACGTTTAATTACAGCTAGCTGCTGTGCATCTTTCTGCCCAAAATAAGCACGATCAGGTTGCGTAATATTGAATAATTTTGTGACAACAGTGCAAACACCTTTAAAATGCCCTGGACGCTTTTGTCCACATAATGCGTTGGTTAAACCATTAACGTCAACATAGCTGCTAAAATTAGGAACATACATTTCATTAACCGTTGGGCAAAAAATCAAATCTACCCCCATCTGCTCACAAGCAACTTTATCTCTATTTAAATCACTAGGATAGCTGGCTAAATCCTCAGAAGGACCAAACTGGATAGGGTTAACAAAAATGCTCACAATTACTTTTTGGTTTTCCTTTTTAGCCGCAGCCATTAGACTTTGGTGACCCTCATGCAAATATCCCATTGTTGGAACAAGTCCTATACTATACCCAGCTTGACGCCAAGCTTTTACTTGTGCTTGGACTTCTTTAATTGTACTTACAATATTCATTTGTATTAGCCCTTATGGTTAATAGTAAATTCAAGCTTGAGTTTCTCTATAACATTATCTTCAATAGAAAACTCATGATTTGTAGCTGGGAACTGTCGATTATTAACTTCTTGGCAATACAATTTAAAAGCTTGTTTCATTTGTTCACCAATCGATGCAAAAGATTTCACAAATTTTGACGAAATACCATCATACATTGATAACATATCTTGATAAACTAGCACTTGCCCATCACAATCCCCCCCCGCTCCAATGCCAATCGTCGGAATATTAACTAATTGTGTGATAAATTTCGCTAAACCTGCCGGAACACACTCAAGCAAAATAGCTGCAGCACCAGCTTTTTCAACCGCTAATGCATCAAGAACAATATTTTTAGCATGTTCATAATCCTTACCTTGAACTTTATACCCACCTAAAGCAAGTACAGATTGTGGCATTAACCCAATATGCGCTACAACAGGAATAGATGCTTGTGTAATCATTTTGATATGTTCATAAAATGCTTGCCCACCTTCAAGTTTCACTGCTTGAGCTTGCCCTTCTTTGATTAAACGACCTGCATTTAAAACCGCATCATATACAGACGTGTGATAAGACATAAAAGGTAAATCTGTCACCACAAAAGCTGACTTAGCGGCTCTTGCTACTGCTTTGGAATGGTGAATCATATCCTCCATAGTAACCGATACAGTACTATCGTAACCTAACATCACCATTCCTAAAGAATCACCGACTAACAGACAATCTATACCACTTTCGTCCATTAATTTGGCTGTAGTATAATCGTATGCAGTTAACATGGTAATTTTTTGTTGATTTTGCTTGCGTTTTTGTAGTGTAAGAATTGTATTTTTCAAGGTAACAGCTCCAGCTCTAATTGTCGATAATCCTTATTTGGATGTTTTTTCCGACTAATATTAAGTAAAATAGTTGATAATTGTAGATAAATCGGCTTGAGTTCATCAGGCATTGCCATAATATGTTGTTTGATAGTTTCAATATCACCACGTTCGACAGGTCCAGTCAAAGCATTGATCACTCCTACTTTACCAATATTATTTGCATTTCCTAGAAATAATGGATGCCAAGCCTGTTCACTAAATTCAGCATCTAGTGTACATTGTTTAAACAAATCAACACCAATTTGAACCAATGCAATAACTTGATTGCTTAACATAACACAAGCAGCATGATACAACGGTTTTTTACTTGCAGGTAAAATTGCTAAAGGATTATTTAGTGGAGCTAATGTGGCTCGTAATTGAGGGATAATATTTTCATTTGCTTCAAGAGTAAAAGAGATACCTGACATTGCCATATAGCAACTAAATCTATCATAAATAGCATATAAAGGATGCAACGAAAACGCAAATGGGTGAACAACCTTATGTTGACTAAAAATATGCGATGTTAACAGACCACTACAATGACCAATCCATTTGTTAGCAATAGATAATTGACAAAGTTCTTGCCAAACTGTGACTATTTGACCATCAGGTACTGTGACTAATATGCAATCACTATCATTAACTAATTCAGGTAAAAAAGTATAATGTTGGCTTTGAGTAAAATCACTTGCCTCTTTTGCATGTTCATAGGTTTGGCTATAAAATCCAGAAATCTGCATTCCACATAAAGAAAAATACTTAGCTAAAGTACAACCTACTTTACCTGCACCGATAAAACCAATAATCATTACAACTGTAAATTATTTGAAGTCGTTGCATTATAGCTTAATCAGCTTGATATTCAATCAAATTAGATATCAATAACATTTAAAATAAATTAGTAAGATATAATTTTAATAATTATAAAATTAAAAGAAAAAACAGTAGATTATTTTATTAATTAGATACAGAAAGAAGGAAACAACACATGAAATGTAACCATTTGGTATCTTTTGAAGATTACCAGAACCAAACGATGTAAAAGCTCAAGAAATATTTTTCAGTATAAAATTGTTACATATTTTTTATCATAAATTCATTTATTTCATCTAAAAACAAATTACCATATTTTTGTAACTTAATTTTACCCACACCAGTAATGTTAATTAGCTGTTTTTTACTTTCAGGTTTAGTCTGAACCATCTCAAGCAATGTTGCATCACTAAAAACAATATAGGGAGGAATATCTTCAACATCGGCAATACTTTTGCGTAATCTTTTGAGATTATTAAATAAAATACGTTCTTCGTAAGATAGAATTGTTGTTAAATTAATCGCTCTTGCATAGCGATTAATTCTGCTTTTCTTAACAATTTCTAAACGTGGTTTAGCTAATGATAATGATATTTCACCTCTAAGTATTAGACGCGCTTTTTGTGTTAACTGAAGCGTAGTAAATGCAGATATATTTTGACTTAAATACCCCAAATAAACTAGTTGTCTAATAACACTAAGCCAATAATCTGATGAATACTGCTTACCGATACCATAAACCGATAACTTATCATGACCATTTTCTTTAATTTGAGATCGCCCAGAACCACGTAACACGTCAATAATATATTGAGCACCATAATGCTGTTCTACACGATAAACACAAGATAAAACTTTTTGTGCATCAATTAAACCGTTATAAAGCTCTGGAGGATATAAACAAACATCGCAGTTATTACATGGTTCGGTCCTCTCTTCACCAAAATAATTAAGCAACACAATGCGCCGACAAGTCAAACTTTGTGCAAAAGCCTCCATTGCATTGATCTTTTGTAATTCTATATCTTGATGTTGACCATTCCCTTTTTTAATAACTTGTTGCTGATACCAATTAAGATCTTTACTATTAAATAATAGTATAGCTTCAGCTGGTACACCATCACGACCTGCACGGCCTGTTTCTTGATAATAAGATTCAATCGTTCTTGGGCTATCAGCATGAACAACAAAACGCACATTAGGTTTGTTAATTCCCATACCAAATGCAACGGTAGCTACAATAATTTGCACATTATCTTTTATAAAATCTTCTTGGGCCTGTTGACGTTCATTATTAGTCAACCCAGCATGATAAGCCTTAACAGAAAACCCACGGGAAGCAAGCCTAGTTGTCATATCTTCAACTCTAGAACGGCTTGAACAATAAATAATTCCACTATTACCTTTTTGCGTCTCAATAAAAGAAACAACTTGTTCAAATTGATTAAATTTTTCAACAACTGTATAACGAATATTAGACCGATCAAAGCTTCTTACTACAACCAATGGATTAACCAAATTAAGTTGATGAATAATATCCTTTTGTGTCATTGTGTCTGCTGTTGCAGTCAATGCAACAATAGGGACTTTAGGGAAACGAATAGAAAGTTGTCCTAATTGCCTATAATCAGGCCTAAAATCATGCCCCCATTGAGAAATGCAATGCGCCTCATCAATAGCTATTAATGAAGGAGGATACTCATCAATTAATGAAGAAAAAGAGTAAACACCCAATCTTTCAGGAGAAACGTATAATAGTTTTATTGAATGATCCAAATATTGCTTGATAACTTTTTGTTGTTCTATAGATGATTGTGAGGCATTAAGATAGGCAGCAGCAATACCATTAGCTAATAATTGATCAACCTGATCTTTCATCAAAGAAATTAAGGGTGAAACAACTATTGCTGTTCCTGGTAATAAAACTGCGGGAATTTGATAACATAAAGATTTTCCGCCCCCAGTTGGAATAATTGTTAAAGTATCACGACCATCAATAATAGATTCAATAATTTCTCTTTGTTGATTTCGAAATGACTTGTAACCAAAAACATTTTGTAAAACATCTTCAATATGATCTTTTATTGACATACTAACCTAAACATATAAAATCCGACTTGGGCTAGCGAGTATAGCTAAATTAAAGTAAACAAACCACCATCAATTTTCGAAAACTGGTAATTCAATCCGAAAAATAAAATGTTTTTTAAACAGCTGCATTAAACAATATCTATTGTAATTTTTAGAATTTATTACATATAATGTTAATTCTATAATAAATTTAGTTCAACAGACTAAAAAAAAAGCTATTTTTTTATTTTTTTACTTGATACAAACCGATTTGACAGTTAATATTTACGTGTTTCAAATATACGCCCGTAGCTCAGTTGGTTAGAGCATCACCTTGACATGGTGGGGGTCAGTGGTTCGAGTCCACCCGGGCGTACCATATGATGGTCTATTTAAAATTACCCAAATAAACCAGATTATCATCTATTCAATTAAAATTCAGCTGTATTAAGCCCTAGCCATACCCCCTATTACTGATATGAGAAAAATAGTCAAAATAAACATCGTAAAAAATTACCTAACCTGTACTAATTTATATTTGCTTCATTAATTTATTTTTAGTTTATCATAACAATGACCTTATAAAACTGGTACTAATTAGTGTAGCCGATCCAGAATTTGTTGATTTAAAGTCATATATTTTGTAATAACATATTTTTTAACAAAAATTCAATTTTAGAATCTTGGCAATTACTAACATTTATAAAAAACTCCTACAAACAAAGATCACCTTATAGCTCAAATGAATATCATTATAATAATTAATTAGTACCATCTTTTTAGGTAGTATTTATAATGATAAATATGATTAAGTAATTAGAGAGAGTTTCTCTTGAGCTAATTGAAACTAAAGAAGGACTTTATTATGAGTAAGATTTTTGATGATAATTCACAAACTATTGGGTATACACCATTAGTGAGATTAAAGCATTTTGGTAACGGTAATATTTTAGCCAAAGTTGAGTCTCGCAATCCAAGTTTTAGCGTCAAATGCCGCATTGCCTCAAACATGATTTGGGATGCTGAAAAGCGTGGTTTATTAACTACTGATGTTGAATTAATTGAACCAACAAGTGGTAATACTGGAATTGCACTTGCAGCTGTAGCCGCTGCTCGAGGCTATAAACTAACTTTAACCATGCCTGAAAGCATGAGTATTGAACGCAGAAAGCTACTAAAAGCCTTAGGAGCTAACTTAGTATTAACTGAAGCTGCTAAAGGTATGAAAGGTGCAATCGAAAAAGCAGAGGAAATGATGGCAAGGGATCCTAAAAAGAACCTGATGCTACAACAATTTAGTAATCCTGCTAATCCAGAAATTCACGAAAAAACAACGGGTCCTGAAATTTGGCAAGATACCGATGGTAAAGTCGATATTTTTATTGCTGGAGTAGGAACGGGCGGTACATTTACAGGTGTAACACGTTATATCAAAAAAACGCAGGGTAAAAATATAACTGCTGTTGCCATTGAGCCAACCAACTCACCAGTAATCAGTCAAACACTAGCAGGTGAACCAATTAAGCCGGGACCTCACAAAATTCAAGGTATTGGAGCTGGTTTTATTCCTGCAAATCTTGATTTAAGTTTAATTGATGTGGTGGAAAAAGTATCAAATGAAGAAGCGATCAAAACAGCCCGTAATTTGATGGAAAAAGAAGGTATTTTAGCAGGAATTTCATCTGGTGCCGCCGTTTATGCTGCCGATCGATTAGCAAAATTACCAGAAAATGCTAATAAAACTATTGTAGTCATTTTACCTTCTTCTGGTGAACGCTACTTAAGTACTGACTTATTTAGTGGCATGTTTACTGAAAAAGAGCTCGGTTAAATTCCAAATAGAATTAAACTTGATTAATAAAAAAGCGTGGCTGATCAAATAGCCACGCTTTTTGTTGACATAAACTAGTATAATTTTAACTGTTCAATTATCCTGAATTATCCCAAAATGACGATAAGCATGTGGTGTTGCAATTCTACCACGTGGCGTTCTTTGAATATAACCTTGCTGAATTAAAAAAGGTTCAAGTACATCTTCGATCGTTTCACGCTCTTCACCAATTGCCGCGGCAATGTTATCTAAACCAACAGGGCCACCCATAAATTTTTCTATAATGGCCAGTAATAATTTGCGATCCATATAATCAAAACCTTCATTATCAACATCAAGCATATCTAGCGCTTGAATAGCAATTTTTTTGTCGATAACACCTTTTGATTTTACATCGGCATAATCGCGCACTCGGCGCAAAAGTCGATTTGCAATTCGGGGGGTACCGCGTGAACGTTGGGCAATTAAATGCGCACCTTCGTCTGACAGATCCATGCCCAAAAATTTAGCGCTACGGCTAACAATATATTCCAAATCCTCAACCCGATAAAACTCAAGTCTTTGTACAATACCAAAACGATCCCGCAATGGCGAAGTTAACGACCCTGCACGAGTTGTTGCACCTATTAATGTAAAGGGGGGAAGATCGATTTTGATTGAACGTGCAGCAGGTCCTTCACCAATCATAATATCTAATTGATAATCTTCCATAGCTGGATATAAAATTTCTTCAACTACAGGCGAAAGCCGATGAATCTCATCAATAAACAGCACATCGTTTGGCTCTAGATTAGTTAGCATAGCGGCTAAATCGCCGGCTTTTTCTAAAACAGGGCCTGATGTAGTGCGTAAATTTACATTCATTTCGTTTGCGACAATATTAGCCAATGTAGTTTTTCCAAGCCCTGGAGGACCAAAAATAAGCACATGATCAAGTGCATCACTGCGTTGTTTAGCGGCTTGAATAAATATCTTCATTTGCTCACGAACTTGCGGTTGACCAATGTATTCGTCTAAATATTTTGGACGAATTGCACGATCTAATGACTCTTCTTCCTTTTGCGCTTGTGGTGCAATCAAACGATCCGCTTCAATCATAATAAATCTCTATTTACAATGCTGATTTTAAGGCTTCACGAATCAGCGTTTCGCAATCCATATCAGGATTAATTACTTTATTAATAATACGGCTAGCTTCTTGTGGTTTATAACCTAATGCAATTAAAGCTGAAACAGCCTCGCTTTCAATTTGATTAGCTGACTTTTGAACACTATCTACATCAGAAACCAAGCTAACATTTGATGATTGCTCACCAAAATGTTTGAGGCGATCTTTCATCTCAACAATTAATCGTTGTGCAGTTTTATTACCTACGCCTGGCAATTTAACTAGCGTTTTAATTTCACCTTGTTCAACAGCACTAATAAATTGTGCTGCTGACATGCCCGATAAAATGGCTAACGCCAACTTAGGACCAACTCCATTAACTTTAATAAGTTCACGAAACAATTCACGCTCTTGTTCTTGATTAAAACCATATAGGATTTGGGCATCTTCACGCACGGAAAAATGTGTTAACACAATGACCTCTCGTCCATTTTCGGGTAATTCATAAAAACAGGTCATCGGCATAAACACATCGTAACCGATGCCACCGACTTCTATCAAGACTTTAGGTGGTTGCTTTTCAATAATGGTACCACGTAAACGACCAATCACAATATATCCTTAATAATAAAGCATAACAAATAAGCAAATAATAAGGTGTAGTTTACCCGATAGCAAAAAAATAATAAAGAAAAACTGTATAAATAGACAGGCAATAACAAAAAAATATCGCCGACTTGGTACTCAAAGTCGGCAATGCAAAAAGTTTAACTAACTGAATTAATGCATTAACTTAAAACGGCATTTTAAAACCTGGTGGTAATTGCATGCCACCAGTAACCTGAGCCATTCTTTCTTTTTGTGCTTCATCTAAACGGCGAGCCGCATCATTATAAGCCGCAGCAATAAGATCTTCTAACATCTCTTTATCATCATCAGCCATAAGTGATGGATCAATTTCAACGCGCTTACAACTATGAGTACCATTAATGGTGACTTTAACTAAACCAGCACCTGATTCGCCAGTAACTTCTAATTTAGCGATCTCCTCTTGTGCTTGTTGCATTTTAGCTTGCATTTGTTGGGCTTGTTTCATTAAATTGCCCAAACCACCTTTTCCACCTGAAAACATAATAATTCCTCATTAAAAAATATAGTCTGCATTATACAGGACGAATACTGGATTCATCAATCTTAGCATCAAAATATCGACAAATTGTAGCCACTTTTGAATCTTCGGCAATGGCTATCTTCGCCTGCGCAAGTTTTTCTTGGTATAACTCTTCGCGCATTTCAACTGGTGTTTTATAATTTACATCATCAATAATAATATCTACATCAAGCTCTTGGTTACGATGTTTGCATAGCGCTTTTTTTATCTTTATCACATTCGATATCGAATTAATCAAATGCTTAACGGTTGAACGCAAATGCAACACAATCGTTCCACTATCTACTTGTTCAAAAGCTGAATTAGCTACGATTTGCTTAATTAACGGCGGTAAATCTAATTGCTCGATCTCGGCACACCAGGCATCTTTTTGCGCCATTTCGGTAATTAATTTCTTAATCATTTCAGGAGTTTTATCACCATTTAGTGACTCACGAAAAGCCTTAGTATCGACCACCAACTCTTCCTTCATTGCAGTTAGACCACTGGCTTGCCATTGATAATTTTCAGCGGTAATATCTTCTTTACTATTGCCGTTATCGTTGTTATCGATATCGTTTACTGGCACAACGCTCTGTTTAATTCGTGTTAGTGATTTATTTATTACTAAATTTTTTGGTTGAATTACATCAACCGATTCAGACTTTTTTGGATATTGTTCCTCTTTTAACAACTGCATACGCATTTCTAAAATGCTTTTAGTCACCGACGACACACCATCAGGAATCGTTAGATCCGCCGTTGCTGGTTTGGCTTTAGATGTTGACGCTGTTTTTGAAGACAAAACGGTTAAATCGTTTAAGTCGTTGTGCTGACTTTGCTCATTTGTTAATGACGAACTTATCACCGATTGTGGTGTATTCTGTTCGGTATGATTAACTGGCTGGCTCACTGTTGCAAGTATAGGATCAGATTGCTGAATTCGAGATTGTTTTTTAGTTTGATTTACAGCCTGATTATTAGCTTCTGCTTGCCTTGATACATTCGCATGCATTACTGCTTGTGATTGCGATTGGGTATTAGGCGGTTCTTTAGTTTGCTTTTGAGTTTGAGTCTGCTTATTGCCTTGAACAGATGCCGAACTAGCCATAACTGGTGGTGTAACAGCATCAACCACCTTTGGCATAAAGGCTAAAGCGCGTAAAAAACTCATCTCGACACCAATTTTTTTATCAGGCGAAAAAGAAAGCTCTTTACGACCCATTAGCAAAATTTGATAAAACAACTGCACATCGTTAGGTGCCATATATTGTGCTAAAAAACGTATGCGCTCTTCATTATCAATATAATCACCCAAAGCAGTTGGCACTACTTGTAATAACGCAATTTGATGCAATAAAGTAATGGTTTCGGCTAACAGATTATCCAAATCAGCGCCCTGCATAGCAGCTGCTTCAATTTGTTGCATTAAGGCATTACCATCACTATTATGTAATGCTTCAACAATTGCAAAAGGAACCGACTTATCAAGTGTACCAAGCATTACCGACACTGATTCTGCATCGACCTTACCGTTACCAAGAGCAATCGCTTGATCGGTTAAACTCAGCGCATCACGCATACTACCATTAGCTGCTTTAGCTAATAACCCAATCGCTTTCGGATCGCTGCTGATTTGCTCTAATTTTAAAATATGTTCAAGTTGCTGGCCAATTAATGTTGTATCTAATACATTTAAATGTAAATGCAAACAACGTGATAAAATAGTTATAGGTAATTTTTGCGGATCTGTAGTTGCCAATAAAAACTTAACATGCTCAGGTGGCTCCTCTAGGGTTTTAAGAAGTGCATTAAAGCTACTGCGCGATAACATATGCACTTCATCAATCAAATAAACCTTAAAGCGCCCTTTAGTTGGTAAATATTGGATGTTATCAAGTATTTCACGAGTGTCTTCGACCTTGGTACGAGATGCGGCATCAATTTCAAGTAAATCAACAAAACGACCTTGTTCAATATCACGACAATTATCACAAACTCCACATGGTGTAGCAGTAATGCCTGTTTCGCAATTCAGCCCTTTTGCTAACAAACGCGCAATTGACGTTTTACCTACTCCTCGAGTGCCTGAAAACAAATAAGCATGATGAACTCGCCCTAGCGAAAGTGCATTAGACAAAATTTTAAGGACATGTTGCTGCCCCACAACCTCAGAAAATGATTTTGGTCGCCATTTGCGTGCCAGAACTTGATAACTCATAATCACCATAACTCATTGCAATTGAATTTGGCACTAATTATATCATAAACTGGCAAAATAGTCTTGATACAGTCAATAATCGATGCAATATTAATCAACAAAATTTAGCTTGAGAAAACCTAAATTTGCTATTAAAAAATAAAAGTGTAATAGTGCTAACCTAAACATACCTAACAAATTATAAAATGGAATATATAAGAAAGCACAACGAAAAAAGAGCGTTTTTCTAAACCACCTATATGGCGTTAATAGAGAAACAGATATACTATAAACATAGTTTTGCAAAAGCAAAACAGGTTTTCTACTTTAAAATACCCTTTTCTACAAGATGATTTTAATTTATTGTTTTTAATTAATTTTTACCCATCAATAAAAAAAGGGTTGGCGTGAATTTTGAGTTTTTGGATAATGCACAGATTTCACCATTAAAAAACATTCAGGTAGGCTATTGATTTTATTTAATTTTCACGTTAAGTTTTAGAAAAAATAATCAGTGAAGAAATAAAAAAACTTCCCTAATATTATTCACAATTAATTGAAATCGTTTTAAGATTAAATCCTGCCTCTTTATATAACTTGTACCGTTTCCTTGCTAATGACTTTAGCTGCTCATCCACTGGCACAAAATCGATAATATCACGATAAACACCTGCAAATTCAGGAAATTGTTCTTGTAAATTAATAAGTAGCTGACGTGTGCCGCTGCTACGTTTTTGTGGCCAGCTAATTTCAACAGGTGATCCCCCTTTCATGCCTTCACCAGCCAAATTATGCGGAACAAAATTGTCGGTTTCGAGTTGCCATAGGTACTCGTCTATTCGTTCTGCTTGACCCTGATCTTGACAAGCAACTTGCACGCGCTGATTGGCGTGCCATGCTTCAACTATTTTTTTGCATGCTAGTTTTTCGTAAAAAAGCACGCCAGACTCGTCGGCTTCTGTTTGGTTTTCAAGTAAATAGAAGATCACTTTTTTCATAAAATCTTAGCTCGATTTATTGATCTAGTAGATATTGAATCAACATGGCAACTGGACGACCCGTTGCTCCTTTTTGCCCACCAGATTTCCACGCTGTGCCAGCAATATCTAGATGTGCCCATTGATATTTTTCGGTAAAACGTGATAAGAAGCATGCCGCAGTAATGGTGCCGCCATCTCGACCACCAGTATTAACAATATCAGCACAGGTTGATTTGATTTGTTCTTGGAATTCACTATCAATCGGTAGCGCCCATGCTTTGTCGCCTGCTTTGTTGGATGATAAGATCAATTGTGCAACTAATTTGTCGTTATTACCCATTACTCCAGTATAGTGATGTCCTAGTGCAACGATACAAGCGCCAGTTAAAGTGGCAATATCAATAACAGTTTTTGGATTGTAACGTTCAACATATGTTAAAGCATCACATAAGACTAAGCGACCTTCAGCATCAGTGTTAATCACTTCAACTGTAGTACCTGACATGGTTGTCAATATGTCGCCAGGACGGTAGCTGTTGCCGTCAGGCATGTTTTCACAACCCGCCATGACTCCAACAACGTTAATAGGTAATTTTAACTCTGCCACAGCCTGCATAACACCATAAACGGTTGCCGCACCGCACATATCGTATTTCATTTCGTCCATGCCTGCAGATGGTTTGATTGATATTCCTCCTGAATCAAAGGTTAGTCCCTTGCCGACTAAAACATACGGCTGGGCTTTTTTATCTTTAGCACCTTTGTATTCAATAATAGTCATGATTGATTCGTTTTGCGAACCCCGCCCTACTGCTAAATAAGCGTTCATGTTTAATTTTGCCAATTCGCTTTCGCCAAGGCAGGTTACTTTTAATGATGAATGCTGTTTGCCTAGTTGTTTACCTTGTTCGGCTAAGTATTTTGCGTTACAAATATTTGACGGCATATTGGCAATTGTTTTTGTTACGGTAATAGCATTAGCAATAATTTGCCCTTGTAACAAGTTATCAGTTAATGCTGATAACGCTTTCTTATTATGAATTAATAATGTCACTTTAGTTAAGCTTGGTACAGGATCTTTAGTCGTTTTAAAATCATCAAACCGATAAGTTATATCGCTAATAATTTGCGGCAATTGTTTGGCTATTTCAAGGCTATTTACTTCATTGAACGCTAATAGATCCCATGCGATATTTTTAATTTTTTTGGCTAGTAGTTCTTTTATTACCGCTTTAATAACGGTTTTAGCTTGAACTGAGTCAAATGTTTTTGCTTTGCCACAACCAACAAATAAAAGTTTTTGTTTTAAATTGTTATTTGGATATAGCAAAGTAGTTTTACCTAGTTCGCAACTTATATCACCTGATTTGATAAGTTGACTAACTAAACCATTGGTTGATTTATCGATATCTTTGACAAAATCAGACTGGTTTTTTCTTGAATCAATTGAAACAACTAAACACTCTGTTTTTTGTTTAGTTATAATAGTACTGTTTTTTATTTGAAATTCCATGGTGCGTCTCGTTTATGAATTAGTGCAGATAATTTATATTCTATCGGTTCATTGTTGGATAGCAACAAAAAGATAACTAAAACGAAACAAATCAGATTATAATAGTCTGGTTTTGTGCCAACAGATAAAGGTAAGATGTGATAATTCGTCGATATTTAGTGAAAGAAACATTGAAAACCCAAGGGGCAATTTTATTTATTTTGTTGCTGATTTTCTTTTCTCAAAAATTAATTAGAATTTTGTCGAGCGCAATCGATGGTTCAATCCCTCGTGAATTAATTATGCCGTTACTAGTTTTAGGCGTATCAAATATGGCCGATCTTATTTTGCCGCTGAGCCTTTTTCTTGGTGTACTTGTTACTTTCGGGCGACTTTATTCTGATAGTGAAATGGTAGCAATGCATGCATGTGGTGTTAAGAAAAACTTAACTTATCAAGTAGTATTTCTTCTATGCATTTTAACTAGTATATTAACCGTAATGAATTCACTCTGGTTTGGTCCTTGGTCTAACGTTAAGCAAGATCAATTGGTTGCTAATGCTAAGATCAATCCTAGTTTAGCTGGATTATTAGCAGGACAATTCCAACAAACGCCAGATGGTAATTCAGTTATTTACATTGGTAATGTGGATAATAACAATTTAGAGAATGTCTTTATTGCTCAAATCAATCCAAAAGCAAATCAACGACCTTCTATTATTATTGCTAATAAAGGTAAGACTGGACACGATAACGAAGGTAACCAAATTATTACACTTGAAAATGCTAATCGTTATGAAGGAACAGCACAATTAAAAGATTTTAGAATTTCAAACTTTCATAATTATTTAGGTATCATAAAACCCAAAGAGTTAAATACTAACGAGGATAACGATAAAATCGATGTTCAGCAATTGGGAATATTAGAGCTTATTAACACTAATACACCTAAAGCTGTTGCGGAATTTTATTGGCGGATAACGCTAATTATTTCAGTACCATTAATGGCCTTTTTAGTTATTCCACTGAGCGTATCAAACCCACGACAAGGACGCCTTGCGCAAGTTTTACCAGCTTTACTGATCTATTTAGTTTACTTTTTATCGGCCAGTTCAATTAAGGCTAATGCTGGTAAAGGTCGGTTAGATCCCGAATTGTGGTTTTATATATTAAATTTAGGATATTTTGTGTTAGCGATAATATTGAATTGTTGGGATAACCTATTTATGCGTAAACTTCGCTTAAAATATTCTGCATCTTAAGGAGCAAAGCGTGTTTTCGATTTTAGATCGTTATATCGGTAAAACTATTTTAAGCACCATTGGTGTTAGTCTTTTTTTACTTATTAGTTTGTCGGGTATCATCCGTTTTATTGATCAGCTTCGAAAAATTAAAGTTGATTATGATGCGTTTTCTGTCGGTATTTATACGCTTTTAATGGCTCCAAAAGATTTAGAAGTATTCTTCCCGATGGCAGCGTTATTGGGTGCATTGATTGGTTTAGGATTGTTAGCATCCCGCAGTGAATTAATTGTAATGGAAACATCTGGCTTTAGTCGTTTCAAAATTGCATTTGCGGTGATGAAAACAGCATTACCACTAGTACTAATTACAATGGCGATTGGTGAATGGGTTGCTCCAGTTAGCGAGCAAACTGCACGCAATATGCGTTCTGAAAAGCTTTATGGTAATTCGTTAATGGCTGAACAAGGCAGTCTTTGGGCTAAAGATGGTAATGATTATGTTTTTATTGGCCATGTAAATAACGATAATTCGATTTCGAATGTTTATATTTATTCAGTTGACCAAAATAAGCTTCAATCCATTACCTATGCTGCTTATGGAGTGTATGAAAATGATACTTGGACATTATCGCAAGTTGAAAAAAATGATCTAACAGTGCCCAATAAAGTAGTTGGTGTAAATACGATATCCATACCTTGGAAAACAAGCATTACTCCTGATAAATTAAATATTGTCGCATTTGATCCTGACTCGTTGTCGGCTTCAGGACTTTATGAATATTCACAATATCTAAAAAACTCTGGGCAAGATACTAAGTATTATGATTTGCTGTTTTGGAAAAAGATCATTAAACCAATTTCAGTTGCTGTGATGATGTTGTTAGCTTTATCGTTTATTTTTGGTCCATTGCGTAGCGTATCAATGGGGATTCGTGTGGTGATAGGTATCAGCTTTGGCTTTTTATTTTATATTGCCGATAATTTGTTTGCCCAAGTAAGTATTGTTATTGGTATTTACCCTATTATTGGTTCGCTTATAACCAGTTTCGTATTTTTATTGATTAGTTATATTTTATTTAAACGAAAAAACTAGGTTTTTTAAAATTTTATCCTATCATCTGATTTAGATGATAGGATTTTTATATTGTAACGATTATGCTGTCTGTGATTGTTTATCAAACAGGTTTAAATATTGCCCATAACCTGCATCTTCCAGTTCCTCTTTAGGTATAAATCGTAAGGAAGCCGAGTTAATACAATAACGTAATCCACCTAACTCTTTTGGACCATCATTAAAGACATGCCCAAGATGAGAATCAGCTTCCACAGATCGCACTTCAATACGTCGCATACCAAAACTAGTGTCCTTTTTTTCAACAATATTGCTCTTGTTTATCGGTTTAGCAAAACTAGGCCAGCCACATCCTGAATCAAATTTATCTAACGAAGTAAATAACGGCTCGCCAGACACAATATCAACATATATCCCTTCCTCATTATTGGAATTAAATTCGTTTTCGAACGGTGGTTCAGTCCCATTTTTTTGAGTTACGTGATATTGCATAGGTGTTAATATAGACAGTGCTTTTTCTTTCATTGTTTTATTCATAAGTCACCTTTATGTTATTTATTTTAAATAATAGAATTAATTACGACTTAACATTGATTGCAATACTTTATCTTTAATCCAAAAATAATGATATAAGGCGCCAGCTATATGTAAAATAAGTAAAATTGCTAATAAATATGGGCTGAACTTATGCATAATATGAAAAAAATCATAAAACATGTTAGGCATATCAATAGCCGGAATAGAAATGATGCCAAAAAAATTCAGCGACCGACTACTCATTAAGTACCCAGACAGAGGCACAATAATTAAAAAAATGTAAATAAATCCTTGTATGGACTTAGATAAAATACGTTGTAGTTTTTGATTTTTGGGCAAGACATTAGGCACACCTTCGGTTTTAATAATTGTAAAACGCCACAATGTTATTACAAATATCAACACACCAAAAGATTTATGCAATAAATAAATAGTGAACATACCACCCAAATAATGTGACAATGTCACCTTAAATAACACTAATAAAAACGTTAATACAATCAGTATCAATGTTAACCAATGAATCCATTTTTGTTTACTACTATATTGCGGATAGTTTTGCATAATTCAATTGCCTCTTTATTTTTGCCAATGCTGGGCTAAAAACTTTGATCGCCCTGATAATTGATAATATTGATTATAATGCTGGGATTGTTTTGTATAATAATTTTGGTGATAATCCTCAGCTAGGTAAAAGGCAACTGCTGGCTCGATAGCGACACCTATAGGCTTATTAAACTTCTTACTATCTTGTAATGCTTGTTTAGACGATAATGCTACTTTATGTTGATATTCATTATGATAAAAAATAACAGGACGATAAGAATCACCTCGATCAGCAAATTGCCCTTGTGAATCCGTTGGATCGATTTGTTTCCAAAAAATTTCAAGCAATTTTTTATAACTAATAACTTTTGGATCAAACTTAATTTGTACCGCTTCGGTGTGCCCTGTTGTGCCTGAGCAAACTTGCTGATAGGTTGGATTGATAACATTCCCCCCAGTATATCCTGCTACAATACTAATAACCCCTTCATACTGATCAAAGGGTTTAACCATACACCAAAAACAACCACCAGCAAATGTTGCTTGTTCATATTGTTGCATAATAACCTCCCACTTAATATGTTAAACAATTCTTCTATTTATTGCTTAACTTCAGCATAATCATTAACACTAAAATACACTGCTTTAAATTAGCATACTACTTGAAAATGTTTAAAAAAACACCATATCATTGGTCAACGATTTCAGTTATGGAAGGATTCATTTATGGCAAGTGGATGGGCGTCTGACGATGCCGTTAATCAACAAATCGAAGGCACTATTGCTGATGCCATCGAAAACGCAAGAAGACAACTCAATCACGGTACAATTAGTGCTCATTTTTGTATTGAATGTGGAGAGCCTATTATAGAAGCCAGAAGGTCAGCATTGCCTGGCGTACAATATTGTTTGTCTTGCCAACAAGAAATCGATAAACAATTAGCTAAAACATCAAGTCTATATAATCGTCGTGGCAGCAAAGATAGCCAACTACGTTAATTTGAAGATACATTTTTAACCAATTGAGCTAAAAGATGGGTGGATTATTACCCACCCTAAGATACAAACAATAGTTATTTTTTACCTTCACGAACAGCGTCATAAGGATAAACAATTAATTTATTATCAAACCATTCAGCACAAAAAATATCTTCTAATTTTTCATAACCTTGTTTTGCAATTTCTTGTTTAACCCAATTTTCATCTTTTTTAAGTTGTTCTAAATTGTCATGGCTAATACCGCCATTTTCGATGATTAGCACGGCAATATCTTTATCACCTTTTTTGATAACAGTTAACGAACCATTTAATTCATACCAAACTTCTTTTAACTCATCAAAAGAAGCTATGCCTTGTATATTGACTAAGGTTTCAAAATCCCTTACTGGTAAGTTGGCTTTAACAAAATTATCCGTTATTAAATGCCCATTTTTAACAAGTTGGATTGGTTCGCCATCTATAGCATCGCGTAAACGTGAGTTTTTAGATTTGATAAATCGAATTAAAACAAGTAAGCCAGCCCAAATAGCCACTAATCCAGCCGATTCCCAAGAAGATACTGTCGGACTAAGTAAGGCCCCCCCAACCAACGCACCAATAACCATACTACCAACCTGATCAAGCTGTGACATAGGTGCTATTTGGCTTTTACCCGATAACTTCACATAAACAAGTAAAATAATTAAAGCTAATAAAAATTTTGGTGCCATTTCTAATAAATACATTTCCTTTCTCCAAGCTAAACAAAATATGTTGAACTACAATTCCAAATGCAGAATCAATAGAAACTTCTGTATCGAAACGGGTAATAATTTATGTAAAACTGGTATAATTTTTGTTTAATTAATGATCAATACGGTTCTATTTTCATGACTAAAACAAAGTATGATTATTAATATAATTTATTGATTGTATTTTACTCTAAAATTCACACAAATTATAAGATTATTACTTTGATTGCGATAACTAATTTCTATTATGCAATGTTGTAAATCGGTGTGTTTTAAGTTTGAAATGAAGGTAAAATATTTACCCACAAAAACAATCAAAAAGTATATATTTCCAGTTAAAAAGGATAATAACAAATGCAACTAATAATCGAAGAATCGGAAAAACAATTATCTTTTGAAGAAATTGAAGAATTTAGCAACTATTTTGATAAAGAAATTCCACTTTCATTTATTGATTTTTACATTAAATTTAATGGTGGTTACCCTCCCGAAAACGGTGAACATAATTTCTTTTTATTAGGTGGCTTTAATCCAATAAAATATGGCGATTTAACTATAGAAGATATTTACACTAATTTAATTGATGACTTTTCTAATTTAAAAGATATGATTCCTTTTGCTTATGATGAGGGTGGAAATTGTTTTTTACTTTCATTAAAAAATGAAAATTATGGAGAAATATATATATGGCTGATGGATGAAAAAGAATTAGTTTTAGTATCTGAATCATTTGATAGTTTTATAAATAAGCTGTAGGAATTAATCGCATTGTTTAAAGTAATTAAAAAAATGTTGCAATGAATATACATAAAAACAAAATTAACGCCTTATAAGTTTTCAGTTGAGTATTTTAATCATAAAATATTAGGGCGTGTTGATCTTTCGTGATTATTTTTAGACGGCATGATGTGAGTTATAATAATTCTGCCAAAAACAACCATAACTCGATTCATCATGCCAAGAACAATGCTAACAGATAAATGTAAATACCCCAAACTTAGTACACAACTCACGTAGAAAATCATGCTGCCTGTTTTAGTGTTTTATACTCAATCGG
>NZ_FMWS01000007.1 GCF_900103255.1 Gilliamella bombi | reverse complement strand
TTTATTACGTTGAATTTGGCTTTTTAAGAAAGGCACTTTTGTTATTTGATAATAGCTATTTAATAACAACTTATTAATAACAGCTAGTTAATAACAAAAGCGCAAACTTTAAAATTGTCTCGGTCTGGCGTTATTTTGGCTTTTAGTCATTAAAGCACTAGGCTCGCAGGCTTTGCCTGCTCAAAGCCCCAACATGCGCTGGGCTTGGTTCTTTGTTACCTTGTTTACTCTATAACCCCCGCCCTAAGGATTAAATACCAAATAATAAATGCTAAGGAGTGACACAAATCGCATTATAAATATTCGAATTTAGATTATCATGATGGAATATCATACCATAGGCAGCATCGCTTACGAGGTATGGCAAACCGTGGAATAACCCACCACTTTCACTAATGTCGCTTGTTATGCTAGTGGTAAAAATAGACTTGTTATCGCCGAAGTAATAATAAACCATACCCCACTCCGCAAAAAAACCAGCACCTATATGGCGCTCGTACACATTATTTTTTGAAGATGGCTTAGCACCAATATCTCCTTTACAATTATCACCCAAAAGACCAGCACAAACTGCATTAGTCAAATCCTTTACCTGTGGAACACGATAACCTACACTATTACACCAAGATGTTTGATTAAAATAAGTATTATCGCTTTCTCCACGATGCACAAACCACTTTTGCAGAACAAATCCATATCTTACTACCACATTTTTATTACTATCTTTACCCTCTAGTTCAAATACCTGCGGTAAATTTGGTTTGGGAATTGGACCTGGGCTGTCTGTTTGTTTTTGAGCATCACTTGCTTTAGGGCCTGTTAACATAACGCGAGTTACTTTCTCTCCAATGGGAAGCCACCAATCCCACCAATTTACTTCCGTTTTTATCACAGTAGCAGTTATTCCTTCACGTGTGACTGGAGCCCAAGTTAACTGCTCGCTATCAACGCCACTTATGATTAAATCAAAATACAATCCATCACTGCCCGTTGTTGGAAAATTTCGACCATACTGTAACGGCGTAGCTGATTGAGTTAAAAACCCTTTATCAGGGTTCCATATATCAACTGGACCAGCAAAATAATCTTTACCTTCTCTTAGATTCGGCCTTGCAAAACAGATAGCTGCCGATGATTTTGGATTGATATAATATGTTGTACGACTTTCTGTGAAGGTATTAATATCTGGTACACCATACAAAGTTTTTAAATAACCTTCTGTACTACTTAACTCTACTTTATAAGGCGCATTACATATCGTTAATACTTCATTACGATTAACCGTTTGGTTATTTTTATCAGTAATACTCAGCGTGATATTCCCACTTGCTGTTATACTATCTTCATTTCCATCTCCATCATCATCACCCCACTTACCCTGCGCAACTAATCCATTTATACTTATTGAATTACTTGATTGCGGAACCAACATGTCTATATCAGCAAAACTTTGACCTATTGCAGGTAACACAATCGGACTTGTTGATGATGAAGGATTATTTTGCGGTGTGAATATTCGACCGTCCGATAACTTAATACTTAATAAGTCATCTGTGGTAGTCAATTTAGTAGTACCACCATCAATAGTTAAATAAGGCGCAGTACCGTGAATGCGCTCAGAAGTCGTGGCCGATAAAGCCTGCGATTCAAAAGAGTACGGCAATAACAACAATGATGTTAATACCAATGGGATTTTTGAAAATAATTTTGTGAATAATTTCAATAATAATTCGAGAGATAATTTTGAAGATATAAATGAGTTTCGTGCAAACTCTCGTCGAATAGGATTATTTGNNCCTTGTGCCTTGTGCCTAAAAGGGTACTGCATTTTGTTCCACCTGTCAAGTAATATTTTGTTTTATTTCAATTTTTTATAATTATCCGCTTATTTTTCTAAAGCTGTGAAAGTATAGCCGTAAAAAAAATAGTTGGCTAGTTTTTTGGCGGACTTTTTTGTAAAGAAATGTAAATAAATTTAAAGAAACATAAAGATAGAAATGATTCAGTTATAAAAATAGGTGAATTTTTTAACTAAATTATGATGTCTGATTTCAGACTTTTTGACTTTTACGGAATGATTAATATTGATGATAACATCTAACACGCAAACACACCAAACAGCCCTGTTTGGCGTGCTAGCTTTACTTCGTTATCGGCATATTTTGGCGCTCTGATAAGGCGAACTTATTAACATTGTGGTGCTATAAGTGTGTTTTTGCTCAAAATCATTCAGGTAAGATATTAATTTTATTTGCTTTTATTCAAATAAGTTAATTACAGGAGGGATGAGTAAAATTATAGTTTTTAGAGAAATCTAAAAATCTTCTTCTTTTTTCCAATAAATTTTACGCCCAAATCCCAGCAAATTATTCGTCATTTTCACATAATGTAACTGTAATGCCCAAATTGGTGCTTTGATAACTCTTGCAAAGGGAAATGCCCGATAATATAGCGCATAGGCATGCTCAGCTTGTTGTTTTTGTAATCGTGTTGCTTGAGCTTGAAATTGGATCCCTTGGATCTGTGCAACCGTCTTAGGCGTAATACTGATCGTGCCCGCTATTAGTGGGTTTGTTAACATGGCTTTAGCGTGTTCGGTTTTTAATTCGGAAAGAAGATACAGACACATTACCGATTCATCAAAAACATAAAAGGTGTTACATGCCCATGGTTTGTTGTCTGGTAAGATTACGTTTAGCGATAATACATGGTTATTTTTAATAAATTTTATGATTTTAGAGTCGGCTTGCATATTTTTTATTTATTGATGTTATTCGGTTTTAGTGTTTAGGTGCAGATCTTCGCCCCATCGTGGTAGCGATGGGATGTTAATATCAAATAGGTCAAGTGCTCTTGCTACGCTATGGGTGATGATATCATCCAAACATTCAATATGCTGATATAAAGCTGGTACTGGCGGGCATATTACACCACCCATAAGTGTCACGGTTTCCATGTTTTTTAGGTGCGTTAAATTTAAGGGTGATTCACGAACCATTAATACCAAGCGACGACGCTCTTTTAATGCAACATCAGCAGCACGAGTAAGTAAGTTATCTGATAAGCCATGTGCTATGGCAGCTAGAGTCCTCATTGAGCAAGGTGCAATTAGCATACCCATAGTTTTAAACGATCCGCTTGCAATGGCCGCACCAATATTGTTGACAGAATATACTTTATCAGCTAGTGATTCTATTTGTGCTATGCTGGTGTTAGGGAATTCGTAAGCGCGCGTTATTTGTGCTGCTTTTGATATTACTAAATGAGTCTGAATATCAAGTGATTTTAAAAGCTCTAACGCTTTTATTCCATAAGCAAACCCTGTTGCACCACTAATGCCAATCACTATCCGCTGGAGAGTCATGTTTATCCTATATTAATAAATATTGTTAATCATTATTTTATTTAGTCTACAAATTATATTGTACATTTAAAAATAAGCGATATTAAAGCTAGTTATTAATTTAGTGACTATACCTATCTATTGATAGCGAATCAAGTAGCTAAGGCTACTATCATGAATACTAAAATAAGGGAAAAGTGTTGAGATTATTAGGTTGTTTTATGGCTACCATATAAGGTTGGTAGCCATTTTTAATAATTTATTCTTTAGCTATTGGTTCATTTACAATTTTTGTTTCTTGCTTTCCTTGAATAGCTTTAATTTTTTGTTCATATTTTGTTACAGCATCTTTGCTAGATAATAAACTATAAGTTAAAGTAAATTCAGTGCTTTGTCCTGGTTTAAGCTGACGTACACGTTTTTGCTCACGTTCGATAGTCACTGGATAAGCAAAACTGGTACCTGGCTCTAAGCCTGTAACATAACCTTGCTTGAGGGTATCGGTATTTTTCCATAATGATAGTACGGGTAGCTGTTTAGTATTAAAACTAATACCAGCTGCTTTATCACCTGCTTTATTGGTCACCATAACTTGTGTTTCGCCATTCTCCTCAGAAAAAGGATAAACATTAAATACCATTTCATCAAAATCTTTAGTTGGACCTAGATAAGTTTGCCATGTATCAAGGCCACCTTTAGCATAATCGTTAAATGGAGATATTTCTTTAACTGGTGCAACAAATTTAGCACCATCTTCAAGAATAGGTGTACCAAAATTACTATGGTAGATAATTTGATAATCACGGATATAATCACTCTTATTGGTGAGAACGTCGTGGACCGTAAATTCTCTACTTCCTGGCACATAGATCAGCGATGCCCAAGTTTCTAAATTGCTTTTTTTGAAAGTATTTTCTTTAATTAACCCTTTAACTGTAATGGTGTACGGTGCTTTGTCCGATACATCAACAATTAATTTAGAAACAGGTGTATTTTGCGCACGGCCATGAAGCGTATACATGATGCCACTATCTTGCACAGCATGACCTGTCCATTCAAAACCACAACGAACCATCATTTCGTTAAAGCCATCTAGCCAACCAAGCCCTGCCCGACTTTCTAAGTTAATATATTTAGGATGAACGACTTCATCTACTGGTGAATCCCATCCCATGCGAACACCATCACCAACAACAGACAAAATACCTAATCCACGAGTTGGAATTAATTTAATAGTGAAATTATCACTAGAAATTGTTAGTAGTTCAGTTCCGTCTTGTTTACCACCTTTAAGGATCGTATTTTGAATAGCGAATTTTGAACCTTTTATTCCTAAATCTTGACTCGAAACTGACCAATTACCTTTGGCAATACCTTTTTCGTTATCAGTTAATACAAATTCTTTAGCATTGGCATTATAACTAACTAAACTAATCACAACAGCTAGTGAAATAATTTTGATTTTCATGGTGATTCCTCATAGTTAACAAAATAATACTGAATCGTGTCAGTTAATATGACATAAAATAAAAAGAATCAACAAAAAGAAAATCGCAAAAATGAGAGTTTATTCACACTTTTCCAAAAGCATATTGCATATGTACAAGCAATTTGTTGAAAGAAATAAGTGTGAAATCTTAAAAGGATCAGTTTTTAGGCCTTATTTGCCCTGCTTTCCAGTGTTTTCGGCATACTGAGTGGTATTCGCTATCACCTAGATGAATAGAATTTCCGAATTTAACAATTTTACCGTCTTGTCCTTCCAATAAAATCATAGTTGCTTTTTTGCCACACCAGCATACAGTTTTGAGCTCTCTAAAATTGTCGGCTATTTCAAGTAGTGTTTTAGAACCTTCAAACAGGTGTCCCATATAATCGGTTTTGATACCAAAAAACATGATTGGTACGCCATATTCGTCACATACATCAGATAACTTCCAAATAGTATTACGCGATAAAAACTGGCTTTCATCGATTAGTATACAGGCATAATTGCTTTGTTTGATATGCTCAATAATTTCATCAACCGTTGTGTCATCAAGCTGTAACGCTTTTTTGCGTAATCCTAAGCGAGAAACAATTTCAACTGCCGAGTCACGAGTATCGACTGATGATTTAAGTAATAAAGTCTGCATATTATTACTTAAATAATTATGGTCAATTTGTAAAAGCTCTGTGGATTTTCCGGCATTCATTACGCCATATATATAATAGATTTTAGACAAAATTAAATTCTCAAAATTAGATTAAATCAATAAAAGTGGTTAAATAAAATGATAATTTGGATAATAAAAAAGGTAAGTTAAATAACCTACCTCTTTAATAGTTTATTGAATAATTATTTTGCTTTACCTTGGTTGGCAACAGCAGCTTGTTTTGCAGCGATTTCGTCAGCATTGCCTAGGTAGTAGTGTTTGATAACTTTCATATTGTCATCAAATTCATACACTAATGGCACACCAGTTGGGATGTTTAGTTCGATAATATCATCATCGCTGATGTTGTCTAAATGTTTTACCAATGCACGAAGTGAGTTACCATGAGCAGCAATGATAACACGTTCACCTTTAGCTACACGTGGAGCAATTGTTGATTCCCAGTAAGGTAGTACACGTTTAATAGTTAATGCTAGGCTTTCGGTTAATGGTAATTCTGATTCAGGTAGTTTGCTATAACGTGAATCGTGACCAGGAAAACGTTCATCTGATTTTTCAAGTGCAGGAGGTGTAATTGCAAAGCCACGACGCCATAATTTTACTTGTTCATCACCATATTTTGCTGCTGTTTCAGCTTTATTCAAACCTTGTAATGCGCCATAATGACGTTCGTTTAGCTTCCAGCTTTTTTCAACAGGTAACCATGCTTGATCTACTTCGTCTAAAACGTGCCATAATGTGTGAATTGCACGTTTTAATACTGAAGTGTAAGCATAATCAAATGCGAAACCTTCTTGTTTTAGTAATTTACCTGCTTCAGCCGCTTCTTTGTTACCTTTATCAGATAAATCAACATCAGTCCAACCACAAAAACGGTTTTCTTGGTTCCAAACACTTTCTCCATGTCGAATTAGCACTAATTTTTTAACTGCCATGAATATAACTCCTTTGTTACGTAGATTAAATTTTTGGTATATTCTGTCATAGACATGCTAGGTTATTACCGTGCATGCCCATTTGTTTTGAGCCAACCAGACTGACTCAAAACGTTTATTATTTGGGTAAGTATTTTAACGGGTCAACTGATTGCGCTTTGTAACGAATTTCAAAGTGTAATCTAACTGACGAAGTGCCAGTTGCACCCATTGTGGCTATTTGCTCACCTGCGCGAACGGCTTGTTGTTCTTTTACTAATATAGATTGGTTATGCGCATATGCTGTTAAATAGTCATCATTATGTTTAATAATGATTAAATTACCATAACCTGGTAACGCATTACCAGAATAAACAACGCGTCCATCAGCCGCAGCCAAAACCTTATCGCCAATTGAACCCGAAATATCAATACCTTTACTTGCCTTTGAGAATTTCTCAATAATCTTGCCTCGTGCAGGCCATCGCCATGAAATATTGACTGCTTTTGAATTTATAGTTGGACTTCTAGTAGAATCATCTAGCGGTTCAGTGATTGTTTCAGTTGTTTCAGTTGTTGTTGGACGTTTATTTTTATCTATTGTGGTAATTGAAGTCGTTGTTGTTTTGGTTATTGTTGGTTTAGTTTTAGCTTGTCCAATCACTACAGATGAATTATTGTTGTTTGATTTATTTGTCGTTGTATTATTGGTTGTGGTTTTTTGTGTTACCACAACAGTTCCGCCACTAACGTCTAATACTTGCCCAACATTAACGGCAAATGGTTCTTTGATATTATTTTTAGCTGCTAGTGAACGGTAATCATTACCAGTTACCCATGCAATATAAAATAAAGTATCGCCTCGTTTAACAGTGTAAGTATCGCCTTGATATCCGCCTTTTGGAATGTCTTCGTAATTACGATTATAGACAATACGCTCATTACTAATCACCGTGCTAGTATTATTAGCGGTGTTGGAATTTGAAACCGTCGCCTGTCTTGATGATGGAAGGTTATGATTAGTAGGAGTAGAAACTGTTCTACCGCCTGTTGATATATTGGCAGGTGGTTTGGTATAGACAGAAGAAGTTGATGATCCACCTGCGCCAGAAATATCTTCAATTTCGGCCTGCTCAGTTTGCGTACAAGCAACAATCAACAAACTTAAGCAACTTAATGTAAGTATTTTTTTCAAAGCAACACCTTTCATTCGTAAATTTTGTTTTTGACTATTTTGCGTTCAATAGCATTTATACATCTTATTTTATCAGCACATTTTAGCGTTTTTATAGTAAAAACGCTATTATATTGATTAGTTATTAGTTAAATCAATAAATTCATCTAGAATTTCACGATGAAAACCTTAAATTTGTTATTTGATTATTCTTGCGATCTATAACCACTAAAATTCAAACTGAGCTAATATAATTTCTTTATTATCCAAAGGTATAATCCCAATCAGCTTATGCTTAATTTTGTTATAAGCAAGCTATTTTTCTACTTTTGATTAACTAATTATTCAGGCTTTGTCGGATTTATTTTGAATGTAACGAGTATATACAATAAAATAGGTTTTCGTACAGTACCTTTGCCGTATTTCTAAAAAAATTTAATGTGATTTAAAATAATGACTTTATATATTGTTGCCACTCCCATCGGAAACTTAGATGATATTACACTCAGAGCCATCAATACACTGAAAAGTGTCGATCTTATTGCGGCTGAAGATACTCGCCATAGCGGTTTACTTTTACAACATCTTGGAATAAAAGCAAAATTGTTTGCTTTACATGATCATAATGAACAAGAAAAGTCCAGTATTTTGATTGAAAAACTTAAATCTGGCTTATCAATTGCTTTGATTTCTGATGCCGGCACTCCGTTAATTAATGATCCCGGGTATCATTTAGTTAAGGCTTGTCGCGAAAATAACATAAAAGTAGTTCCCGTTCCTGGTGCTTGTGCTGCGATTGCTGCTTTATGTGCATCAGGGTTGCCGTCAGATAAGTTTATTTATGAAGGTTTTTTACCAGCTAAAGCTAAAGCTCGCCAAGATTGTCTTGTAAAATTGTTAGACGAACCTCGAACAATGATTTTTTATGAATCAACACATCGCTTATTAGACACGCTTAACGATATGCAAACTATTTGGGGACCAAATAAGCAGATCATTTTAGCTAAGGAACTAACCAAAACATGGGAGACCATTGTCAGTTTTAAGGTTAATGAGCTGATTAATTGGCTAAACGAGGATACTTCTCGCCAAAAAGGTGAATTTGTATTGATTGTTCAAGGTCATATCAAATGCGATGATGATATTGATCCTCAGGCAATTAGTACCCTTAAACTATTGCAAAAAGAATTACCGCTAAAAAAAGCAGCAGCCATTACGGCTGAAATATATGGACTTAAAAAAAATCAACTTTATCAAATTGGTTTAGGTTCCGAACAATAATTGTGTCGTTAAGTTATATTACTTGGTATAGCTTATAAAACGGTTTTTAGAAAGCGTTGATTGGATAATAAACTAAATGATTATTACTAATTTGCTTAATTATCGGTTGATTTATCGATAAGAAGATTAGCACAAATAGCGCAATTTAGTATATAATCGCCCCTTATTTTTAAGATATTTTAAAACAAAAAAGGTAACAAACAGTATGGGATTTAAATGTGGGATTGTCGGATTACCGAATGTAGGTAAGTCAACGCTTTTTAACGCACTAACTAAAGCTGGCATTGAAGCGGCTAATTTTCCGTTTTGTACTATCGAGCCAAATACTGGGGTTGTACCAATGCCAGATCCCCGTTTAGATGAGTTAGCTAAAATTGTTAAACCACAACGCACATTACCTACTACCATGGAATTTGTTGATATTGCTGGGCTTGTTAAAGGCGCATCAAAAGGCGAAGGTTTAGGAAATCAATTTTTAGCTAATATTCGTGAAACAGAAGCTATCGGTCATGTAGTGCGTTGCTTTGAAAACGAGAACATTGTCCACGTTGCGGGTAAAATCGATCCTGCTGAAGATATCGAAATTATCAATACCGAGCTAGCATTAGCCGATCTTGAAGCGTGTGAACGAGCAATAACTCGCCAACAAAAACGCGCTAAAGGTGGTGATAAAGACGCCAAATTTGAAGTGGAAATCCTTGAAAAGTGTTTACCTCATCTTGAGCAAGGCAAAAAGCTACTCTTATTAGATCTTAGCAAAGAAGAACTTGAAGCCATCAAATACCTTAGTTTTTTAACGTTAAAACCAACTATGTACATTGCCAATGTTAATGAAGATGGTTTTGAAAATAATCCTTATTTAGATAAAGTAAAAGCAATAGCGGAACAAGAAAAAGCTGTTGTCGTACCTGTTTGTGCAGCCATTGAAGCAGAACTAGCCGAACTTGATGATGCCGATCGTGATGAGTTTATGCAAGATTTAGGTTTAACCGAACCAGGCTTAAATCGTGTAATTCGTGCTGGCTATAGCTTACTTAATCTGCAAACTTATTTTACCGCAGGCGTAAAAGAAGTTCGTGCATGGACAATTTCGGTTGGCGATACCGCACCTCAAGCAGCAGGCAAAATTCATACCGATTTTGAAAAAGGCTTTATTCGTGCGCAAACCATTGCTTTTGATGATTTTATTAAATATGGTGGTGAACAAGGCGCTAAAGAGGCTGGCAAAATGCGTGCTGAAGGTAAAGATTATATCGTGCAAGATGGCGATATTATGAACTTCTTATTTAATGTATAGTTGATTATTTTACGTCGCCTTTTGGCGACGTTGTTATATTGATGTCCATAATAACTAATTAATATTGATATAAAATTTATTTTTTTACTTAAACGTAGTGTTACCTGAAACTTTTTGTCAACTGAACCAATAATAGATTGGTAAATATAAGGACAGCCCACTTTTATGTTACTCACTTTTCAACAAGCCAAGCAACAACTACTTCAAAGCGCATTAACCATAAAATCGCTGCATAGTGAGAAAGTTACGTTATTTGATGCATTAGAAAGGATTACCGCTGAACCTGTAATTTCCCCTATTAATGTACCTAGTTTTGATAATTCAGCTATGGATGGTTATGCGGTTCGGTTAGCAGATCTTAAACAATCAAAATTGTTGCCGCTGGCTGGCGCTATTTTTGCTGGTGATGATATAAACAATCTTCATTGGCCACAAGGCACTTGTTTACGCATTATGACAGGAGCTCCAGTGCCAAATGATGCCGATGCGGTTGTTATGCAGGAGCAGACCGAAAAATCTGATCTAGCGATTACCTTTTTAAGTAACGTAAAAGCTGGCGATAATATTCGTCGTATAGGTGAAGATGTTAAAAAAGGTGCGATCACAGTCAACAAAGGGACTAAATTAACGATACCAACACTATCGACACTTGCAACATTAGGCATTAGTGATCTTGTTGTCTTTAAAAAATTAAAGGTAGCCATCTTATCAACGGGTGATGAATTAACCCCCATTGGTCAGCCATTATCTGGCAATGGCGCTATTTATGACAGCAACCGCTTCACACTAAAATTATTATTAACCAAACTTAACTGTGAGGTTATTGATCTCGGTATTATTGCTGATGATCTTACCGAAATCAAAAAAGCGTTAATAACTGCATCAAGTCAAGCTGACTTGGTGATAACAAGTGGAGGCGTATCCGTCGGTGACGCTGATTATACCAAAACTGCACTTGAAACATTAGGACAAATCAATTTTTGGAAGATTGCAATGAAACCAGGCAAGCCTTTTGCCTTTGGCAAAATTGGCAATGCACTATTTTGTGGTTTACCTGGTAATCCCGTTTCAACTTTAGTGACTTTTTATCAATTGGTACAACCACTTATTTTAGTGCTTTCAGGACAACAACTAACATCAATCGATTTATCTTTCAAAGTAAAAATTGCTACCAGCGTCAAAAAAAGAATCGGGAGATTAGATTTTCAAAGAGGAATATTACAAATTAATAAACAAGGTGAGTTAGAAGTAACAACAACTGGTCAACAAGGTTCTCATATTACGCAGTCATTTAACCAAGCTAACTGTTTTATTGTGCTTGAACAAGATCGTGGTAATGTTAGTGAAGGCGAAATGGTGAATGTTGAACTGTTTAATACATTACTTAAGTGATGTTATAGTTCAAGCCATGGTTTATGAATTCTGCCTCCTATAAAGCCACGCATATCAATAAACCAAGGCAATAGCGTTCGTTGGTGCACAATTAAAATAGTGCCACTAATATCGCACCAACTGCAATCATAGCGACACCAACGCCAGCTAACAACGAGATCTTTTCACCAAATAAAACAGCAGCAAACACAACAGCAAAAACTACGCTTAATTTGTCAATTGGCGCAACTTGCGACACCTTGCCCTCTTTGATCGCCATAAAGTAAAATAGCCAAGATAACGCACCTGCAATACCGCTTAGCGCAATAATAAGTAATGCCTTTTTATCATTAAAAAAAGTGTTGATAAGATTTAATTTACCTTGAACAACAACCACACCGACTAAAAAAATGGCCATTACAACGGCACGAATTGCAGTAGCGGTGTTAGCATCAAGATGTTGTAAACCAATTTTCCCTAAAATAGCAACACTGGCCGCAGTAATGGCAGAAAGTAATGCGTAAATCAGCCATGCACTCATATTAATATTTATCTACTTTGAATAAATATTGTTGATTATTCGAATTATTGCTACATTGTTGAGATTTATTCATTACACCACGACAATCCTCTAAAACACCGTGCGCTTTTGACCAATGATAAGTTTTGCCTTCGTCGTTTTTTCCACCACATCCAACTAATGCTAGGCTAAACATTAAACAAGATAGCCCAATAACTGCTACTTTCATTTCTTTCTCCTTTTTGGCAAATACATTAAATAATTATAGGTATTATATTTGTTTCTATTGAAGTTATTTTAATTCATAATTGATACGTTTAATAGCTAAATTACCACCTATTTTTAATAGATGAAAAGCGCGCTCGGCTTTGTGTTCAATTAATAATTGAGGTGGTTCATCTAATGGTTCATCAGCTAATTCAAATGCCCCCCAATGAATGGCTATTGCACAATGACAATTGAGTTCGTCATATAACTGCACAGCTTGTTTAGGATCGATATGCTGTGATTGCATATACCAACGTGGTGCATAAGCCCCAATTGGAATTAATGCCAAATCAATTGAAGGAAATCGCTTAGCGATCTCTTTTAATTCAGCAGAATAGCATGTATCCCCCATAAAATAGACTGTCTTTGATTGATCTTGATTATCAATATTAGATTGAATCACCCAACCACACCATAATGCTTTATTTACATCAAATAATCCACGATTGCTCCAGTGTATAGCCGACGTTGCCGAAAAAGTAAGCCCATCAACAGTTACGCTATCCCACCAATCTAATTCAGTAATCTGTTTTGCTCCCAATTTTAATAATGCTTTTTTTAAACCAAGAGGAGCCATTATTACAATATTAGGAAAGCACGCAATTAATTTCCGAATGCTATGATAATCAAGATGATCATAATGGTTATGTGAAATTACAATAAAATCAATCTGCGGTAGTTGTTCGATTTCTAAAGCTGGAGGTGTGCGACGTTTCGGTCCGATCAATTGTAATGGCGAAGCTCGTTTAGAAAAGATAGGATCTGTCAGAATCATTTTACCGCCTAAACGAATCAATGTTGTCGAGTGACCAATCCACCAAACTCTATCATCGGGAAAGTCAAGATTTATTTGCTCAAACCACGTCTGATTAAAGTTGTGATAACCTTCTTTAGGAGGTAAAACTTTACGTTCAAAACGCCAACGCAAAAACTCACTTATTTTTATTTTAAAAGATTCGTCGTGCCTAAACCCTTTAGCTGTATGATGTTTTTTGGTAGTAATTAAATCTTGCTTTTTATTATCTATCATTGTTACAGTATCTTTACCACTAATTAGTTTATTTATTTGCTGTACGTTCAATTATTACAGCAACATTTCGAGCATTAGCTATTGCATTCGGTTTGGATACTTTAACTTTAAGCCAATTAACCGAAAATTGTTTAATAATACGCTCAGCAATACGCTCAGCAACACATTCAATCAATTCAAAATTCGAACATTCAACCAATTGTGTTATAGTTTGACTAACCACAAAATAATCTAAGCAAAGTGATACGTTATCACTTTCTCCAGCAGGTTTATTATCCCACGCCATTTCAAGATCAATAATTAATTTTTGTTTGATGGTCTTTTCCCACTCATATACGCCGATGGTGGTTAAAACAGTTAATCCTTCGATTAATACCCTATCTTTGCTATATGTATTCATACCTGATTCCAAAACATAAGTTACATTAAATAGAGATTACCGAATCTTGTTAAATTACGCTATAATTTATTGCAAATAATATAAGATATACAAAATTATGACTCGAATTTTTCAACCATTTACCATTGAGCCAAATAGTCTTGTTACCCTAGATGATAATGCATTTAACCATCTTATTCGCGTGTTACGCATGAAAGTAGGTGAAAATATTATTTTATTTGATGGTTCAAACCATATTACTCCTGCAGTTATACATGAAATCAATAAAAAAACAGTTACAGTAAAAACCTCTTTGCCCATTTTAGATAATCGTGAATCACCGTTAGAAATTCACTTAGGGCAAGTGATTTCACGCGGTGAAAAAATGGAGTTTACAATTCAAAAATCAGTCGAATTAGGCGTAGCGAGTATCACCCCACTCCTTTCTGAACGTTGTGGCGTCAAACTTCATGAAGAAAGGCTCGAAAAGAAAATTCAGCAATGGCAAAAAATTGTTATTTCTGCTTGTGAACAATGCGGTCGAAACGTGATCCCAGTTATTCATCCAGTAATGAAGTTAGAAAGTTGGTGTGCTAGTTTAACTGAAGGCTTAAAACTCAATTTACACCCCAAAGCTGAATATGGTATTAGACAGTTAACTAATACGCATAAACAAATTTACTTACTAATTGGACCTGAAGGTGGTTTATCTGATAATGAAATTAGCATGACACATAACTATCATTTTTCTGACATTTTACTCGGCCCTAGAGTGTTGCGAACAGAAACTGCAGCATTAACGGCTCTCACCGCCTTACAAGTACATTTAGGCGATCTTGGATAAATATATCTTATACAAATGATAAGTAATGATTGCTTTGCAACTGAACTTGTAACGAGTATGATAACAACAAATATTAAATTTTAATTTGGGTATTATGATTAAAAACCTGTTAAAAAGTTTCAGGAATACCCATGTTTCAGTATAAAACAATTTTATAAAGACAAAATAGGTAAGGAGTCATCATGATAAAGCTGGGCATTGTAATGGATCCAATTAGTCACATCAAAATAAAAAAAGATACCAGTTTTGCCATGTTACTTGAGGCGCAAAAAAGGGGTTATGAACTTTTTTATATCGAAATGAATGACCTTTTTCTAGATACTGGCGAAGCTTATGCCACAACTCGCACTTTAACAGTTTATAACGATAAAGATCATTGGTTTGAACTTGGGCAAGAAAAAACGATTCCACTAAGTGACCTTGACACAATTTTAATGCGTAAAGATCCACCTTTTGATACTGAGTATATCTATGCTACATATATTCTAGAGCGTGCCGAAGCTAAAGGTGTATTGGTTGTCAATAAACCACAAAGCCTACGCGATTGTAACGAAAAACTTTTTACCGCTTGGTTTGCCGAGTTTACACCAAAAACCTTGGTTACGCGTCAAACACAGCATATCAAAGCTTTTCACGAACAACACCATGATATCATTTTAAAACCACTTGATGGCATGGGGGGATCATCCATTTTTCGAATCAAACAAGACGATCCCAATGTTTCAGTGATTATTGAAACGTTAACCGAACATAACACACGTTATTGTATGGCTCAAAACTTTATTCCTGCGATTAAAGACGGTGATAAACGTGTATTAGTGGTTGATGGTGAACCTGTACCTTATTGTTTAGCACGAATCCCTCAAAAAGGTGAAACTCGTGGCAACCTTGCTGCTGGAGGACATGGTGAAGTTAGAGCCTTAAGCGAAAGCGATTGGCATATAGCTAAAAGCATCGCCCCAGTTTTAAAAGAAAAAGGCCTACTATTTGTAGGACTTGATATCATTGGTGATAAGTTAACCGAAATTAACGTTACCAGCCCAACCTGTGTTCGTGAAATTGAAGCAGCTAACCCAGGCCTTTCAATTACCGGTATGTTAATGGACGCAATAGAACATCGATTAAATAAAAAGAGTTAAACAATGATTAGACAATATAAATCTGAAGATTTAAATAGCGTAATGACAATATGGTTGCAAGGTAATTTGCAAGCTCATAACTTTATCAATCCTGAGTTTTTTAAACAAAATTGTGATTTAGTAAAAATGTTAATTCCAATGTCTACTTTATACGTTCAAGACCTTGATGGAGTTAAAGGGTTTATCGGTATAACTGAAAATTATATTTCAGGTCTATTTGTAGATGAAGCTTTTCGCCGACAAGGAACAGGTAAAGCTCTTGTTGAAAAAGCAAAACAACGCCATAACGAACTGTTGGTACATGTTTATAAAAAAAATACTAATGCGATTAACTTTTATCTTTCTCAAAATTTTGAAATTGTTTCAGAATCGATCAATGAAGAAACAAATGAACCAGAACTATTAATGCACTGTAATGTTGAACACAACGTTAAAATTGGCAAATGTGCATTATAAAATTAACTTGAATGTGAAACTATGAATTTAAAAAACCATTTTATTATCGCAATGCCAACACTTGATGATTCTATGTTTAGTCATTCAGTTATTTATATTTGTGAACATAATCGTGATGGCGCTATGGGGATTATGATTAATAAACCAATTATTGAACTTAATGTGGCAACCGTTCTTGCACGTTTAGAAATTACATCACCTACAAGTTGCGCAGAACTAGAACAACCTGTATTTTGTGGTGGCCCCATTGCTGATGAACAGGGTTTTATTTTACACACACCTTTAGATGGGTTTGCTTCTAGTATTCAGATTTCAGATGATGTGATGATTAGTACTTCGCTTGATGCACTTAAATCAATCGGCTCTCCTGAACAGCCCCAAAATATCTTTTTGGCTTTAGGTTATTCAAGCTGGCAGTCTCTACAACTCGAAAATGAAATTGCTCGTAATGATTGGTTAGTGGTTGATGCCGATCCTCAAATTATTTATGAAGTTGCCATTGATGAACGTTGGCAAAAAGCTGCTCAATCACTTGGAATCAATATGAATACTATTTCACACCAAATGGGAAATGCATGACCCATGGCAACCATTATCGCATTTGATTTTGGCACTGCCAGTATTGGAGCGGCTATTGGACAAGATATAACTAAAACAGCCAATCCTTTATGCTCGTTTAAAGCCCGCGATGGTATTCCTAACTGGCAAGCTATCGAAAAGGTATTAAATGAGTGGAAACCTGATTTTTTAGTCGTTGGGCTTCCCCTAAATATGGATGGCACCGAACAACCATTAACAGCCCGAGCTCGTAAATTTGCTAATCGGTTGCATGGCAGATTTGGTTATCAAGTACATTTGCAAGATGAGCGCTTATCAACTGTTGAAGCTAAATCTCATATATTTGCATCTCGTGGTTTTCGTGCACTGAAAAAAGGTCATGTAGATGCTACATCGGCAATCATTATTTTAGAAAGTTGGTTTGAAAATAATTAGTAATTTTATTTAATTGGTTATTTTGTAAATAATTAATCGCCATTAAATTTCATCCTTGCTAAAATAGCAACAACTTTTTATTGTAAGGACTACTTACCGTGTCAAACAACAATTCTCTTAGTTATAAAGATGCTGGTGTCGATATTGATGCTGGTAATGAACTTGTTAATCGTATTAAATCTGTTGTTAAAGAAACCAAACGACCTGAGGTTATGGGTGGACTGGGTGGCTTTGGCGCACTGTGTGCTATTCCACAAAAATATAAAGAACCTATTTTAGTATCTGGTACCGATGGTGTCGGGACTAAATTACGTCTAGCAATGGATTTAAATCGCCACGAATCAATCGGCATCGATTTAGTAGCAATGTGTGTTAACGATCTGATTGTACAAGGTGCTGAACCTTTATTTTTCCTTGATTATTATGCTACCGGCAAACTTAATGTTGATGTTGCAGCCACTGTGGTAACTGGTATTGCTGAGGGTTGTAAACAATCAGGTTGTGCCTTAGTTGGGGGCGAAACAGCTGAAATGCCTGGTATGTATCATGGTAATGACTATGATTTAGCAGGATTTTGCGTTGGTGTTGTTGAAAAATCAGCCATGATCGACGGTAGCAAAGTACAAGATGGTGATGCATTAATTGCATTAGCATCAAGCGGTGCTCATTCTAATGGCTATTCATTAGTGCGTAAAATAATTGAAGTCAGCGGTGTAAATCCTGCCACTGAACAGTTAGGTGGCAAAACTCTTGCCGATCATCTACTTGCACCAACTAAGATCTACGTTAAGTCCGTTCTTGACCTTATTACTCAAGTTGATGTGCACGCCATTGCCCATATAACTGGCGGTGGATTCTGGGAAAATATTCCTCGTGTTTTGCCTGAAAATACTCAAGCAGTCATTAATGAAGCTAGTTGGCAATGGCCAGCAATATTTAATTGGTTACAACAATCGGGAAATGTTAGCCGTCACGAAATGTATCGAACTTTTAACTGTGGTGTTGGCTTAATTATTGCTTTACCAAAACAGTTAGCCAATAAAGCAATTACTTTACTAAATAATCATGGTGAAAAGGCATGGTTATTAGGTGAAATAAAGCACACCACATCAAGCGAGCGCGTTGTAATAAAATAATTTGTGTTTTCATATTATCCATCCATTTAATATAATGAATTAGTTGGATGGATAATATGCACCTTTCAAAATCGTTATCACCGCCTAAAACATTTAGCAAACATCTAAACGATCCATTTAATAAATCGCATTTAGTTATTGGTATTATTAATTTGAGTTTTCTTCTTGCTCTGTGTTTTTTTGCACAAATCCCCACTCATCAATTATTTTAACCCAATTGGGCAAAATGGGGGTACGGCAATAATAGTTAGCATAAGGGTCAAGTTTTTTAATTCGTTCAAATTCTGGAGTTTGTGGATCATCATATAATTCAGGATCACCTGAGCGGTTAAGTTTTTTAAAGCGCGCATGTTCTTTTGAACTATCATGTAGCCAAGGTTTAGGGTAACCCAAAGCCGAATATATACGATTACTGATAAATGTATAACGACCTCCTACCAAAAAAAAGAATAACAATATTAGAAAAAAACTAACACAGCAACCAATAATCAATAAATCAAAAAACTCTTCAAATGATTTTGAAACACTAAAAATCGATAAAAGCGATAAAAAATAGGATAACACACCTATTACACTAATAAAAATTGAACAATACTTTAGCAATTGGAAAGTGGTTACACCGACCGATCTCGGAAAGTATAAAGCATGATATTGGGGCATGCGCACAGCATAGGATTGATAATGATTATCATCAATTTGCTCTACTACCATTTCTACGTAATCGCCGTCTTTAAAACTTATATGCTCTAATTTTCCTTGCACCTCTTTACGACCTACATAACATTGAAAACTTTTGCCTTCTAGTGTGACGCTGCCTGCGGTTAATGCCCCAATTAAAGCACCAATTGCCTCAAACATGCCGACAATTGCCAAGCCAATTACTGCCAGTAGGCCGATATTATCAGCACGTAGCTCTTTCGGGTCATCCTTCACTTGCAGGTGGCTGACGGTGCCTTTTAATAAGCTGTATTTAGCCATTGGTTTGACCCTGATCTTCTATTGGTTGTTCGCTTTGATCTGGGGTAAAACCTCGTTCATCAATTATTTTAACCCAATTGGGCAAAATGGGGGTACGGCAATAATAGTTAGCATAAGGGTCAAGTTTTTTAATTCGTTCAAATTCTGGAGTTTGTGGATCATCATATAATTCGGGATCACCTGAGCGGTTAAGTTTTTTAAAGCGCGCATGTTCTTTTGAACTATCATGTAGCCAAGGTTTAGGGTAGCCCAAAGCCGAATATATACGATTACTGATAAACGTATAACGACCTCCTAATAATAAAAAAAATAAAACTAAAAAAAATAGGAACGTTATAATATTTGATATAGTAAAAATAATTAGCGATGTAATATCTAATTTTATCTGAATATACATCATAATTGTTAAAACTACATAAGCAAATAAGCTAAATATGCCAACACCTATTGTAAGATACTTTAACATTTGTAGTGTCGTTACTCCGACCGATCTTGGAAAGTATAAAGCATGATATTGGGGCATGCGCGTGGCATAGGATTGATAATGATTATCGTCAATTTGTTCTACCACCATTTCTACATAATCGCCGTCTTTAAAACTTATATGCTCTAATTTTCCTTGCACCTCTTTACGACCTACATAACATTGAAAACTTTTGCCTTCTAGGGTAATACTGCCTGATGTTAACGACCCGACTAAAACACCAATAAGTTCAAATGCTCCGACAATCATTAGCCCAATCATTGCTAACAGTCCGATATCATCAGCGCGTAGCTCTTTCGGGTCATCCTTCACTTGCAGGTAGCTGACGGTGCCTTTTAATAAGCTGTATTTAGCCATTTAAAAATCCTCTTTCATCCATATCTTGTTCAATTAATGCTAATGCTTCATCAATATCAATAGTATAGTTGGTATTGCTATTAGCTTGTGACTCATTTTTGTTAATATCAAACATATCTTTTAATACTTCAGTTTCAAACGCGGTGGTTTGCTGTTGTGGGGTTTGATAGATATGACTTTTATTATGAGGCATTAAATATTTATCGGTGCGCAAGGCACAACGTTTAAGCCAAGTTTCAAGATTATCGTCAGATAGCATAGTAACCGCAAAATCTAATGCCATGGCGATTAAACCTACCAAACCACCAAACCTCCATAAGACCAACCGTAGTCCAGAAATAGAAGCAATTTTCTGCACACCTACTCCTTTACCTAACATTTTAATCATCCAGAATGTGAATCGAGTAGTTAAAAACCGCCGAAACCAGATAAAGTGATAGGAAAATCCTATAAGGATACTAGCACTTCCCGTTATAAATAATGTAACAATTTTAACACTCAGCAATACCTTTAAAGATGTACTATGACGCTTTTTATCACTTTTGTTAAATTTATCTATATCATTAAAAATCAACAAAAAAGACGCAATTCCCCCCAACACCCCCGATAATGCCTTACCAATACTAAATACAACATTCCTCAACTGGAATGGCAACACATTTTCAAACAAAAAATTAAGGGGTAAGTGTTTTTTAAATTCAACGGGAGGCAAGTAGCCTAAC
>NZ_FMWS01000025.1 GCF_900103255.1 Gilliamella bombi | reverse complement strand
AGCCAAATTCAACGTAATAAAAAACTAGCTTATAAGTGTTTGATTTTATTTAAAAATGCAAATAAAAACTTCAATAAAATCAATAGTCTACCTGAACGATTTTAAAGTAAAAAACACACTTATAGCACCACAATGCTAATATGCTTGCCTTATCAGAGCGTCAAAGCCGAATGCAGATAATTATATGGATGTCAAAAAGATGATTAAAATCGATGCTATTGCTAAAGCCGAAGCTTTGCTTGTTGCTATTGCCTTTATTGATTAAGATTGCTGCTGAACAAACACGGCTATTTTTAAGTAACGTATTATAAATATTTAATTTTCATTATCAACTTTACAAAAAACCGTTCAATCTAGAACGGTTTTTTTGATTGATATTAATTAAATTTACTTATCAAGCTTTATATTTTTTCATTACAATTGAGGCATTAGTACCACCAAAACCAAAGCTATTTGACATGACTGTTGTTAGTTCACGCTCGGTTGGTTCAGTAATAATGTTCATGCCGATTGCTGCTTCATCAAGTTCATCAATATTGATACTTGGTGTAATAAAGCCATGTTCTAACATTAATAATGAATAGATAAGCTCTTGCGCACCTGTTGCACTTAATGAATGACCAGTCATTGATTTGGTTGATGAAATAGCAGGGATGTTATCGCCAAATACTTGTTTGATTGCCCATAATTCTTTGACATCACCAACTGGGGTTGATGTGCCGTGGGTGTTGATGTAATCAACTGGTACATCTAAATCTTGAATGGCAAGTTGCATACAGCGCATTGCGCCTTCACCTGATGGGGCAACCATGTCATGACCGTCCGACGTTGCGCCATATCCAACCAGTTCGCCATAAATATGAGCACCACGAGCAAGCGCATGTTCTAATTCTTCAACTACAACCATACCTGCACCGCCAGCAATAACAAAACCATCACGGTTTTTATCATAAGCACGTGATGCTTTTTCTGGGTTGTCGTTATATTTGGTTGATAAAGCGCCCATGGCATCAAATTCGCAAGACATTTCCCAGCAAAGTTCTTCACCACCACCCGCAAAGACGATGTCTTGTTTGCCAAGTTGAATAAGTTCAGCAGCATGACCAATACAGTGAACTGATGTCGCACAAGCAGATGTCATTGAGTAGCTAATTCCTTTAATTTTAAATGGAGTTGCTAAGCAAGCCGAAATCGCCGATGACATTGATTTGGTTACAGCATAAGGACCTACACCTCGTAATCCCTTTTCTTTCATTCCGGCTACTACATTGTATTGTGTTTTAGTTGAGCCACCATAACCAGCAATTAAGCCAGTACGAGGGTTAGAGACTTGTTCAGGGGTTAATTTTGCGTCTTCAATAGCCTGTTGTAAAGCAAGATAACCGTAAATAGAAGCATCATTCATAAAACGAACAACTTTGCGATCAATGAGTCCAGTAGTGTCAAGTTTTACATTTCCGCATACATGGCTACGCATTCCGCTATCTTTCATTTCTTGAGAAAAGGTAATACCACTACGACCTACTTTTAGTGATTCTAAGACTTCTTTAGTATTATTCCCAATACTTGAAAGAATTCCTAACCCTGTAATTACAACTCGTTTCATTTACTATTTAGCTCCTAAGTTATCTGGCTTCATATAAAAAAGTTTGTTGATTATAGCGTACAGTTGTAAGCTGAACAATACCTTGCCATGTTTTTATTTATATCTTTTGATATTGTCTTAACTATTTATATAAAAGTAATCAAATCAATAGAATTGCCTAAGTAGCGTAGGTAACAGTGATTTTGTCGACAATATTTACTTGCTAAGCTTAATATAATTACTGTATACTGTATAAATAAACAGTTATTTTAATGGCACAATATGAACGAAAAAATGATAACTAAACTTGAGATATTAGCTGAATCGGCAAAGTATGATATTTCTTGCTCATCAAGTGGCACTTCAAGAGGTAATAAAGGTAAAGGCATTGGTAGTGCACATAAGTCTGGTATTTGTCATACATTTACTGCCGATGGGCGATGCGTTTCGTTACTTAAAATTATGCTCACTAATTATTGTATGTTTGATTGTGCTTATTGTATTAATCGTCAAAGTAATGATATTCCAAGAGCGGGTTTTACACCACGTGAGTTGGCTGATGTGACCGTTGAATTTTATCGCCGTAATTATATTGAAGGTTTATTTATTAGTTCAGGCATTGTAAGAAGCCCAGATCATACTATGGAAAGAATGATTAAAGTGGTAAAGATTTTGCGAAATGAATATGGTTTTAATGGCTATATTCATATGAAAGCGATTCCTGGTGCTAGTAATGAGTTAATTAATCAAGCAGGTTTATTGGTTGATAGAATGAGTGTTAATTTAGAAATTCCAACTGAAGAAAATCTTAAATTATTAGCACCTGATAAAGATCATCAAAGTATCTATCAGCCTATGCGTCAAATACATCAAAATGTGTTAGAAAATATCGAAGATCGTAAAAAATTTCGCACTACACCCAAATTTGTACCTGCTGGGCAAAGTACTCAAGTTATTATTGGCGCAACCGATGAATCAGATAAACTGATTTTGCAATTAACCGCCAAGCTTTACAAACGCCCAAGTATGAAACGAGTTTATTACTCGGGATTTATTCCTGTTAATGGTTACGATAAGCGGTTGCCTGTTGTACAAGACGTACCAAGAGTACGAGAAAATCGTTTATATCAAGCCGATTGGTTATTGCGTTTTTATGATTTTAATGTTGATGAAATTGTTAACGATCAATATCCTGATCTTGATTTAAGCGTTGATCCTAAACTGGCTTGGGCTATCCGTAATCCGCAGTTTTTTCCCGTTGATGTTAACCGTGATAGCTATCAAAAAATTTTGCGAGTACCAGGCATTGGTGTTAAATCGGCCAAGTTAATTGTGATGGCAAGACGTCATCGTAAGCTTACTTTTGATGCGCTTAAACGTATTGGTGTTGTTTTAAAGCGAGCAAAATTTTTTGTTGTTTGTCATGAAATGAGAAAATTTAAATTGCTTGATTCTTCGGCCGAATATATCCGACTATCGTTGCAAGATCCGCCTTTGTTAGAAGATAAACAAGATAATATTTCACAGCAATTAGCCATGGAGTGGTAGACATGTTGGCGTTTTATTATGATAAAAGCTTTGAAGGATTGCTATGTGCGGTATTTGATGCTTTTAAACTCAAAAAGATGCCCGAATGCCTGTTGGCTATTGGGCAGGTTGAACCGCTATTAGTGTCTAATAGGCATAATGTTGAATTTTGTGATCTTAAATATGAGCGTGTACGTTTGGCGTTAATTAATAAGATTAGTAAAGCGGCGCTTCGTCATTTAATGTATGTTTGGTTATCAGAATTGCCTGAAAGTGATTTAATTGTTTTTCGTTATATTTGCAAGGTATTTAAATCATCTAAATCAATCGAAACGGATTTTGCCGATAAAGATGTGTTATTTGTACATGATATTGCCAAAAAAGTTAGTCGGGAGCGACATCGTATAATGCAATTTGTACGTTTTAGTGCAGTTGACAATCCTCTTAAAGATACGACGGTGCCTAATGAAAGGGAAGATAAGATCTATTTTTCGAATATTGCTCCTATTTATAACGTATTGCCTTTGGTTCTTAAATTTTTTAAAGATCGTTTTGCCGATCAAAAGTGGGTTATATATGATGAAAAGCGCAAATATGGTTATATCTATAATTTACACAGTATTGAACCGATCTCGCTCGTTGATAAAGATGATCTGATTATTAATAGTCAGGTGAATCAACATTACCTATCTAAGGACGAAGTACTATTTCAGAATATGTGGTTACGTTATTGTAATGCATTAACTATAAAAGAACGAATCAATCCTAAATTACAACGTCAGCAAATGCCAAGCCGATTTTGGCAATATTTACCAGAAATGAAATCAATATCAAAATAAATATGTAAATAAAAAATGACTAAATTAGTATCATCATAAATAAAAGAACATAAAAAAACCGCCAAATAACGGCGGTTTTTAACATGATTTAATAAAAGTACATAATTTAACAAAAGTTATTGCGAATCGATATCATTAATAACATCATTAATCGATTCTTCACGTTGTTTTTGTTTATTTTCATCTACTTTACCACCCGATGCGATAAAGTCATTACGCTGGAAGTAAGCATTACGCATAAAGTTATAAGGATCATCGCTACTTTTAATCAGATCTTCATACTCGATTGCCATTGCACGTGCTTCAACGCCATCAATTACACCACGTGCCAACATCCATTGCCAATCTATCCAAACAAGTGGAGGATAAAGGGTGTCAACAATACCACCACCTTCTTCTCTCAATGTTGCTGAACCATAAAATGGCAGTACAACATAAGGACCATAAGGTACATCGTAATGACCAAGAACATCACCAAAAGTTCGTTTGCCGCCTTTTTGTAATTGTGGATCAGACATGCTAGCAACATCCATCAAACCAGCAAAACCGAAAACGGTATTTAAAAAGAATCGTGCTAAATGTGTTCCAGCTTTATGAACGTCACCTTGTAATAAGTTGTTCACCATTGAAGCGGGTTCAGAAAGGTTAGATGAAAAGTTAACTACACCTGTACGAACAGGAGACGGAACATAATCTTTCCAAGCTACTGCGGCAGGACGCAAAACATAGGGATCAAGCGCATAGTAGTTAACATCAAACATGGTTTTGTTAAAACCTGATAACGGATCACTATAGGAATTAGTTTCGGCTTGATAAGTAGCACAACTTGTGAGTGCCATTACAGAAAACATCATACCAACAATTCGTTTTTTCATAGTATCTTCGATTAAAAGTAATGAGGTTAATTATGATGCGATTGTATCATGATTACTTAAAATAGAAAATTTTTCGTTATTTAAATGGCATTATCTAATAAAATTTATTAAAATGTACAACCCTATGACCTCATAGTTAAATGGATATAACAAGCCCCTCCTAAGGGCTAGTTGCAGGTTCGATTCCTGCTGGGGTCGAAATTATACAGTTCAATAAAATTCAAAACCTATTTAACTTCTTGCAATTCACTAGTACTACACTTAAGCGTGATGTGTAATCGATCGAATTGATCCATCGAATCAATTTCCCAGCAACTTTTCATGGTTTTAGCGATTTTTTTTATTAGATTTACTTCACCATAATTGTAATCACAACTGACCCAACTACCTCCTTGGTCGTAAGTGGTGTTTACGCTCCAGGTTGTTTGATGTTCTTTGCCATCAATGATACCAGCTTCTGGTTTTTGCTGGATTTTTTTAGCGGGGTTGTCAGAATAGACGCCAAAGCCATCAAGCAATAATAACGCATCTTTCTTTTCAGAAATCATCCAATCGTCAGGTAGATTATCAATATCTAAATGAGCAGATTTAATTGTTATTGAGCTTGGGCAAATTATTTCGTTGGCTTGAGCAGAGGGTAAAGCACTAATCGAAGCTAAAAAGAAAATACTAAGGTTGATTATTTTATATTTCATGGATAGATCCAGATAAAGTGTTGATTGTGCAATTATGCCAATGTTATCAATTACGTCAAGTGTAAAAAAGAAGATATTACTCAGTTTTTTAAAGATATTTAGTATGTTATGGTAGATTTATAGGTGGCTCGTTTTTTAAACTAATAGTGATAAAAATCAGACAGAAAACTTATTGATTTTGTTGATTTCTTTGTTTGGCTATTTTTAGTAAATTAAGGGTTTATATAGCGAATATACCATCAATCCCTTAAGCTTAAGTGATTATTGGCATGATAGTGGTTTACACTTGTTAACAATTAAACTTAGCTTGCCTAGCAATCACTTTTCGTCCATATAAATCGATAATCACCGACAAATATAACCAACCTTCACCCGTTTTAATATAAGTAATATCGGTTATTTATATTGCATTAGGCTTATAAGGTTAAATTGTCAATCTAACGTATTGGGAACGATATTATTATGGATGCTGGTATTTATGTCATGGTTGACTTCGTAATCTAAATTGTTGCAAAACATTGCTAATATGAAACTTGATAGTCTATATCTCTGGCATCATGAGGCGACTCTGCTTACTCAAACTTGCCTTATGGTGCCAATACTGCTTTTTGATATACTCGAATTTTACTGATTTAATACGGCATTTTAGCCAGACATAATAACCTGATGTACTGACGCCAAGTAATTGACACACCTTGGTTATGAAATAGGTTATTAAATGATTTTTTATTTAGGTGAGCTTCAGCGACTTGGATTTTGGTTTTAGGGTGTTTCCAAAAAACAGGAAACTTATGTTGTTGTGATATATTTGTGCCGTAAATAATGTAAAGTAAACTAAAAAATAGTGAATAAGTATACAGTAATCGAATTAGCTAACATCTTCTTTTATTAATTTATAATAAATTAAAATAATACGTGTCACTCTTAATCAATTGGTCGTTGGTCTAAGTTCAGCAAGGACCACAATTCTGAATCAATATATCAATTAACATCTAAAATTTGTTTCCAAATTAGTAAATTTGTCAAAATAACAATAAAAAATTTATATTAAATAATAATTGAAATTAAACAGATCATAATGCATTATTCTTCAGCTTATTAAATTTAAGATAAAATTATTATTAGCATTAGTTCTGCTTAGGTTGATATAGGTTTATTTAATTAGAAGATGGTGTAGGGAATGATTGAAACAATTAAAGATTATGTAAAAGATAGGAAATTGATTAAAGAGTTATTAATTAGTTATGGGGTATTTTTGTTATTTTACATATTTTGTATGCGAGCTGATAATTGTGAACAAGCTGGTAGTGCTGGTATGGTGATGATATTGGCATCAATTTGCTATTTATTTTTTTTTATTACCATGTTTATTAAATCAGCGAAAATGATCCTATTTGGTCCTAAAGATAATAAATCAACTTCATTTAAATCGTTAATTATTAAATTTTTATTATTTGTATTTGCCATTATATCGATTCTAGGACTGGGTACATTTTTATTCCGTATCAATTATTTAACTATGGAAGATTTTGATAATGCTGTCTATTTATTTATTGATACAGATTATTTTCTAACTGATTTCTTTGTTTTTGTTATTATGTGGAGTTATATATTTGTATTCCCTTTCGTCATTTATTTTTTTATTCTTCTTATTTTAAAAGTGATGAAATTTTTTACTACATTCATAACACAAAAAATTAATAATAAGTCCATAAATCACTAGTGATAATTGATTGCGGTTATTCACTTTATTTAGCTAATTGTAGGAATAATCGCATTATTACATTAAGTTAAAGAAAATAAAGTAGGTGCTTCTTTCAATTGAAAGGCATAAAATTTTGTATAATATAATTTTGCTAAAAACATAACATATGTGATAACTAGTTTGACTAGTCATTACTGTTTGTCTATATAAATCGATAATTATGGGCAAATATAACCATCTTTATCTGTTTTAATATAAGTTGTATCAGTTACCCATGTACTATTGAGTATTATTATGTCCTTTGCATTATGATGCAGACTCAATGTCTCTAAGTCTTTTGTTAATTTACCTTGCCTAGGTGTTAGTAAGTTTGCTGATAGAAAGATGAGCATCAGATAACGAATAATTTGCTGTTTGTTGTTTGAATTTGACACTCAAATTTCTGACTTTAGTATTTTCTCTTATGATTTTTATTTATATTTTTGAGGCAACTTCTGTCCAATTTGGGACGAGGAGAATATTATGGATAAAATGATTAAAGTGGAAGAAAGCATAAAAATTTACTAACTCAAACGTTATTACCAATATTAATAATCCCACAAAATCTAAATTATCATAAATATAACTTTATATTTTTATTGAAAATTTATTCCTATCTAAAGCTGAATTGTTTTCATCTTTACATTTCTTTACAAAAAATTCGCTAAAAAACTAGCCAACTATTTTTTAAATGGTTATACTTTTATCACTATAGGAAAACATGCTTATTAAATAAGCTAATAATTATAAAAATCTAAATAAAACAAATAATTACTTGACAGGCGAAATAAAATGCATTATTATTTTAGGCANNACAAGCACTGGCAAACCTATGCCTTAAATTTATCAAATAATTTTATCCGACGAGTTTTTGCACGAAACTCATTTATATTTTCCAAATTATCTCTCAACTCATCATCGAAGTTGTTCCGAAAAATTTTGTTGGTGTTGGGGCTGTTATTATTGCCCTATTTATGGAGTTTAGAGGCATTGGCTAGCACAAGTGGTCGAGCGAATAATTATCGTAGTGATGCCATAATATTACCATCAGAACCATTACCAGATGAACCTTTTATACCAGCTATTAGTTATGTAAGGCCAAATAAGGATTGGGGTACAGATCAATATGCAGGCCCTATTGACGCATGGAATGTAAAAGAGGGATTTCCCATTCAATCAGATCCAAAATCTAATTTTCCAACCACAGGGGCTGATGGATTATTTTTTGATTTAGCGATAAAGGGCGTTGATCCAGATCAATTGACATGGACACCAGTCACGCATGATGGAATAACCGTCACCGTAAAAAGGACAATGACAAACGATAGATGGACTAAAGAAATGGTAACACGTGTTACTCTAAAGGGGCCAGAGGCTAGATTTCAATGGTATAATCCTTATCCAAGTCGAATTACTGTACCAAGGTTACCGTGGGAATTCGTATTAGTGGGGAGAGATAGAAGCGGTAATGAGATAGTAAGATATGCATTTGTATTACAAAAGTGGTTTGTTCACAGAGGAGATCAAGGAGCGTATTCTTTTCAGCAAGCTGATTGGTGTAGGGGGTTAGGATATCGTATACCACAGGTAAAGGATCTGACTAATGCTGTGTGTTTTGGTTTGAATACAGATAGGCGATGTAATGGAGCTGTCGGTGCTACGCCATCATCAACAGGTAATCATTATCAGCGCCGAATAGGGGCAGGATTTCTTACGGAATGGGGGCTGTTGGCCGGTTACTCTGGTACAAACTTCAACCGCTTCGGAGAGTACTGGACAGGTGATGATTCATTCGTTGTAAATGGAAATGGTAGCGTGATGGGTCTTTTTCCAAGTTTCTCCTCGTATGTGATTTGTACAACTCCTTAGCATTTAATTCTTAATCCTTGAGTGATAGGCTAATTAAAGAAAGCGCCTTCTGCTTAAGCAGAAGGCCACGAGTCGACAAAGAGGCTCCTTGTGCAAAGGTAAATCCAGTAAAACCCACTTATCCCAGCAAAAAAACGTCAGGGATTAGGTTGGTTTTATTATTTTCTATTTTAATTGTTTTAAAAAATAACGCCTCCATAATTTGCTCTAAAAATCCCCATTAAGTAGCTTGGTTATAAGATACCAGTAGGAACAAGCAAAATTGTACGTTAAAATAGCTCGCATTATTACAATAAATTACCAAGGAAATCGCATGACGACTGAAATGACAACACTCGACAAAATCAAAAAACAAATTGCCGATAACCCGATTATTTTATATATGAAAGGTTCGCCAAAATTGCCAAGCTGTGGCTTTTCGGCTCAGGCGGTGCAGGTTTTGTCGCAATGTGGTGAAGCGTTTGCTTACGTTGATATTTTACAAAACCCTGATATTCGTGCCGAATTACCTAAATTCGCTAATTGGCCAACGTTTCCACAATTATGGGTTGAAGGCGAATTAGTAGGTGGTTGTGATATTATGCTAGAGATGTTTCAAACAGGCGAACTGCAAACGCTTATTAAGCAAACTGCGGAAAAGTATAAATCCTAATTTGATGCAGTATGGTAAATTAAGCGCGCAAAATAGGCGCGCTTTTTTATTTTTGTAAATTAATACTGTTTACTCTTGAAATTGTTACTGTTCATATTGTTGTTTATTATCTAAATCTTTTTCGATTTTTGTATCTACATCGGAATCTGTAACAGCCAAAGGCCATCCTCCAAGTGATTTAAGTCGATTAACAATTTTACAAAAAAGTATTGCCGTTTTTTGTGTATCATATAGCGCACTGTGAGCTTGCTTATGATCGAATGTGATTTGCGCTGCTTGACAGGCTTTGGCGAGCACTGTTTGGCCAAAAACCAAACCACTGAGTGACGCAGTGTCAAAGGTAGCAAATGGGTGGAATGGGTTGCGTTTTATGCCTGTGCGTTCAGCAGCCGCCATTAAAAAACTATGATCAAAGTGTGCGTTATGAGCAACAATCACTGCTCGAGTACATTCACTAGCTTTTATGCCAGATCTAACCATTTTAAAAATTTCGTCTAAGGCGAGCTTTTCGTCAACACCGCCACGAAGTGGATTATCAGGATCGATGCCATTAAAAGCAAGGGCTGCTGGTTCTAAAATTGCACCACTAAATGGATTGACATTAAATTGTAAGGATTGATCTGGCTCTAGCCAACCATCTGGGGTCATTTTTAAGGTGATAGCGGCGATTTCTAAAATAGCGTTGAGTTTTGGATCGAATCCAGACGTTTCAATATCAATTACAACAGGATAAAACCCACGAAAGCGTTCACATAATTTGGCGTTTGGCACGTTAATTTTTCTTATCTATCAAAAAAGGTGTTATTATGCCATCTTTTAACCAGTTCGCCTAGCATTGGCTACAAGAGTTTGTATTCAATTTGTTAATCTTTGTAAAAAGCCAATACAGTAGTTTTATTCAAATTACATTAAACCAATGAGTAGGTGCGATTATTGGTTAAAGTGATTATAATCATCAATTATTATTAAATAATATTAAAATTGAGCGAATAATGCACAACTTTGAATTAGAACAGATTATTAATAACGAACTACAAATTAGTCGTTATCGTGACTATGCACCAAATGGATTGCAAGTGCAGGGGCGCAAGCAAGTGAATAAAATTGTCACAGGCGTGACCGCTTGCCAGTTATTGTTAGATAAGGCGGTTGAATTAAAAGCTGACGCAGTTCTGGTTCATCATGGTTATTTTTGGAAGAGTGAACCACAAACCATTACAGGTATTAAATATCAAAGGATTAAAACACTGTTAACTAACGATATTAATTTATATGGTTATCACTTGCCATTAGATGGTCATGCTGTTTTGGGCAACAATATTGAACTAGCTAATTTATTGGGTATTTCAGTCGATAAACGCAATGACATTACCGATCTGCTTTTTACTGGTACATTAAACAAGCCACTTACTGCTTTACAATTTAAACAAAAACTTGAGCAAGTATTACACAATAACCAACAATGTGTACTATTTTGTGGAGATAATGCTCCACAAGTTATTAATCGTATTGCATGGTGTAGTGGTGGAGGGCAAGATTATATTGAACAAGCAGCATTAATGGGAGTGGATGCTTTTTTTACTGGCGAAGTGTCTGAACGCACTATCCATATTGCACGTGAATATGGTATTAATTTTTATGCCGCTGGACACCATGCTACCGAACGTTACGGTATTAAAAAATTGGGTGAATGGTTAGCGAGCTGTTACGGTGTTGAGGTTATTTTTGTCGATATTGATAATCCTGTATAACAAAAGTTGAATTTAGTCTAGAAATATCGCATACTTATCCGCAGATTTTTATTCTTTACGTTGTGTTATAAACCAATTATATGAGAGGTCATTTTATGTTTACAGGAAGTCTGGTCGCACTTGTTACTCCCATGGATACAAAAGGAAACGTTGACCACGTAAGCTTAAAAAAATTGGTCGAATATCATATTGCAAATGGAACATCGGGTATTGTTTCGGTTGGTACAACAGGCGAATCAGCAACACTTGATCACCATGAGCATATTGATGTAATTAAAAGAACAATTGACTATGCTGATGGGCGCATTGCCATTATTGCTGGCACAGGCGCAAACGCAACGAAGGAGGCTATAGAATTAACCAGTAAGGTCGAAAATATTGGCGTCGTAGGCTGTTTAACGGTTGCACCTTATTATAATAAACCGACACAAGAAGGTATGTATCAGCACTTTAAAGCTATTGCCGAAAGTACGGAGTTGCCACAGATTTTATATAATGTACCAGGCCGTACGAGTAGTGATATCAAGCCTGAAACTGTTGGACGGTTAGCTAAAATCAAAAATATTGTTGCATTAAAAGATGCAACAGGCGATCTTTCGAGAGTTTATCCTACTCGAAAATTGGTTGGGCCTGATTTTAAATTATTGAGTGGTGATGATTCAACCTTTTTAGATTTTATGATTTTAGGTGGCGATGGCGTTATTTCTGTTACAGCTAATGTTGCAGCTAAGGCGGTTGCTACAGTTTGTCAGCTTGCGGCTAATAATCAAATTAAAGAAGCCCGCAATTTAAACGATACTTTAATGGCTTTACATCACAATTTGTTCATTGAACCCAATCCAACACCAGCTAAGTGGGCTTGTGCAAGATTAGGTTTAATGCAAAATGCAACAATTAGATTACCAATGGTCTCATTGAGCACATCGTCAATTCCTGCGGTTGAACAAGCGTTAAAAGACGCGAATTTATTGTAATATAACCTTTAATTTTAAAAGCAGATATTTATGTTAAATAGCACATTAAACAGAACATTAAACTTAACCTTATTTAAAGGTAACGTCATTAAAAAAACAGCTGTTTTAACCGTTGTGACTTCTTTATTTCTTGTTGGCTGTGGTAGTGATCAAAATTATAAGCGTGAAGTTGAAGGTAATGAAGATTACCTTAAATCACCTACGTTAAAACCGTTAATTATTCCTGAAGGTGTTTCGGTGCCTGCGGAAAGTGGCGATTTTTATGTTGTTAAAACTGAGGTTAAAGGCGAATTAGGTAAAAAGCTTGATATTAGACCGCCAATTTTACCGATCCCAACTATTCAAGATGCATTTGCGATTTATAATAACGGTTCGGTCACTTTTAATGTGCCATTAAGCAATAATGTCTGGGATCGTATTCCTAACAGCCTAAATAAGAAAAATATCTTTATCGCTAGCCGTGATAATAACAGCATTAAAACCAATAAAGCCTTTATGGTGCGTGCAGACGAAAATCGAGCCGTTGAAGCCACTTATTCAATGACACGAAACTTGGTAGGCGATACTGAAACAATCACCATTTCAATCACCTCATTAACCCGTGGTACTGAAGATTTAATTTCGCAACCAATTGAAGTGCAACGCTATGTTGTAAGTTTATTTAATGACATAATGGATGATGTTGCACCTGATTCAGTTCGGGCTGTACCACGAAAAGCACAAGATAAAGAGGCTGAAAAAGAAAATGCCGAAGGCAAAAAACCAGCAACAGCAGTAAGCGGTGCAAATCAAGAGTAAGTTTGGAATTTAAGGAGCGAATAGCTCCTTAATTATTTATTGGCAATTGATATAAGGTTATAAACATGAAAAAGTTGGCTGAGCTTTATCGTGGTAAAGCTAAAACAGTATATACCACCGAAAACTCCGATTTATTAATTCTTGAGTTTCGTAATGATACATCGGCATTTGATGGCTTGCGTATTGAACAGTTAGATCGTAAAGGCATGGTTAATAATAAATTTAACTATTTTATTATGAGCAAATTGCGTGAAGCTGGCATTCCAACTCAAGTTGAAGCCTTATTATCTGACAATGAAGTGCTGGTTAAAAAGTTGCAAATGATACCTGTTGAGTGTGTAGTACGTAATCGAGCCGCGGGCTCTTTAGTTAAACGTTTAGGAGTTGAAGAAGGTAAAGTTTTAAATCCTCCTACGTTTGAATTATTTCTAAAAAACGATGCATTGCATGATCCAATGGTTAATGAATCACACTGCAAGGCTTTTGGTTGGGCTAGCGATGATCAACTTGCAAGAATGAAAGAACTTAGCTTTAAAATTAACACCATCTTGACTGATTTGTTTGATAAAGCAGGACTAATATTGGTTGATTACAAACTCGAATTTGGATTATTTAAAGGCGAAATCACTTTGGGTGATGAGTTTTCTCCTGATGGTTGTCGTTTGTGGGAAAAAGAGACAATGAAAAAAATGGACAAAGATCGCTTTCGCCAAGGTTTAGGGGGGGTGATTGAAGCCTATGAAGAAGTAGCAAAACGAATTGGTGTTCCTTTGTAATGTTCGCACAGTTTGATATCTCTTTTTTTCTACTTTTGGGGTTAGCGGCTCTGTGTTATTTAACACACAATAATACCGTGACATTTGCAGTGCTGTTATTGTTACTGTTTAAATTAACGCCGCTTGCCACTTATTTTCCGTTTTTAAATCAATATGGCTTAACAATTGGTATTGTTATTTTAACTGCCGCAATGATGGTGCCTTTAGCTGATGGCTCGTTAAAAATAGGCGATATTGCTAAATCATTTACCACTTGGCAATCTATATTAGCTATTTTTGTTGGAATTTTAGTATCGTGGCTAGGTACGCGAGGTATATCCCTCATTGGTGCGCACCCTACAATTATTAATGGTTTAATTATTGGTACGCTAATTGGTGTGGCTTTTTTCAAAGGTATTCCTGTTGGTCCTCTGATTGCTGCAGGTATTTTGTCGTTGTTAATTGGAAAAAGTTAACCTTATGCACAAGTATCCCAACAGCACAAGAACGCTATGGGTGTTACAGGGTGAAGCCACACAGTTATTCGAGCAACTTAGCCAGGCTATTTGTCATTACTCAGGTGATTGGTTAACGGTTACATCTCACTTTGAACTTTCTAGTTATTTACCCAATACATTAATTTCTGATGTAATACCGCCCAATCAAACTAAACAGTTATTGGGACGACAGTATCGACATGCTATTTTTGATGCAACGGTAGGATTTAATCTTGATGCCTTTGCTATGCTTGTTGGCACGTTAGTTAAAGGTAGTATATTGGTTTTATTCTTGCCTAAGAATCTGTCTACTTGGCATGATCAAGATAGCTTACGCTGGAATGAAAGCCAAATGCCCATTAATGTGCCTAATTTCGTTGCACATTTAATGCAGACTTTGACTGAATTTGGTTTATCAATTTATCCTAAAATTTCATCAAAACAGGTTATATCTTCTAAGATATCTTTGTCGGAAGTTATTATTGATGACATTTGTGACTTAGACGAGCAACAAGCAACTTTAAAACAATTATTAAATAGCACTAAGCCTATCAACGTATTAGTCGCTAAACGTGGACGCGGTAAATCGGCGCTAGCTGGGTTATTTAGCCATTACCAACGTTGTATTGTGACAGCACCAAATAAATTAGCACTGACGACCTTTTTTGCTTTTGCTAAGCCTGATACCCCATTTTTTGCCCCAGATGAATTAATTGCTCAATCATGTATTACCGTTGCCGATTATTTAATTATTGATGAAGCTGCCATGATCCCACTTCCCATGCTGGAAAAATTGTTAAAACTAGCTAAAACAAATAACACTCGAGTATTATTAACAACGACTGCTGATGGGTATGAGGGCACAGGACAGGGCTTTTTGTTGAAATTGTTATCAGGTAAAGCATGCCAATGTTTTCAGCTATTTAGCCCTATCCGCTGGCAGGCAGGCGATATGCTAGAGCAATTTAGCGATCGATTGTTACTTAATGGTTTATTAACCAAGGGCGATAATTTTGATGTAAGCTCATCATCAATCCAATATTCAAAAGTTCAACGTAATGATGCTGATATATTAAGATCGATATTTTATTTATTGAAAGTAGCTCATTACCAAACTACGTTAGTTGATTTAAGACGTCTGTTTGATGCGCAAAATTTGACAATTTGGCAAGCAACAGCTAACAATAACCAAATAGCTGCTGCACTGACTGTTATTGAAGGTAACTTACCAGATAGTTTAATCACCGAAGTGTGGCAAGGTACGCGTCGACCAAAAGGTAATTTAGTAGCACAGTCGTTAGTCGCCCACGCAGGTGAGCCGCAGGCGGCTAAATTGCGCTCAGTTCGGATTAATCGTATTGCGGTTATTAGTGCCTATCGGCGACAAAATATAGCAAGGCAACTTGTGCAAACTATCTTTGAAGATGCCAAAGCTCAGAATATCGACTTTTTATCGGTTAGCTTTGCTTATACCCCGTCTAATTACCAATTTTGGATTGCTTGTGGGTTTGTTTTGGTGCACGTCAGTAGTCATAAACAGGCAAATAGTGGTAGTTATTCAGTTATGGCGCTAAGGCCATTAACCGATTCAGGGCGAAATCTAACCATTAAATTAAAACAAAAATTACAGCGTAATGTTTATTGGATCAAAGATATTATTGATTTACCATTTACTGAGATGATTGAAAGTAAGAATATCTCTCCACTAACACAAGATTTAAACGCTTACGATTTTGATGAACTAAACGGATTTGCTCACTATCATCGACCGTTTGAAGCCACTTATGCCACACTGTGCCGATTAGTTCGCTATAATCAAAAGCATCAACAATCGCGAAAACCACAACCACAGCAACAACTAACATTGCCTGTGTTATCAGCACTGATAAAAAGCAAAAACAATCAATCTTTGCTCATTAGTTCATATCAACTTGCAGGAAAAAATGCATTAATGCAAACCATCAAGCAAGAGATCAAAACATGGTTAGCAATTCAAATTAGTAATTCATAGTTAGCGATTCATAGTTAGTAAATAATGGCAATAATGTGCTTTTTGACGAAAAAACCAATAATAAAGATAGCTGATTATCATTGCAGGTTACCAAGGGCTATGTTTACAATAGTTACCATGTTTAAGTTCAACTTAATTTTTACCCAACTAGTTTAAACTTAACTAGTTTCAACATAATTCGTTTTAATTAAAAAGGAATTGAATGTGACGCAAAATAAATTAGAAAACCAAGCACAACATCGCCATTCAAAAAAACAAACTCAAAATCCAAACAATCAACCCACAACAGGTATTGAGTATTTTTTTAAAGGTTGGTCATTAGCGTTTAGTCCAGGCATTAAGCGATTTGTTTTTTTACCATTAATTGCCAATGTTGTGATTATGTCAGCATTATTTTATTGGTTCTTTACGGCTATCTCGGGCATGGTTGATTGGGGAGTGTCGTATATGCCAAGTTGGTTGCATTGGCTTGGTTATATTATTGTTTTTATGGTTATTTTAGCTTTAGTTATTTTGTTTTGTTATTTCTTTAGTACGGTAACCAATATTATAGCGGCTCCGTTTAATGGCTTGTTAGCTGAACAAGTTGAAGCACAGTTAACGGGGATCCCCGCAGCAGATATGTCGTGGATAAGTCTTATTAAGGATCTTCCTCGTATTTTTAAACGTGAACTACAAAAACTAGTTAACTATTTATTATGGGCAATTCCGATACTGCTAACTTACTTTATTCCTGTTATTGGGCAATCAGTAACGCCAGTGGTTTGGTTTTTATTTACCGCTTGGCAAATTAATATCCAATATGCTGATTATGCCTTTGATAACCACAAAATTACTTTTCACCGTATGCGTGAATTACTCAAGCAAGATCGGGTAGATAATTTAACTTTTGGTATGATAGTCAGCTTTTTTACCATGGTGCCATTGCTTAATTTAATTGTTATGCCTATTGCGGTATGTGGCGCAACGGCAATGTGGGTTGATCGCTACCGTCATCAAGCCTTATTTGATAGTAGTAGCCAAGACTTTCGTTAAGCAGGGAGTTATTTTTTCTTCGTCGAATTTGTTGATGGCCAATCGTCGTCATCATCTTGAGAAGGGATAGGTTTTATCCCTTTCTTTTTTTCAAGATACGCTTTATAACTTAGTCGATTCAGCGCCTTAATAGTATTAATAAAAATCCCAATTAAAATCACCACAATTATCCACCAGTAATCTTTAAGCCATTCCATCGTACTTCCTCTTAGATAAAAATCGCTATCTCCAAGTTATAATAGCTAGGCACAATAACAATTGTGCCGCAATTATGCCAACAGTAATTTTTCTAATATGCGGTTATAAATTGCAGTTAAGGTAATTATATCTTTGCAGTTGGCGTTTTCGTTGATTTTGTGAATAGTCTTATTTAATACACCTAGTTCGATCACTTGACAGCCCATTTTAGCAATAAAGCGTCCATCCGACGTACCGCCGCTGGTCGATAGCTTGGTATCAATGTTGGTAAATTCCTTAATAGCACTTGCAGCAGCATTAGTTAAATCGCCTTGTGGCGTCAAAAAAGGATGTCCTGATAATCGCCAAGATAACGTATAGTTCAAATTATGTTTTTGTAAAATTTGCTCAACGCGCGCTTTAATTATCGTATCGGTCAATTCACTACTATAGCGAAAGTTAAATTGCACACTTAGATCACCCGGCACAACATTTTCGGCACCTGTACCACCATTAATATTGGCAATTTGCATAGTTGTTTGAGGAAAATACTGATTGCCTTCATCCCAAACAGTGCTAACTAGTTCATTTAATGCAGGAGCAAAACGATGGACAGGGTTATCTGCAAGGTGAGGATAGGCCACATGACCTTGAATACCATGCACAACTAAATTAGCTGTTAGTGAACCACGGCGACCGTTTTTAATTTGATCGCCAAGTACAGCATCGCTTGACGGTTCGCCCACGATACAATAATCAACACGTTCTTGACGTTTCATTAGCAAATCGACAACCTTAACAGTGCCATCGGTTGCATCGGCTTCTTCGTCCGATGTAATTAAAAAAGCTACTCGCCCAGCGTGATTTGGATGTTGCTTAACAAAATCTTCAGCCGCACAAACCATGGCAGCAACGCCACTTTTCATGTCAGATGCACCACGTCCATAAAGCACGCCTTGTTCATCAATGGTTGGCGAAAACGGAGGATAAAGCCATTTGCTTTCATCACCAGCAGGTACGACATCGGTATGTCCTGCAAACATTAAAGTTTTGCTGTTAGCTTCGCCATGATAAGCCCATAAGTTTTTGGTCTTTCCAATATTAACTTCTTCAATAGTAAAACCGAGCGGTTTTAGCCGTTCAATAATCATTTTTTGACAATTTTTATCGTCAGGACTGATTGATTTTTCGGCGATGAGTGCTTGAGTCAGTGCAATAACAGGTTCAATCATAGTGGTCTCGATTTTTATTTAGATTGCGAAATAAATTGTGAATAAAGTTCCTCTGAAAAGCCCAACAATGCACGCTTCCCATCGATAAGCAAAGGGCGTTTTAAAACAGATGGATTGGCTAACATAATCTTTTTAGCCGTTTGAGCATTATTGACCTCAGCACGAATAGATTCATCTAACTTACGCCAAGTAGTACCTCGTGTATTGAGCAAGCTTTGCCAATCAACTAATTGTAAAAAATCATCCAACAGCTCCTCTGAAAGCCCGTTGGTTTTATAATTATGAAATTGATAGCTTACATGATGATCATCAAGCCAAGTAAAAGCTTTTTTCATCGTGTTGCAGTTTTTGATACCGTAGATGATGTACATAGTAGGTGATCCAACATTGAAAATAATAATAAAGATTATAACAGTTATCGGCCTGATGCGGCAAACTAAAGGGATTTATTTGTTTTAATTCATATTAATACTCATATCTAATGTTAGTTGTTAATGCCAAATAGTCGCTAGTGAAAGCTTGAAATTTTAAATATTTTGGATGGTGAGTTAAGAAATGAATTTTTGAACAGATAATTTCACTCATTTTAAAAAGATCAAACTATTGCTAACCCTTTTTTTTAACAATAAATAAAATCAAATAAAAACAACACACTAAAAAAGCTCTAAAAAAAAGGGTTTTCAAAAGCAAAAATCCTATTTGTCTTTTGCGAAACAAGGTTTATATTATATCGGTTTCTAGTTTACCGCCGAGTAGGCGGTTTAGAAAATTCCCACGATTCGAAAAATTCTCTTCCTGAATGTTTACCGCCGAGTAGGCGGTTTAGAAAAACCTCCATTAATTTTGCTATATCACTATTAAGTTTACCGCCGAGTAGGCGGTTTAGAAAAATATGCGTTGAACCGTCATCAGTTTGCATTGGTTTACCGCCGAGTAGGCGGTTTAGAAATCTAACGTGTCCTTAAATTCTTCATTTAATTTGTTTACCGCCGAGTAGGCGGTTTAGAAAGCTTAAGCGTGTACAGTCTCAATTTAAGTCATGTTTACCGCCGAGTAGGCGGTTTAGAAATGATGCTTGATGCGTCATTAGACCAATAACAGGTTTACCGCCGAGTAGGCGGTTTAGAAAATTGCGTGGATGTGCGGTGTAGCTTCGTCCAAGTTTACCGCCGAGTAGGCGGTTTAGAAAAATTTCGGATATTTATTTTTATCAAATTTCCAGTTTACCGCCGAGTAGGTGGCATGCCCTCAGACGAGGGCAGTGGATGTCTACCGACAGAATAGCTGGCTATGGTTATTAGCTGTGTTCAGAAATTTTATTGAACGCTTAAGCTAGTCATTAATAATCCATTATCAACAATATAAAATAAATATTAATAAATTAATTACAACATTTCTCAACAAAGTAACGCATAATTCGATTATCGACGGTTAGTTCGGGATGAAATGAGCAAGTCAAAATGTTATCTTGCTGCGCCATTACACAATGATTATCAATAAAAGCTAGCTGATTGACTTGCTCACCAGCTTTTGCAATATATGGAGCACGAATAAATACTGCTGGAATTTGCTCACCAATAGTTGGTATATCTAACATTGTCTCAAAGCTGTTAATTTGCCGACCAAAACCATTGCGTTCAACGCAAATATCCATCAAATCTAATAATTCGACTTCGTTATGAGTTGTCGTTTTGCCACAAAGCACTAGCCCAGCACAAGTACCTAAAATTCCTTTGCCTTGTTTAGCAAATTGTTGAATGGGCGCTAAAAGCCTATTTTGTTTAATTAATCGACTAATTGTGGTCGACTCTCCGCCGGGAATGATTAAACCATCTAAATTAGCTAATTGTTCCGGTTTCTGAACTAGTGTTGCTTGTACATTATCAATACTATTTAGCATCAAAATATGCTCACTAACTGCTCCTTGTAAGTTGAGCACACCAATGTACTTAACATTGCTTAGTTTGGATGATTTTGCCATTACCAACCTCGATCTTGCATTCTTTCTGATTGAGCAAGTGTGCTGATTTCAATGCCTTTCATGGCCTCGCCTAATCCTTTTGATAATTCGGCTAATCGTGGATAATCATCAAAATAAGTAGTAGCTTGCACAATGGCTTTGGCAAATTTTTCTGGATTTTGAGATTTAAAAATGCCCGATCCAACAAAAACACCATCAGCACCTAGTTGCATCATAAGTGCTGCATCGGCAGGGGTCGCAACGCCACCAGCGGCAAAATTCACAACTGGTAACTTACCTAGTTGTTTTACTTGTAATACAAGATCATAAGGTGCGCCAATTTCTTTAGCAAAAGTCATTAGCTCATCTTTTGATTTTCCTGTTACCAAACGGATTTGCTCATTGACTTTACGTATATGGCGAACAGCTTCAACAATATTCCCTGTTCCTGGTTCGCCTTTGGTACGTAACATTGATGCTCCTTCACCAATTCGACGCAGTGCTTCACCCAAATCACGACAACCACAAACAAAAGGCACGGTAAATTCATCTTTAAGAAGATGGTACTGTTCATCGGCTGGGGTTAGTACTTCGCTTTCGTCAATATAATCAACCCCCATTGATTCTAAAATACGTGCTTCAACAATGTGGCCAATACGTGCTTTAGCCATAACAGGTATGCTAACAGCATTCATGACTTGTTCAACAATAGTAGGATCTGCCATTCGAGCGACACCGCCAGCAGCTCGAATATCTGATGGTACTCGCTCTAAAGCCATTACCGCAACAGCACCAGCTTGTTCGGCAATTTTAGCTTGTTCAGCATTAACAACATCCATAATTACGCCGCCTTTTTGCATTTGTGCCATACCACGTTTAACGGTCTGTGTTCCTGTAATTTGATTCATTTTTTACTCCTAGTTGAAAATTGGTCTTGTTTGAAAAGTATTATTCAAAAAGAAATAGTTAGACGAAACAGCCAATTGGACTATAATAAAGCCATCCAATTTTAGGTTTGTTGGTGTTATTATAAAAATAGTTCAGATAGACTATTGATTTTATTTGATTTTTAATGTATTTTCTAAAAAAACAAGTGTCTAAAATAAAATATGTGGCAAAAACAAAAACTAACCCAATTTGAAGGATCACTTTTTCAACAATTGACTCACTTAATTGAACATTATATTGAGCAAGGAATTTTGATTGCTGGCGAAAAGTTACCTTCAGAAAGGGAGCTAGCTAAAATGTTACAGATTAACCGCTCAACTGTTGTACATGCACTGGAGCTGTTGACTGAACGAAGCATACTGCTTCGACGTCGAGGCAGTGGCACTTATGTCAATAATAAAAAATGGGGCGTGCAAACCTATTCATCGATCAATTGGCGTTTACCAGCCCATTTTTATCGAGATAAAAAAACATTTTATCAACAAAAAGTGGCACAAGTGCGTGCGCAACAAGTGCAAATTTTTGATCTGGCTAATGGTGATTTGCCAACTAATTTAATTCCCAAACTTCAGCTACCCAATACCTCGTTAAATGAATTGATTATGCATGAAAAAAACAGCGAGGCATTACAATTAGGTTTACCATCGCTTAAAGCTCAAATTGCAATTTACATGCAAACGCAGTTTTCTATGCAAGTTGATATTAACGAAATTTTAATTACATCGGGCACGCAACAGTCGTTATTTCTTATTACACAGGGTTTACTTAAGCCAGGAGATGCAGTTGGAATTGAATCTCCTTCCTATTTTTACTCCTTACCTTTGTTTCAGGCTGCTGGATTACGTTTATATGGTATTGAATGTGATAATGAAGGTATTACTCTTGAAAGCCTATCAAATTGCGTACAACAACATCAAATAAAGTGGTTATTTTTGAATCCTATATTTCAAAACCCAATGGGCTTTGTTATGAGTAATAAACGAAAACAGGCAATTGTTGCATTTTGTCGTTCGCAATGTATAGGTATTGTTGAGGATGACGCCTATAGCAGTTTAGCGTTTAAACCAAATTTGCCAGTATTGCCCATAAAAAAATGGGATCAACATAATCAAGTTATCTATTTAGGATCGCTATCAAAATATATAGGGGGAAATATTCGTATTGGGTGGATGGTGGCACCGCGTAATATTATCAAAAATCTGTCCAATATTCGGCAACACATTGATTCGGGGTTAAGTATATTGCCACAATTATTAGCTCAAGAATATCTACAACATCATCACACTGTCCATCAACAACAGCTACGGCAAACGTTACAAATCAAAGCAGAGCAGTTAATGCATTGGTTGGATTGCTATTTCGGTGGTGAGATTACTTATCAACCTCCACTAGGTGGCTTTCATTTATATGCGCATTTACCTGTAAAAACGGTAGCGCAAGAATTAGCTGTGCTTAATAAACTGTTATCAAAAGGAGTGACGGTATCGCAAGGGGCTGACTTTGGCGATAACTTAGGGACAATTAGATTAAGTTATGGGCATTTTGAACAGCAAATAATCTCAAAAAGATGATAAAAACACTTGCTTTTTTAGATAAAATAAAATTGATTTTTTGGTAGTTTAATATTTAATCTTTTTAATAAATATATTAATAATCAATTGATTGCAGAGTTATCAACAGGTTTATTCAGTACTTATTAAGTCATAAAGTGAATAAATACCTTAAGTCCCTTTTTTAATTATCCGCAAATAAACCACACTCAAAAAAGCTCAATAGGCAATTGAGCAAAATATCACCTTTTAACCAATTATTGAAATTAGTTTTTCCTTGTTATTTGCTTTTGTAACGCAATGCAAACAAATGAAAAATTTTTATAACATTATGATTAAATATAAAATCACTTATAAATAACATTAGGGATTAATTAAAAATTGGCTAATTACTTACCTTTTTTTAACTATACTTTACCATTGAACCAAATATGTTAGTTTACTGCCACTATTCTAACTCGTTATAATTACAAGCATCAGGTGAAAACCAGAAACGATATTAGGAGACTATTTTGCATCTTTCATCTAAGGCTTTTCGTATTTTAGGTATTATCGCTACAGTGGCGTCATTAGGGATGTATGTTTCTTATATTCCACAAATCATCGATAATTTGCATGGATTGAAAACAAACCCAATTCAACCATTGGCCGCTTCCATTAACTGCTCGCTATGGGTCTGCTATGGGCTGCTACAAGAAAAGAAAGATTGGCCACTAGCAATTGCTAATTCGCCAGGAGTAATTTTTGGGTTAATTGCTTTTTTTACTGCTCTATAATTTACATAATATCATTATGTAACAAGTAATCAGTTGCTCTTATATTATCGCTTTTTGGGTAGCATTTTTATTGTTTGAGTTCATAGTAAATTTCAACAAGAATTGTAAAAAAAGATTTTTTTTGTTATCAAATTAACTCAAAAATTGTTCAGATTAATATTTAATCATTTAGAAAATTATTTAATAATTAAAATGTTATTGAGTTATTAACAGGTTTGTTAAATACTTATCAAATTGTACAGTGAATAAATCAAGTTAATTGATTTGCTTTAATATTACCGACAAAATGATAGATTTGTTGAAATTTGCAATTATGCTGGCAGATTATTTTTAAGTACATCTTAAAAGAAGATAGACAGACTAATAGATAGTTTTATAATGCATCCAAAAATCAAATAACCGTCAAAAGGGAAAGAAAATGAAAAAATTAATCGGTATATTTTTACTTAGTTTACCCATGTTGGCTGTAGCTTCAAATTGTGATGAAATTAGTGCTAATATTGCTGAAAAAATCAAAAACAACGGTGTTGATCCTTCACAATTTCAGTTAAAACTTGAACCATCTGATAAATCAGAACAACAAATTGAAGGTAAAATTGTTGGTTCATGCGATCGTGGTCAACAACGTATTGTTTATGTTCGTTTGGATGGTTTAGCAACGCAAACACAAACTCAGCCAGCTAATACAAAAGATGAAACTGAAAGCCGTAATGATAAAGCAGAACCATCAATAAACACCCCAACCGAATCAACACCAGTCGAAGGTAAATGACCCGTTAAAAATTAATTATGTAATTTTTGCAGAAAAATAGGGCGTAATGCCCTATATTTATATGTTTGTGACTAGAGCAAATGGCTATAATTTGCTTTAACCTCTTCGTCCCATACACTTGATTGTACTTGACCAATGTGTTTTTGTTGTAAAAGCAACATAACCAAACGCGATTGCCCAATTCCACCACCAATGGTTTGCAACAAATCGCCATTAATTAATGCTTTATGCCAAGCAAGCTCTAAACGATCTTCGTCATTTGTTAGTTTTAATTGACGTTTTAACGTTTCTGGATTGACACGAATCCCCATTGATGAAATTTCCAATGCGCTATGCAAAATTGGATTCCACACTAAAATATCGCCATTTAAGCCATTAGATCCTAAATCGTTTTCACTGCTCCAGTCATCATAATCAGGTGCACGAGCATCGTGCTTTTCATTATTTGATAATTTACCGCCAATACCAATTAAAAACACAGCTCCAAGCTCTTTAGTTATTGCGTTTTCACGCTCTTTTGGGGATAAATTTGGATAGCGTTTTAATAACTGCTCACTATCGATAAAGGTGATAGATTCGGGTAAAAATTGTGAAAGATGATACTGTTGTGAAACAATTTTTTCGGTCGCTTTAATGGCAGCATAAATATTTTCGACCGCTTGTTTTAGATAAGTTAAATTGCGATCTTCTGGACGAATTACTTTTTCCCAATCCCACTGATCAACATAAACTGAGTGAATTGGCGAAAGTTGCTCCTCGTCTGGGCGTAATGCTTTCATATTAGTGTAGATTCCTTCGCCAACTTTGAAATGGTGATCGCTCAAGATTTTACGTTTCCATTTAGCTAGTGAATGTACCACTTCATATTGTGCATTAGGTATTGCTTTTACCTTAACTTGCACTGCGTGCTCAGTACCTGAAAGGTTATCTTGAATACCATCGCCAACTTTACTTAGTAACGGAGCTTGCACTTCGATAAGTGATAAACGCTCGGCAAGTTGCTCAGCAAAAAATTGCTTAACAAAACTAATTTGCTGTTGCTGCTCTTTAAATGATATCGTCATGTTTACGCTCTAATCATTTATTTAATTTTCAGTGTATCAGTAAAGTAAACTAGATGAGTGAATTTTGCAAGATGAAGATAGAAAGGTAAAGCATTGACTTGTTTAAATTGAATAAACGTTTGATTTTGCTAAAAAATAAAATTTAAAAACTTCAATAAAATCAATAGTCTACCTGAAAGATTTTAGAACAAAACATACTTATAGCGCCATAAGGTTAATATGCTTGTCTTATCACAACATCAAAATGCATGATCACTAAGTTAGGTTAACACGCCAAACTGGCGGTTTTGTGTTTTGGCGGTTAGTAGTGATATTAAGTTTTAAAAATAAAAAGTTAATTTATTATAAACTTAACATTATATTTTGCTAAAAAATTGACTTATTGCTAAAGCTGAATCATTTCTATCTTTACATTTCTTTACAAAAAAGTAAGCTCAAGAACTAGCCAACTATTTTTTTAACGGCTATACTTCCATCGATTTAGGAAAACAAGCTTATTTAACAAGCTAATAAATATAAAACAAAACAATAACAATAAAACAATGTACTTGATGGATGAATCGTAATGCAATATCATTTTTGCCACAAGACTTGGCAAGCCTATGTCTTAAATTTATCGAATAATTTTATTCGGCGAGTGTTTGCTCAAAACTTATTTATATCTCTGAAATTATCTACAAAATCATTTTTAAAAATTCAATTGGTACTGGCGCCGTTGTTGTTACTGCCGTATTCATTGGAATCGCAGGCATTATCGGCCACTACATCGAATACCATTCAAGGCACTGCACCCTATTTAACGCTTGATGATGGTGTCACTAAAGAGACTAATATAGATGGCTTATTAGCTATTAAGTTATCAGACGGTCGAACATTTACACCACAAAATAATCCCTCATCACCGGCAGCACCAATTAAGGTACCTGTAGAGTATACTTGGGGTAATATTAATATAATAGTTCCGCCATTAAGTGAGTACTTCCATATGAATGACTTGGTGGCACAAGGTAAATTGCGTGATGATGATGGAGATCCTATAGAGACAAATGGGGGTATCCTTCTGTCTATCTTTGATAAAAATGGTCGATGGATTAATAGTGATCGTAATAATAATAGTAGGTTAACGATATGTAATGCACCTTATGCGGTGAGATTAGAGAGTCCAGAGGTTTATTTATTTACTATGTATGGTGACCCATATTATAGTAAACTCGAAGGAGGTACAGTAACGTATTACATTAGTCCAAATACCGTCCCTCAAATCTGTTCTGTAAAGCCAAATCTCGTTGGTGGTCTGGATGGTCTAGGTGACATATGGAATTATAGGAACGGATTTTTCGTTCAATCAACTAATCCTGATTTATACAACCTAAATTTCCCGACCACGGGTGCGCACAATTTATATTTTGATTTACTCATAGGAGGAGTAGATGAAAGTCAGTTGACTTGGTCGCCAGTTACACACGGGGGGATCACAGCGACAGTAACGAAAGAAGTGGTTACTAATGGGGGGGGTGAAAAAGTTGTAACGCGCGTTAAGTTGACAGGGCCAGCGGCAAGTGATAGTCAAAAAGAGTCAGATAGTCCAGGTCTAATTGCCGTGCCAAATTTACCACAGGTATTTGAATTAGAGGGTCGAGATAGTAGTGGTAATGTAGTAGTGAAATATGGATTTAAGTTAAAGCAGTGGTTTGTTGCACGAGGAAACAAGTTAGGGACATTTTCTGAGCAAGAATCTTGGTGTAATAGCATAGGTTATCGTCTGCCTCGGATAAGCGATTTAACTAATGCGAAATGTGGTATAGATGATCGTTTCCCATGTGTAGAAGACATAAATGGCGCTACTCCTTTATCAATAGGTAATTATCCTCAGAGACGAATAGGCGCTGGTTTATTTACCGAGTGGGGCGCACTGATTGGTGGATATACCGATGCTGATTTCGGATTCCCGCATTGGACGAGTGATATAATGGGAAGTAATCCGTTTCTTGTATACGAAGGCACGGTTACTGGATCTTATGGGTTTTATGATGCTTCTGCTATTTGCACGTTTTAGTGGTTAGTTCAGTTTTAAAGCACAGGGATATTTATGGCGTTAATCAAGAACAATCTAGCCAAGAACTAAGCCGCTGCTCAATGGAGCATCGGCTGGCAAAACCAGTTGGCCTTAAGCTTTAATAACTTAAAACCAAAAAACGCCCCGACTAATAAGATTTAAAAATTTGCGCTTTTGTTATTAACCAGTTGTTATTAAACGACTGTTATTAAATAATAAAAGCGCTTTTCTTGAAAAATAAAGCCACAATAATAAAAAAGAATACAATCTATAACGCATTGATTTTAATTAAAAACATAGATTGGACTATGAAAGCAAATAGTCTGATTATTCTTTATTAACTACCTTATTATTAACGTATCAAACTCAAATTAAAGTAACACATCTTTGGAAAATAACCGTTTTAGGCGTAGTACAACAGAATACTTTAAAATGGCTGATTGTAGTAGCAAGGCAAAAAATTTTAATTACTAAGTAAATTCTATTTGCCAAAAAAATCGTTATTGTAGATTAATTACCCATGACGGCGATTGGAAAGGTTTCTCGAAAAAAACTGTGTCAATTGCTATTATAAATTACTATTATTAACAACTATCAAAAAAAGCTGAACATTGCTAAATGCTCAGCCCTGATTTTTTATACATCAAATACTTAACTTAATTTTTATAGTGGTATATTAGTTTATTAAACATTTTAGATTTGCTTTCTAAAATTAAAAAATATGCTTTTATTTAAATAATATGTTTGTTTTTAATGATATTGGATAGATTGTTCACTTTGCTCATCGTGTACTAAAAGTAGACAAGTATCACTTAATGATACGGCTTTTTGTAAACGTGCTTTGTCTTGTTCATTAAGGTTATTGATACAAGCAACTATATAGCTACAGGTTTTGTATTGTAAGACTTTTTCAATGGTTGATACTAGGTCTTCATTATTTAAATTTGCTAGATGAATCACTTTGTGTTTATCTAACCCTGCAGTATTAACCCATGAACGTTTTAACATTGGTCGGTCAGAAAGCCATAATTGCCATTTTTTAGCTTTATTAAGTGATTTTAATAAAGGGCGTTGTTGTTGTAATACTTGTTGAAAAGGGGACTCAAAATTAATAGCCATAAGTTGTTGTGTAGAATGTTCAATAAGCATAATAACCTCTGTACTGTTTTTCTATACAGTGTATATTAATACAGTATTTTAAGGTTGTAAACTCTATTTATGATTATTTTTTATGTGATTTATTAATTGAGTTATTTTAAGAACGCAAATATTGATACGATAAAATACCTAAATATGTCATTAAAACTGAACCAATTACATGAATCAATATTGTTGCTAAACCCCAATATATTCGACCGTCTTGTAAAAAGTTAACCACCTCGGCAGAAAAGCTTGAAAAAGTTGATAAGCCACCACAAAAACCTGTTATTACCAATAACCGCCATTCAGCAGAAAGGTTAGAGTGATTAAAAAAGGCAATTGCAAAGCCAATAATATAGCCAGCAACTAAATTAGATAGCAATGTACCTAGTGGAATAGTAAAAGCAATAACATTGAGTTTAAGTGATAAGAACCAACGCATTAATCCCCCCGCTACTGAACCGACAGAAATGGCTAAAATCAGTTTTAACATAATGATATATCCTTGACTATACTTTGAAATATGAATTTGTTATCGCTATAGATACTAAGTGATCGGAAAATATATAAAACGATCATACCAGTAGAAAATAGAAATAGGAAATCCTAATCAGATTGAGATAGAATATTCAATATTAAGAAAATTTGAGGTATATCTATGTTTACAGGCATTGTTCAAGGCGTTGGTCAGATTATTGATATTGTTGATCAAAATAAATTAAGAACATATAAAGTTAAATTACCGCATCAATTAACTAATAAAATTGAAATAGGGGCGTCGATTGCCAATGATGGATGTTGCTTAACAGTAACGGGGGTCGATAAAGATATCGTGTCGTTTGATATTATGGAAGAAACCCTTGCATTAACGACATTGGGTGATAAAAAAATCGATGATTTTGTGAATATTGAGCGTAGCGCTAAATATGGTGATGAAATTGGTGGTCATGTGATGTCTGGGCATATATCTTGCACTGCAACTATTGTTGATATTCAAAAAACTGCCACAAATTGTGAGATGACGTTACAATTGCCGAAAGAATTTATGAAATATGTATTATATAAGGGCTTTATTGGCATTGATGGTGCAAGCCTAACAATTGGGCAGGTAAAAGAAGATCGTTTTGCTATTCATTTAATCCCTGAAACGTTAGCTATTACCACGTTAGACGCTAAAAAAGTCGGAGATAAAGTTAATATCGAAATTGATTCCCAAACTCAAGCCATTGTTGATACAGTTGAACGGGTATTGGCAGCAAAAAATTGATAATATTTAATTTTGATTCTCGATTAATTTGAGAAAAATATTATTAGATTATTATCGAGTAACTGGTTTATTTTAATTAAGTATTTTCGTTAGTTTAACCTGAAATCAATGGTCTACCTGAATGTTTTATTAAAATAGGTAATAATCTTTTATAACGTTTGGAGACCTTTGATTAGTAGTTAAGGTATATCGACAATTTAATACCAACAAAATTTAATTTTATACTTGAATACTGTTTATATTTAAATGCTTTTTTTACTTAAACATATAGTTACCTGAAAGTTTTTGACAAGATTTTTAACATTTCCACCACAGACAAAAACAATTTAGTTCTTATTGGTTTATTTTTATGCTTTGATTAGTGTTAATTAGGTTGAAGATGGTTATACTTTACCCGATTGGAGTATTTTTCCTTTTTTGCCACCCCATTGGTCATCAATAATGTAGTGAGCTGTGATTGGTACAAGTGCAGGTATAAAGGTAAATTTATAAAAAACTTCATCACCTTCGCAGATTTCATAATACAGTGAATATAATGGTGCATCTAATTGTAGGTTAATAGTAAATTTTTCTGTGGCAGAGGCAACCTCAATCGTATTTTTGGGATGTGTGTAAAAGGGAACAACAATGCATCGTTGGGTTTGGTTATCCATTGTAAAACTATCTGATAAGGTTAAAAAAACGTTTGCACCGAAAACATCATCAGGTAATGGGTCAAAAATGACATAATCCTTATGAATAACTGCACCTTGTGCAATATTTTGTTTACCCCATTGCGATAATTCTTCACTGTATGGTCTAGATCTGACTAAAATTTGACTATGAGATATTAATAAATCTACAACCTGTTGTTTGTTTTTCTCCATCAGAGATATTCCTTTACATACCATAAAATCATCAAATTAAATGTAGGAAATTGCCAGATTGTTAATATCAAATTATAAAAATAATTCGCAAATAATAATGTATAAGGCATTTACTTAAAATTGCTTTATGTGGTTTAACCATTTTGTAAAAATTAATAAGCCATCTAGGCTTTTGTTTTCTATTTTTCTTTTGGATTTTTGAATATTGGGTGATTATGCCATATCTTTGTTAAAGCATATATTACTTTTTCAGGTTTCTCATTTATTTTAGCCTCATGTGTTATTTGGCGTTATTTGTATGGGTAAAAACAATATAATAAATCTTATTTAGTTAAAATAAGATTTATTGGGTTATTTAATTCAATCACTATTTTGAAATCGGCACTTGATTCCACTATAAGAAAGTGATTTGGCAATTCAGTTGCATTAATGAATGGGTTTGATGTTTCGAAATAGATCACCCATTTTAAATCATCTTTAGGCGTTAAGTAGGCAATAAACCCTTCTGAACCATAACTTCCTTCACCTAAAAAGCATTGATTACCATTAGTTATGGTGATTTTTTTTGTGATATCTATATTAGTGATATTATCAGGATCTTTATCCAAAAAAAGATTAAGATTGAATGGTTTCCCTTTTTTAATTAATAATTGGGGATAAAACTGGGTTGAAAGGGATATCGATTCACCAGTAGAAAAGTAAATCCCGTCTTTTATAGGTAATGTTTGTTTATTCCATAACGCTAATATTTTTGTCATCTAAGCACTCTTTTATATGTTAATCTCCAAAAGCGTGGTTAATTTATTGCATAATCAAACCTAGATTTGATGCAAGTATTATAAATGTCTATTAGCTAATTTATACGGAATATTTGTTAACGTAGCTTTTTGTTTGTCGAATATTGCTTTATATTTGCTTAATGTTGAGTGATTAACTGCACTATAATGGTTTAGTTCATTATTTTGTGTGCCGTCATCTTCCCAATAGCATAATGGACAAACATCGTATTGTCCTTGATGAGTTAAGGTTAAATAATGGCAACAAGGGCATGCATGCAAGATATCTTCGTCCCCTATAATGGTAATAGGTTCACGGTATAAAGCACTAATATATTGTTTTAGATATTGATTAGAATAGCCTTTCAATTTAATGCCAACAAAATAGCCTAATAAAAATTGCTCAATGGCATCATCATAAATATTGTTATATGCTAAAGGTTGGCCTTCTTTATCAAGATAATTTGCAAAGAGAATATTCTCAATATCCTGTTTTGAAGATTGTGCAATCATTTCGATAGCTAACAGTGTTAAAGCGAGTTTTCGGCTGAGCGTCTTCATTGAGTTAAAGTGAACAATGATAAATTATCTAATTTATCAAAAATACAGTTTGATCACTACCTCACTTTTTATTTTATGCTTATGATAAATGAAAAACTGGAACAATAAAAAAGATAGAATGTGAAATATGGAAAGATTAAATATTGATCTTATTGATATTATTAACAATGGCGGCTTTTTAAAGTGCCTGCCTGCTTTAGCGCAAGATGCTTTTTTTCGACATTGCCAAATAGAAACAATGAAATCAGCCATTTTGTACACGGCTAAAATCGGACTTTTTGATATAGAAATAGGTGTTGATAAAAAAGAACATAGTGGCTATGAACTCATTAATTTATCTGAAGATAACCATGAAGTTAGTGGTATCGCTATCCATGATACTTATGGAATAATGAAAACAAATTTTAATGCTTTATTACCAGCTAATATTATCCAACTATTGCCTGAGCATACAGTAAACCATATAGATAATATAGAACAAATTGAAATCCACTTCTGTAGTGGAAGCACTATAATTTATCAGCAAGCTGACTTATCGCCTGCGGTGATATCCAGTACATTAAAGGGCGTCATTTTTTGAATTGGAATAATGTGTGATTTGTTTATCGTCATCAATTACTATATGATTATTATTGATTATATAAGGAAAAAATAGAGATAACATTTCAAAAGAAGATCTCAAAATTTAATCAATTAAAATTGAGTTACATGAAAAAAAGAAATGTTGCCCTTGATCTGTTGCGATACCCAAAAGGTAATAAAAAATGAATTCTATCGATATTATAAAAAGCTATTTGGCAGGCTCGCTTTCTCCACAGGATTTTCAAAAAGAACTTTATTATAATAAGGATATTGAAGATCTTCTATCTGAAGAGAATCAAATTCCCCCCTATACCAGCAGATATAAAAACGCATTTTTATATCTTATTGAAATTGATATTTTATTGCCATCAGGTGAACTCGATAGTAAAGATTTACTTTCAAAGTTTCTCGCTAAAAGAAATATTAACTTCTCGTTAAATAATGAACATAAAAAAAAGTATGAGCTATTTATGAAAGTTGAGCCAAGTTGGTTAAATTTAACTGAACCATACTTTAATTTAATCATGAATAAACATCGGGATAAAGTTGGAGTTGAATTAGAAAGAGCGTTAAAATTAGAAATTAAGAAAGATTTTAAGTTTTTAAAAAATAGACCTAAATGGCTTCAATCCCCAAACTGGCCAACCGTAGATAACAAACCGTTAATTTTTATAGGTCAATTAGATATAACCCAAATTAGCCATGATATTACCTATTTATATATATTTTTAGATGAAAATAAAAATACATATATGACTTTTGAGCAATCAACATAAACCAATAACTAACAGGCAACACGGCGATATGATTTAATAATAATTCTATCGGGTTGCCATAACTAGCAAAATCTCAAGCGATATATCATGAATAAATTAAAAATTAGGCAACAAAAATTTGAAGTGAAACATTACTGGTCCCCAGATATACATGATCCTTGGCGATGGAAGCCAGAAGACAATGCAGTATTTTACTTATTAGAAATGAATATTGGTATTACAGGAAAGGATGAAACAGATATTTATTCAATTATTATTGCCACTCCAGAAGGGATAATGAATTTAAATAACGATAGAATGCAACAACCTAAATTATATAAAATGTTGTTACTATACCAATACGATTGGAATAAGGTTAGACGCACAATAGATCAGCAGCTTGCTTTGATAAATCCCACTGATGAAATACAAGCCTTGGATAAATTAGCCAGTAGTTTTTATTGGGAATATGATGGTATGAAATAACCCTAAAAAAATATGCTAATTATGAATATGTGGTGATGAGTAATTAGCACAATTTATTAAGTGATCCTTTATAGCGGTTTGAGTAAAAATAGTTCGGTTGAGACTGAGCCTAATGGGAACGTGCAAACTAAAACCAGCATTCATGTGGATTGCAAAAGTGAAGTACATAAGTATTCCATAAAATGGGAGTTTTAATATTAATGCATATTCAAAGAGAAAAGATCTTATATGCACTTCAAAAAGCATATGGCGATTTAAGCAACCCAGATTTCCATTTCGTGATGGAATCCTATAACTCCCTAAAATATAAATGTCTACTAAATGATATCCATGCTTTATTTAAAGTAGAAGATAATACTGATTTAAACTATGACGTATGTATATCGCTAAAATTTAATTATCATAATAAATCAATGTATTTATATTTATCTTTAGTATCGGCCTATGCCTTTTTATTTTATGAAAATAAAGTTATTGATTGTAATGATGATATTTATCAAATATTGCCTGAACTGATTGATATATTACATGATTATCATTTTGTGTTGTTAAACAAAAATGAGCTTTTATATACCTTTGATATAAATTCCTCGGCTTTTGGTTTCGAGGATAAAAAAGCATCAGTTTTAGCACTGTTGTTTTCATTCGGTTTATCGGTCAATTAAAAATAATAATTAAACTACATGACGACAGCTTGGAATAGTCGAAATAGGAGAAAAATAAAATGCCAGAAGTAAACAATCAGGCAATTGAAACAATCTATGGAGAAATATATGGAAGAGACGCTTTAATATTAAAAGACATCATATTTGATATGTTTCCACTGGAATTAAAGGTAGTAGCTTCTTTGTGGTTACCACATTGCCAACCCAGCAGAGGATTAGAAGGCGAGGCTTTAATCTGTTTTAAATTTAAAAATATAAAAAGTTTAACTATTACGATGATTGATGAATCAAAATATCAGTTGGTACAAAAATCTTGTTTCGATAAAGTATTTGATAAGGAACAAGATGAACATTATGTTTTAAGTACTTATGATCATATTTTTGATGTGATTGGTCAATGTGAAGTAAGCTACAAATAGTTATTAACGTTTGTAATAATTTGGAAGGAAAATTGGCTGATAATATGGTTGTACATCATAAAAACCCATTATTTCGTCAATAATAAAGATTTACACAAGTATCCTAAAAGAATATCCCTTATTTGGTACTAATTAAAAGAGGTCGGTATGAATTTATTCTGCGATAATTGTAATAAAGCATTTATAGCATCAGAGGAGCAAGACCGATTCATCTTAGTTTCTCGTGAAAAAAACATGAAATTCATTATGATACAGTGCCATTATTGTTTTATGAGTTATGCTTTTAATCCAATGCGGTTAACTAACCTAGACAATAAACAAATCCCTGTTGTTAATGGGTTAAGATGCCCTAAAGAAACATGTACGGGTATAGTATCTTATATTGAAGATATCCCTCCATTTTTTGGGTGTGGTGAATGTGGTAACGTCTGGTTAAAAAAAGAAAATTTGTATGATGATATTAAAAATATAATATCTAAGTATCCTTATAGAAAACATGCATATAATATAATAAACGGCGAATATTTACCTGTTCTAGATAAAGAAATTCCACCATGCTATGATGAGCAAGTCAGTTTAGAGTGGAATAATGAAATAAATAAAGACGATGGTTGTGATGATGGCAGAAAATAGCCAGATACAATTTATTGTAAATAATAATTGGAGATTATGAATGAAAACTATAAGAGGAATTGATAATTTGTTCCGTATTTATAAAAATTTGAATGAACCGTGGTCTTTTTTTGTAGAACCTGAATTTATAAATGAGATCAATTGCATTAAAAATGCCAATTATTACATTGCAGAGACGGAAGATGAATTTGATGAAATGGATGATTCACCTGATAAATATGATGCATGGTTAGAATATCCGATATTTCAAGCCATTATCGATAATAAACTTGAACATCATCCTAATGCTACAAAAAAAGATTTATTAGATGCTATTATTTATTACCTTGAAAATGATGATTTTTTGGATTAATCCAAAATGGGAAGGTCAAAAAAAGGTCTTTCCGTTTTTAAGCAAAAATCTGTAGTAGTAAAATTTACCGTTGTTAACCGCATTAATGTAGTCTATTTAAAACAGTTTTTATCGCTAAAGAGAAATTATGAAAAAATTTTTAGAATTACTAAATAAACAAGGTATAAAATACCTCATTGAAGACAATAAGATCACAGTTGATGGTAATTTAAATCTAAGAAATAAAGGAATTAAAGCATTACCTGAAAACTTGTTTGTTAACGGGGATTTGATTTTAACTTATACAAGAATTGAAGCACTACCTAAAAATTTTTCTGTTAGTGGTGATTTAGATTTAACAAATACAGAAATCAAAAAATTACCTGAAAATATACTTATTGGTGGCTATTTATATTTAACAAATACGGAAATCAAAGCATTACCTAAGAATTTTTCGATTAGTGGTAGTCTAAATTTAGCAAAAACAAACATAACAGCACTACCAGAAAACCTATCTGTCCAAGGTGATCTCAATTTAACAGTGACAAACATCAAAATGCTACCCGAAAACTTATCAGTTGGTGGGAATTTATACTTAGGATTTACAGAAATAGAAGCATTACCAGAACACTTTTCTATTAAAGGTGATTTGGATTTGAAATTTACCAAAATGACTAGGTTACCTGAATACTTATCCGTTGATGGTCACTTAAACATCGAATCGACAGAAATTCAAGAATTACCCGAAACTTTATCTGTTGGTCGTGGCATATATTTGGATATAGATCAAATACAGAATATAGCTTATCGTAAAACTAGCGAAGATAACTCGCAAATTATTTTTGCTTGTTGGGTTAATGGCTCATTTGCAATCCAAGCAATGGAATTTTTTGGTACACTTGCCGATTTTGAAAAAATGGTTGATGAAAACTATTCTGAAGAAAATGCGATAAAATACAAAAAAATGGCGAATGAATGTATCAAAGAGCTGAGTACAAAGCTTAATAAACCGTTACCGATAGTAAATTAAGATAAAATAAAAAACACTCTACCTTGATTAGTCCAATAAGATCGGCAAAATGACTACAATGCCGAATATTACTAAATAATGTGAACTGTCCTCATTTTAGTGGACAGTCATTTCAAATCACGCTTTCATTTTATTTTAAAATTTAACAGGTTATAAAAAAGCACGGATATCAATATACTGTATTTCAATACTCTAATTTATACAAATTTTCAACATTGACATGATAATTATTATTATCTATGCTTGCCAAACGTAGCAAAAAATATGAGGACTAATTATGAAAGTATCAGCCAAAGAAATCGAAGCTATGTCAAATAAAGGTAGCAAAGAGAGATACATTTATTCTATAAAAAGAATTGTTGATAACGAAAAAGCTTGGGTTTTGGATTATGATGGTTTTGCCTTGAGTGGCATAAATGGTGACAATAGTGAAGTTCTTATATTATGGCCAGCTCGTGAATATGCTGCAAATTGTGCTATAGATGGTTGGGAAAATTACAAACCAAAAGCATTATCTCTTGATTATATAATGGATGATTTATTGCCTAAATTATCATCAAAAGGGACTCAAGTCGGTATTTTCTCAGTTCCGGGGCTATCTAATACTCCAGTTGTTGATGCTGAAAGTTTACTGCTTGATTTAGAACACGAATGTAGTAATTATATGTAATTTTATATTGATATCAGGATAAAAATAAAATTATCACAACCTTTATTATTTATGCGAGATATAATGGAAAAGTTTTTGGAGTTATTAAACAAAAAAGGCGTAAAATACTGTATTAACGATAATAAAATCATAGTTAATAATAATTTAAATTTAACAAAAAAAGGAATTTGTGTATTACCCGATAATTTATTGATTAACGGCGATTTGATTTTAGCTTATACAAAAATTGCAGCACTACCTAAAAATTTTTCTGTTAGTGGTGATTTAGATTTAACAGATTCAGCAATTCAATTATTACCCGACAATTTATCTGTAGGTGGTAGTTTATATTTATCGTTTACACATATCAAAGAACTGCCTAACAATCTATCTATTGGCGGTGATTTATATCTAGGAAATACAGACATTCAATCATTACCAGAAAATTTATCAATTGGTGGCGATTTAGATCTTGTCTTTTCAGAGCTCAAAGAATTACCTGATAACCTATCGATTGGTGGTAATTTAAATCTAGAAAATTCAGAAATTGAAATACTACCAAGAAATTTATCAGTTGGTGGGGATTTATATTTAATCAATAGTCAGATCAACAAATTATCTGAAAACTTATTTGTTGGTGGCGATCTAGATTTAGCCTATACAAATATTCAATCATTACCTGAAGGCTTAACAGTCGGTGGTGATTTAGATTTAAGAAATACAAACATCAAACAACTACCCGAAAAATTTTCTGTTAGTGGTTATTTAAATTTAAGAAATACAAAAATCCAAACATTACCAGAACATTTATCTGTAGGCGGGTATTTAAGTCTAGCGAATACAGAAATTCAAGCATTGCCTAAAAATTTATTTGTTGGTGAACATTTAAATATACAGTCAACCAAAATCACATCATTACCCGAAAACTTATCTGTTGGTCGTGGCATACATTTGGATATAGCTCAAATACAGAATATAGCTTATCGTAAAACTGGCGAAGATGACTCACAAACTATTTTTGCTTGTTGGGCTAATGGAGCATTTGCAATTCAAGCAACGAACTTTTTTGGTACACTTGCAGATTTTGAAAAAATGGTGGATGAAAACTATTCTGAAGAAAATGCGATACAATATAAAAAAATGGCGAATGAATGTATCAAAGAGTTAACTATAAAGCTTAATAAACCGTCACTGAGAGTAAATTAAGATAAGTTAAAAAAGCAAATCTTCTTAATTGACTCAATGATATCGCCAGATAAAGTAATATTATACCAATCACATTCTTCTATATGATTAGGTAATAAGCGCTTTAGATATTTACGATAATATTGTTGATTTAAAGCAATCTATTGTTTAAAACAAACTAAGCTGCTAAAAAATGAATATACAACATATAGAAACAGCTGATTGCAATATCTTGGATACTAAAATATTTTCTCATAAAATTAAGATATATTTTGCATCAGTTTACCAATTAGAGACAAAACAACACATAACTAATGTTTGTTTATCGATTTTTAATTGGTCATTTTTTGAAGCAAATGTTTTTATCGTTAATCATTTGAATAATCGCTTTGAACAGAAAACGTTATTCAAACATGAATTAGAGTTTTTTGAATATATTCAGAAAATATCGCTTGAACAAAATAATTTTATATTACAAGGATACAGTAAAAAATCTGGGAACTGGCTAGAGTATCGTTTCATAGATAGTGATTTTTGCTTGACCATGTTTTAACAAAAATATAGCTGCGCATGTAATAACTATGCAACCGTTTTTGTAATGCTATAAGCATTGATAAAAAAATAAATTAATTGTCTGACAAAAAGCTTAAGTGATCTATGGAATATAGGCTGTTATTTCTAGTGTCATAACACGTTTATTTGGGTGTCAATGTAAAAGTACATAATCATGAAATCAAAAGATCAGCGCTTCCTATTCTTAATTGAAAATAAACCCCCCCCTTGGGGCGACTGGGGCGATATACTTTGGACAGGGTTAACACCTTGGGATGAAAATAAGCAGTCTATTGCTATCGAACGTACCGGACCTTTTACTCCAAAAGCTTATTTTTCAAGTAATAACTTTATTTTTACAAAAGAAATAAAGGAACTAATCGAAAATTCCTCATTAAAAGGCATTAAATTTTTGTATGAAATAGAAAAAAAGAAAATTATTAATCTTGATTGGACAAAATGGGATGTGAATAAAGATATAACTGATTATTTAGATGATCTATATGAACCAGTGGATTTAATTTTTGATGGCATTAATGATGTAAAATTAAATCAGGATATGCCAGATTATTACTTGTCTAGTATAGAAAGCCAAATTCATTTAAACAAAAATAAACTTATCGATATGCAAAACCCTTCGGAATATATTACTTTTGTTGGCAACGAACTTGATGATTCTGATTTTTTTATGGGAATTGAAATACTAGGCTGTTTTATTAGTGCAAGAGCCAAAAATTGGCTAGAAAAATATTGCCCTAACTGTTTTGACTACTATTTAATTAAACCTGACTAATAGTGGAAATATTCTAACTTAATTGCTTAATCTAAATAAAAGATAATCATATAATTTTTCTGCTAAAAAATTAGCATGCTCACTTTTTACGATTAAATTAAAAAAATAGTATTGGTTATACGAATCTTCAATTATAGGATCGGAAAGCATACAAAATTCGATGTAAGCTAAATATAATTTTTTTATATCATCAGAAATTTCTTCTAAAGAGATATGATAATTGCTTATATCATAAAAGATATTAGTGAATTTATGATTAATAATACTTAACTCTATAAAAGGAGCTTTATTTTTCTCACAAAATTCCCAATGAAGCGATTTTGTTTTATCATTTCTATAAATAAATTTCATTAAGGATCCCATCCTAGATTTTTTGAATTTGTTATTTAAAGGGTAAGGTTGATTCTGTCTCCGAATTCTAATAAACCGATTTATAGAAAATATTTCTTTATTTAAATCAGAAGAAGAATAGCTTATTACATTTACATACGCACTTGTATCATTTTATGCAATGTGGGTGATTTGATGTAAATACTTATATCTTGATAATTGCTACATCTATTCTTTTTGATGTTAGTATACAGCCAAATCAGAATGACAAAAACCTGTTACAAAATCCATTAATTCTAAAATAATATCTTCACTATTAGGATATGTTAAGTTTTGCAAGCACACATACATACAATTTTTGGACATGCCTTTGTTTTTAAAATAAACAAGTGATTTTCTAATGTCTAACAGGTCCTGTTTTTCAGATATTTTTTGTGTGATACAAGCTATAAATTCTTGTTGATAAAGCATGTTATTTTTCTTTTTTCTTCTTTTATACATTAATAATTACAGTTGCTGAACTATCTGAGAAAATATCGTTAATATATTTAATTAACAACGTGTTATCTAGTTCATTAAATTCAATAATAATTTTTTTAGCCTGTATTTGCTCGGTTTTATGTTTATTTATCTCTATGGTAAGTGTATTTTTTTTCAAAACGATACTTTTAACTGCTTTAGCTACTTCGATTTCGGTTAGATGAGTTTGAATACCTATTGATTCATCTACATCACCTTCATCTTCATCAAATCTAGATAATATTAAGTAATTGTTGGGAAATATTAGATCGTTGCTGATACCAATAATTAATACTTGATCTTCGGTATAACAGTTAATATTTGTTGCCAAGAATTTTATTTCATTATTTATCATATTATTAATATTCTGATTTTCTTAAATATCATTTTTCTTGGTAAGATTTATGTCAATTATAGTATTTATAAAATTTTGCTATTACTAATAAAGTGAGTTTAAACAAACCTAACAATTTAATATAACTTTATCTAATACCTTCTTGGTAATGATAGTGCTCAAGCATTTGTGCACTATTTTGTATACACCAATCATAACCACCAATATCTATCGGCATTTTAGTCAAAACGCCTGTTAATTTGTTAAGCTTTACCCAGTTATCTGCTTTTTCAAGGGACGAAAACACCGCAGATACCATTGAAATATTGTCTCTCTTAAAAACCCAAACCCAACTATATTCTTTCATACTATTTCACCTGTAATTCTTCTTTGTATTTTTCATGCTAATAATAAAAATGTTATAAACAATAATTTATGGGAACTGCTTGTATTGTTTATAATATTTTCTCAAATTACTGTAAACAATACGAGCAATTTCTATATTTTTTATTTGTACTGGAAGTTATTGTTTAGAGAGTTCAATTCAATAGAAGGATCATATTATTTTGTTAATGAATGATATCTTTGAGGTAATACGCTAATTTTTCCAGTCCCCAATAATACAAGACTAAATGCACTCAAAGCCATAAAAGCAGGATATTCCCAACCTCCACCTGTATTGCTAAATGATCAGCCATTTGTTGAATGAATAAAACTTATAACAATCATCTGAATAACAGTGAGTGAGCTGATTATACGAGTTAGAATTCCTAAAAGTAATAAAGCGCCACCAGCAATTTCAAAAGCAATTGTTAAATAACCAACAAATCCTGTAAATCCAATAGATTCAAAGTATTGAGCTGTACCAGAGGGGGTTAAAACAAGAAGTTTAGTTAACCCATGCGCCAAAAACATAATACCTAACGCTATACGTAATAAAAGTGATGCAATGTTGTTTAATCGATGTTTTAGTCGATGAGCTTAAAAATCATCCAAGATATGTTTGTTAAAAAATTGATCGTTTGGTATTTTAAATACTCTACAATATAAATATAATGTATACAAAACCGTACCCAATTAGGCTTGTGCTATTTAGGTAATAGAAGATGAATTTAATAAGGAATATAAAATGGGGTTATTTTCTCGCTTGTTTAGGCGTGGTGATAATGAAATCCAGCAATCAGATGACATCTTTGTGCCAAATTCTTCTATTGAAAATCCTTTATCTTTGATCGTTCTATTCAATGGCAAACTCTCTTTTAATCAACATAAATTATTAAAAACATTACGCAAAATTGATTCATCAATGAAAAATATTAGTTTGCAATCATCAATTGAGCAAATAGCTGATGGAGCTGATATACATGCAGTCTTTGGTAAGCACATTATTAAAATCGTTGGCTTTAATTCCCCTTGTTCTGCCGAAATTTTAGAACCTTGTATTGAAAGTAGTCAAAAAAGGCAAGATTTTAGACAACAAGTTTATCATCATCAAAGCCATATAATGTTGTACTATGTTGGCTTTGAAGAGGATTTAGTTGAACAATATGTTGCTCTAACACAGTTTGCTGTTGGATTTGAACATAGTGATATGTGCGCTCTTATTAATGCAAAAGCTCATCAAATTTTAGCAACTCATGTTGCCAGTGCACTGGCAACCGAACAAAAAGGCGTGTATTTGTTACGTAATTGTTTACCTTTATTTTTTATTGGATTTGAGGAATTTAATGTTGACCATTTTGATGGCATATGGATGCGTACTTATGGTGCCGATGCTTTTGGTTTTCCTGATTTTGCTATATTAGCTAATAGTTATGAAGATGGAGAAAAATATATGAACATGTTCAATAATTTATTGCTTTCTTTGCGGGATAGTGGGGCAATGATACGTGCAGGTCATACTACTGAAGATACTGAGGGCAAAAAAATGTTATTGCGTAATCCATTGGTACAAGAATCTTTTTTACAAAATGGTGGAATGGTATTGGTGATGGAATACTTTGTTGAGTAATCTTTAGTATAAATCAGATTTATTAATATAATGGTTAGTATCCTTATTGATAATAATAGATTTTAGAAAAACTTAATATTAAGGAATAGTAAATGAATATTTTTTCACGCCTATTTGGCAAAAAAACACAGCAACAACAAGCAAGCGGGAATCTGGTTGAAAATCCAGAGATTAAAGAACCGTTAGCATTAGGAGTCGTTTTTAAAGGACAATTTTGTTTTGATGAAAATAATTTATTAAATAAATTACGTAATATAGATTCTTCTATGAAAGATATCCAATGCCAACAGCCATTGGGGCAGTTAGATGATGGATGCTATATCTTAGTTGGTTGGGGAAAACACGTGATTAAGCTATTCGGTATCAATGCTCCATATCCTGCAGAGGTATTAGAAACTTGTATTGCACCTGCACATTATAATCAGGATATCAAAGCGCAAATTCGCAATAATGATAGCCATTTAATTTTATATTATGTTGGGTATGAGCAAGATGTACTTGAGCAATACCTTGCTTTAACCCGTTTAGCAGCTGGTTTGGAGGAGTTTAATGCTTTAGCTGTGATTAACGGAAATGGACATACTTCGCTACCGATAAATACTATTCGCAAATTGGTTACAGATAAAGATGGAATTGATAGTTTACGCTATTGCTTACCCTCGTTCTTTTGTGGATTTGTGAAATATGAGGTAGAGGGTGTTAAAGGGGTATGGATGCGTACTTATGGTGCGGATATTTTTGGCTTGCCTGATTTTGCTGTATTAGCCAATAGCCATGATGAGGGGGAATATTATTTTGAAATGTTTGGCAATATCCTACAGTATTTGCGTGATAGCGGTGCAACAATGAGGCCAGGCGATACCATGGAGGTGGGTGATGATAAAATGATGTCATTACGCGCTCCACAAGATGATGAATACTTTTTGAAAGATCAAGGTCATGTTTTGGTGGTTGAAATAAATAGCAATAATGCAACTGCATAAATACTTAACTTGCCAGCAAAATTAATCTAATAAAATAAACGTCTATTTTTAAATAGTGCGTTTATTTTTTTATATTCATTTTATCACTTAATTTATTGCTTAATTTACTTATTGATAGTGCTAACCCATTATCAAAAATTTATTTTTTCATTGTGAGTACAATATCGCCAGAATTCAGCCTTACCTTTTCGCCATTATATTGGTACTCAGACCACAGTGAAGGGTTATCCGATTCACAGTCATTAATGATTCGATATTCACTATAACCTGTATTACAGCCCAAGATAGGTATAATCTCACCAACAGTTCTGTCGATATCATGTTCAGACAAGTAGGTAATTAATTTTTTGACTAATTCTAGTTTGTGTTTTAACTCTGAATTATCTTTATATGATGATTCAATAAAATCAATAATATCTAACATTTATAACCTTTATAAAAATGTAAAACCAAAAAAATGATTTGGGTCAAAAAGTAAATTACCGCAGTCTTGACCATTGACGTAACTTATACTCATTGAGGAGAAGGGTATTGATGAGTATGTTATATCGGTGATAATTACAGCCTGCTCAGTTTTGAATAATTGTGAATAAATTGACATCAATGAAAAATGGTCATCATCATCTAAAGTAAACCATGCTTTAATTTCTGTTAATTCATTATATTGTATAATACCTGCTTCACTGAGATATAACTCAAAAATAACTTCATCAATAATAAAATATAATCTGTCATAAAATGGGTGAAAAATCGGTAGGGTAGCATAATCAATATAGCCAGCGATCATTACATCCTTTAGTTCACCAAGCATTAATCTATCAAAAAACCCCTGCATGATTAATCCTTTTATTACTTTGTACAATTAACTTAAAAAATGATTTTAACGATTCTGTTGTAATCAGCATATCAAGCTACTTCGAGCATCATCCAAAAGGCATCTATTATTTGATAAATAAAACTCACCGATTTCTTGCACATCTTTATCGTTACTTTGTAAAGCTAAAATAGCCAATTTTTTTGATAACTTCTGGCTAAATGAATTGAATAAATACATCAATATACCAAATGTTTCATAATTCTGTTGCCCTAAAATAGGTATAATATAATTCCAAAGATGTTTTTCTAGCCACTGTGTATTGATACTTAAAATAATCTCTTGGCATAATTTTGTATTGCCATCTAAATATTGCATAATGTTGATAATTTCAGGTAATAAGCTTATTTTGATTGCTTCTGGAAATTGTTTGATCAAGTGTAATAACAAGGGATCAAACTTTTGGGTTAAATGTGTTTTAATTAATTCAACGGCTTTAGGCTGATTAGCTAATAAATAGAGTTTATTTAATAAATTATCCTGTAGATTAATGCAGTCGATTAAAAGTTGATTTATATCATTGAATGAGTGCATATTTTGGGTTACCTGTTTTATCTATAATGCTGCTTAAGGTTTTATTTGGCAAAACCATATCCAATTATCATGATGAAAATAAAATGCAATATTGTTATCAGAGCAGATAAGTAGGCTATCATCATGAATATTATCTAGACAATGGGTTGATATTTCCATCCCATTGGTATAGGCATCATAATAATATCCTGATTTAATGGTATAGTGTTTTATAATTTGAGCAAATTTTTCAAAAGCATTGTTATCGATTCTTACACAATGGTGATTCAAATGTTTATCAAGATATTTGATATTATTGGCAAATTTCTGCCACTTTCCATTAATGAGAAAGTGATATCGTTGTTTTTTATCTTTCTTTATAAAGTTGTTTATAAAAAAATTTAGATGATTCATAGTATATTGAATATCAAGTTATGATTTGACCTTTATATATTGCCATTTTATCTTAAAAAATACCTTTTAATTGCTTTTTTGATATTTTGATCTGTTTAGCGATGATTTCTACGTAGAATGAATCACTTTGAATAATGTAATGCCAATAGTCACCGCGATCATATTGTTGCCAATTAGGGAAATGAGTTTGTCGTTCATTGACTAATTGCTCAAGCCATGATGATTCAGGAACAACCCAATAACAAGAATTAACATCATCGCTATCACAATGACTGTAATAAGCACACTGTTTGTTTCGCTCAAAATGCATTGCCCAAACATTAGAAAACTGAAATATACCCGTAAATTTAGAATACTTGGCAGGTTTATACCATATTTTACAATAGGCGGTTAAAGCATCGCCTTTGGATTTTATGACAATGTCATCGTTGGGCGCTTGCCAAAAAGGAAGTTCAATGGGATAGGCATGATCTTTGGTTTGTGAGTGTTGATAGATAATACTATGATTGGTTAAGGTTGTTTGAATATGCTTTTCAACGTGGTAATTAGGAGATTTATCCTCTGTAATCATGAATGTAAGAATATAAGATGGATTAAGGACGATGTCAAAAGTACGATCAATTTTGTCATGAATTATTATAGTAAAATCATCTAACTTAGCTTTAGCAATACCACTATCATTTTTATAAGTAAATGTACAGTTAAAGGCTTTCGTAAGTTTGGCTAATAGTCGTTCAAATGAGCAATTCTCATCAATTAACAACCTTAACCATTTTGGGGGAGTGTTCATCTGTTCCTGCTTAGTACTATTACTTTGCGATTAATTTAAGCCTAAACTGGTAAAAATATTTGCCAGTTTATCAATAATATTTATCAATTTTAATCTTTTTGAGAAGGAATTGTTAGACTAATCTCATTTTTTATTATCTAAATAGTATTATTAAACAATTATTTCAAATCGAAGATAATTTTGAAAGTGGTTGGTGGTTTTGCTATTTACTTATTTGTTAAAGCTTTTATGCATATTTTTACATAGGATTAGGGTTTCTGTTAAATTTAAATTGCCATATAACAAATATGCGTAGATATTAATAATATAATGTTTCAATCAGAATAAAGTTTAACGAATTTCACTTCTCTTAAAAAAATAACAGCGCGATACATTAGTTGCGCTGTTATTGCTTATATTATTGTTAGTGTCGTTGAATTGATTTAAATCTTTCTGTCGTTTGTTTTAGTGCAATTTCTGTTGGTAAACGTTCCATTGAACTTGCTCCATAAAATCCATTACATTCAGGGCAATTTTTTAAAATATATTCAGCATCTTCAGGGGTAGCAATAGGACCACCATGACATAAAATAATAATGTCTGGGCGAATTGCTTTAGCCGCTTTTGCCCATTGATTGATTAGTAGCACACAGTCAGCTAGTTTTAATGCTGTTTCTGCACCAATACTCCCCCCCGTCGTTAGTCCCATATGAGGTACTAAAATATCTGCACCCGCTTTAGCCATATCGATCGCATTTTGTTCACTAAATACATAAGGTGTTGTAAGTAGATCTTTTTCATGTGCTTTGCGGATCATTTCGACTTCTAAAGCGTATCCCATTCCTGTTTCTTCTAGGTTTGCTCTGAAGTTGCCATCAATGAGTCCAACAGTTGGAAAGTTTTGCACGCCAGCAAATCCCGTTTCTTTTAATTTATCTAAAAATTGGTCAAATTGACAAAATGGATCTGTGCCATTTACACCCGCTAGTACTGGCGTATTTTTAACTACTGGTAATACTTCTTTAGCCATATCCATTACAATTTCGTTAGCATTGCCATAAGCAAGTAATCCTGCTAATGAACCTCTACCTGCCATACGGTAACGCCCTGAATTATAGATAACAATAAGATCGATACCACCAGCTTCTTCACATTTTGCTGATAATCCTGTACCAGCTCCACCACCAATAATTGGTTGACCTTTAGCTATCATGTCGTGGAATTTTTTTAACAATTGAGTGCGTTGACTACCCATAATATTCTCCAAATATTTATTTCATTATTTTTGTAAATTCATTGATGATAAGATCACAAAACTGCGGTGAGTTTATATGATAAGGGGTTTTTATTAACTTTCTTTTTTGAGTTTGAATAAAGGTTTTTTCAAATTCATCAATAAATGCTTGATTTGCTTTTGGTGACCAAAAAGCACCACCTTCAATATCTAAAGCAGAAAAACCACCTTCAGGAATAATAAAAGTGACATAACCTTGGCATTGATTAAGTTTATTTGCTATCCAATTAGCCATTTTTTGATTTTCTTCTGGCGTTGTTCGCATTAATGTCACTTGTGGATTATGTGGATAAAATAGGCGATCTTGATATTTTTGAGGAATAGTATCAGGGCTTGCAAAATTTACCATATCAAGTGCACCACACGATCCAATATAAGGTACTTGGCTTCTTGCAATGGCACCAAAACGATCTTCATCGCAGGCTAAAACACCGCCAAATAAATAATCACATACTTCCGTTGTTGTAATATCAAGCACACCGTGCAATAAATGGCTATCAGCTAGTTTTTCCATTGCTTTGCCACCACTGCCTGTTGCATGAAAAACCAAACAATCATATTGCCCGTTTAATTTAGTTGATACAGATTGAACACATTTAGTTGTGACACCAAACATAGTTAAACCAATTGCAGGCTTATCTTCAATCGTATCTTGGGTTTTAAATAGAATTGAGCCAGCAATAAAATTAGCTGCATTGGTTAAAACTTTCCTAGATATGACATTAATTCCAGCAATATCAGTAACTGAATACATCATTGCAATATCACTTGCACCGATATAACCAGAAATATCACCAGATGCCATTGTTGATACCATTAGTTTAGGAATTCCTACAGCTAATGATTGCATGGCTGGAGTAATTAATGCAGTTCCTCCTGAACCACCTAAACCTAGTATGGCTTCTACATCGTTTTGAGTCATCAGAAACAATTTGAAAGCTTCGGCCATTGCAACAATTGCTTTACCTCTATCGCCACAAAAAACAGCCTGTTTACCGTCTGGATGGTAACTAGCGACGGTTTCTGCTGTGATAGTTGCTAAATGATTAAATTGATGAGATTGTGTAGAAACATCAATAATTTTGCAGTTGAGATTTTTTAAATCAAGAATATTTTTAATATAAACGATTTCTTGCCCTTTGGTGTCTAATGTAGTAACCAAATAAATTGTACTAGTTGATGCCATTTATTACTCCTAAATGAGTTAATTAGGTAAATATTTGTAACAAAAGGGTGATTAATTGTCATACATTATATATCAAAAATGAGATTTAAGTCTCATTTTTTTAGGAAATGATAAATTTTAACTAATTTATTAAAATGCAGTATCATATTTAAAATTACGATAAATATAAATATATTCCTAATGACTGAGAAAACTTTAGTATCGCACCCAACATATGTTGGCGTAAAAAAACGGACTTATGAGCGTTTAATTAATACTGCATTAGAAGCATTAGAACAAGGCTGTGAGCTTACCATAACTGAACTTGCTGATAAATCGGGTATATCTAGAGCAACAGCATACCGCTATTTTCCAACACAAAGTGCTCTAATTACAGCTGTGGTAGAAAGTTCATTAGAACCTATTTTTAGTTGGCAATCAAAAAAACAAAATGCAGAAGAACGTATTAATGATTTTTTAGCTTTTGCTTTTCCTCAAATGCTAAAGCATGAAGGGGCGCTACGTGCAGCATTAAGGGTTTCATTACAACAGTGGGCAACAGAACGGTCATCATTATCACCACAAACCGAAAAATTGGTACGAGGTAATCGTAAAGAAACTCTTACAACAATATTATCCCCACTCAAAGCTGAACTACCAAATGAGCTTTATGATAAAGTAGTTTATGCTATTTCAATTATTTACGGTTCTGAAATATTTATGGTACTCAAGGATATCTGGGGACTTGATGATCAAAATGTAATATCACTATCGCAATGGATAGCTAAAGCCATCATTCATCAAGCCAAACAAGAAGCATCGAAAATTTGATTGGAGCTCAAAAAGTCTGTTATTTAATTTTACTTGGATTCAAACATGAAGTGCAAT
>NZ_FMWS01000125.1 GCF_900103255.1 Gilliamella bombi | reverse complement strand
GGCGGTAGGTCTTTTTTTCGTTGAGTTGAATAAATCAGTGTGCCCGTTAAGATTTGGTGTAATGCCCGCATCGCTGGCGTGTAATCGGCTAAATCCAATTTAGCTACTTTATTCTTGCCAACCTTATCTGATAATTCACCTACCGTGGCTTTTTCTTCTATCGTTTCAAAACCAGGCCAGTGCCATGGACTACGCCGTTTGATATGCGCTTGTGCATTGTCTTTTATATTCACCCAACCTTGTATTGGTAGCGTTTGCTCATCCAGTGCCGTCACTTGGGCCCATTTTGTTTTTTCATCTTCTATCGCTATCAAGCCGTCATGCTCCAGTAAACTTCATTGATGCTCACTACTCGTTCTATGTTTTATTGTTATCTGATAAGTTTTACAATAAATCACGTATATCATTAATGATTCACTAAAAATTCCATGATAAACATTTTTTATTTTCATGAGCCTCACTTATTGCATCTGATAAAATTGATAAATCATCATTAGCATTTTTTTTATACATAGAATCAAGAGATACAGCAGAAATAATTTCTTTATTTTTAATAAAATATTTATTTTCAACAGTAAAAACGATTTCAGATTTTAAATTTTCATCATGATAACCAATTGGTATATTGTAGTATTCAGTGTTTGATAATACTTCAAATAAATCCTTTCTTTTACTAACAACAATTTTTGAACGGTATGTTTCACCATAAATTCTAAGATTAAGTTGCTTTTTCATACAATTTAACACTACACCTTCTGTCGCATGTAAAGATTCAAGTGTTATCTCTTCAGCTTTTAATCCGAATGATACGCATAAAATGTTAATGCTAATCAAATATAATATACCCTTCATTATCTAATTCTCCTTTATTATATTTTTCTAATAATTCCGATGCTTTATAACCAAAAGTAATTTCAAAATGAGGATAATCTTTTTGTTTTTTCCAATTACCGCCCCAAGAAAAACCATTTCTTATACCTACAGAGGATATTCTGATTAGAACGTTTTCGTCCCAATTAACTTTCTTATCTTTGATCTCTATAACATCTATTGCTAATCCATAATTATGGTAACTATATCCTCCTCTAACCCAAGTAACTATATTTCCAGATGTTGTACGACCTTGCTCATAAAGGCGATTTTGTTCATCAATAGTTCTAAGTCCTGTCGTAACTCTTAATTGTATTCCAAATTGTTCTTCTACATCGTTGATAAAATCTACCGCATTTTGACGAATTCTTGGGTGTAATAACGTAATTCTTGAATTTGTCACACTATCCCAAGTTTCTGTTTTCTTATTTTCTGTAACATTAAAATAATCCACCATCGCCACAGGATGAATAAACCACGCCTTGCCGTCAGTTGATAAATTGGATAGTTTCGGTGTATTAGTATTCGCATTGCTTTGTTCTGTGCTGGTTGTTTGATTTTGATTTTGAGCTTGCGCCTGTGCTTG
>NZ_FMWS01000022.1 GCF_900103255.1 Gilliamella bombi | reverse complement strand
GGCAATGAAGGGAACCAAAGCTAATAATGATAAAAATTATTCAAAAAACCAATTGATTTTATTAGTGTTTTTGGGTTGTTTTTTTATGTTAATTATATAATTACATTGATTGCTTATCTAGCATGATATAGCATTACTTATTGAGCATTTCTGCAAAAAAGGAGGCGTTAAGCCTCCTATAGGGGATGAATTATTTTAGGGGGTAAGATCACGTTGCACAAATCAGCATGCAATGCTTATTTCATTTGAAACAGTGACATACTTTGCATAGTCATAAAGGTATATTGTGCAGCTTGTAAATTAGCTTGTAGCATTACATATTCTGAAATGGCTTCGTACCAATCGACGTCTTCAAGTTGGCTGATTTGAGTTTGAAATTCAATATCTAATGTTTTACCCAATGTGGTTAATCTATCAATTTCGGATAATACTGAGCCACCTTCTGCTCTAAGTGTCGAAATATTATTAAAAGAATTGTCTACTCCATGACGTGCTTTTGACAACCCAGATCTAAATTGTTCAACGGTATCATCATTATCATAATCTAGATCTATTTTTAATGCCTCAATTGCATAATCAATACTTGCAAATATGTTACTTTCTGCTGGTGAACCATCAGATTCTTTAACATTTGAGCCAGTCATAAATACTTGAATACCTGTAAAACTTAGCGATATTTCTCGCGAGTCATCGATTAATACATTGATAGAAGTTGTACCGCCTACGTAACTCACTTCACCTGATTCATTCATAACAAAAGGAGGTGTATCGTTTTTCTTACCAGCAAAAAGATAGTTACCATTAGTGTCTTTTGCATTAGCTAATGATAAAAGTTGATCTTTCAAACTTTGTAATTTATTAGCAAGATCGAGTCTATTTTCTTCATTTAAGGTTTCATTTGATGCATAGACCAATGTTTCCTGAATTGCTTGGATAACAGTATTGGCTTCCGATAAGATCGTATCTTGGCGACTAAGTGATTTATCGGCATTTTCGCGTGTTGCTTGAAACTGTTCATTTTGTGCTTGCGCTTGCTTTATTATTAATGATTGTGATGCTCCCATTGGATCATCAGAAGGAGTTAAAATCTTTTTACCTGTTGCCAAATGCAACCCCGATTTTTGCCATTTGCTGTTGGTGTTTAAAATACTGTTTAAGTTTTTTTGATAAATTGAGTTTGTGCTAAGGCGCATTTTTTATCCTTTAATCATTTAGTTAAACCTAAAATGGTATCAAATAGTGTTGTTGCCGCATCAATCACTTTGGCATTTGCTTGGTAATACTGCATATAAACCTGCATAGAGATATACTCTTCTTCAATATTAACCCCTGAAATCGATTGATTTTGTTCATAAATTTGCTGAGTTATATTTTTACTTGATTGAGCAGAAATTTTTGCTGTTTGAGTTTCACTACCAATATAGTTAGTTAAGCGGGTATAAGCACTTTTTAATGTTGTTGTACCATTAACAAGTTTTTCATGTTGGATTTCTAATAATTTGGTTACATTGCGGTTATCACCAGCGCCATTTTCTTCATCGTTAATACCTGTTGCTAGTTTATTTACATCTTTCACTAGCAGTTGTAATGACGAAGCAATATCGGCAACAGGTTTTATGATAAACGAATCTCCATTAACCGCATTACCACTTATCTCAATGGTCAGTCCATCAAAAAACAATTTACCATCTTTGATTTCAGGAGTAATTAGCTGATGATCAGATAATCTTGTGACAATCCAATTATTACCATCAAATTCTATTTTATAATCAGAAGCTTTTACTTTACTCAAAGCATTAAACTCAATTTTGGCTGAAGCATTACCTTGGTTTTTAGTATTTGTGACACAACTAGGATGATTGTAATCAAACAACTTTTCACCTTGATTACCATTAATATCAATACCCGACATATGCACTTCATTAAAACGTTCTGCTAAATTTAATGCAATTAAGCCTAGCTGATTGCGGGCTTCGGTTAATGGTCCATCACGAAAGGTTAATAAGCCGTGTAACGTACCTGATGTAATGTTTTGGCTTGTCAATTCTTGTGTTGCACCTGAAGGGTGAGTATAAATAATAGTATTTAAAGAAGGATCATCTGTTGAAGGTTGTACCGATAATAAGTTAATAGAAGAGCCTTGAACTAAATTTAAACCATTAGCGAGCGAAAGATTATATTGTCCATTTTGTTCAGTAACGGTAATGTCAATGATTTCACTTAATTCATTGACTAACTGATCGCGTTGGTCAAGTAATGCATTAGGTTCGTTTCCACCGCCTACCGACTGTAGTTGTGATATTTTTTGATTAAGTTCGGCAATTTGTTGAGTATAGGTATTAACTTTATCAACATTACTATTTAATTCAGTATTAACGTTGGCAATTTGGTTCTTTAAATTTGTTTCTGTTTTATTAAATTGGCTAGTTAAAGATGTCAGATCACTAATAACAGTTTGTTTTGTCGATGCATCACTAGCATTTGATGCAAGTTTATTTAAACTGGCAAAAAGATTATTGATTTGAGATGAAATACTATTGTCATTCTCGGCTAACAGATTATCTACTTTAGATAATTCATTATAATAAGCCTTAATAGAACCATTTTGTGATTGTGATTGTCGCAGTTGTCCTACAACAAAATTATTAAAAGCGCGATTAACAGATGATACACAAACACCGTTACCGACAAACCCAAAACTATGCTGAGTTCCATTTGCTTGGCGTAAAATTTGTTGTTGACGATTGTAACCAGTTGTATGAGCATTACTAATATTATTACTTATTACATTCAGCATATTTTGTGCTGCATTTAACCCACTAATACCAGTATTCATTAATGAATTCGCCATAAAATCCTCTCAATATAGTTTGAGTTCATAATATCAATTAAAATAAGTCTTTTTTATATCGGGTTAAATTCACAAAACTTTAATAATTCTTATGCGTGTTTTAAAAAAGTTTTCAAATAAATACATTTTTTCAAAAATAAATTTATTCTGATTTAGTCCGTTGTGATTGTCTTAAAAAATCGGTTCCGGTCATGTTATTTTCTTCTTCAATATACTGCTGTGCTATTTTATTCAAAATTAAGATACTGATACGACGATTAGCATCTTTACTGTAATTAGGATTGTTTAAATTCACTGTATCGGCAAGTGCAATAATTCGAATAATTTTATTTGAGTCTAATCCACCAGCTATAAGCTCTCTTCTTGATGAATTAGCTCTATCTGCAGATAGTTCCCAATTGCTATATCCTCTATCACCTGTTGTATATTGGCGTTCATCAGTATGGCCTGACAAAGTGATTTTATTTGGTAATGAATTGATAATCGGCGCTAATGCATGCAGAATTTCTTGCATATTAGGATCAATGGTTGTACTACCAACATCAAACATGGGTTTATCATCTGAAGCTAAAATTTGAATCCGTAACCCCATTTCAGTTAATTCAATAATAAGATTAGGAGCTAATTTCTTTAGACGTTCATCAATTTCAAAAATATCATAAATTTTACGTGCCGCTTCAATCATCTGTATTTTTTCAAGTTGCTGTTTCTCAACTTCATTCTGTGATAGGGTAGAATGATAGCTCTTTTCTTCACCAAGTTGTTTACTAACATCATCACCACCACCAGGAATCGGACTTTCACTATCGCTAATATTTTTACCGCCATTGTAGCCAAGAATTAAAGGGGTTCTAAAGTATTCAGCAATCCCTTTCAATTCTTGAGGGGTAGATGTAGAAATTAACCACATGACTAAAAATAACGCCATCATTGCGGTCATAAAGTCGGCATAAGCGATTTTCCACGAACCGCCATGATGTCCACCACCATGCCCTGATTTTTTCTTTATAATTATTCTTACAGATTTATCTTTCATTATTCTTTATTTTCATTTGGATTAGATTTTTTGTCTTTAACTTCTTGTATGTATTTTTCTAATTCAAAGAATGATGGCCTTTCATGAGAAAATAACGTTTTTCGCCCAAATTCAATACAAATTTGTGGCGCATAATCATGCATGCTGGCAATAAGTATTACTTTGGTACATTCTAGAACTTTCACTGTATCGGCGTTTCTTTGTTTTAATAAAGCAGCTAATGGCGAAACAAAACCATAAGCAAGCAAAATTCCTAAAAAAGTTCCTACCATAGCATGAGCGATAAGCTCACCGAGTTCACTTGCTGGTCTATCAGCTTGAGCAAGTGTATTAATTACGCCCATTACAGCAGCGACGATCCCAAATGCAGGTAGGCCATCACCAATTCCTGAAATGGCATCTACAGGTTTTTCAAGTTCGTGGACAAATGTTTCAATTTCTTCACTCATCAGTGTTTCTATTTCAAATACATCCATATTGCCACTAATCATAAGACGTAAGTAATCAGTGATAAAATCACAAATTCTTGGATTAGCTAAAATAAGTGGATATTGTTTAAATAATTCACTTTCATGCGGATTATCAATATCTGATTCAATGGATAGCCCTCCACTTTGGCGAATCTTCGTCAAAATGGTATACATAAAATTAATGAGTGTTAAATATAGATTCTTATTATATTTGGATGTTTTAAACAATTGACCTAAAGACTTAAGTGTGGCTTTTATTGTTTTTTGTTCATTACTAACAATAAAAGCGCCTATAGCAGCACCACCAATAATCAGCAATTCGAGTGGCTGAAATAGTACGGCTAAATAACCACCACTGAGTACATAGCCAAGTAGCGCCGAAGCGATCACTACGATATATCCTATAACTATTAGCATTGACTTTCTTCTTTCTCCATAAAATAACGGCTGAATTGCTTTAATATTTATTTAAGCAGTGATCTGTTTGGCAACTGATAAATTTAAATAACTTGGTTTCGATAACACTTTCATGCATTTTTCGTCGTTTTCTTTTTGTGTTTTATTATTCTTATCTGCCCTTGATGGAGGCTGACATAAACTGCAAGTAAAAGTATTTTGCGGATGATAAGCGTGTGTAATAAAACGTCCACGACATGTGTTACAACATGATTGTTGCATTATTTTCTTTTCGACAAATTTGACTAATATCCAAGCTCTGGTTAAACCTAAAACAGGTTTATCCTTATGTGATGAAAATTGGCATTGCTCTAAATAAAGTTGATAAGCTTTTAAGATAGTTTGAATGCCTGATTTTAGACCATTTTTAACTAAATAAGAGTATGCGTTATAAAAAATACTCGCATGGATATTAGGTTCCCATGTCATAAACCACGAGGTTGAAAATGGTAATAGACCTTTAGGTGGAGGACAACCTTGAATCTCTTTATAAAGCTTGATAAGTTTATTTCGACTTAAGTTGGTTTCACTTTCCAGCATTTGAATTCTTCCACCTAGGGAAATCAATTTGATAGCGAGTTGAGTTTCCTCATATTTTTGAATAATACTTGTACTTGTCATCTTAGTTCCTTAGCTACTTATTGATTGAATCTAATAGCAAACTTGATAAAAGAATTCCTGTATGCATCTGTTTAATATCACCAATGCGAGATTCTTCAGTAAGTTTTTTCATCATTTCAGCATTTTCAAATCGTAACTGAAAAGTTAATTGATTTGTTTCTGATAGAATCAACATTTGAGATGTGTTTAAACGGCTAAGTATGTCAGCAGTTTCTTCGTCAATACCTAATCGATACATTGCCATAACTTTATCTTTTTCAATCATTTTCTGGCTTAATAGTAGTGTTGATAGATTCAAATGATGTATACATTTAAGAATATCGTCATCTAATAAATTTCCCAATTTAGTCACCAATTCATATTTGTTTTGTTTCGCATAAAAAAACGAATAACTAGTAAAATTAAATAGCATTAGTTTTTTTTTGCTTAAAATTACATTTTTAAATGCAAAAGGTCAATAAAAAAATAATTTCAATTATTTTTTCTTTTAATTACACTTTATTTTAATTGCCTTTTTATATTTTCTAAAAATTAACTTTACTTTGTATTCTTTTGATCGCTTGGCTATGTAATTGGCTTACTCTTGATTCACTGATATTCATTACTTTACCAATCTCTTTTAAATTGAGATCTTCTTGGTAATAAAGTGATAAAACAAGTTTTTCCTTTTCTGGTAGTCTTTCTATTTGTTGAATAATTGTGTTACGAATTTCCTCATCTATTAGTGCCGAAAAAGGATTATTATCTTCATCACATTTAATAATGGTATCAATGTTATCACCCAGTTTTTTATGAATTTCATCATACGAACATATTTGGCTATTATTTGAATCTAATAAAATTTTTCGGTATTCGCTTATAGGTAATTCTAAGTATTTAGCAATTTGATAATCACTAGGGGGTGCACCTAACTTCTGTTCTAATTCATTAATTGCGGTTGTAACATCTCTAATTTTCTTACGAGTTTGTCTTGGTAACCAATCACGGCTACGTAATTCATCAAGCATTGCTCCTTTAATTCTTGGTATGGCAAATGTAGCAAAAGCGCTGCCTTGAGATGAGTCATAACGTTTTATAGTGTCTAATAAACCGATATAGCCAACTTGTAATAAATCATCAAGTTCGACCGTTGCTGGTAAACGGACAGCTAATTTTAAAGCTTCATTACGCACCAAATGAATATATTGTTGCCAATCGATTTGGTGTATTACACCGCGTGAGTTATATAAGCTATCATCCATTTTTGAATCAATGTTAAAAAAATATCTAACATTATTATGACGATGGTTAGCAAATTTAATGGGTTGAATAAAGGGCTAAAAAATAGCTAATTATCATTATTAGCCATAACCGCATTATAAAATGCCGTTATGGCTATCATGACTATATGACAGAGTTAAAATAACTAAAAATCAAAATAGAATTATTGTAATAAAGAAAGTACAGATTGTGGTACTTGGTTAGCTTGTGCTAATACAGATGTACCTGCTTGTTGTAAAATTTGACCACGAGTCATGTTTGATACTTCTGTTGCATAATCAGCATCTTCAATACGGCTACGTGCAGAACTTAGGTTATTTACAGTATTGTTAATGTTGGTTACTGTTGATTCGAAACGGTTTTGTACCGCACCTAATTGCCCTCTTAATGCATCAATTTTTGATAATGCAGTATCAATTGTTTTTAATGGATCTTCTGTTGGTGAATCAGATACGTTAAATCCATTTAAACCAAGTTCAGTGCTATCAATTTTTTTCAAATTGATTTCAATGGTTTCGCCGTCATTTGCACCTACTTGAATTTTAAGTGTTTTATCTTCAGATAATACTTTAGAACCATTGAAATCAGTTTGGTTAGAAACACGATCAATCTCATCTAGACGTTGATCAATTTCATTTTGAATTGATACTAAATCACTTTCAGAGTTGGTACCATTTGCCGCTTGAACAGTTAATTCACGAATACGTTGTACGTTGTTGTTGATTTCGTTTAATGCACCTTCAGTAGTTTGTGCAAGTGAAATACCATCATTTGCATTACGAGCAGCTTGTGTTAATCCTTTGATGTTTGATGAAAAACGGTTAGCAATTGCTTGACCTGCTGCATCATCTTTAGCGCTATTAATACGCATACCTGATGAAAGGCGCTCAATAGAAGTACTAAGAACGCTTTGAGAATTGTTAAGGTTATTTTTTGCCATTAAAGACATTGTATTTGTATTAATTACTTGTGCCATTTTTATCTCCAATAATATAAATATTAAAATCAACAAGATATTTAAATTTAATTCAATATTCTTGCTGACAAATAACTTATCGGTAACAAAACAGGGAACTTTAATATTTTTGATGATTATTTTTTTATAGTAGCAGTTTAGTTGCAAATTAAAATAATATTATTAAATAAATCATATTGTTATTTTTTTTAAAAATTTTTCAATGATTTTTTATTCAAAAAAATAGATTGTTATCAATTTATTAAATAAATATTTAAAAGAAGACTAAATTTTTTTAATTGTCAGCCGATATAAACAATATTGAATAATTGTTATAGGTAGATTAAATCATGGCAATGAGCGCATTAGGCATTGGTTCTGGAATCGATCTTAATGGTATTTTAGATCAACTAGAAGTGGCTGAAAAAACACGTTTAACCCCAATTACAACGCAACAAAAAGCAATTAATGCGAAAATTAGTGGTTTTGGTAAATTAAAAAGTGCATTAACAACATTTAATACTGCAACGGAAAAACTTCAAAAAAAAGAGCTTTTTCAAAGCCGAATAGCAACAGGAAATGACAATTATTTTTCGGTAAAAGCAAATAGCAAAGCAGCATTAGGTAATTATACAGTGACAGTTGATCAATTAGCGACATCTCATGGTATTGCTACATCGACGATCAATGATAAAAATGCTAAGTTAGGTAATGATAACCAAACGCGAACTATTACGATTGAACAAGCTAATGGTCAAAAACTTGATGTAACCTTATCTCAGGATGAGACATCTTTGCAATCAATAGCAAATGCCATTAATAATGCCAAAGTTACTAATGAAGATGGAACAACCAGCCCTTCAACAATGAATGCTGCCATTATTCGTTCTGGAGCAGATGGTTATCAATTAGTCATCACATCGAAAGAAACAGGTGAACAACAAAGCATTACTTCTATTTCATCAGATGACGAAATGTTAAATAATGTTATTGGATTTGATATTAATCAACCTAGCAATAGTCATATGAATGAAGTTGCAAAAGCGCAAGATGCTAAATTTTCGTTTAATGGTATTGCCATAACTAGTAATTCTAATACTGTTAAAGATGTGGTTCAAGGTGTGGATATTACATTAAAACAGACCACAACAATTAGTCAGAATCTTGCTATAACAGCGGATAATGAAAAAGTGGAAGAAGCCATTAAAGAATGGGTCGAGGCATTTAATCAATTACAAACAACAATATCAACATTAACAAAATTCACCGCAGAAGAGACAAATTCAAAAGAACTAAATAGCAATAATGGTCCACTTATTGGGGATTCAACATTACGTAATATAGATCAAAGTATCCGCTCAATATTTGCCAAAGGGCAAGACGGAGAATTTTCTGTTTTAGCTCAAATCGGCATTAACATGGACAAAAATGGCATGTTAACGATTAAAGAAAGCGAACTACAAAAAGCACTCAGTGAAAACAGTGAAGCGGTGGCAATATTATTTACTGGTGATGGTAAAACAACGGGTATTGCTAATGAAATTTTTTCCAAAGTGAGAGGGTTTATTGATAGTGATGGCATGATTGATTCAGCAACCAATGGCTTAAATTCTACCTTAAAATCATTAGATAAACGGCATGAACAAGTAAGCAGTTCTATTGAGCAAACTATTGAGCGTTACCGAGTTCAATTTACTAAATTGGATATTTTAATCAACTCATTAGATAGTATGAGTAATTATTTAACTACCCAATTTGATATGATGGCAAATTTAAAAAAATAGAGAATAGTAATGTATAAAATGGGATCTCATGCTTACGAGCAAGTGAATTTAGAAACACGTATTAGTCAAGCGTCTCCCCATCAATTGATTGTCTTATTATTTGATGGTGCACTTAACGCCATTAAATTGGCTAGCTTATATATTCAAAAAGGCAATATTGTTGGTAAAGGTAACGCAATTTCTAAAGCGATTAATATTGTTGATAATGGTCTTAAAAGCTGTCTAGATTTAGAAAAAGGCGGTGAAATTGCCGAAAATTTAGATCGTTTATATCACTATATTAGCCAACAATTGTTATTGGCTAATTTACATAATGATCAAGAAAAATTACAGACTTGTTTCGATTTACTTAACAATATTGCTGAGTCGTGGCGTGAGATAGCTAAGTAAAAAAGGATGATTATGCAAGGAAATAACTTATTAGAACAATACGAACAATTCAACTATGTTGTGGAACAAATGTTGGTTAATGCACAGAATGAAAAATGGGACTTATTGTTGAGTTGGCAGGCAAAATACCTTCAATTATCGAAAGGTATTATGTTGGTTGATGATTTTGCAAAAATTGAAAACTTACCATTGCAACATCAAGACATGATTAGAATGTATATCAAAAATATACTTAGCTATCAGCAGCAGTTAACCCAATTAATGATTACTCGTCATTCTCAGCTTAGAGAGTTGATTGGTAAGCATGCCGATTATCAAACTAAAATTGGTAGCTATCAAAAAATTGCCTGTATAATGTAAGTCTGTGGATGCTTTGTTTGAATCTTATTCATCGATAGGAACCAACCAAGCATTCCGTTAAACAGCCTTAATCAATATTGCGATTTAAAATAATTAACTCTTTGTTTTTTGAGTGATTGTCTTCTTCTTTTCCGTAAAAAACAACAGTATAATTGGCATCTTTGGTTTTGACGATCTCACTAATGATTAATTCTTTTGTGGATAATTTAAACACTTCTTTTGTGTGCAGGTTTATATAGCAACCAACGGTTTCCTGAGAAAAGGCTTCGATCACCTGATTATTTTGAATTGTAATCCACCCATTGCCGATTTCATCTGTGAATCGAATAACAAACGTTTCTGCAGCAACTTTTATCGGTTCCCAAATAGAATAAATTAGCCTTTCCATATCAAACAATAAATTTTGTTCTATTTTTCCTTCGGGTGAAATATTGATTAAATAAAACTTACCTTTTTCATCAATACCTAAGATACTTGATGTATAAGTAAAACTTAAATTCAATACGCAAGTTAGAAAAAAACGTTTTCCTATGTTTATATTTCTTGATTGTAAATCGCTCCCCATTTCATCAATTTGACGATGTAACCAACCATTGTCAACACAAGCAAGTAGATGTATTTGATTATTCAAAGAATCAATAAAAAGTTTGTTATGTTTTGGAAGCGGAATTTTATTGGTATAGGTTTTTTTTATATCATCATTTTTAAATTCAACTGCAATCAATTTATCTGGTTTTGTCTCTGAAAAAAGATCAACATAATGGAAAATAGAAAAATCATGACATATTCCCTTAAAATCGCCGACAATAGGACGTTTGGGCTTTGGATAGGTGATATTTTCTCTATCAAATAATGGAAGCATAATACCTAAATCTTTATCTGGATGGTATACATCAATAGACACATAATACTTACCAGTAGGGCTGACAAAAAATTGGGGGTTAATTCCATCTGATTCATGATAATAATGCGTGTTTTTTTTATCCAGATCAATTACGACATATATAACTTTATAATCGTACTTGTTTTGAGGATAAAATTTAGCAGAAATCACAAGCTTCTTTTGATAACAAATAGCCTCAGTTATAGAAAAACCATCAAGCGATGTTGTCAGAACAATGAGTTGCCCTAATGTTGGGTAATTGAGACGCTGTTCATTTAAAGAAATATTGGTCTTTTTTAGTGTTATCACTTTGAATCCCTTATGTATTTAATTGATTATTTTTTATTAAATGACGGCATTATGTCGTTATTTTTTTTAATAGTACAGTAAAAATGGTAAAGTTTTTTTACCATCAGTTGATAACAAAAATAATATATTTAGTAGGGAAACAAGCATCAAAAATATGACCGATGCTTATTTTAAACTTGAATCGTGTGATGAGTTGATTATCGCATTTAGACCAGAATGAATGGTTATCTGTAAAAGTAAAATGCAAAATTTAGAATATAGGAATTATATTTGATGTCATTAATTAAACATTCATATTCATAATTTCTTGATAAGCAGCAACTAGTTTATTGCGTACTTGAATACCAAACTGCAATGAAACCGATGATTTTTGCATATTAACCATGACTTCATTCAATGAAATATTTGTATCTCCCATTTCAAAAGCTTTTGCTTCATTATTTGCCTGTATTTGTATTTGACTGATGTTATCTAAAGCGGTTTTTAATTCTGAAACAAAGTTTTTATCTGCAAAATGCGTTTTTGGAGATATTGACGTTGATTTATTTAAATCAGTTAGCTCAATTGGATTGAATGTATTGATTGTATTCATTTTGATAACTGCTTTTTAGCTCTTTTGTTACTGTATGGCTAAATTTAACATATAAATAAAAAAACAAAGGGTATAAGTAAGGGAAAAAGTGCACGCTTTTCTCGCCATTGAATTTTTTAAATACATGGATAATAACGAACAGAGTTAATCTAAATAGTTTAGAGTCAGGGTGCCAATGGCTAGTCAAACAGTCAATAATAAAGGTGAATCAATATTAAATAAGTTGCCTTTTATAAATCAACTAAAACAAAACACCAAAATGGCATTGTTAATTGCTGCTGTAATTATAATAGCCATTATTAGTTTTATTTATTTATGGGCTAAAGATGAGTCTTATGCAGTTTTATTCAGTAATTTAAATGATAAAGATGGTGGTGAAATTATTAGCCAACTTGATAAGATGAATATTCCTTATCAATTTTCGTCTTCTGGTTCCACAATCTTAATTCCGCAAGATAAAGTTTACGATACCCGATTACGTATTGCTCAGCAGGGTTTACCAAAAGGTGGGGCGGTAGGTTTTGAATTGCTCGACAAAGAAAGTTTTGGTATGAGCCAATTCAATGAACAAATAAATTATCAACGAGCTTTAGAAGGCGAATTATCCCGAACAATATCCATCATCAGTAGTATTGATGATGCTAGAGTGCATTTAGCGATGCCTAAACCTTCTTTATTTGTCAGGGAAAGGAAATCTCCTTCTGCATCGGTGGCATTAACGTTATTTCCTGGGCGCTCATTATCACAAGGTCAAATCGATGCCATTATCCATTTAATTTCCAGTAGTGTGCCAGAATTACAAGCAGATAAAGTGACCATTATCGATCAGCATGGTCACCTGTTAACTGGTGAAGGTTATCGTGATAGAAACACAAATGTTGCTCAACTCGAATTTGGTGAGCGAATTGAAAATAATATTCGTGAGCGAGTAGAAAAAATCATCACGCCAATTTTGGGTAAAAATAATGTCAAGGTACAAGTGAATGCTGATATTGATTTCAGTCGACAAGAATCAACATCAGAAACTTATGATCCTAATAGTGATATTGCTAATCAAACTATTCGCAGTAAGCAACAAGTAGAAAATCGTCAATCAGCTAAAAGCTATGGTGTAGGTGGTGTGCCAGGAGCGTTGTCTAATCAACCTGTACCTGCATCTAGCGCGCCAATCGATGAACAAGAATCGACTGAAAAACACGATAAGCAAGGAAATTACAGCTTGCAATCAAATAATACCGTTAATTTTGAAGTAAATAGAAAGGTTATACACAGTCAAATACCTGAAGGTCGTATTAAACGTTTATCGGTTGCTGTTTTGGTGAATTATAAATTCGTTACAACCGAGCCAGATAATGTTAAATCTGAAGATGTTGACAGTGATAATGACAATGACAATGACAAGTCATCTTCCATAACTGAACAATGGGTAAAACTAGATAGTGATGAACTGAAAAATATTGAAGCATTAGCCCGTCAGGCAATGGGGTTTTCTGATTTACGTGGTGATAGCTTGACTGTTGCAAATTTGAAATTTACCGATCAAACACTTGATGACAACGATAATATGGCATTTTGGAAAACTCCTGAATTTTATGATTCTGCTAAAACAGTAATTAAATATCTAATTTATATTATTATTTTATGGTTTGCGTGGCGTAAGGTTTTACGTTCGGTATGGATAAAATTACAACGTAAATTCCTTATTGATAATGGAGAATCATTAGTTTCTCAATCTACCGTAGACGATAAATTAGATTATAAAGCTCACAGTAAACAACAGCAAAAAATATTTGAAGATAATACGCAACAACAACAGCATATACGGAAAATTGTTGAAAAAGAACCGCGTGTAATGGCACTAATTATTCGTAATTGGATAAATAAGGAGGACACTGAGCAATGATATTAAGTGAATCTCAAAAAGTAGCTGCGATTTTAATGGTGTTAGGTGAAGGGTTAGCGGCACAAGTTATGCAACATCTTAACCATAAAGAAGTGCAACAAATTAGTAGTGCGATGATGTCATTACCTCAATTTTCGCAAGAACAGTTGAAAGGTATACTTAACGAGTGCCAAGTTGCTCTTGAAGAATGCGCTGTTTTAAATACCGATCCAGATGGTTACTTACGTACAATATTGGGTCGATCTCTTGGTAGTGAAAAAGCCGAACGTTTACTGGATGAATTATTAGATACAGGAAAAGAAGAAGCAACCGATGGTCTTGAAATGCTCAACTATGTCGATGCTACAAGAGCAGTTGATTTGGTCAAAAAAGAACATCCACAAATTATTGCAACTATTTTAGTTCATCTAAATCGTGATTTAGCGGCAGAAATTCTAAATCTATTTGATGATGAATTACGAAACGATGTCATGTTACGTATTGCAACTTTTGGAGGAGTAGAGCCTTCTGCACTTCAATTACTCTCAACTTCATTATCGACTTTACTACATGGTCAAAATATCAAACTTAATAATCTTGGTGGTATACGTACTGCGGCAGAAATTATTAACTTAATGAAAACGCAGCAAGAAGAGCAAGTTATTAATGCATTGCGTGATTATGATGGCGAGTTAACCCAAAAAATTATTGATGAAATGTTCTTATTTGAAAATCTTGTTGAAGTGGATGATAGAAGTATTCAACGCTTACTTAAAGAAGTCGATAATGAAATATTAATAATTGCATTGAAAGGTGCATCGGTTGAATTACGAGAAAAACTATTGAGTAACATGTCACAGCGAGCGGCATCTATCTTACGTGAAGATTTAGAAAATCGACCTCCTGTACGTTTATCTCAAGTTGAAACTGAACAGAAAAAAATATTGGCTATTGCTCGTCGATTAGCAGAAAGTGGTGAAGTGATCCTAAGTAGCGGTGATGATGAATATGTGTAATCGGCCAGATAGATTAAATTGGGAACCATTAAGTTTTCAAGATTTCTCTTTACCCGAATTACCGAAATTAAGTAAAAATGAAGTTGCTATAAACGTTGGAACTGATGATCCTGAAACAGAACTAACTGCTACCGAGATAGATAATGTTGTAATTGAACCAGAGTTAAATCAGGCACAACAGTTAGAGCAATTAAAAGAAGAGGTAAAAAAACAGGCTTATCAGGACGGTTTTAATTTAGGTCAACAAGAAGGTTTCAATGCAGGTAAACAGGCTGGTTATGATGAAGGCTATCAAATTGGCGAGCAAGAAGGGCGCCAGTTCATTGAACAACAACTTAATGAAGAAAAATTAAATGCCGTTCAAGCTATAGCTAATTTAATAGCTAATTTTCAAAATTCGATTAACGAGATCGATGAATTAATTGTTCCTAAACTGCTTGATTTAGCATTGATTGCTGCGCAAAAAACAGTAGGCACGATACCCAAAGCTAAGCAAAAACAGCTTATTTATACCATAAAAACATTAGTTGAACAGTGCTCAGTTTTGTCTGAACCTATTGCATTGCATCTTAATCCAGCTGATTTACTGTGGTTAGAACCCATGCTGAATGATGAAATCAGTCAACATCATTGGCAACTTATTGACGATTCTAACGTAGAACAGGGTGGATGCAAGATATTTACCGAAACTAATGAAATTGATGCAAATATCGATCAACACTGGCAAATAATGTCTGATAGCTTAAAAGAGGACAATCATTAACGTGAGATATTCTGCACAATGGCTAAATAAAATTGACCAAGCTACACAACAACTTGAATCACTATCACTAATCCGCCAATATGGAAGATTGGTTAAAGCATCGGGACTTGTGCTAGAAGCTATTGGACTAAAGTTACCTTTGGGGTCTAACTGCTTGGTTGAACGACAAACCGACGGTCGAATTGAGCCCGTTGAGTGTGAGGTAGTTGGATTTAGTGATAAAACACTTTACTTAATGCCATTTGAATCAACTGACGGTATTTTATTAGGGGCACGAGTCTATACTAAGCAATATGATCTAACACATTTTAATCATAAAGTATTACCTATGGGAATGGGATTATTAGGTCGAGTGGTTGATGCTATGGGAAATCCCTTGGATGATAAACCATTACCTGAGCATATTGAGTATGCTGGATTAGCCAATAAATCCCTCAATCCACTACAACGGACTCCTGTTCATCAGGTTCTTGATGTTGGTGTCAGAGCTATAAATGCCTTGCTAACGGTTGGCAAAGGGCAACGAATGGGCTTATTTGCTGGATCAGGGGTTGGTAAAAGTGTCTTACTAGGCATGATGGCTCGTTATACGCAAGCGGACATTATTGTTGTCGGGTTGATTGGTGAACGAGGTCGAGAAGTTAAAGACTTTATCGAAAATATTTTAGGCGAAGAAGGATTGGCTCGAGCGGTTGTTGTAGCGGCACCAGCGGATGTTTCACCATTATTACGCTTACAAGGAGCGGCATATGCAACAAAAATTGCTGAAAACTTTCGTGATAAAGGTTTTAACGTTTTATTGATTATGGACTCTTTAACTCGTTATGCTATGGCACAACGAGAAATTGCTTTAGCAATAGGTGAACCCCCAGCAACTAAAGGTTACCCACCATCAGTCTTTGCAAAGCTACCCGCATTAGTTGAAAGAGCTGGTAATGATGAAGAAGGGAAAGGCTCAATTACTGCATTTTATACAGTATTAACCGAAGGTGATGATCAACAAGATCCGATTGCAGATTCGGCCCGAGCAATTTTAGATGGACACATTGTTTTATCTCGATCTCTTGCTGAATCAGGGCATTATCCAGCTATTGATATTGAAGCTTCAATCAGTCGCGTAATGACAGATCTTACTGCCCCTGAAGATGAAAAAAAATCTAGATTATTTAAACAATTATTTTCAATTTTTCAACGAAACCGTGATTTGATTAATGTTGGTGCTTATGTATCTGGCACAGATCCATTATTAGACAGAGCAATAACGCTATATCCTGCCATGCAAAAATTTTTACAACAAGGTATTAATGAACATTGCTGTTATCAAGACGCTTATCAACAATTAGCGGCCATTGTTGAGCCACCATTAGCTCGTTAGGGAAATATCATAATGAATAAAAATCCTTCGCAACTTGCATTTTCAACATTAAAAAAATTGGCGCAAAAGTCGGTAGACGATAATTTGATAAAACTAAAAAAAGCAAATGAAAATCATCAAAATGCACAATCACAGCTAAATGTTTTAAATAATTATTATGTTGAATATCAACAAAAATTAAATAATGCCTTATTTGAAGGTATTAAAGGTAGCGAGTTAAACAATTTTAAATCGTTTATTGCTTCAATTGAACAAGGTATTGAGCAACAAAAAAAACTATTGTTATCGTTAGATATTAAACAAAAACAAATTACAAATCAGCTTAATCAATCACAAAAAAGCTTAAACACATATACCACACTATTAAATAAGCAGTATAACCAATATTTGCAACGACAAAATCGGTTACAGCAAAAACTGACAGATGAATTTGCGCAGTTACAATTAGCAAGGAGAGTATTAAATGAATGTTAATCTTATCAATGGATTGAACCCTACTGTTTCTCATCAATCAGATCTTGTTGAAACCAATTTAACGAATAATGGTAATGATTGCTTTCAACAATTATTACAACAAAGTGAAAATCAAACCGAACATAATAAAAAAACCGTTAATGCCAAATTAAAAGGTATCGATGATGCGCAAGAAGATAATGATCATAATGTTGAAATGTTAATTACGGAAATTTATCCCTTTAATATACAAACACCAATAGCACAAGATAGTGATATAAAAATAGATCAAAATACTGAAACATTAAATGTTAATTTATTCGATGGATCATCATCAGAAGTGGTAATCGATCAGCAAGCAACACATTTACTTACTTCTATTTATGACAGTGAAGATTTAATTAATAAAGTAACATCACAAACAGGAATAAAAACTAAACCTGTGGATAAAGGAACGACAAATATTAAAGATAATATTAATAATTTTGCTAACTCAAAAAATGAATCGCATAAAGCTAGTGAATTTATGCAGAAAGTAGTGATGAATCAAGTCCAATTAATAAATAATTACGATGATGAAGGACAAATGGCTACTAATCAAGAGCCATTTTTGTTAGCCAATACCAATGGACAAAACCAGCTATTATCACAAACTAGTATTAGCGCAAGATCAGCGACAATAAATTTACCTACACAAAATATTATGCAGTGGCAAACTTCATTAACTGAACAAATTATCATGTTTAATCGTCAAGGTATTCAAACTGCCGAAATAAAATTACATCCACAAGAGTTAGGCTCAATGTACATTAAGCTTGCAATGAATGATGATAAAATGAATCTTCATATGATGGCTGCACATAGTGCTGTTAAAGGTATGTTAGAATCGGCTTTACCTTTTTTAAGAACATCATTAGAAGATCAAGGTATTACACTAGAGCAAACAAATATCGGTGATTTTTCAATGATGAATGATTCAAAACAATCTGATACACCGCAACAAACAAAAAGCAATCAAACCCAGAAAGTCGTATCACTTGATGTAATAGACGATAGTATTGAGCAATCTCTAGTTGAAAGTCGATCAATTAAATCTAGACTTAGTATATTTGCCTAACTAATAAGATTATTATTTTTTGAGCAATTTTATATTTTAAATCAATTGAAACGTTTAAATAGGTAATGTTTTGTTGCCTATTCTTCAAATCAATTTAAAAAATATGATTTATTATCCTTGTAACTATACCTAATTAATGGGTTATAAATCTTTTTAAATTTATAGAGACAAGAGTAAATATGCCTACCACGAAAAAAAAAGTAAGTGTTTTAAATCTGATCCTTATTCTTATTACGTTGTTAGCGATAAGTGTTGCGGCTTATTTGTGGTTTCACAATCACTCACAAAGCACAACTAAAGCACAAGAAGAACCCGAAGTTACGTCACCGGTATTTTTAACATTAAAACCGTTTACTATTTCATTACCTGTCTCAGAAGATAATATCGAAACTAATAAAATTATTTATATTGGAATAGTTTTGCGTATCGCCGATGAAAACCAAAGAACTGTGCTATTAGATTATTTACCTGAAGTAAGAAGTGACGTACTACTTTTAACTTCAAAACAGCATGTTAACAAACTAAAGCAAGAATCGGGGAAGATCGATTTACAAGAGCAGATAAAAACTACCTTATCAAGACAATATGATGCAAAACATTGGGTAAAAGTTGATGAAGTTCTATTTACTGATTTTATTATACGGTGATTATTATGCCCGATAAGATAGAGCCCACAACAGATTTAAATGAAAATAGTGCTGCAGAACAACTATCTGATAGTTTTGTTAACGATGGTGAAGATAGCAGTATTGATGTTTCTTCTTTTTCGTTACCTTCTGGTAAAAAGGTTGATGTTAAACCTTATGATTTATCGGTAAAACATCGCTTTATTCCTGAACGATTAACCGCATTAGAAATCATTAATGAACGTTTTGCTCGTCAGTTTAGAATTGGGCTATTTAATCGATTGCGTCGCAATGCTGACGTAGTTGCATCGCCGATTGAACCACAAACATTTGAGGAGTTTTCTGATATTTCATCAGAAAACCATTTAAATTTAGTTCATCTTAACCCATTAAGAGGTTCAAGCTTATTTTCATTTTCACCTGAATTAGTCTTTATTATCGTTGATTCATTATTTGGAGGCGACGGGCGTACAACTAAAATAAAAACACAAGGACGAGAATTTACCCACACCGAACAGCAAATCATAAAACGAGTATTAGAATTAGCATTAGTTATTTATCAAAATTCATGGGCTGATGTATACCCAATTGAAACCGAATATATTCGCTCTGAAATGCAAAGCAAATTTACCAACATTACCAGTTCGCCTGATGATGTTGTGCTAACAACAAACTTCAAAGTCGAAGTGGGTCATAGCAAAGCGACATTTTGCATTTGTATCCCTTATTCTATGGTTGAACCAATCAAAGAGTTGCTAATAAAGCCTCCTATCGAAGAACAGACTTATCAAGACGATAATATCTGGATGAGTTCATTAACCACTGGAATTAAACAATCATCTGTCGAATTAGTTGCCAATTTTACCCATATTCATACAACTGTTGAAAAACTGTTAGCGTTAAAAGTTGATGATATTTTAACAATTGAAAAACCAACAAATATAGATGTAACAGTTGGTGGTGTACCGGTATTAAAAGGCCATTACGGTAAAGTAAATAAACAGTATGCAATTCAAGTAGAACAGGTCATTAATCCTGTGATAGAACAACTGAATGAGGGAGTGTTCAATGACTGACATTATACCAAATAACGGCGAAGACCAAGAAGAAAAAGTAATGAGTGATGAACTCATCACTAAAGAGGCTATTTTTGAAACATTATCTCCTCAACAAACAAAAGATAAAAAGCAAGATATTAATCTTATATTAGATATACCTGTTGATTTAAGCGTTGAACTTGGTCGAACAAAAATAGCTATTAAAGATCTATTAAATCTAACCCAAGGTTCGGTAATTGCATTAGATGGGCTTGCAGGAGAACCATTAGATATATTAATTAACGGTTATTTAATAGCTCAAGGCGAAATTGTGGTAGTTGGCGATAACTATGGTGTACGTATCACCGATATTATTACTCCATCAGAGCGTGTAAGAAGATTAAGCCGTTAATGACAATAAAGCAACCTAATTTGATTCAACCTACGGTTGGTGCAACCAATACTAATACCTTATCGCCATCGTCTTCTGATTTAAATATTTATACCGAAATTGGATCGTCAATGGGATTAACGCTTATTGTGATCATCGGTTTTATTTTATTGCTAGGATGGCTCGCAAAAAGAATGGGTTGGAAAAAAACGACCGAACAATGGATTGATGTCAAAGCCACATATAACATTAATCCTAAAGAACGTATTATGGTTATTCACGTTGATAACCAATTATTAGTGGTAGGTGTTACTCCTCAACAAATGACATTGTTACATACCATCAATGAAGAACGAACCAAAGTGTTGCTTTCGCAAAATGGAGCAGATAAAAATCTTACGAAAATTAACGCATTTCAACAGATATTACAATCCGCTTTAAAAGTGAAAAAGGAGTAACAACAAGTGCGATTAAATTTAACTATTTTGCTAAGTTTATTGCTATTTAGCTTATCTAGCCATGCTGAAACTTCAGCTTTAACTAACATAAATCAGTCCCTAACAGGTGGGCAAAATTGGTCGTTACCAGTTGAAACATTAGTCTTTTTAACATTGCTCACTTTTATACCAGCAATATTATTATTGATGACCAGTTTTACAAGAATTATCATTGTGTTAGGTCTGTTACGTAATGCCCTAGGTACGCAATCAGCACCGCCGAATCAAGTTATTTTGGGAATTTCGCTTTTTATGACTTTTTTTATTATGTCGCCAGTCATTGATAAAATTTATCAAGAAGCGTATGTGCCATATTCACAAAATCAAATTACCATGCAAGAAGGATTAACAAAAGCAATTAAACCATTACAAGAATTTATGCTTACCCAAACGCGAGAAAATGACCTAGCGTTATTTGTTAACATGTCTCACCAAAACGACATTCAAACACGGGAAGACGTTCCTTTAAAAGTATTAGTTCCTGCTTTTGTGGTGAGTGAATTAAAAACAGCGTTTCAAATTGGTTTTACAATTTTTATTCCATTCTTAGTAATTGATCTAGTGGTAGCAAGCACGCTTATGGCATTAGGAATGATGATGGTGCCACCAGCGACAGTATCATTGCCATTCAAATTAATGTTATTTGTCTTGGCAGATGGTTGGCATTTATTACTTGGATCATTAGCACAAAGCTTTTTTAGTTGAGTCGCACTATGTCATCTGAATATATCAGCACGTTAGCCATACAAGCGATAAAAGTTTCGGCATCATTAGCTGGACCGTTATTATTAGCCGCATTAGTAACAGGGTTAATCATTAGTTTATTACAAGCTGCGACGCAAATTAACGAAATGACATTATCATTTATTCCCAAGATCATAGTGGTCATTGTGGTTTTAATAATATTGGGGCCATCAATGCTATCAACCATGATCGACTATATCCAAACCGTTATTACAGATATTCCTAACTTAACCCGTTAAATGTAATGGAATTTGATATCAACAATTTATTTAATATCGATTTCTTTTCTTGGATTAGGGACTATTTTTTCCCTTTTGTTCGTATCTTAGCGTTGATCATGGTAGCGCCCATTTTTGGCGAAAAGGAAACGCCTAATCGAGTTAAAATTGGCCTAGCGCTACTCACTACGATTGTACTGCCACATCCACATATTGATGACAATATAAAAATATACTCATTTATAGGAATATGGATTATTGCACAACAAATAATGATTGGAATACTTATTGGTTTTACCATGCAGTTGGCATTTATGACAGTGCGATTTTCAGGAGAATTAATAGGGATGCAAATGGGGCTAGGAATGGCGACCTTTTTTGACCCTATTGGCGGTCCATCAACATCAGTATTATCGCGCTTAATTAACATCATTGCTTTATTAATATTTCTCAGTCTTGATGGCCATTTATGGTTGTTATACGGCATATCAAATAGTTTTGATATTATTCCGATTGCAGTAATGCCATTACAAGCGAATGGATACTTAGCATTAATTGAAGTCAGCAAACTATTATTTATCAACGCAATCATGTTAGCACTTCCTTTAATGACATTGCTATTAATCATCAACATATCATTAGGACTACTTAACAGAATGACGCCACAGCTATCTATATTTGTGGTTGGTTATCCAGCGACCCTATTCTTAGGGCTAATCATGCTAACTTATTTAATTACAACACTACCCGCATTTACTGAATTTATTTTTGAACAAATGTTTGAGCGAATTTCTAGTATCTTATGGTATTTAACTCAGTGATATAAATTGATCACACAGTCGTATTTAATTTACCTATTCAACTTGACTTATTTTTTGTGGCTATGGGAAATAAATTCTTCAAAAAACAATAAATACTTAATTGAAAACAATGATCTAACTAAGTATGTTTATTGTATGATAGATTATATTAATTAACACTAAAACAGATTAATGCTGATAAAATCAGCATTAATAAAATAGTTAACTAAGCTTTTTTTACAAAGCAGGCTTTTAGCATAATTTTCATGCCATCAATTTTGCAGTCGATTTCGTGATCACCTTCGACTAAACGAATGCCTTTGGCTTTAGCGCCTTTTTTCAGCACCGTTGAAGATCCTTTCAATTTTAGATCCTTAATCAAAATAATATCGTCGCCATCAGCAAGTAAATTACCATTGCTATCTTTTACCTGTAATCCAACATCAGAAGACACAGCCTCGTTTGGATCCCATTCGTGGGCACATTCAGGGCAAACACAAAAGCTGCCATCATGATAAGTGTGTTCAGATTGGCAAACAGGGCAATTAGGTATAGATTCCATAGCTTATAACTCTTATAGATTAAATAAAATGGCGTTTACTATAGCAAAAAAATGCTATTAAGTCATGGATGTTGTCTATTCGCTATTGTTAGGATCTAAAATAGCGATATACAAAAATATAGGAAGTATTAATTATGTTTCTGTAAAGGTTAATGATTAAGTCTTAATATTAATAAGCAAATATGTGATTTTAAGTAATAGATTCATTATCTTATATTATTAAAAAATTTAGAGCAATGGATGATCTTTTATTAAAGAAGGAGCTTAACAAAACTTTACAAAAAAACAGGTGAAAAACGAAGATTTTATTCTAAAATAGAGTAGCATAGTTATATACTACTTTATGCTAAAATTACTAAAAACAACATTAACTGTTTATTTTATAACAATAAATTTAAGAAAATAAGTATGAGGAATAATAAAGTTATGATAAAATATGGACTTAATCGGGCATCGGGCATCGGGCATCGGGCATCGGGCATCGGGCATCGGGCATCGGGCATCGGGCATCGGGCATCGGGCATCGGGCATCGGG
>NZ_FMWS01000011.1 GCF_900103255.1 Gilliamella bombi | reverse complement strand
GATAGAGAGTGGTATTTAGAATGGGAAAATAATGCATGTAAAAGGATTGAATCACGCTATTTAGATTATGCAGGAACAGATCATTCAGGCAATTTAGAATTGTATTTTAATGAGCAAAAACAGATTAAACAAGTGATTATAAAAGATGATTATGCTTATGTTTCACTATTAGTACCTAGAGATGATTTAGGTCTTGATTTTAAAACTTTTGATGATTTACTGGCAAAACAAGATATTTTTGCCGATAACCTATCTATCTGGTCAATTGAGGATTCATTATTTAACCAATGGTTAGATCGTGGGCTTTTAAATCAGGTTAAGCAGTTAGAGTTATCCTATACAAATATTGAATATTCTACTCTTGCTAGATTAGCTGAATTACCTTCTTTACAAACATTAAAATGTAAAGAATCCTCCGTATATCAAACGAACCTCGTTTATGCCGAAAAACAAAAACAGCAATATCGAGCACAAGCACTTGCCTTATTTGCCCTACAACAAAATAGCAATATCAAAATAACCTTTAATGACGGCAGAATTGATTATTTTCAGGCATTTTTACCGGATGATTTAAAACAACAGCTTACTTAACAGATTAAAAAATCATGATAGTCAGA
>NZ_FMWS01000098.1 GCF_900103255.1 Gilliamella bombi | reverse complement strand
TGTAATAGTTTGGGTTATCGATTGTCTAAGGTAAGTGATTTAACCAATGCGAAGTGTGGTGTTGATACTTTCTTTCCATGTGTAAATGGCATAGATGGCGCAGCCCCTAGCTCATCAGGTAATCATTACCAGCGTCACATAGGCGCTGGATTTTTCACGGAGTGGGGCAACATGGGCTACTACACTGATGCGGGCTTCGTCAGCAACAACTACTGGACGAGCGACGCTACAGGTAGCGACGACCCGTTCCGTGTCTACTCGTTCAACGGCGTCGTCGGCAGCTTCATTGCCAGCGTCTCCTACTGGGGCCTTTGCACCGCACCTTAGCTTTTAGCGTTTAGTTCTTAATCCTTAGGGCGCGGGGTTGGTTATGGTGCTTGAGAGGATAATATAACAAAGAATAAAGCCCCGCGTAAGTTGGGGCGCTGAGCAGGCAAAGTCTGTGAACCTAGCGCTTTAATGGCAGAAAATCAAAATAGCACCCCGACCGATACGACTTAAAAGCTTGCGCTTTTGCTATTAACTGGCTGTTATTAACAAGTTGTCATTAATAGCTATTATCAAATA
>NZ_FMWS01000004.1 GCF_900103255.1 Gilliamella bombi | reverse complement strand
GCTGTCTCAAGGGTTGCGTATGTTACTCACTTCACATGTGAACGTCAACCCCTATTTTAGAAATTTTTATTTTTTTGTGTTGAATGACTGCTTTTTACACAAATTTAGGCATTATAGGGTTATTTTTAGTTGTTTTGTCACATTAATAGCTTTATTAGTAGCCTCTTTAACTGTCGATGCTCTAGCTAACGCAACTCCCATTCTTCTTGTTCCTTTTACTTCTGGTTTACCAAATAAACGTAAATCAGTTTGCGGTTCGCTTAATGCTTTATCAATATTAGCAAAAGTTATTTGTTTGGAATTACCTTCTATTAATAAGACAGATGATGCACAGGCACCATATTGTTCTATAATTGGAATTGGCAATCCTAATATTGCCCTAGCATGTAATGCAAACTCAGATAGGTTTTGTGAAATTAATGTCACCATACCGGTATCATGGGGGCGAGGTGATACTTCACTAAACCATACTTGCTCCCCTTTAACAAATAATTCAACACCAAATACCCCTCGTCCACCTAATGCTTCTGTTATTTTAGTTGCAATATTTTTCGCTTGTTTCAATGCTTTTTCAGGCATCTGCTGAGGTTGCCAAGATTCTCGATAATCACCTTTTTCTTGACGATGGCCAATTGGTTCGCAGAATGAAACTCCGTTAATATGCCGAACAGTCAGCAAAGTAATCTCGTAATCAAAATCAACAAAACCTTCTATGATTACTTTACCCCCACCAGAGCGCCCTCCCTCTTGAGCATATATCCATGAAGATTTAATATCTGCTTCACTACGCAATAAAGATTGACCTTTACCCGAAGAGCTCATAACTGGCTTAACCAAACATGGAAAACCTATTTCTTTTACCATTTGTTCATATTCAAATTCGTTTTCGGCGAAACGATAAGGTGAAGTGGGTAGTTTTAATTCTTCTGCAGCAAGACGGCGAATCCCCTCACGATTCATTGTTAATTGCGTTGCTTTTGCTGTTGGAATAACAGTAAATCCTTCTTTTTCCAACTCAACCAATGTAGATGTGACAATAGCTTCAATTTCTGGAACAATATAATCGGGATTTTCCATTTCAATGACTTTTCTTAGAGCATCCCCATCAAGCATATTAACAGTATGATACCGATGAGCTACTTGCATTGCTGGCGCATTAGCATAGCGATCAACTGCAATAACTTCACAGCCAAAACGTTGTAATTCAATCGCCACTTCTTTAGCTAACTCTCCTGCACCACAAAGTAATACTTTTGTTGCAGTCGGTGATAAAGGAGTACCTAATTTAGCCATAATTCCCTCATACACAGTTAATCGTTATATCTCAAGAAATAAAAAATCGGGAAAATTATCCCGATTTTTTAATCAATATTAAGCTTGATAAGGATCACGTAAAATCATGGTTTCATTGCGATCCGGACCTGTTGAAATAATATCAATTGGTGTTTCGGTTAACTCTTCAATTCTTTTGATATAAGCTTTTGCTGCTTGTGGCAGTGCATCATAGCTTTTAATACCAAAAGTTGATTCGCTCCAACCTGGCATAGTTTCATAAACAGGTTTAACTAAGCTCCACTCTTCAGCGGCAGCTGGAGCATTTTTGATAACATCACCATTTGGTAATTGGTAACCGACACAAATTTTTACTTCTTTCAGCCCATCTAACACATCAAGCTTAGTTAAACAAAATCCTGAAACAGAATTAAGTTGTACCGCTTTACGCACAGCAACTGCATCAAGCCATCCAGTACGACGGCGACGACCTGTTGTTGCACCAAATTCATTACCTTGTTTACAAAGATACTCACCAACTTCATCAAATAGCTCTGTAGGGAATGGGCCTGCACCAACACGCGTAGAGTAAGCTTTAACAATACCTAACACATAGCCAACATAACGCGGACCAAAACCAGATCCCGTTGCCACACCACCAGCAGTAGTATTAGAAGAAGTTACAAAAGGATAAGTACCATGATCGATATCAAGTAATGTACCTTGTGCACCTTCGAACATAATTCTTTCACCTTTTCTTCGTGCATCTTCTAAAAGCGCAGGAATATCGGCAATCATAGCAACTAAAATATCAGCTATAGCTAATGTAGCATCTAAAACTTTTTGATAATCTACTGCTTCGGTTTTGTAATAATTGACTAATTGGAAATTATGATATTCCATCACATCTTTTAGTTTTTCAGCAAAAGCTTGACGATCACGTAAATCACCAACTCGAAGTCCACGGCGAGCAACTTTATCCTCATAAGCAGGACCAATACCACGCCCTGTTGTTCCAATAGCTTTATTGCCACGAGCTTTTTCTCGAGCTTGATCTAATGCAATATGGTAAGGCAAAATTAGAGGACATGATTCAGAGATAAGGAGTCTTTCCCTAACAGGAATACCACTATTTTCTAACTCTTTCATCTCTTTCATCAAAGCATCAGGACAAAGCACTACACCATTAGCAATAATGCTAATAACATCATTACGTAAAATTCCTGATGGAATTAAGTGTAATACTGTTTTTTCACCATTAATAACTAATGTATGACCTGCATTATGCCCTCCTTGATAGCGAACAACATACTTTGCTTTTTCCGTAAGTAAATCAACAACTTTACCTTTTCCTTCATCACCCCATTGTGTACCTAACACAACAACATTATTACTCATAGACTATTTACTCATTTTGTTAATTATCAGATTTTAATTTCATATATTTAAAAAATTCACTATCAGGGCTAATAACTACAATATCATTATCTGTAAAGCTTCGTTCATAAGTTTTTAGCCTCCGTATAAAGCTAAAAAACTCTATATCTTTACCAAAGGCATCAGCATAAAGTTTGATTGCATTCGCATCACCTTCACCACGAATAGAGCGAGATTGACGTTCAGCTTCAGATAATATTTTGGTTACTTCGAGTGTAGCCTCTGCTCGTATTTCATCAGCTCTTTTAACACCTTGAAAATGTTGATTTTGGAACACATTATTTCGTTCTGCTTTCATTTTCTCATAAATAGAATTAGACATTTCTTGAGGAAAATTAACTTTCTTTAAGCGAACATCAATAACTTCAATACCGAAAGGTCTCATACTCGCTTGATTAACCTCTAAAGCTTTTTCATCTTTATTAGCTTGATTTTCAATCGAATTACTTTTATCCAATTCTTTAACCGTGCTATTTAAAATATCTTTTACACGGGTTACTATAGAATTATGAGAGTTATTATTCGTATCATTAACAACATCAATGATATTTAATTTTTCAATTTCTGTTCTTAAACAACCATTTGATCGAGCAAGCAACAAGTTCTCGATACTATTACCAGCAGCAATAGTTTCATAATATCTATTAAAATCAATAATCTTCCATTGTACAAAATAATCAACAACTAAATCTTTATTTTCACGTGTTCTAAATTTTTGTTCTTGACCGGCATTATTAGGACTATTTATTGTTTTTATTTTAGCATCAACAATTTTTACATTATCCATTCCTGGAAATTTAAAATGTAATCCAGGTTCAGATAATCCTATAATTTTATTAAACCGTAAAACTATTCCACGAGTACCTTCTTCAATAACATAAGCGCTAGAAAAAAACACACCAATCAAAATTAATACTATAGGAACCAATAATTTGCGCATGCTTTTCTCCTTATCTTCCCATAAACCGTGGAGTCCGCGTAGTCTCGCCAACTTTAATGGTGTTATTAGTGTTATTAGTGTTATTAGTGTTATTAGTGTTATTAGTGTTATTAGTGTTATTAGTGTTATTAGTGTTATTTTCTTTTGATAATTCCAGCTTTGATTTAGGCTGTTCTTTTACTGTTTCAGACGAGCTGAGCATATTGGAATTATATTCACTATTTTGGTTTGATAACGTCATTGTTTGAGAATTTTTTTCACTCTTATTTTTTAATAGTGCTTCTAACGGTAACACCATCAAATTTCCATTTTTATCATTCACTATAATCTTATTGGTTTTGGTTAATACTCTTTCCATAGTTTCAATATATAAATGTTCTTTAGTAATTTCTGGTGCTACTTTATATTGTGGTAAGATTTTTTCAAAACTGGCCACATCACCTGCAGCTTCAAGTTCTACTCTAATCTTATAAGCATTAGCATCAGCTAAAATTCCTGCTGAACGCTCTTCAGCCTGCTGAATTTTTTGCACCTTATCAGCTTCAGCTTGTTTAATTTCTCGCTCACTATCGTCTTGAGAATGAAGCGTTCTATTGTCAGTACCTTTCACTTCATCTGGTAGACGAGCAACTTGAAAATTCAAATTAACAATATTAATACCCATATCATAGGGACTAATGATATTAACTAACTCATCTTTAGTGCTACGTTCTAGAGCTGAACGTTCATCAGAAATTATCGCATCAATATTTGAACTTGCCACCACCGTTCTAAGGGCGCTATCGGCAGCTTGGCGCAAACTATCTTCTACATTAGTGACATTAAATAAATATTTTAAAGGATCGCTGACACTATATTGCACATTTATATCAACAAAAACCAAATTTTCACCAGCTGTAACAATAAGCCCCTTTTCGTTGAAATTTCGAATACCCTGTGTATCAACAATATACACTTTATCGATTAAAGTTGGCTTCCAATTTAGTCCTGGTTGAATGATTTCAGATTGAACTTGACCGAAGCGAGTAATTACACCACGTTGATTTTGGTTAATGGTATAAAATCCACTTCCTGCCCAAACTACAACAAGTAAAGCAATTATAGATATGATAATTTTAGTTGTACTCATCGGCAATTTAATTCCAGAGGAACCATTATTATTACCGAAATTATTTTTTTTTAATAATTTTTTAACTTTATCAAATAAACCATCAGATGAATGATTAGTTGGCTTTTTTTTATTATTCCCCCATGGGTCGTTATCTTGTCCGTTATTGCCGGGCTGATTCCACGCCATATTGTATATGCTCCATTTGATAATTAGTTGTTATTTTGCTTATTGATCAAGTATAACAGATCTGGTTCTTGTTTACAGAGGCGATTCCATTCTATAGAGGGAATTCTCACATCTAGATGAAAACTACCATCCTCATTAATAAATTCATTTTCTACCGCATTTAACTGATATAAACGACTTCTTAATCTTGCTAAATAAGCAGGTAAGTTTAAGTGGCAAACTTGTATTTGCTTAGCTAGCCTTTCTTTTAAAGCGATAAATAATTGATCTAATCCTAAACTATTTTGCGCTGAAATCCAAACACGAATTGGTATACCGTTTTCATCTCTATCAATACTTGGTTGTTTGCCTTCTATCAAGTCGATTTTATTCATAACAAGTAATGTTGGAATTTCGTGCGCATCAATTTCGTGCAAAACTTCATCAACAGCATGCATATTATCTAATAAATTAGGATCTGCTGCATCAACAACATGTAATAACAATGCAGCTTGTTGAGTTTCTAATAACGTTGCTTTAAAAGCCGCAATTAAATCATGTGGCAAATGGCGAATAAAACCAACTGTGTCAGCTAAAACAACTTCACCGACATCATCAACAATAACTCGACGAAGCGTTGGATCGAGTGTAGCAAATAACTGATTAGCAGCATATACATCAGCATTTGTTAACGCATTAAATAATGTTGATTTACCTGCATTCGTGTAGCCAACAAAAGAGACTGTTGATAGATCTGCTTTATTTCGTGATTGACGATTTTGATTTCGCTGTTTTTCAACTTTAGCAAGTCTTGATAAAATTAATTGAATCCGTTGACGAATCAACCTTCTATCAGTTTCTAATTGAGTTTCACCTGGACCACGTAAACCTATCCCACCTTTTTGACGTTCTAAATGCGTCCAACCTCGAACTAAACGAGTCGAAAGATGTTGTAACTGTGCTAATTCAACCTGTAATTTACCTTCATGTGTTCTGGCTCTTTGAGCAAAAATATCAAGAATCAATCCTGTTCTATCAACAACACGACATTTGCATAATTGCTCTAGATTACGTTCTTGGGAGGGAGTTAAAGAATGATTTACTAAAATAACAGAAGCATTAAGCTGTTTAACTTTTTCTGCTATTTCTTGAGCTTTACCTTCACCTACAAAATATTTGGTTTGAGGTACTTTTCTTGAGGTTGTTACAATATCGAGAATATCTATTTGAGCCGAAGAAACCAAAATTTCAAACTCTTTAAGATCCTCGATATTGCTCTCTTGAGGGAAGAATACATGGACTAATAAGGCAGATTCACCGCCTTTATATCTCTCAAACAATCAGATTCTCCACTGAAATTCAGCTTTCGCTTTCCTCTTCGGATTGAGATACCAATCCAGAAATAGGTCTAGATGGTACGACTGTCGAGATAGCATGTTTATATACCATTTGGCTTACAGTATTTTTTAACAAAATCACAAATTGATCAAATGATTCAATTTGTCCTTGTAACTTAATACCATTAACTAAATAGATTGAGACAGGAATATGCTCTCTACGAAGCAAATTTAAATAAGGATCTTGTAATGACTGCCCTTTTGACATGAGTTTATCCTTTAAAAATAATTATATTAAGATAAAATAAATACATTTATAAATAATTAATGTATTTTACATACTATTTCAGATACATCTTTAGTATCTACCAAAATAACATAAAAAAAGCTTCTCTTAAACCAATCAACTATAATTAATGCACAAATAACTAAAATTTTAAAAAATTTAAACTAAAAAGGTAAAAAAAATACTAAATACTGACACTAATATACATAACTTTACCTACAAAAAAATTTACAATTGTATATTATTAAACCACTATAAAAATTATCACTTAAAATATGTTTCGGAATATTGAATCCATATTATCATTGTTTAACCACGTAATAGGTTGTTTCCAACCACGAAGCCATGTTATTTGTCGTTTAGCTAATTGACGAGTAGCGCAGATTCCTTTAAAAACCATTTCATCATAACTTGTATTACCATTTAAATACTCCCACATTTGACGATATCCAACACAACGCATAGAAGGTAAATTTAAATGTAAATCCGATCGCTGCATAAGTGCTCTGACTTCATTTTCAAATCCTTGATCCAACATCTGTAAAAAGCGTTGTTCAATACGTTCATGTAATTGCGAACGATCTTGCGGCATAATAGCAAATTGCATAATATCGTATGGTAATGTTTCGCCACTTTCTTGTGTAAGTTCAGTTAGACTTTTGCCTGAAATTAAATAAACCTCTAAAGCACGATTAAGCCGCTGAGGATCGTTAGGATGAATTCGTTCAGCTGAAATTGGATCGATCTTTTTTAGCTCTTCGTGAATCGCTTGCCAACCTAATTTATTAGCTTTTTCCTCTATTTGCTTACGAATTACGCTATCAGCAGCAGGAAGCGGTGAAAGCCCTTCAATTAAAGCCTTAAAATAGAGCATTGTCCCACCAACTAATAATGGAATTCGCCCTTTTTTTAGGGTTTTTTCAATTTCCACAATGGCATCATGTCTAAAATTAGCTGCCGAATAACTTTTTGCAGGATCACAAATATCAATCAATTTATGTGGATACTTTTGTTGCTCTTCTTTAGTCGGTTTTGCAGTACCAATGTCCATACCACGATAAATTAGAGCTGAATCGACGCTAATAATATCAATAGGATAACGATCATAAAGCGCCATAGCAAATGCCGTTTTACCAGATGCTGTTGGCCCCATTAACGAAATAATTTTTGGTTTATTCATGATAAATCGATTGAGTTAAAGATTGCATGTCAATTGGGTATAAAAATGAATCTTGTTGTAACAGATTAATATCCACTTGTTCTAATTGAGCTAGTAACTGAATGGCTTTTACTACACTCCAGTTCATCGTAACACTATCATAATACTGATTAGCTAACCAAGCCGCTATTTGCGTTGGATATAAAACTTCATTTTTTGAATCAGAAATAAAAGCAATTAAAGCGGGCAATAATTGTTGCCAATTGATAGTACGCAACATTTTAGGAACATTTTGCAAATACAGCTTCGCTTTATCAATATAAAAATCAAAACCTAAAAAATTTAGTTGCGGCTGATAAGAAGAAAGGACTTTCTGCTCCTTATTATTAATTAAAATTGTTAATGGGATAAGCAATTTTTCAGAATCTTGTGACAATAATTTAATCGCAACGAATTTTTGTTGAGCAATAGGCAACTTCATCAACATTAATTTTTGTTGATTATCTTCATTTTTTTCAAGCAATGCAATATCAGGTTGAATAATAGTTAACACCCGTCCAAATGTCACTAATAATGAATTATCAAGCTGCTGTTGTAATGATTGCAATGGTAAATTTCGTTTAGGAAATAATGATTCAATAACCGCTTTTTGTGGTTCAGTTATTTCATTTTCTTCTACCGATAAAAATGGCTTTTCTGGCTCAAGTTGTACAATATTTTGAGAAGAAGATTCAACGCTAACTAACTGACCATACAAAGCATTTTCTTTAGCATAATTACTAGGTTTTTTAGGTAATTGGTTACTAGCTTGATAAGGCTTAGAAATCGTCTGTTGATTAAAGATATTTTCTCCAGCTGCTTGCCGATTAGGTGTTATTGTTACTTTTTCATCTGTTACAGATAAATCCGATTCAAGAGCCATAACTATAGCTTGATAAACGAAATCATGAACCAATCTTGCCTCATGAAAACGGACTTCATGTTTAGCAGGGTGAACATTAACATCAACTTGTTTTGGATCTATTTGTAAAAACACCACATAACTTTGTTGTTCATTCGCACGTCTTATATAGGCTTGTCGCAATGCATGATTAAGTAATTTATCTTTGATAACTCGACCATTAACATAAAAATATTGCAAATTACTAACTTCACTACTTGTTACCCAACCTTGAATGAACAAATCATCATGTTGCCAATCTAATTTGACTGCTTTTTGCATAAATACTCGCCCACATACCAATTCTACCCTTTTTTCAAGGGTAGATGAACGGTACTGCTTAACAAGTTTACTATTATGCTGCAAATTAAAAGTAACATCAGGACGTGCTAGCGCAATACGCCGAACGAATTCCTCAATATGCATAAATTCAGTTTTTTCTGTTTTTAAAAAACGGCGTCTTGCAGGCGTATTGTAAAACAAATCAAGTACTTCAACAGTCGAGCCAACAGGATGTGCAGCAGGTTTAATCACCGGTTCCATATCTCGCCCTTCAGCATAAACTTGCCAAGCTTCAGTTTGTTCTGCTGTGCGTGAAGTTAATGTCAATCTTGCAACTGAACTTATACTCGCCAGCGCCTCACCACGAAATCCAAGGCTAATAATAGAATCTAAATCATCTAACTTGCTGATTTTACTTGTCGCATAACGAGCAAGCGCCAGTGCTAATTCATCTTTAGCAATACCGCAACCATTATCTCTAATACGAATTAATTTACAGCCGCCTTGCTCAAGATCAATATCAATTTGAGTACTTCCCGCATCAAGGCTATTTTCAACCAACTCTTTAATGACTGATGCTGGACGTTCTACCACCTCACCAGCAGCAATTTGATTTGCTAATTGAGGAGAAAGAATATTAATTGCCATTAATGCTGTTCTCCAAATTTTGGATTTTGTTTAACGTAATTTTTTATACCTTGATAGATAGCTTTAGCAATCTTATCTTGATGAGCATTACTACTTAGTAAGCGTTCTTCACCTTCGTTAGAGATAAAACCAACTTCAACTAAAATCGATGGGATATCTGGTGAACGTAATACCCCTAAGCTTGCATGTTCTGGAGCAGATTTATGTAACTTTGTTATCCCTTTCATTTCTTTTAATACTTGTTTTGCTAACTCATATCCCACTCGTTGAGAATAAGAAAATTGCAGATCTAATACGGCTTGACTTAAATGAGGATCATGATCATCGCTAAGCGCATCACCTGCCCCACCAAGTAATTGTGACTGTTTTTCATCTTGTTCAAGCCAACGACCAAGTTCTGTGTCAGCTCGCTTAGTTGACAATACCCAGATCGAAGCACCAGTTGCATTCCGATTTGGTGCAGCATCGGCGTGAACTGAAACTAACAAATTAGCTTTATTTTTTCTAGCGATTTCAGAGCGTTGTGAAACAGAAATAAAATTATCACTGCTACGGGTTAACACCCCTTTAAAATTAGGATCTTTATTTAATAAATTGGTAAGTTTTTTAGCAATAGAAAGCGTAACTGTTTTTTCATATAACTTATTTTTCCCTATTGCGCCGGAATCTTTACCACCATGCCCTGCATCAACGGCAATCACAACTTTAGCTGCATAGGCAGAACTACAAAGCAGTAATAAGATAAAAAAAGTGAATAGTTTTTTCATTGTCTTTATATTGTTTATTTCAATTATGATAGATTAATAATCTCGCTGCCTTTTTCGCTTATTGCCTGAACGCAAGCAGTACGTTCAAGCGCCAAATAAGTCAAATGAATTTCAAGATCCGCGCTTGGCAAGATCCCATTTGCTTGCTGTGGCCACTCAATCAAACAAATTGATCGCGAAGAAAAATATTCACGAATCCCCATATACTCTAATTCTTCTGGATCGCAAAGCCGATATAAATCAAAATGGTAAACTGAAAAATCATCAAATTGATAGGGTTCAACTAATGTATAAGTTGGACTTTTTACGTTACCTACATGACCTAATTGTTGCAAAAAACCACGACTAAAAGTTGTTTTACCTGCACCTAGATCACCTATTAAATAGATAATAATTGTATCATCATGCTTGGACAAATAGTTTAAACATAGTTTGGCAAGTTTACTACCAAACAAAATCGTTTGTTGCTCATTGCTTAAAATAACTGGTTTCATGATGAATTCTTTGCTCAATAAATAGTTCTTATTATATACTAATAACATCAAAGATGTACTAACCAAAATGAGCTTGATTTTGTAAAAAAGTTTCAGGTAACTATACGTTTCAGTATAAAAAGTGAAAATAATGCTACATACTATATCAACAGCAAACCAATCAGCCATAAATCCACAATTAATATCAGCTCAAGATGTTGTATTGTTCTGGCAAAATGGCGTTATTCTGGCTATACAAAATAATCCATTATTAAATAATATTATAAAAAAAACTAAACACTGTTACGTCATCAACAGCGATATAGAAGCCCGAGGAATAAGCAAAATTATTGATTCAAGGCTTAAAATTATCAATATGCAACAAGTTGTTGAACTTACAACTAACCATTTTCCACAAATGAACTGGGAATGACCATAGGGCATAATGCTAAAACTACCCAGTTTTAAAAAGCATGAATCATGCAAATTTGCAAAACCTAAAACCTAAGTTTAATATAAATCTCAATTGTACTCAGCTCGTATTCAAATTTATGGCTAATTTATTAACGCTATCGGAAATCAATAATTATTTAAAAAATGGTGAAGTGATTGCTTACCCTACCGAGGCTGTTTTCGGTCTAGGGTGTGATCCTGATTGTGAATCAGCCGTATTAAAACTGTTACAACTAAAACAGCGTTCAGTAGATAAAGGCTTAATTTTAATTGCCAGCCATTACCAACAACTGATCCCTTATATAGATGAATTAGCTATTACTAATGAACAAAAACAGTTAGCACTTACTAGCTGGCCAGGCCCTGTTACTTGGGTTTTTCCTAAAAATACAAAAACACCTTATTTTTTGACTGGTAAATTCGACACCATAGCAGTACGAGTCACCAATCACCCCTTAGTTTGTAAACTATGCGATCTTTATGGCAAACCAATAGTTTCAACCAGTGCTAATTTATCGAATTATCCACCTTGTAAAACAGCAAGTGATGTCGCTAGCCAATTTGGTGAAAATTTTCCAATATTACAAGGACAAACAGGTAATAGATTACAGCCATCTCAAATCAGAAATATTCAAACAGGTAACATTATTCGACAAGGATAGATATATGCAAAATTTATATATTGGTGTAATGTCGGGAACCAGCATGGATGGAATTGATATTGCTATAATTAATATTACCGCAAAAAATGTCACATCAATAGCTAGTAGTTGCTACCCAATGCCCACCAACTTAAAGCAGCAATTATTAACATTATGTGAAACAAAGCAAACCACATTACAAAATTTGGGTGAATTAGATCATCAACTTGGTGAATTATTTGCTGATAGTATCAATCAATTTTTAAAAGACAATAAAATTGATAAACAACAAATAAAAGCAATTGGTTGCCACGGGCAAACTATTTACCATGCACCAAACGGTAAAAACCCATTTACCCAACAAATTGGCGATGCCAATATTATCGCAGCAAAAACAGGCATAACCACCATAGCTGATTTTCGTCGAAAAGATATGGCTTATGGAGGGCAAGGAGCACCACTAGTCCCCGCTTTTCATAAAGCGGTGCTACAAGATCCACAAATTAATCGTGTAGTATTGAATATAGGAGGAATTAGTAACATTTCAGTATTAATTCCTAACCATACTGTTATTGGTTACGATACAGGTCCAGGAAACGTACTGCTTGATTGCTGGATAAATCAAAACCTAGGTAAAAGCTATGATAAAAATGGACTGTGGGCAAAAACAGGAAAAGTTAATCAAGACTTATTGAATAAATTATTTGATGAAGATTATTTCAAAATACCAGCACCTAAAAGTACAGGTAGAGAGTTATTTAATTTACCATGGTTACATAAAAAATTAATAGGGACGGATTTTAAAGCAGAAGATATTCAAGCAACGCTCGTTGAATTAACCTCTTTATCAATTGCAAATGAAATCAAAAAATTATCTATATTAAAAACATTACCTTGCGAACTTTTAGTCTGTGGCGGAGGTGCTAAAAATCCACTTATTATGCAAAGATTATCAGCATTATTACCATCATGGTCAGTATTAACAACCGATACAAAAGGTATAAATGGAGACGATATGGAGGCAATAGCCTTTGCTTGGCTTGCTTATTGTCGAATCAATAATATCCCATCAAATATTCCCGAGGTAACTGGCGCAAGTCAAGCTGTGTGTTTGGGAGTTATTTATCAATAAACTAAAAAATATATAAATATCGATCAAATCAACCCAAATTTTTGTAACGCTTTAGCAATACCATCATTATTATTAGTATCTGTAACAAACTCGGCTTTTGCTTTTAATTCATCAACTGCATTACCCATAGCAATAGGATGATCAACGGTTAGGAACATTTCAAAATCATTCATACCATCACCAAATGCATAAGTAGACACATCAGTGAACCCTTTATTTTTTAATAACTGAGTAATACCATAACCTTTAGAGCCACCATGATTAAAAACATCAACACAGTAAGGGGTATTACGAATAAAGGTTAGTTCAGGAAAAACATCTCGATAAAGATCTTCTCCAGATTCACAAAGTAATAAAAGCATCTGAATAGGTAATTTTAAATAAACCTGATCATCAACAGGAGGAACTGGTTGCTTAAGATAATGATAAAACTTCTCGGCTGGTTGACTATACTCAGATATACACATCATTTCATCATTATAAAAAGATAAAGGAATATTCGTTTTTTGCTTAGAATACTGATGTATTCTCATTATCACATCTTTATCAATATTATTAGTAAAAACCTTTTCGCCTTTGTATAAAACTACTTGCCCATTCATACCAATAATTGAGTCAATTTGAGTCTTTTGCATTAAATCAGCAACTTCACAAGGTGTTCGACCAGTTGCTATCACTGGAATAATATTATTATGTTTTAATTTTTTTATAGCATTAAGGGAACTGGACAATACATCAATTTGACTATTAAACAATGTCCCATCTAAATCAAAAAAAACAATAGCTTCAGGTTTATGACTCATATTACAAATCCAAAATATTTTTAATAAAAGGAATAGTTAGCTTTCGTTGTTGTGCTAACGTTGCTACTTCAAACTTTTCTAATAAAGAAAATAATGTACGCATATCGCGATTAACACGTTTTAATAAAAATAACCCAACATCTGTTGATAGTTCAAATCCACTTAATTGCGCTCTCAATTGCAAAGCTTTAAGCTTGTCATCATCGCTAAGTTCTTTTAATTGATAAACCTGCCCCCAAGATAATCTAGAAACTAAATCAGGCAATATAAAAGAAATTTGTTTAGGTGGAGCATTTGCAGTTATCAATAATTTACTCACATTTTTTTCTGTCAAACGATTAAATAAATCGAAAATAGCCTCTTCCCAATCCCTATGACCTGCTATTGCATCAATATCATCTAAACAGACTAAATCATAATTTTCTAATCCCTGTAAAATTTCAGGTACCAAATGGTAATGCTGTTTTAATGGAATATAACTAGCTAATTTATTTTGGCTTGACGCATGTAAAAGGTGAGTTCGGCCTGCAACGCTAGCCGCCCATATATAAAAGACATTAAACCCCTCTTTATCTAACAAGGTTTGCAATGAATCAAACAACAACCGATTATTACCTACATAAAAACTATCAAAAGTTTCATTATTAGATAACGGAAAAGGCAAAGGTAACTGTGAAAGAGTAATAAAGTAACCTCACAATACAAATAAAATCATATTAAGTATAAATTTGCTTTTATAAAAATCAATCACTTTTATACAAAAAGACAAACAGATAACAGTTAATAAAAAAATAAAACAAAAAACAATAAAACGATCAAAAATCGTTGTTTAAAATAAAAACAACAAAAAGTTAAAATTTAAGCAATCAAACTTAATTTTTGTGGATAACTCTGTTAAAAATTAGGATAACAAGCTGTTATGATCGCACTAACAACTTAGAAATAGAAAACAGTTGTGGATAAAAAGAATAGTTATACACAAGTTAAAACAAAAAAAGATCCGATCAATTAACAGAATAGACAGATCGATAAGATCCTATAAAATAATCACAAAAAAGAGTTATCAACAAAAAGGATCCGATCTAATAATAATAAAAATAAAAAGATCATCTAAAAGATCTTATTTTATTTAGACCGCGATCCTAATAGATCATTTGACGTAACAAAAAAGATGAGTAAAATCTCCTACCCTGAATAAATCAAATCTCCCGATCTAAATTAGCGATCATCTATACACAAAACAAATACGAGGCTTTTTATGTTTTATCCAGATCTTTTTGATGTCATCATTGTTGGTGGCGGTCATGCAGGAACAGAAGCAGCAATGGCATCAGCAAGAATGGGGCGAAAAACACTACTTTTAACCCATAATATCAATACATTAGGACAAATGTCTTGTAATCCTGCCATTGGTGGTATAGGCAAAGGTCATTTAGTAAAAGAAATTGATGCAATGGGTGGCTTAATGGCACACGCTATCGATCATGCTGGGATCCAATTTAGGATCTTAAATAGCAGTAAAGGACCTGCAGTTAGGGCTACAAGAGCACAAGCAGATCGATCGCTATATTGCAAAGTGATCCGAACTACACTTGAAAATCAAGAAAATTTAATGCTCTTTCAACAATCTGTTGAAGATGTGATCATCGAAAACGATCAGATCCTAGGTGTAAAAACCCAAATGGGAGTATGCTTTAAAGCTAAAACAGTCGTATTAACAACAGGTACCTTTTTAGACGGAAAGATCCATATAGGACTTAATAATTATAGTGGTGGACGTACAGGCGATCCTGCTTCGATCGGCTTATCAAAATCACTTCATCAATATCCATTTAGAATGGGACGATTAAAAACTGGCACACCACCACGAATTGATGCTAGAACAATTGATTTTTCAAAATTAGGTACACAATATGGTGATGATCCTGCTCCTGTATTCTCATTTTTAGGTAATGCAAACGAACATCCTAAACAAATTCCTTGCTATATAACAAGCACTAACGAAACAACGCACGAGATAATCCGAAATAGTTTAGATCGTAGTCCCATGTATACAGGTGTTATAGAAGGAGTTGGTCCAAGATACTGCCCATCTATTGAAGACAAAATTATGCGTTTTGCGGATCGTAATTCTCATCAGATCTATTTAGAACCTGAAGGATTAGATAGCAACGAAATATATCCAAACGGGATCTCAACAAGTTTACCATTTGATACACAATTAGCATTTGTACGCAGTATGAAAGGATTAGAAAATGCTAATATTGTCAGACCAGGTTATGCGATCGAATATGATTATTTTGATCCAAGGGATCTTAAACCAACACTTGAAAGTAAAGTTATTAAAGGTCTCTTTTTAGCAGGACAGATCAACGGAACAACTGGCTATGAAGAAGCCGCAGCTCAAGGAATGCTTGCTGGTTTAAATGCAGCACGTTTTGCATATGATCAAGATCAATGGTATCCAAGCCGTGATCAAGCCTATTTAGGGGTATTAGTTGATGATCTTTGTACTCTTGGTACTAACGAACCTTATCGCATGTTTACCTCGCGTGCTGAATATCGTTTAATGTTACGTGAAGACAATGCTGATATTCGCTTAACCGAGCTTGGTCGCAAGCTAGGTATGGTTGATGATTATCGCTGGCAACGTTTTAACGAAAAATTTGAAGCTATTGAACAAGAAAGAGCAAGATTACGTGATATATGGGTACATCCTCATATTGAAAGCATTGACGAAGTAAATGCCGTATTAAGTGCTAATTTGACTAAAGAAGCCAATGGAGAAGAGCTACTTAAGCGACCTGAAATGAGTTATAACATATTGAAATCGCTTTCATTATTTGCTCCTGGATTGTCTGATGCACAGGCTGCGGAACAGGTTGAAATTCAAGTTAAATATGATGGATATATAAAACTGCAAATAGAAGAAATTGAACGTCAAAAACGCAATGAAGAAACGCTTATTCCTGAGCATATTGATTATGCTGAAATATCGGGTTTATCGAACGAAGTTGTGGCTAAATTAAAACAACATAAACCTATTTCAATAGGACAAGCTTCGCGTATATCAGGAATTACTCCTGCTGCGATTTCAATGTTACTAGTTTATTTAAAAAAGAAAAATTATGTTAAAAAAGAAACTCATTAATCTAATAGATCAAACCGATCTTTTTATCTCAGAATCACAAATAGATCAATTGATCCATTATGTTGAAATGCTCAACAAATGGAATAAGACTTACAACTTAACAGCTATACGAGATCCTAATGAAATGTTAATCAAACATATCATGGATAGTTTAGTTGTATCGCCCTATTTAACTGGCAAAACTTTTATTGATGTTGGAACTGGTCCTGGTTTACCAGGTGTTCCACTAGCAATAATTAACCCAGATAAACAATTTGATTTAGTGGATAGTTTAGGTAAGCGTATTCGATTTTTAAAACAAGTTCAGTTTGAATTAAAGCTAACTAATATAAACCCAATACAAAGCCGAATAGAAGTGTATAACGATAAAAAGTTTGATGGAGTTATTAGCCGAGCATTTGCTTCATTGCAAGACATGCTTAGTTGGTGTAAACATTTGCCAGATCAGAAAGGATTTTTCTATGCTTTAAAAGGAAGTGAGATCGATCCTATTCCATTAGGTTTTACGCTTAAAGAAAATGTTAAGTTAACTATTCCAGGATTAGATGCAGAAAGATGTCTAATTATTATTCAATAAATTTTAAGCTTTACGTTTTTTCAAATAATCTTTAATACCATCAACAATTGATTTAGACACTTGATTTTGGAATGAAACAGTCTTTAATTTTTTTTCTTCAGTAATATTACTAATAAAGGCTGTTTCGACTAAAACAGATGGAATATCGGGTGCTTTTAACACCGCAAAACCTGCTTTTTCAAGTGATGGTTTATGTAACTTATTGACTCTTTTCATTCGATTCAAAATAGCATTACCAAGTAATACCCCATTATTTAATGTTGTTTTTTGAACCAAATCTAAAATGGTATTATCTAAATATTTATCACCACTACGGCTAACACCGCCTATTTGATCTGCTTCATTTTGAGTTTGGGCCAAATAACTGGCTGCAGAACTACTTGCTCCACCTGTTGATAATGCAAAAACCGATGAACCACCGACAGAACGATTAGCAAAAGCATCTGCATGAATAGAAATAAATAGATCTGCATGGAGTGAACGAGCTTTAGCAACTCGTACTTTTAATGGGATAAAAACATCTTCATTACGGGTCATGTAGACTTTTATATTCGGTTCTTTCTTAAGTAAATTATAAGTACGACGTGCAATTTGCAAAACAATATCTTTTTCACGTGTTTTATTGTAACCAATAGCGCCAGGATCTTCTCCACCGTGTCCAGGATCAATCACAACAATAACGGGAGCATTTTTACTCTTATTGGTTGGTGTTTTTATACCAGATTGCTTTTTATTGAGATCACCTTTTTTATATTCTTCTAAAAGTGCAAGTAAAGGGTCATCATCAGTGCTTGAAGCTGGTTTAGATGGATAAAGATCCATAACTAAACGATGTTTGAATTTTGCTATCGGCGATAAGGTAAAAGTATTCGGTTGAACACCTTGTTTTAATTCGATCAAAATTCTTACTGTCTTTGGATCTCGTTGAACAACGCGTATAGATTTAATATAAGGGTCGTGTTTTAATACTTTTGATGAGATATTTTTTAAAATTGGATTTAGATTAACATTGTTAATATCAATAGCGATCCTATTAGGATTACTTAATAAAAAGTGCTTATATTTTAAGCTAATATTTGATTCTAAAGTAATTCTTGTATAAGTTGATGAAGGCCAAACACGCACAGCAATAACTTGCGCCATTGCTGCGGCAAAGCCTACACGAGTGACGGATAACAAACATGTAGCAATAATACCTTTTATTAATAGGCGCTTTGTTGGGCTAAATGTTTTTTTCATACCTTAAAAACTTTATTTATTATCAAAATTAGCTGCAGATAATAGCATAAACTAAAGGGATATTAAAAAGAATGATTATCATAATCGACTGTTATTTTTGTAAATATCTGTTCTAAATTATCAATCAATTTTTATAATAAAAAAGATTATCAAATTAAATAATAAAAACAACCTTGCTTTAAGTTGTCATTTTTATTTTGTTATAGACCCTATAATAACAAAAGATTACAATATAGCACGCTAAAATCGCGGATTTAAACCCGTTTTCATTTTAACAATTAAATTATAGCTGAGTTATTGATGAGCAAAAAACTACATATCAAAACTTGGGGCTGTCAAATGAATGAGTATGACTCAACAAAAATGGCAGATCTCCTTGAATCTACCCACGGTTTAACTTTAACTGAAAATGCCGAAGAAGCAGATATTTTATTACTCAATACCTGCTCTATTCGAGAAAAAGCCCAAGAAAAAGTCTTTCATCAATTAGGACGTTGGAAGAACCTTAAAAAAAATAACCCAAATATCATTATTGGTGTAGGGGGATGTGTTGCTTCACAAGAAGGCGCCCACATTCGCAAACGAGCACCATTTGTGGATATTATTTTTGGACCTCAGACCTTTCACCGATTACCAGAAATGATTGAGCAAGTTAGAAGTGGTAAAGGTAATCATGTGGTTGATGTAAGTTTTCCTGAAATAGAAAAATTTGATCGCCTACCAGAGCCTCGTAGTGAAGGCCCAACCGCATTTGTTTCAATTATGGAAGGATGTAATAAATATTGTACTTATTGCGTAGTTCCTTACACTCGAGGTGAAGAAGTTAGTCGACCTTGTGATGATGTTATTTATGAAATAGCTCAGCTTGCTGAGCAAGGTGTACGTGAAGTCAATCTATTAGGTCAAAATGTAAATGCATATCGTGGACCGACATTCGATGGTGATATTTGTTCCTTTGCTGAATTACTACGCTTAGTTGCAGCCATTGATGGTATAGATCGTATTCGTTTTACAACTAGCCATCCAATCGAATTTACAGATGATATTATTGATGTTTATCGTGACACACCAGAACTAGTAAATTTTTTACATTTACCAGTACAAAGTGGATCAGATCGTGTATTAAACTTAATGAAACGTACGCATACTGCACTTGAATATAAATCAATTATTCGAAAACTACGCAAAGTACGACCAGATATTCAAATTAGCTCCGATTTTATTGTTGGTTTCCCAGGTGAAACACAAGAAGACTTTGAACAAACCATGAAGTTAATTGCCGATGTTAATTTTGATTTAAGTTACAGTTTTGTCTATTCAGCACGTCCAGGTACGCCAGCTGCTGAAATGGAAGATAATGTTTCGGAAGAAGAAAAAAAACAAAGACTATACATTCTTCAAGAGCGAATTAACCAACAAGCTATGCAATTTAGCCGTCGTATGTTAAATACCGTGCAACGTATTTTGGTTGAAGGTCCATCCAAAAAAGATCTTATGGAATTAACAGGCCGAACTGAAAATAATAGAATTGTTAACTTTGAAGGTCGCCCTGAAATGATTGGTAAATTTGTTGACGTTGAAATTACTGATGTTTATCCAAATTCATTGCGTGGCAAAGTAGTTAGAACTGAAGATGAAATGGATCTACGCGTAAGTGAATCACCAATGTCAGTTATATCTCGAACCCGAAAGGAAAATGATTTAGGTGTTGGTATTTATCAACCATAAAAACAAAACGTAAAATATTTAGTTATTTATTTTAAATAGAAATTAAAAAGTTATTAAATAAGAAAATAGGAAAGAAAAAATGTTTATTATTTTTGGTACTCGTGGAAGAGAAGTCAACGAACGTGGTGGACAATTTAATTGTCCTAATTGTTGCTCACAACAAAATATTACTACTGACGAAAAACAACAGAAATACACACAAATAAAAGTAGCAAAATATTTTACATTATTTTTTATTCCTATTTTTAGTTACTCTACCTTAGGTCGTTATATAAAATGTAATCAATGCAATAACGATTATAACGAAAATGTGCTCGACTATGTACCGCCAACATTTGAAGAACAAATAGCTTCATATGTTGAACAAGAGTTAAAAAGTGGAACACCTATTTCAATGTTGGTTAATAAATTGAAATCACAAGGATTTGATGAAAAGCAATCAACAAGTGCAGTAAATAATGTTGTTAACGGAAATATAGTTTCTTGTCATCAATGTAAAATGGATTTTATAAAAGGCGTTGAAAAATGTTCTTTATGTGAACAGCGTCTCAGCAATTAAAATTAATTGAATAGAGGTTTTATTTTTGAATATTACAACACAAGAAACCATACTTGAGCCCGCTGATAATCAGCGGCTTAATAGTCTTTGTGGTCCTTATAATGACAATATAAAACAGTTAGAGCGTCGGTTTGGTATTGAAATTAATCATCGAGGTAATTTATTTTCAATAACTGGCGATGATATTTGTGTTCGGGCGACTATTGATATTTTACAATCTCTTTATAAACAAACCAAAATCAAAGACAAAATAATTGATATTGAACCAGAACAAATTCATTTAGCTATCAAAGAGACAGGTGCGCTTAAAAAAGTGAGTGAACACTTACCTAGTTATGTTGATCATCAAGGCGGAAAGCTAGTGATGATAAAAACTAAGCGAGGTATAATCAAACCACGAACAGCGAACCAAGCACAATACATAGCTCATGTTTTGGATTACGACATTTCTTTTGGTATAGGACCTGCTGGAACAGGTAAAACTTATTTAGCGGTAGCAGCTGCCGTTGATGCGCTCGAAAAACAACAAATTCGTCGTATTGTACTAACTCGACCAGCAGTCGAAGCTGGTGAAAAACTTGGCTTTTTACCAGGTGATTTAAGCCAAAAAGTGGATCCTTACTTACGTCCACTTTATGATGCTTTATTTGAAATGTTAGGTTTTGAAAAAGTCGAAAAACTAATTGAAAAAAGTGTGATTGAAGTGGCGCCACTCGCTTATATGCGTGGACGCACATTAAATGATGCATTTATTATTCTTGATGAAAGCCAAAATACAACGATTGAACAAATGAAAATGTTTTTAACTCGAATTGGCTTTAATTCGAAAGCGGTAATAACAGGTGATATTACTCAAATCGATTTACCACGTAATCAAAAATCTGGGTTACGTCATGCAATAGAAGTATTAAGCCAAGTTGATGAAATTAGTTTTAATTTTTTTAATAGTGAAGATGTCGTGCGCCACCCAGTAGTTGCTAGAATTGTTAATGCTTACGAAAAATGGGAAGAACAGCAACATATGCAACATAAGTTGCAGCATACAGAAAGAAGTATTTAGAGGAGTACTATTATCTCTATCTCAAGTAAAAAAAAGAAAACTAAGATTCGAGATCATTCCGCGGAAGCAAATTTGTTTTTACGCCGAGCACTGTTTTCTTTTATTGTCATTATTATTTTAATTATCATATTGATTGCAAACTTAGCTGGTTTACAGATTTTGAATTATAGCTATTACACTACTAAATCTAATGATAATCGTATTGAAATTATTCCTATTCCACCTAATCGTGGCATGATTTATGATCGTAATGGTACGCCATTAGCGATTAATAATATTACATATCAATTAAATATTATTCCTGATAAAACTAAAAACCTCAATGAACAATTTGAGCAATTAAAAAAGATTGTTGATTTGACAGATGAAGATATTGAAACATTTCAAAAAGAACGGCGCAATTATAGAGCTCATCGTCCAGTACCGCTAAAAGATAATTTAACCGAAAAACAAATAGCTCGTTTTGTTGTAGATCAACATCGTTTTCCGTTTGTTTCTATTGTAGGTATACAGCATCGTTATTATCCTTATGGATCATCACTGACCCATATTCTTGGCTATATCTCTAAAATTAATAGCCAAGATAAACAGCGATTAGAAGATGAAAATAAAGCAAGTGATTATGTGGCAACTTTTAATATTGGTAAAATGGGAATAGAAAAGTACTACGAAGACGTATTACACGGAACCCCTGGTTATGAAAAGGTTGAAGTTAACAGCCGAGGTAGAATTGTACGCCAGCTAAATCAACATCCACCACAAGCAGGTGAGGATATCTATTTATCTATTAACCTAAAATTACAGCTTTATATAGAGCAATTACTGGCTGGACGTAAAGCGGCAGTGGTAGCTATTGACCCTAATAATGGTGAAATTTTATCCTTGGTTTCTAGTCCAAGTTATGATTCCAACGCTTTTGTTGGTGGTATATCAAGTACTAAATATAGCGAATTACTCAAAGATCCTAGTAAGCCACTTTTTAATCGAGCTTTATTAGGTGCTTATCCACCAGCTTCAACAGTTAAGCCTTTTATTTCCATTGCGGCCTTAAGTGAAGGAGTGATCACACCAAAAAGTGTGGTTAATGATCCTGGTTGGTGGCAATTACCTGGTACTGAACGGCGTTATCGTGATTGGTTAAAATGGGGACACGGCCGAGTTGATGTATTAAGGGCGATTGAAGAATCAGTTGATACCTACTTTTATCAAGTTGCTTATGATATGGGCATTGATCGCCTAAATTTGTGGATGACTAAATTTGGTTATGGTGAACGAACAGGTATAGATATTTCACCAAACGAAGAAACACGAGCAGTTATGCCTAGTCGTGAATGGAAAATCAAACGCCATAAAAAATCTTGGTTGCAAGGCGATACTATACCAGTTGGTATCGGTCAAGGTTATTGGACAGCAACACCTATCCAAATAGCAAAAGCATTAACCACGTTAATTAATAATGGTAAAACTTATACTCCGCATTTTTTATTATATAAAAAGAGCGATATTTTAAATTCAGATGAACATCAACCAACAATTAATCCTGAAAAATACATAGAAGATAATAGTTTAGTTAATGTTAAATCAATTTATTGGGATTTAGCTAAAGAAGGTATGCATCGTGTCATGTTTGGTTCACGAGGAACGGCACGTAAAATTTATGCAGATGCAAAATATCAAGCGGCTGGCAAATCAGGTACCGCACAAGTTTATGGCTTAAAACAAGATGAAGTTTATAACGCTCATAAGATCCCTGAACATTTACGCGATCACGCGTTATTTATTGCTTATGCTCCTTACGATAATCCAAAAATTGCCTTAGCCATTGTTTTAGAAAATGGCGGTGGCGGAAGCTCAAACGGCGGTGCAGTAGCTCGTAAAATATTAGATTTTTATCTTCTTGGAAATAACTCAACAGAGCTAGATGACCCATCACCAAATACAGGAGCTGAAGATTAATAATGAATAATAGTAAAAAATCTTTTTGGCAAAAAATACATATTGATCCCTTATTTTTTTTATTTATTACTTTATTACTAGGTTATAGTCTTTATATACTTTGGAGTGCTAGTGGGCAAAATATTGATATGATGCAAAAGCGAGTAATACAAATATTACTTGGCTATACTGTAATGATTGCGCTGGCACAATTTTCGCCCAGAACCTATGAAAAATGGTCACCATATCTGTATGTTGTTTGCATTATCATCCTATTATTAGTGGATATTTTTGGATATACCAGTAAAGGCGCACAGCGCTGGTTAGATTTAGGTATTTTGCGATTTCAACCTTCTGAAATAGCCAAAATAGCCGTACCATTAATGGTTGCAAAGTTCATTCATCGTGATGGATGCCCACCGCCATTAAAAACCACATTACAAACACTTGGTATAATTGGAGTGCCTACATTACTTGTTGCTATGCAACCAGATCTAGGCACAGCAATATTGATTATTATGTCAGGAATTTTTATTATTTTTTTAGCAGGCATTAATTGGCGCTATATTCTTATTGCATTAATTTTAATTGCTATATTTTTACCAATTATGTGGTTTTTTTTAATGCATGATTATCAACAAAAACGCGTATTGATGCTAATAAATCCTGAGCTTGATCCAAATGGGGCTGGTTATCATATTATTCAATCTAAAACAGCAATTGGATCGGGTGGTATATGGGGCAAAGGCTGGCTTGAAGGTACGCAATCGCAACTTGAATTTTTACCAGAGCGACACACCGATTTTATCTTTTCAGTTATAGCTGAAGAGTTTGGTTTTATTGGTTCGATTATTTTGTTAATTCTATTTTTATGCTTAATTGTGCGTGGACTTATTATTGCAGCTCAAGCACAAACAACATTTGGACGAATTTTATCGGGTGGACTAATTTTAGTATTTTTTATTTATGCATTTATTAATATTGGTATGGTCAGTGGAATCTTACCAGTAGTTGGTGTACCATTACCTCTAATAAGTTATGGTGGCTCATCTTTAGTCGTATTAATGGCAAGTTTTGGCATTATGATGTCTATTCACACACATCGATATATGTTGTCTAAAAATATTTAACGGAATTGAAATAAATGAAAAAGAAATTTAAATTATCTTTTGCTTTGTTTGCGCTTGCAATTTGTTCATCAGCATCGGCTGAAATGGCTTTTCCTATCCCAGCTATTCCACAACTAGATGCTGAATCTTATATTTTAATCGATGCAAAATCAGGCGAAATTTTGGCACAATATAATGCTGAACAACAGCGTGACCCAGCTAGCCTAACCAAAATGATGACCAGTTATGTGGTTGGTCAAGCACTACGCTCAGGACGCATAAAAAATGATGATATGGTTGTAGTAAGTAAAGATGCATGGGCAACGGGCAACCCTGTTTTAAAAGGGTCATCATTGATGTTTTTAGAAGTGGGTAAAACAGTATCAGTATCTGATCTTAATAAAGGTATTATCATCCAATCTGGTAACGATGCTTGTATTGCAATGGCTGAACATGTTGCAGGAAGCCAAGGTGCATTTGTTAACCTAATGAATGATTATGCAAAAAAAATTGGACTAAACCATACCCATTTTGAAACCGTTCATGGGCTCGATGCGCCAGGGCAATACACAACAGCTAAAGACATGGCTTTTTTAGGGCAAGCATTGATTCGTGATTTACCAGAAGAATATTCTATTTATAAACAAAAAGAATTTACCTATACCCTATCAAAACCACAACTTAATCGAAATGGACTACTTTGGGATACCACATTAAACGTTGATGGAATTAAAACAGGACATACCAATGCTGCTGGCTATAACTTAGTTGCTTCAGCGGTTGATGGCAATACCCGTTTAATTTCAGCGGTACTAGGTGGACGAACCTTTAAAGGGCGTGAAGAAGAAAGTAAAAAACTATTAGTATGGGGATTCCGCTTTTTTGAAACTGCAAATCCTGTAAAAGCTGATACGCCATTAGCAACAGAAACGATTTGGTATGGTGATAAAAATAAAATTCAATTAGGTGCAACTAATGGCGCTTATATCACAGTACCAAAAGGTCGTGCGGCAGATGTGCAAGTTGAATATAAAATTGATGATTATATTTATGCTCCAATAACCAAAGGTACAGCCGTAGGTAAAATGCAGTTCCTATTAGATGGTAAAGTAATTAGTGAACAGCCACTTGTTGCTTTGCAAAATGTTGAAGAAACAGGATTTTTTGGTGGAATATGGGATTGGATCTGCCTACAATGCCATAAATTATTTAGCTAGTTTCAATTATTACAGTTCTGTAAGTATCAGCTTACAGAACAACCTACCCCTCCTCAAAAATAATCTGTAGGAAAACATCTAGTTATTTACACTTACATAATTATAAAGTTTTTTTATTTTATTAACTTATTTTTAAATTTCTTATATTTGTTAACTAGTTATAAATAAAAGAGCTATCTTCTTTATTAAGAATTACTAAATACTTGTTAAAAATATTCAGGATTCTATACCGTTTCAGCATAAAATTATTTTAAATTTAATAAGTTAAAAATTTTCATCGATAAAGCATAACGTTGCTTAAATCATTTATTCAATAAAAAGGTTAAGCCACTATCACATACTG
>NZ_FMWS01000067.1 GCF_900103255.1 Gilliamella bombi | reverse complement strand
CCATGTGAGAGTAGGGTGCCGCCAGACTTTTAAATATAGAGAGCCCAGCAGTCATGCAGGGCTTTTTGCTTTCTACACAAAACTTATTTGTAGTGTATTTCTAGTTTATTCGATGTTTATTATACGTTTTAACAATAGGTGTTCTCGCTGATGGTATTGGTCGTAATTTATAAAGATAGGTTATGATAATGAATGAAGAATGGGAACCTATATTTCAAATAGAGTTAATGGATATCATTAACAGTCTAAATATCAAAAAATTGCATGTTGGCTCATCTGATTCACTTATTTATGAAATAATGGGAGAGCCAGAATTAGCTGTCACAAGACTGAATAGAAAATCAAAAATATTTAGTCATCTATATGGCAATGTCAATATTCTCTCTGAAAATAACATGGTAATAAGTATAAATATTGATATGCATTGTTTTAGAAAAAAAATGGTAGTTCTTGGTAGAATAAATAGCTGGAAACTTGATACTTGGTTAGAGTTATCAAAAATAAAAGATTGGCGTGTAAATAAATTTTGTGATGTGGTTCGACTTGAAGGAAAAGGAATAGTTATTTGTTTATTACCGAATGGAGAAGTAGGGATGATTTCTCTTTGTTGAATGGTTTTTAATCACTGATGTTGAGTAGTAATTTGCGAAAATACTGTAATGAATATTGGAGTTTGTCGAGGTAAATGTGTACATAGAGATCATGTGAAAATTATCGCTTGCTGAGTGGAGTAACGTCAAAAGGAGACCAAACTGGCTGTTCCCATTGTATGAAGTTATTAGTTAGAATTTCTTTTATGTAATTTTCAAATTTAGAATTAAAGTATTTATCAGATATTATTGTTATTTTAAGAGTATAATGTTCATCACATAATAACTCACTAAGCCTATCAATTTTGTCGATAACAGCAATACTAAAATAATCCAATTCCGCTCTGGCAATATAACGACCTTTTTCATCTTTACAGGATAATTTACATTTAAATGCTAGTTCTATCTTAGTCAGCATTTCTTCAAATGAATTATTACTATCAATAAGTACAAAAGTTAACCATCTTTCATTTATTTTCATAACTCTATTATCCTAGAAAAATTTAATGCTAAAATATTAAAAAATAAATATTATTTACATAAAATGTAGAAATTGTTTACGTGTTATCCGAAGTAATTTGTAATGAATATGCATAAAAAACAAAATTAGCGTCTTATTATAAACAATAGATATGATGTTTATATCATAAAGAAGAAATAACTGCTACTGATTTGATTAAACGCTTATCGCTTGCTGAGTGGAGTAACGTCAAAAGGAGACCAAACTGACTGTTCCCATTGTATGAAGTTATTAGTTAGAATTTCTTTTATGTAATTTTCAAATTTAGAATTAAAGTATTTATCAGATATTATTGTTATTTCAAGAGTATAATGTTCATCACATAATAATTGACTAAGCCTATCAATTTTGTCGATAACGGCAATACTAAAATTATCCAATTCCGCTCTGGCAATATAACGGCCTTTATCATCTTTACAGGATAATTTACATTTAAAAGCCAATTCTATCTTAGCCAGCATTTCTTCAAATGAATTATTATTATCAATTAATACAAAAGTTAACCATCTTTCATTTATTTTCATAACTCTATTATCCTAGAAAAATTTAATCCTGAAATATTAAAAAACAAATATTATTTACATAAAATGTAGAAATTGTTTACGTGTTATCCGAAGTAATTTGCAATGAATATGCATAAAAAAACAAAATTAGCGTCTTATTATAAACAATAGATATGACGTTTATATCATAAAGAAAAAATAACTGCCACTGATTTGATTAAACGCTTTATGGTCAGTTATCCGACTATTTATAACTAGCCTAAGAAAGCCTGATTGAAGCTTTTTATTCCTTTAATCTGTAAGAATGAATGTTCTTAAACCATTATTTATAGCTAGTCAAAGTTGAAAAATCCATCAAAACTAAATTAAGTCAGCAAGCTAAATGCTATAACAAAACCTATTAGGGGATAAACTTATAGGTTATTCTTTACAAGAATAAAACCGATTTGTGTTCCTTTTCCTTGTTCGGTAACAAATGCGCCAACTGCGCAAATCAGTTGTTCGTTGTAGTAAATTAGAGGGATTCGAGTTCGCATCCATGGTGGAATATTATGCTCTTGCCATAGTTTTTTTATTGATCGTGAACCATGGCGATTAACAATTTGAAATTTTCCTTGAGCATGGAATCTAACGGTGATTTTTTCATCTGCTTGTGGTAAGCGGCAACATAAATCAGTTTGATAATTAACTTGTAATTCGCCAACATTATCTGGAAGTGTTAATGGCAACGCTAAATCCCAGTTTAGGATTTGCTGTTCAATATCTTGATATAATGCTAACAAATAAAGTTGATTTTGATAACGGCGAACTTGTTGGTTATTAAAGATAAATTTCGGATTAGCATCTTCTTTTGCTAATGCAACGGTTTGCCAAATTAATGTTATTTGTTGGCGTGTTGGCATATTAATATGATTGTGTTTAAACCACATGCGTAAAATTGCATTTCGTTTATACTCGGAATAGTCCATTAATGGTGCAATAGCCAGTTGATTTTGTTCGGTGATAACTTGTTTAAATTCTACCAATAATAACTCATTAATTAACGTTTCTTGTTGTTGACATAATTCCGCACTGCGTGCAACCATTTGCGAAAAATGTGGCCAGCGTTGATTAAGAATTGGTAAGACTTTTAAGCGTAAAAAATTACGGTCGTAGTGATCATCTTGGTTGCTTTCATCTTCTATCCAATTGAGTTGATGTTTATTCGCATAGGTTTCAATTTGTGATCGTGATATTGTTAATAAAGGTCGAAGATGTTGTTGATTTTCCCTTGGCATTGCGGACAATCCCGCAGGTCCACTACCACGTTTCAATGCCAAGAAGAAAGTTTCACATTGATCATCAAGATGTTGAGCTGTACATAACGTTTCATCATCTTTTAGATGGTGATATATAGCTTGGTAACGTGCATTTCTAGCTTGCTCTTCAATATTACCCGCTATGGGATCAAGTCTGACTTTTTCAATAATTATTGGAACTTGCCATGTTTGGCATTGTTGCCTGCAATGCGTTGCCCAGTTGTCAGCATTGCTACTCAAACCATGATGAATATAGATCGCTCTTAGTTCTAAATTTGGTAACAATTGCTGTTTAAGCTTAACAAGCACGTGCATTAATACCGTTGAGTCAACACCACCACTATATGCAACCAGTAGCGCTTTGTGGTGTTTTATATTATGAAAAACTGTTTGATTTATTATTTCGTCACACGTGATTTGGTTTTGATTATTCATCTTCTACTTAATTATGCTAAACTAAACATTCGTAATGCATTGGTTTTATATAGATTCATTTTTTATAGCTTGATTCTGTCTAAACCAGCAGCAAGATCGGCGATTAAATCATCGGGATCTTCAAGACCTATATGAAGACGAATTAAAGTTCCTTTAAAATCAATACCAGATACAGGTCTAATTTTTGCTAGTTCTTCGGGTTGATTGGCTAAAATTAATGATTCAAAACCACCCCATGAGTAAGCCATTGAGAAATAAGTTAAGTTATCAATAAAATCAGATAATTGCTCGTCAGTTAATCGATCTTTGAGTACAAAAGAAAATAATCCACTTGCACCTGAAAAATCACGTTTAAAAAATTCATGCCCCTTACAACTTTCTAATGCTGGGTGATTGACGGTAGCAACTTTAGGATGATGAGCTAACCATTTTGCTACTTTTATGCCATTTTCGTGGTGTTGCTTTAATCGTATTGCTAATGTTCGCAATCCTCGTGTGGCTATATAAGCGGTATCCGCATCGCACATTTGTCCCATTAAGTAAGAACGTTCGCGTAATTTTTCCCAACAGCGTTTGTTAGCAACAGCAGTGCCTATCATGGCATCAGAATGACCGATTAGGTATTTTGTACCTGCTTGTATTGAGATATCAATATCATGATCTAATGCTTTAAATAATACGCCGGCGCTCCATGTATTATCGATCATAATAATAATTTCTGGATTGGCGCTGCGAATTGCTTTAACCATTGAAGGAATATCATGAATTTCCATCGTAATGGAACTTGGTGATTCTAAAAATACGACTTTGGTATTGGGTTTAATTTGATTTGTAATATTGTGCCCCACTAATGGCGTAAAGTAATCTGTTTCAACACCAAAATTTTTTAAAATTTGCTGACAAAATTCTTGAGTAGGTTCGTAAGCGGCTTCAGACACTAATATATGATCGCCAGCTTGGACAAAAGCTAAAATAGCATTAGCGACGGCAGCTGCGCCACAAGGGTATAGATAGCAACCAGCTCCACCTTCGATTTCAACCATCGCATCTTGTAGCGCAAAATGAGTTAATGTACCACGGCGTCCATAAAATAATGCACCATTAGCACGGTTTTTGGTTGCTTCTTTTTTTGTTTCAATTGAATCAAAAACCAATGATGATGCACGTTGAATAACCGAATTAACAGCGCCTTGTGTATAACGCTTTTTACGTCCTGCATGAACTAATTTTGTTGGTAATGACATAATGATACACCCTTGCTACTATTTATTAAGGTTGATATTTTTATTAATTTTGATAACAGTTAGCATAGCATGCTGTTAGAATAGTAAAAAATAAATTTTATTAATATTTTCTTGCCAATTATGCTAATTGTTCAACTTGCTTGTCTTAAGGATGCTGACATTGATTTTTCGCTGTTGCCTCAAACGCTTCTTGATGAAGCGAATAATTTAAGTGGCCAACGTAAAAAACAGTTTTTAGTTTGCCGATCAATTTTGGCTCATTTGCTTAAACAATACTGTGATATTTCGATGTTACCTGTTATTAAGGTTGGAGATAATGGTCGTCCCTCTTTTTTAGAGCCACACTTACCAGATTTTAATATTAGTCATAGCCAAGATTGGGTAGCAGTTGCGATTTCGTTAGTAGGTAAGGTTGGTTTAGATATCGAAGTTGCACGTCCACGAAAAAATTATTTGAAAGTAGCTAAAAATTTTTTTGCTGATGACGAATATCAATGGATGACTAAACAAGATGATACATTAAGAGCCTTTTGGCAACTATGGACATTAAAAGAGTCTGCATTAAAGCTTTATGCTAAAGGTGTTTGGCAAATAAAATCGGTTAACGTCGACTTAAAACAGCAGATGATTATGGCACCTTTTGCACAAGAATTTTATTATCAATATCGTCAAGTGGATAATGTTCATCTGTCGGTGAACAGCAATCAACCGATCTCTAAATTAATTTTGTTGTCTTAATACAATGTTTTTCCATTATTTATTATGGTGCGATAATGGCTTGTTATTTATTAAACCAGATAGATATCTTGAATTCTTTTTCTATTAGTTTCGTTTAATTGATATTCCTGTGATAACCAATTGTCAATTGTACCGTGACGCGTTTTAATTGCATTCAGTGCCGCAGTTAGATACTCTTTTTTGGCGGCAAAAATTAATTTGCGTTTTTCAAACTCATCAGGCGTCATTTTATGTTGATATTGGCTTAATAGATTTTCACGATAATCTGACAATAGCTGTTCTGTTAGTAAATAATCTTGCATGACAGTTTCTTCACTAACACCCAAAGCAAACAATGTTAATGCAACGCCAACACCTGTACGATCTTTACCAACAGCACAATGTTGTACCAATGGTCTACCTTGTGAGTTTAGTAGGATTGAGGAAAGTTTTTGATATGCTGTGTTATTAAATGGTAGTAGCTGGTAAAGCTTAATCATAAAATCAAATGGAGCATTTTTTTTAAGTGTTTGGTGAGCATTGCCTAGATCACTTGTTAAACTTGCGGTGATCGTATTACTTAACGGATTAGCTGGTACATTAATATAATGAGTATTTTGCCATAATTTATCTGGATTTCGCTTAATTTCATCAGGATCGCGATAGTCTAAAACGTAGTGCAGATTTAGCTGATTAGCTAAAAAAGATTGCTCTTGTTGTGTAATAAGCGAGAATGCGCCTGAGCGGTATAGTAGGCCCGATCGAATTTGACGTCCATCAATTGTTTTGATTCCACCTAAATCACGAAAATTAATCCCATTTTTTATTGGTACAACTGATGCCATAACCCGTCCCTATTTATTTTTAACTTTACTTGCTATATTAACATGTTTCTGATTAGAATTAACTCATTGTTATGTTGTTTATCAATTTTTTGAGGTTTTTACTATGTCGATGTTATCTGTTTTACTAACTGATAAACCTGCACCAAAACAGTGGGGAAAAGATGCATTACTGAGCTTTTCTAACGAGGCGATTACTATTCATTATAAACCGGAACATCGCTTAGGGGCGATTCAACGTGCAGGTCGAAAGTTAGATAACCAAGGAATAAATTCGGTTAAACTAAGCGGTGAAAATTGGGATATCGAAGCTTGTTGGCATTTTTGGTTGGGCTATCGTAATGCCAAAAAAAGTACAAAAGTAACTTGGTCAGAACTCAACACCAAAGACAAACAAGAATTGAAACATCGTATAGAAATTATTGATTGGTGTCGGGATATTATTAATGAACAAGCTGAAACATTAAGTCCTGTTGAGTTAGCCACACGAGCAGCTAAGTTAATTAGCACTTACTCATCTGCTGTGACTTACAACATCATTTCAGGTGAAGCTTTAAGAGAGCAAGATTATATGGGCATTTATACGGTTGGAAAAGGTTCGGATCGGCCAGCGGCTTTGCTTGAACTAGATTATAACCCAACCCAAAATCCTAATTCACCGATAACAGCCTGTTTAGTTGGTAAAGGTATTACCTTTGATTCAGGAGGATATAGTTTAAAACCAAGTAATTTTATGGAGTCAATGCGCTCAGATATGGGTGGGGCTGCGTTAGTAACAAGTGCATTAGCATTAGCCATTGCGCGCGGTTTAAATCAACGTATTAAACTTTATCTATGTTGCGCCGATAATTTAGTCAGTGGCAATGCGTTTAAATTAGGCGATATTATTCGTTACCGTAACGGTAAAACGGTTGAAGTTGATAACACTGATGCAGAAGGGCGACTAGTTTTGGCTGATGGTTTAATTTGTGCTGATAATGACCAGCCTCATTATATTATTGATTGTGCAACACTGACTGGAGCGGCTAAGATTGCGGTGGGGAATGATTATCAGTCATTACTTTCGTTTGATGATAAATTTGCTAGCCAATTGTTAGCTAGTAGCGATATTGAGCATGAAGCTTTTTGGCGATTACCATTAGCCGACTTTCATCGTTCGCAATTCCCATCATCATTTGCTGATATAGCAAATTCAGGTATACCTAATACTGCTGGGGCAAGTACTGCTGCGGCTTTCTTATCGCATTTTATTAAAAATTATCAAAAAAATTGGCTACATATTGATTGTTCTGCAACATTCCGTAAAAGCGCCACAGCTTTATGGGCAACAGGGGCAACAGGTATTGGTGTGAGGACAATTGCTAATTTACTTAGTCAGCTTAAATAAAACAAAAAACCACTTTTAAAAAGTGGTTTTTAAAGTGGTTTTTGTTAACAAAGTGCAATTTTAATCATTTTTAATAACAATTGCTTTTTTGATATAAATAGGCTCAACTGGCACATTTTGATGTGGTCCCATGCGTTTAGTTGGGACACTAACAATTTTATCAACTATATCCATCCCTTTAGTTACTTTACCAAATACAGCATAACCATATTGTTCAGGTGATTTGTAATTAAGGAAATCATTGTTTACTACATTGATAAAAAATTGACTGGTTGCGCTGTTTATTTCACTTGTTCTTGCCATTGCAATGGTGCCACGATCATTTTTTAATCCATTGTCTGCTTCATTTTTAATTGGTGGGTTATTGTCTTTGAATTTTAGTTGATCATCAGCGCCACCGCCTTGAATCATAAATCCAGGAATTACGCGGTGGAAAGTTAAATTTTCATAAAAACCACTGTTAACATAATCAAGAAAGTTTTTAGTGGTAATTGGCGCATGTTCGCTGTCTAGTTCAATCTCAATATCGCCCATACTGGTTTGTAATAAGACTTGAGGAGTAGCTAAGGCGATAGTTGAAAAAATTGTTAGCAATAATGTTAAAATTAATAGTTTGATTTTTTTCATATTAATAAAATCTCTTTCCATTTGAATTGACTGATTATACCGAATATTAAGCTAATTTAAATAGCAATTATGCAAAATCGGATAATTTTTTGTGCTGTATATCGTATAACAATTTAATTATATTTAATTAAAAAATTGATTGGTCTATTTTATTAATGTTAACCTGATTTTAAACATTGATAAGATAAGGAGTTATAAAAAATGTTTTTTATAACTCCCTTTTTTATACTAACCGTTTTTATACTGAAACATAGTGTAACCTGAAACTTTTTTACAAATAAAACTATTAAATTTTATGCGATGTATTTTGTGTGATATGCCTTTATTTCTATCTCATCATGGCATTTGTAGCCAATGTGTTCAAAATATACCTAAATTTAATAAAGTCTGCCATCAATGCTGTTTACCACATTCTTTATCGACTGATATATGTTATCGGTGTCGTGCAAAGAAACCTTATTGGGATGAACTTATTGCTGTTTCTGAGTATGTTAATCCTTTAAAAAAATTGATTCATCATCTAAAGTTCTACAACAAAATTGAATTGAGTACTGCATTGGCAAGATTGATGTTTTTGGCTTGGTATCAACGGCGAGAAATCGATGCGTTAATTAAGCCCGATTTGGTCACTTGTGTGCCATTGCATCATTTTCGTTATTGGTCTCGTGGTTTTAATCAAGCTGAGTTATTGGCAAAACCGATTGCAAGATGGTTAGATTGTGAATTTTATCCTTATTTACTATCTCGAACGTCAAATGTACAAGATCAAAAAAAACTATCTCTTACAGAGCGAATCGCTAATGTTGAAAAGCTTTTTACATGCCATCAAAATCTTTCACATAAATCAGTAATGCTTATTGATGATATCGTTACAACAGGTAATACGATTAATGCAATTAGTCAGCAACTAAAAAATTGTGGAGCAACGAATGTTTATGTTGTTTGTTTATGCCGTACAGTATTGTAAAATCCTAAACAGCCCCTATAATAACCAAGAAAGTTAGTCAACTATTATTATTAATATATTATAAATGATGTTAGGTTTGTTTATTACCTAACTACATTAAAGTGAGGGGTTATGTCTATTATCACTATTTCTGAATCAGCTCAACAGCACTTTAAAAAATTGCTTGCTAATCAAGCCGATGGAACACAAATTCGAGTATTTGTTATTAACCCTGGTACTCCAAGTGCGGAATGCGGTGTTTCGTATTGCCCTGCTGATACTATAGAAGATAGCGATATAGAAGAACGGTATGCTGATTTTTCAGTTTATATTGATGAAATTAGTGCGCCATTTTTAGAAGAAGCTGTCATTGATTATGTGACTGATGAATTAGGTTCGCAGTTAACATTAAAAGCACCAAATTCAAAAATGAAAAAAGTAGCTGATGATGCACCTCTTATTGAGCGTGTTAATTACGCAATTCAAGCACAGGTCAATCCGCAATTAGCTAGCCATGGTGGCCATGTTAGTTTAGTGGAGTTGACCGAAGATAATTATGTTGTTTTACAATTTGGTGGGGGGTGTAATGGTTGCTCAATGGTTGATTATACTTTGAAAGAAGGTATTGAGAAGCAATTAATGGCAGAGTTTCCCGAACTCGCTGGTGTAAAAGATATTACTGAACACCAAGCTGGAGCTCATTCTTTTTGCTAATAATGGCAGAAAATAATTTTTATTTAAATCTTGCTTATTGCTGGGATTGAGTCATAATCGGATAACGTTTGCCATTTGACATTCTGATGGGGTTTTATGAATCAAGTTAGTATTATTTCAGATCTTATCGTTTGGATTGAAAAAAATTTGGAACAACCATTATCTATTGATCATGTTGCACAAAAATCAGGTTATTCAAAGTGGCATTTACAACGTATGTTTAAAGAGGTAACTGGTCAAGTTCTTGGTACTTATATTCGACATCGTCGTTTAACTTATGCTGCGCTTGCTTTACGCATGACAAGTAAGCCTATTTTAGATATTGCGATGCAATATCGTTTTGATTCTCAACAAACATTTACTCGTTCTTTTAAAAAACAATTCAATGAAACTCCAGCAAGTTACCGACGAGGAGATATTTGGGATCCTACAGGATTAACTCCTGCTATTGAGCTTAATAAAAACCGGTTTTCATTGCCTGAGCCAAAATTTGTTAATATGCCTCAAAAAACGTTTTGGGGTATCACCTTTAAAAATAATTGCAATTTGAGTCAATTATTAGATGAAGAAAATAAACTAAGATCACAATTTTTTCATAATTATATATCTCGCTGTGGCAATACATGTGAAAACTTGCCAGATAAAATTTATGCTTTTAGCCGTATATTGAAAAGCAAAGATAATGCTAATGAACAAGAGCTTTTTTATACAATTGCTTTAGATCAGAATAATAATTTAGAGCATATTGAGCAGATAGTTAATGAAGGAGGATTGTATCTTTGCTTTAGATATATTGGTTCTCCTGATGAGTTTGGCGATTTTATTTCACAAGTACATTTAGCTGCTATGCCAGCATTAAAGGTACGCTTACGTTGCTCTAGTTGTGTAATTGAGATTCATCATAATCTTCGTGATGACTCTGTCGAATCGTTTAAGGATATTAAGCATATGGAGTGTGATTATTGTGTGCCGGTTGTTGCTGATAGTGACGTCAATATCCAATCAAGTTTATAGTTAATCATAGTTATAATATGATATAAAAATCTGCTATTAGATATTGACTAAATCATTTAATTATCCTAGTTTAATAAAACCTTTTCTAACCACTTTTTAAATTCTGGAGTTGCTTCTTTTAGGCTATTAGATCCTCTTGTTACTGTTGCAATACCAATTTTTAGTTGCTCTTTAAGTTGGCGTTGATTGATTGAACCATCAAGTAATGAATGTACGATTTTAACTCGAGTAATTAAAGCATCTCGCTCATCGGCAGTCATTAGTAATTTTAATATATCCAGTGAATAACCATCGTTAAATGCTTGGTGTAATAATTCAACTGTTTGTTGCCATTCGTTAGTTTTCATTATAATCACCATTAATATTGTTTATTAAATTCATTTGAACTAAGAAAATTGACATTTTTTTGCCCTAAGATTACTTGATAAATATAATCATATACCAATACGTTTTTGACGTAATTACGTGTTTCAGTAAACGGTATACTATCGATAAATGCTACTGCATCAAGTTTTCCGTTACTCTTTTTTAGCCAGCGCTTAACATTATTTGGACCAGCATTATAAGCGGCTGAAGATAATATACGATTTTTATCATTTTGTAGATAAGCAGTGTTTAAATAGGTAGTGCCTAACTGTATATTTGTTTGAGGATCAAACAATTGTGCTGATGAAATATAAGTTAATGAATTAACTTTTTTAGCTGTCTCTTTTGCTGTAGCTGGCATTAATTGCATTAATCCACTGGCGCCGACAGGTGATTTGACAGTAGTATCAAGTGCACTTTCTTGGCGAGAAATAGCTAAAGCATAAGATAAACCAATAGCTTTATCTTTTAATGCATTGTTATATAAATCTTCGTACATAATAGGCAAACGCTCTGTCCAGTTATTCCAGAGTTTGCCTGCAATGGTTGCTTGAATACTAAGATCCCCCCACCCTTTTTGTAAGGCATATTGAGATAATGCTAAATATTCATTCTTATTTTTTTGATTATTTAACATATATCGCCATTCGTAGCTTGATTCTGAAAGCATTCCTAAATAACGTAATTCGTTAATTCTTTTTACATAGGGTTGATTGTCGTATTTGCTTTTTAAGGTTGATATTTCTGATGGTGTAATCTTTGGTGATTGGTTATTGATCGAATAAGGTTGATTAAGAGTTTGTGCACTTATCATGCCATAAAACCCACGTTTGGTTGTGAGTGTTTGTAAAATTTTGTTAGCTTCACTTTTTTTATCATTATTTAATAAAACTCTAGCTTGCCAATATTGCCAGTCTTCTTTTAATTGATCTTCTGGTGATAGTTGTGCTATCCAATAAGCGATGTCTGTGAAGTTATAGTTATCGATAGCAAGGCGGATACGTTTTTCAACTAATGTTGTATCGTGGTATTTTTCAATATAGCTATCACGCCATTTAATTTGTTCATCTGTTGCAGAATTTTTAAAGTAGCTGTTAGCTAAACTTTTTTGTAATGCTACCTGCTCTGCTTTACTTAAAGTTTGCTGTTTAACTAATTTTGGTAATAATGCTGCAGCTAAATTCATATCAGCTTTTACTAAGCGAGGGAATGATGATAAGACAACTTTTTTAGTGAAAGAGCTAGCTTTAATATTTTTTGAAAAATCTTCTAATTTTTTAGGATTATTAAGAACAGCTAGTAAATTGATTTTTGTTGTTTTGTAGTTGTCATCAAGTAAATTAGCTAGGTGTTTGGCTAATTTTAAATTATTTGCATCAATAGCAAGTTCGATACGTAATAGTATTAAATTAGCTGTCCGTTTACCTGCTTGAGCCCAAGCGTCAAGTAATGGATCGCATGCAGAAGGAAGTTCTTTGCCTGTCATCCAAAGAGATTCAACAGAGCTAAAAGCAACCTCGTTATTTCCTTGTTGTAGTAATGCATATTGATAACGACAGTTAGAGAGTATGGAGTTATCTTTTGGGAACGAAACGATTGAATTCCAATCTTGACGATTGCTTAATTCGGTTAAATAAGATTGTGTCAATGAAGCTGTTAGCGGAAAATCATTATATTGATTGACAAAATTGCTTACCATTTGTGGTGAAACGATTTTAATATTACTCTGAAAAAACTGTACAGCAGCATAAGGATATAATGGGTAATCTTTTATGGTAGAGAGCAATGTTTGCTGTTCTTCAAAGTTAAGTGATTGATATGAATTAAGCCATTTTTGATAATTTTCTCGTCCTTTTAGAGAACTATCTGCGTAAATGTTACCTGTGGACAATAGGCTAATTATCAAAAAATAACGTAATAGTAATTTCATCCTTTAACTCCCATGTGAATTTAGTTTATTAGATTAGCATATTAAGCTATGATTCGTCGATAATGAACTGCGGTTTAATTCCTACTAAAACACTCAACTAAATACTTGACTAAATCGAAAGGATATATACAATATGCATACACACATATAAAGGAATGCTCAATGAAACTGACATCAAAAGGGCGATACGCGGTGACAGCAATGCTTGATGTTGCTTTACATGCAGATTCAGGACCGGTATCACTAGCTGATATTTCAGAACGTCAAGAAATTTCACTTTCTTATCTTGAACAATTGTTTGCTCGATTACGAAAAAATGGTTTGGTGCGCAGTGTTAGAGGCCCTGGTGGCGGTTATATACTGAGTCGTTCTATGGATCAAATTGCTATTAGTTCAATTGTTAAAGCTGTCGATGAAACAGTGCATGCGACAAAATGTCACGGGCAAGATGGATGTCAAGGCGGTGTTAGATGTTTAACCCATACACTGTGGAATGATTTAAGTGAACGAATTGAGGACTTTTTAACTAGCATTACATTGAGTGAATTGGTCAATAATAAAGAAGTTAAAGCTGTTGCTAGCCGACAAAGTAATATACAACACGTTCAAATTAATTAATAAAAATAGAATACAGAATTTTTCATTGGGAGTAATTAATGAAACTACCTATTTATATGGATTATGCAGCGACAACGCCTGTAGATCCTAGAGTTGCTGAAAAAATGATGCAGTATTTAACGCCAGACGGTATATTCGGTAACCCAGCATCTCGTTCCCACAAATTTGGCTGGCAAGCTGAAGAAGCCGTTGATATTGCCCGTAATCAAATTGCCGATCTTATTGGTGCTGATTCACGCGAAATTGTCTTTACGTCAGGGGCAACTGAAGCTGATAATTTAGCAATTAAAGGTGCCGCTCATTTTAATCAAGCCAAAGGTAAGCACATTATTACTTGTAAAACTGAGCACAAGGCTGTGCTTGATACTTGCCGCCAGCTTGAGCGAGAAGGTTATGAAGTAACTTATTTAACGCCAGAATCCGATGGGATCCTTGATCTTGATAAACTTGCAACGGCTATGCGTAGTGATACAACCGTTGTATCAATTATGCATGTCAACAATGAAACGGGTGTAATACAAGACATCGAAAAAATTGGTGAGATGTGCCGTGAAAGAGGCATTGTTTTTCATGTTGATGCAACCCAGTCTGTTGGTAAATTACCAATTGATGTAGCTAACTTAAAAGTTGATTTAATGTCATTTTCTGGTCATAAAATTTATGGGCCAAAAGGTATTGGTGGGCTTTATGTAAGGCGTAAACCGCGTGTTCGTATTGAAGCTCAAATGCATGGCGGTGGTCATGAACGAGGTATGCGCTCTGGTACTTTACCTGTGCATCAAATTGTGGGCATGGGTGAAGCGTATCATATAGCTAAACAAGAGATGGTTACTGAAATGCCTCGTTTATTGGCTTTAAAAAATCGTTTATGGGATGGTTTAAAAGACATTGAAGAGGTTTATTTAAATGGTTCTTTGGAGCACAGTGTGCCAAATATCTTAAATGTGAGTTTTGCTTACATTGAAGGTGAATCGTTGATGATGGCTTTAAAAGATTTAGCTGTTTCATCTGGTTCTGCATGCACATCTGCGAGTTTAGAGCCGTCTTATGTATTACGAGCATTAGGGCTTAATGATGAGCTGGCTCATAGTTCAATTCGATTTTCTATTGGTCGTTTTACCACAGAAGAAGAAATTGATTATGTCATTAAATTAATCAGAGAATCTATTGGGAAATTAAGGGATTTATCGCCTCTTTGGGAAATGTTTAAAGATGGCGTTGATTTAACAAAGATTAAATGGTCAGCACATTAAAATTGGGAGTAAATTATGGCATATAGTGAAAAAGTTGTTGATCATTACGAAAACCCACGTAATGTTGGTTCGTTTGATCAAAATGATCCTAATGTTGGTAGTGGTATGGTTGGCGCACCAGCGTGTGGTGATGTGATGCGTCTACAAATCAAAGTGAATGACAACGGTATTATTGAAGATGCTAAGTTTAAAACTTATGGTTGTGGCAGTGCAATTGCATCAAGTTCTTTGGTTACAGAATGGATAAAAGGTAAATCATTAGACGAAGCAGAAGCTATCAAAAATACGGATATTGCTAAAGAACTTGCTTTACCACCGGTTAAAATTCACTGTTCAATTCTAGCGGAAGATGCAATTAAAGCTGCTATTGATGACTACAAAACCAAAAAAGGACAACGTTAATGGCAATCACATTGACTAATAGCGCAGCTGATCGTGTTCAAGCCTTTTTGGCTAATCGCGGAAAGGGTGTTGGGTTACGATTAGGTGTTAAAACATCTGGTTGTTCTGGTATGGCTTATGTTTTAGAGTTTGCCGATGTGATTAATGATGATGATAGTGTCTTTGAAGATAAACATGTCAAAGTTATCGTGGATAAAAAAAGCTTAGTTTATATTGATGGTACTGAACTTGATTTTGTTAAAGAAGGATTAAATGAAGGTTTCAAGTTTAATAATCCTAATACGAAGCACGAATGTGGCTGTGGCGAAAGCTTTAATGTGTAATCGGACACAATAATTATGGTTAATTACTTCGAGCTATTTAGTTTGCCAGCTCAATTGCCGGTAGATGTCGATCAACTAACAACTCATTATCAGCAATTGCAAAAGCAATATCATCCAGATAATTTTGCTGTTGTAAACGATATTGATAAAGTGGCAATTGTTCAAAAGTCAGCAATCATTAATGATGGTTATCATACGTTAAAAAATCCAATTAAAGCCGCTGAGTATTTTTTATCTCTACAAGGTTTTGACGTAGCAACTGAACAAAGTATTATTCATGATACTGATTTTTTAATGGAACAATTTGTTTTACGTGAAAGACTTGATGATATCGAACGTAAAGATAATTTTGAATTATTAGATGACTTTTATGCTGAGATTGTTGCTCGTCAAAAGATAGTCTATAACGAATTATTACAATTTATTACTAATCAAGATTGGTCAAAAGCACTTAATCAGATCTATAAAATTCGCTATCTTGCCAGATTGATTGAACAAATCGAAAAGTTACAAGAAAAGCAATTTGATTTATAATTTAAGATAAGTAACATATCGATAGAGATAGATTAAATGGTATTATTACAGATCAGCGAACCAGGACAAACTCCACTACCACATCATCGCCGCCTTGCTGTAGGAATTGATCTTGGTACAACTAATTCATTAGTAGCAACGGTACGAAGTGGACAAGCAGAGGTATTGCCTGATTTAGAAGGTAATCCGCTATTGCCATCCGTTGTGCATTATGGCATCGATCATGATGATAACTTTGTTATCACGATTGGAAAAAATGCCAAAGATAATGCTGTGAATGATCCGCAAAATACAGTTAGCTCTATTAAGCGATTAATGGGGCGAAGTTTATCTGATATAGATTTATCACAATTTCCTTATACTTTTTCACAAACTGAAAATGGTGTTCCTTTATTAAATTTGCCTAATGAACAAGTAAATCCAATACAAGTTTCATCAGAAATTTTGACAGCGTTAGCTGAGCGAGCAAAAGAGAGCTTACAAGGTGAAATTGATGGTGTGGTTATTACTGTGCCAGCTTATTTTGATGATGCACAGCGGCAAGCAACAAAAGATGCTGCCAAATTAGCTGGTTTGCATGTATTGCGCCTACTTAATGAACCTACAGCTGCTGCGATTGCGTACGGTTTAGATTCAGGGAAGGAAGGTATAATCGCTGTTTATGATTTAGGTGGCGGTACTTTTGATATTTCTATTTTACGCTTAAATAAAGGTGTTTTTGAGGTTCTAGCAACTAGTGGTGACTCAGCTCTTGGTGGTGATGATTTTGATCGGCTACTTGCTGACTATATAAAAGAGAAATTAGGATTAACGAATAATATAGATCCTTATATTAATCAAAAAATCAGTAGCCAAGTTACCGAAATAAAGATTTTATTAAGTGAGCAAGATTTAGCTGTATTTTCTCTGGATAATCAATCTTTGACTATTACTCGCCAGCAATTTCAACAATTAATTGAGCCATTGGTTAAACGCACTTTAGCTGTTTGTCGCCGTGCATTAAAAGATGCCAAGATTAATATGGATGAAGTAGTTGAAGTTGTTATGGTTGGCGGCTCTACTCGTGTGCCATTAGTGCGAGAATTAGTAGGGAATTATTTTAAAACTAATCCCTTGATATCTATCGATCCTGATAAAGTAGTTGCTATTGGTGCAGCTATTCAGGCCGATATTTTGGTTGGCAATAAACCCGATTCAGATATGTTATTGCTTGATGTGATCCCATTGTCGTTAGGCATTGAGATCATGGGTGAATTGGTCGAAAAAATTATTCCACGTAATAGTACAATTCCGTGTGCAAGAGCTCAAGAGTTTACAACTTTTAAAGATGGTCAAACCGCGATGATGGTTCATGTTTTACAAGGAGAACGTGAAAGTGTTGCTGATTGTCGATCTTTGGCTCGTTTTACTCTGCAAGGTATTCCAGCAATGCCTGCTGGTGGTGCGCACATTAGGGTGACTTTCCAAGTTGATGCTGATGGTTTATTAAGTGTAACAGCAATGGAAAAATCAACGGGTATTGAAGCTGCTATCCAAGTAAAACCTTCATATGGACTGACTGATAATGAAATTGCCGATATGATTCAAGATTCAATCAGTTACGCACAGCAAGATAAACAGATTCGAATACTTGCTGAACAAAAAGTTGAGGCAGCTAGAGTGCTTGAAAGCTTGCAAAGTGCTTTAGATAAGGATGCTGACTTATTAGATGAAAGTGAACTAAACCATATTTTAATTGCTAAGCATCAATTACAAGCTGTAAGTGAGTCAAATGACAGTTATGCAATTGAAAAACAAATTAAAATTGTTGATAAAGTAACACAAAATTTTGCAGCTAAGCGAATGGATAGGTCAATTCGACATGCGTTAACTGGCCATAACGTTGATGATATTTAACTAACGAGATTATTATGCCAAAAATTACTTTTTTACCGAATACGGAGCTTTGTCCAGATGGAAAAACTGTTGATGCCCAAGAAGGCGAATCCATTTTAGAAGTGGCATTGCGCAATGATATTGAAATCGAGCATGCTTGTGAAATGTCATGTGCTTGTTCAACATGCCACTGTATTGTGCGTAAGGGATTTGATTCGCTTGAAGTAAGCGATGAGCAAGAAGATGATATGTTAGATAAAGCCTGGGGAGTTGAACCGCATAGTCGTTTAAGCTGTCAAGCTCGTGTCACGAATGAAGATTTAGAGGTCGAAATCCCAAGATATAGCCTTAATCATGCCAAAGAAGATCATTAGTAAATTATCATAATGATTATCCATTATGGGTTAATATAAAAATAACATTAAATCTGGTTATTTGATTGAAATTTGGTAATTGTAAATTAATAACCAGAAAAAGCTTCCCATCTTTAAACCCAAATATCTGTATTTATTTCTTGCCGTTAGTTAACTAACAGAGTATAATTGCCCCACTTTGTTTATTGCCTTTATGTAAGCAAATGAGAAAAAGATATAATTGTTATATAAAAAATAGCTAATTATATCAACAATACTCCCGATTTGGGGGTTACGAAAAAGAACGGATTACACTCTCCTGTCAATCGAAACAGGGAAAGAGGAGTAGTCTTTTGTTATAACTTTTAAATAATGGAGCTCTGGTCTCATGTCGAACCAAAGAATCCGTATCCGGTTAAAAGCGTTTGATCATCGTTTGATTGATCAATCAACTGCTGAAATTGTAGAAACTGCGAAGCGCACAGGTGCGCAAGTTCGTGGTCCTATTCCATTACCGACACGCAAAGAGCGTTTCACTGTATTGATTTCTCCACACGTAAATAAAGATGCGCGTGATCAGTACGAGATTCGCACTCATAAGCGTCTAGTTGATATTGTTGAGCCAACTGAAAAAACAGTTGATGCTTTAATGCGTCTAGACCTTGCTGCCGGTGTTGATGTGCAGATCAGTTTAGGTTAATCCTAAGCTGAATGATTGAGAGGTCGAAACAATGATTGGTTTAATCGGTCGTAAAGTAGGAATGACGCGTATTTTCACTGAAGATGGTGTTTCTATTCCTGTCACCGTAGTTGAAGTTCAAAGCAACCGCATTACCCAAGTTAAAACACTTGAGAATGATGGTTATCAAGCTATTCAGGTTACTACTGGTAGCAAAAAAGCAAGCCGCGTAAACAAACCTGAAGCAGGTCATTTCGCTAAGGCTGGCGTTGAAGCTGGTCGTGGTCTATGGGAATTCCGTTTTGAAGAAGGCGAATTTTCTGTAGGTCAAAGTATTAACGTTGATATCTTCGCTGACGTTAAGAAAGTTGATGTTACTGGAACATCTAAAGGTAAAGGTTTTGCTGGCGTTACTAAACGTTGGAATTTCCGTACTCAAGATGCTACTCATGGTAACTCTTTGGCACACCGTGGTCATGGTTCTATTGGTCAAAACCAAACTCCGGGTAAAGTGTTTAAAGGTCGTAAAATGGCAGGTCACCTAGGTAATGAACGTGTAACTGTTCAAAACTTAGATATTGTACGTGTTGATGCTGAACGTAATCTTTTATTAATTAAAGGTGCAGTTCCTGGCGCAATCAATAGTGACGTAATTGTTAAACCGGCAATCAAGGCTTAACGTCGAGGAGATAGAGATGGAATTAGTAGTAAAAGACGCGAAAGCGCTTTCTGTTTCCGAAACTACCTTCGGACGTGAGTTTAATGAAGCGTTAGTTCATCAAGTAGTTGTTGCTTATGCATCTGCTGCTCGTCAAGGCTCTCGCGCACAAAAAACTCGTGCAGAAATCGCTGGTTCAGGTAAAAAACCATGGCGTCAAAAAGGTACCGGTCGTGCTCGTTCAGGTTCAATTAAGAGCCCAATCTGGCGCAGTGGTGGTGTAACATTTGCAGCAAAACCACAAGATCATAGCCAAAAAGTTAACCGTAAAATGTATCGTGGTGCATTAAAGAGTATTTTCTCTGAATTAGTGCGTCAAGAACGTTTAGTTGTGGTTGAAACATTTACTGTTGAAGCACCTAAGACTAAATTATTAACTCAGAAATTAAACGATATGAATCTTAATGATGTTCTTATTATCACTTCTGAAGTTGATGAAAATCTTTTCTTAGCAGCACGTAACTTACATAAAGTTGATGTGCGTGATGTGGCAGGTATTGATCCAGTTAGTTTGATTGCATTTGACAAAGTGGTTATCACAGTTGATGCCGTTAAACAAGTAGAGGAGATGTTAGCATGATTCGTGAAGAGCGTCTGCTTAAAGTCCTGCGAGCACCACATGTTTCTGAAAAAGCATCTATTTCAATGGAAAAAACAAATACATTAGTATTGAAAGTTGCTAAAGATGCTACTAAGAGAGAGATTAAAGCCGCAGTTGAACAACTATTTGAAGTTAAAGTAGATGACGTTAATACACTTGTTGTTAAAGGTAAAGTTAAACGTCGTGGTCAACAAATCGGTCGCCGTAGCGACTGGAAAAAAGCTTACGTTACTTTAGCAGAAGGTCAAAATTTAGACCTTGCTGGCGTCGCTGAGTAATTCGGAGGAGTAAGAACAATGGCAGTTGTTAAGTGTAAACCTACATCTCCGGGTCGTCGCCACGTTGTTAAAGTGGTTAACCCAGAGTTGCATAAAGGTAAACCTTATGCACCGTTGCTTGATTCAAAAAGCAAAACTGGTGGTCGCAATAATAATGGTCGTATCACTACCCGTCACATTGGTGGTGGTCATAAACAACATTATCGTATTGTTGACTTTAAGCGTAATAAAGATGGTATTCCAGCAGTTGTTGAACGTTTGGAATATGATCCAAACCGTAGTGCAAATATTGCATTAGTTTTATATAAAGACGGTGAACGCCGTTATATTTTAGCGCCTAAAGGCTTAAAAGCAGGTGATCAGATCCAATCTGGTGTTGATGCAGCAATTAAAACAGGTAACTGTTTACCAATGCGCAATATCCCAGTCGGTTCTACTGTGCATAATATTGAAATGAAACCAGGTAAAGGCGGACAAATTGCTCGCTCTGCTGGTAGTTATGTTCAAATCGTTGCGCGTGATGGTGCTTATGTAACATTACGTCTACGTTCAGGTGAAATGCGTAAAGTATTATCTGATTGTCGTGCCACTATTGGTGAAGTTGGTAATTCAGAGCATATGCTTCGTGTATTAGGTAAAGCGGGTGCAACGCGTTGGCGTGGTGTTCGTCCTACTGTTCGTGGTACAGCAATGAACCCGGTAGACCATCCACATGGTGGTGGTGAAGGTCGTAACTTTGGTAAACATCCTGTGTCTCCATGGGGTCAAAAAGCCAAAGGATTGAAAACGCGTAGCAACAAACGTACTGATAAGTATATTGTTCGCCGTCGCAATAAGAAATAATTAATATAGAGGATTAGCTATGCCACGTTCTCTCAAGAAGGGTCCTTTTATTGACCTACACTTGCTGAAGAAGGTAGAGAAAGCGGTGGAAAGCGGGGACAAGAAACCAATTCGTACTTGGTCCCGTCGTTCAACGATCTTTCCTAACATGATCGGTTTGACCATCGCTGTCCATAATGGTCGTCAGCACGTTCCAGTTTATGTTTCCGACGAAATGGTTGGTCATAAATTGGGTGAATTCGCGCCGACTCGTACTTATCGCGGCCATGCGGCTGATAAGAAAGCTAAGAAGAAATAAGTAGGAGAAAGAGATGGAAACAATTGCAAAGTACCGCCACGCTCGTTCTTCTGCACAAAAGGTTCGCTTAGTTGCAGATCTTGTTCGCGGTAAGAATGTGTCTCAGGCACTAGATATTTTAACGTACACCAATAAAAAAGCGGCTGTACTTGTTAAAAAAGTATTAGAGTCTGCTATTGCTAACGCAGAGCATAACGATGGTGCTGATATTGATGATCTAAAAGTTGCGAAGATTTTCGTAGATGAAGGCCCAACCATGAAGCGTATTATGCCTCGTGCGAAAGGTCGTGCAGATCGAATTTTGAAGCGTACGAGTCACATCACCGTGATCGTTTCAGATCGCTAGGCTGGAGAATAGCAATGGGTCAAAAAGTAAATCCAAATGGTATCCGATTAGGCATTGTCAAGCCTTGGACATCTACATGGTATTCGGGTACAAAGACATTCGCTGATAATTTAGAAAGTGATTTTAGAGTGCGTGAATTCTTAAATAAAGAATTATCTCAAGCGTCAATCTCTAAGATTGTGATCGACCGTTCAGCAGAAACTAACGTTCGTATTACTATTCACACTGCTCGTCCGGGTATCGTGATTGGTAAAAAAGGCGAGGACGTTGAAAAATTACGTAATGCCGTAGCTTCTATTGTCAATAAATATAAAGACAAAAGAGAAAAACGTGATGTTGCAGTACAAATTAATATTGCTGAAGTTCGTAAACCAGAACTTGATGCTAAATTAGTTGCTGATAGCATTACTTCTCAGTTAGAACGCCGTGTTATGTTCCGTCGTGCTATGAAACGTGCGGTTCAAAATGCAATGAAGGCGGGTGCTAAAGGTATCAAAGTCGAAGTAAGTGGTCGTTTAGGCGGTGCTGAAATTGCTCGTAGCGAATGGTATCGTGAAGGTCGTGTACCTTTACATACATTACGAGCTGATATTGACTATGGTTTATCTGAAGCATTAACTACCTATGGTATTATTGGTGTTAAAGTGTGGATCTTCAAAGGTGAGATCCTTGGTGGTATGGCTGCCGTTGAACAAGCAGAAAAACAACCTGCTGCTCAACCGAAAAAGCAGCGAAAAGGCCGAAAACAATAAGGAGCGTCGCTGATGTTACAACCAAAGCGTACAAAATTCCGTAAAGTGCACAAGGGCCGCAATCGTGGTCTTGCTGTAAGTACTGACGTTAGTTTCGGTACATTCGGTCTTAAGGCTGTAGGTCGTGGTCGTTTGACTGCGCGCCAGATCGAAGCAGCACGTCGTGCAATGACTCGTGCAGTTAAGCGTCAAGGTAAAATCTGGATTCGAGTTTTCCCTGATAAACCAATTACCGAAAAACCACTTGCAGTGCGTATGGGTAAAGGTAAGGGTAACGTTGAATACTGGGTTGCTCAGATTCAACCAGGTAAAGTCCTTTATGAAATGGACGGTGTACCGGAAGAAGTTGCTCGTGAAGCATTTGCGTTGGCAGCTGCAAAACTGCCAATTAAAACCACCTTTGTGATTAAGACGGTGATGTAAATGAAAGCAAAAGAGCTACGCGAAAAAAGCGTTGAAGAGTTAAATACTGAACTTCTTAATTTATTACGTGAGCAATTTAACTTACGTATGCAATTAGCTGGAGGTCAGTTAACACAGACTCATATGTTAAAACAAGTGCGTCGTAATATTGCACGTGTTAAAACATTATTAACTGAAAAGGCGGGTGCGTAATATGACTACTGAAGTAAAAATTCGTACTCAGCAAGGTCGTGTTATTAGCGACAAAATGGATAAATCTATTACTGTAGCTATTGAACGTAAAGTGAAGCATCCGTTATATGGTAAGTTCATTAAACGTACGACTAAATTGCATGTACATGATGAAAACAACGAGTGTGGTATTGGTGATACTGTAGAGATTAAAGAGTGTCGTCCATTATCAAAAACCAAATCTTGGACTCTTGTTCGAATCGTTGAAAAAGCAGTTATTTAATCTTTTTTTGATTGAAAACTGTACATAATATAATAAACGGCTGAACGGCCGTTTATTTTATGCTATCCATTTTATTTGAGTGGTGTTATACTATGCGTCCTCACGTAAGTGGGTTTTTGGTTGTCTATTCTTATCCATGGTAGTTGAGGTGGATGAAGGTAGATTAGACAATAATTAATTTATACGGAGCATTAAAATGATCCAAGAACAGACTAGGCTAGATGTTGCCGATAACTCTGGCGCACGTAGCGTAATGTGTATCAAGGTTCTCGGTGGATCGCACCGTCGTTATGCAGCAGTAGGCGATATCATCAAAGTTACCATTAAAGAAGCAATTCCGCGTGGTAAAGTTAAAAAAGGTGATGTACTTAAAGCTGTTGTTGTGCGCACTAGAAAAGGTGTTCGTCGCCCTGATGGATCTGTCATTCGTTTCGATCGCAATGCTTGTGTTATTTTAAATAATAACAGTGAGCAACCGATTGGTACGCGTATTTTTGGACCGGTCACTCGTGAACTTCGCTCTGAGAAGTTTATGAAGATCATTTCATTAGCACCAGAAGTACTGTAAGGAGCGGGTAATGGCAGCGAAAATCCGTCGAGAAGATGAAGTTATCGTGTTAACTGGCAAAGATAAAGGTAAACGCGGTAAAGTTAAGAGTGTTTTGTCTACAGGCAAAGTGATTGTTGAAGGTATCAATTTGGTGAAAAAACATCAAAAACCAGTACCTGCATTAAATCAAGAAGGTGGAATTGTTGAAAAAGAAGCAGCTATTAATGTTTCTAATGTGGCAATTTTTAATCCAGCTACAGGCAAAGCAGATCGCGTAGGCTTTCGTATTGAAGACGGTAAAAAAGTCCGTTTTTATAAGTCTACTAATGAATTAATCAATTAAGTAATTTGGAGTGTACGATGGCGAAACTGCATGATTACTACAAAGCACAGGTAGTAAATAAACTGCAAGAACAGTTTGGCTACAAATCTGTCATGCAAGTCCCTCGGATCGAAAAGATCACCTTGAATATGGGTGTGGGTGAAGCAATTACTGATAAGAAATTATTAGATAATGCTGTTGCAGATTTAGCTGCAATCAGTGGTCAAAAACCACTAGTCACTAAAGCACGCAAATCAGTTGCTGGTTTTAAAATCCGTCAAGGGTATCCTATTGGTTGTAAAGTCACTTTACGTGGCGAACGTATGTGGGAATTTTTTGAGCGTCTAGTTTATATTGCCCTTCCTCGTACTCGAGATTTTCGCGGTTTAAGCGCAAAATCTTTTGATGGTCGTGGCAACTATAGCATGGGTGTTCGTGAGCAAATCGTTTTCCCTGAAATCGATTATGACAAAGTTGATCGTGTTCGTGGTTTAGATATTACTATCACCACTACTGCACAATCAGATGAAGAAGGCCGAGCTTTATTATCTGCCTTTAACTTCCCATTTCGTAAGTAAGGTAGGGCATAATGGCTAAACAATCAATGATTGAACGCGATAAGAAACGCGTAAAGCTAGCAGAAAAATATTTTGCAAAGCGTCAAGAATTAAAAGCGATTATCTCTGATCTTAATGCATCAGATGAAGATCGTTGGAATGCAGTGCTTAAATTGCAAACGCTTCCTCGTGATTCTAGTCCATCACGTCAACGTCGTCGTTGTCGTCAAACTGGTCGTCCTCATGGCGTCCTTCGTAAGTTTGGTTTAAGCCGTATTAAGGTTCGTGAGTCAGCCATGCGTGGTGAGATTCCTGGTCTTAAAAAGGCAAGTTGGTAATCAGGGGAGTGTTATAGATGAGCATGCAAGATCCTATAGCAGATATGTTGACCCGTATTCGTAATGGTCAATCTGCGAATAAAGTTGCAGTCACCATGCCTTCCTCTAAGCTAAAAGTGGCAATTGCCAATGTGCTAAAAGAAGAAGGTTATATTGGGGACTTTAAAGTTGTTGGTGACACTAAGCCAGAACTGGAAATTACTTTAAAATATTTCCAAGGTAAAGCTGTTGTAGAAAGTATCAAACGTGTTAGCCGTCCAGGTTTACGTATTTATAAACGTAAAGATGAATTGCCGAAAGTTATGGCAGGATTAGGTATCGCAGTTGTTTCTACTTCTAAAGGTGTTATGACTGATCGTGCAGCACGCCAAGCAGGTCTTGGTGGTGAAATTATCTGCTACGTAGCGTAAGGGAGAAAAGAATGTCTCGTGTTGCAAAAGCACCTGTCGTTGTTCCTGCTGGCGTAGAGGTAAAACTCAATGGTCAGGTAATTACGATTAAAGGTAAAAATGGCGAATTATCTCGCACAATAAATAATGCTGTTGTGATTAATCAAGAAGAAGGACAAATTAAATTTGCTCCTCGTGATGGTTTTGCAGATGCTTGGGCTCAAGCTGGAACTGCGCGTGCTTTGATTAATTCAATGGTTATTGGTGTTACTGAAGGTTTTACTAAAAAACTTCAGCTAGTTGGTGTCGGTTATCGTGCACAAGTGAAAGGTAATACAATTAGTTTATCTCTTGGATATTCACATCCAATTGAACATCAATTACCTGCAGGTGTAACAGCTGAATGTCCATCTCAAACTGAAATCGTATTAAAAAGTACTGATAAACAGTTAATTGGGCAAGTAGCTGCTGATATCCGTGCTTATCGTCGTCCTGAACCTTATAAAGGTAAAGGTGTTCGTTACGCAGATGAAGTTGTGCGTACTAAAGAAGCTAAGAAAAAGTAAGGTAACACTATGGATAAGAAATCAGCTCGTATCCGTCGTGCAACTAAAGCGCGTCGCAAGATGCATGAACTACTTGCAACTCGCTTGGTAGTTCACCGCACTCCGCGTCATATTTATGCGCAGATTATCGCACCAAACGGATCAGAAGTACTGGCAGCCGCTTCTACATTAGAAAAAGCTATCAGTGAAAGTTTAAAATACACAGGAAACAAAGATGCTGCTGCAGCAGTTGGTAAAGCAATTGCTGAACGTGCGTTAGCAAAAGATATCAAAGAAGTTTCATTTGATCGTTCAGGTTTCCAATATCATGGTCGAGTTCAGGCGCTAGCAGATGCTGCTCGCGAAGCTGGCCTACAGTTCTAAGGTAGGAGTTAAAGATGTCAAACATCGAAAAACAAGCTGGTGAACTGCAGGAAAAACTAATCGCAGTTAACCGAGTTTCTAAAACCGTAAAAGGTGGTCGTATTTTTAGTTTTTCTGCACTAACAGTTGTTGGTGACGGTAATGGCCGCGTAGGTTTTGGATATGGTAAAGCACGTGAAGTGCCAGCAGCAATCCAAAAAGCAATGGAAAAAGCACGTCGCAATATGATTAATGTTGCTTTAAATAACGATACTTTACAGCATCCTGTTAAAGGTGCTCACACAGGCTCTCGTGTTTATATGCAACCAGCATCAGAAGGTACAGGTATTATCGCCGGTGGTGCGATGCGTGCAGTTTTAGAAGTTGCTGGAGTTCGTAACGTTCTAGCTAAAGCATATGGTTCTACTAACCCAATTAATGTGGTTCGTGCAACTATTGATGGCTTAGAAAGTATGAAATCACCAGAAATGGTTGCTGCTAAACGTGGTAAAACCGTCGAAGAAATTTTGGGGTAATTAACCATGGCAAAAACAATTAAAATTACACAAACTCGTAGTTCTATAGGTCGTCTGCCTAAGCATAAAGCGACATTAATAGGTCTAGGATTACGTCGTATTGGTCATACTGTTGAGCGTGAGGATACTCCTGCAATTCGTGGTATGGTAAACCAAGTTTATTACATGGTTAAAGTAGAGGAGTAATAGTAATGCGTTTAAATACTTTATCTCCTGCTGAAGGTTCAAAGCATGCACCAAAACGTCTGGGCCGAGGCATCGGTTCAGGATTAGGTAAAACTGGTACTCGTGGTATTAAAGGTCAAAAATCTCGTTCAGGTGGTGGCGTTCGTCGCGGCTTTGAAGGTGGTCAAATGCCTTTATATCGTCGTTTACCAAAATTTGGTTTTACCTCACGTAAAGCTCAAGTTACAGCTCAAGTTCGTCTTTCAGATTTGATGAAAGTCGAAGGCGATATTGTTGACCTAAATAGCTTAAAAGTTGCAAATGTGATTAATTCACATATCGAATATGCAAAAATCATGTTATCTGGTGAAGTAACTAAACCAGTAACTGTTCGCGGTATTCGAGTAACTAAAGGTGCTAAAGCTGCAATTGAAGCTGTTGGCGGAAAAATTGAGGAATAATTAGAAAGATGGCAAAGCAACCAGGATTAGATTTTCAAAGTACACGGGGCGGTAGTGGTGAGCTTAAAAGACGCTTGATGTTTGTGCTTTTAGCGCTTATTGTTTTTCGTCTTGGTTCTTATATTCCGGTTCCTGGTATTGATACTAAAGCGTTATCGGACTTACTAACAAGAGCATCGTCAGACGGTATTGTTGGTATGTTCAATATGTTCTCTGGTGGTGCTTTAAGCCGTGCTTCAATTTTTGCATTAGGGATAATGCCTTATATTTCAGCATCAATTATTGTGCAGTTATTAACGGCAATTAGCCCTAAGTTAGCTGAATTGAAGAAAGAAGGTGAATCAGGCCGTAAAAAAATTAGCCAGTACACTCGCTATGGCACACTTGCTTTAGCAATAATACAGGCTGTTGGTATCTCGACTGGTTTACCTAATATTCCTGATTATGGAAAGGTAGTAATTAATCCAGGATTTTCTTTCTATTTTATCGCATCGGTTAGCTTAGTTACTGGCACTATGTTTCTAATGTGGTTGGGTGAGCAGATCACTGAGCGAGGTGTAGGTAATGGTATTTCAATCATTATCTTTGCTGGTATCGTGGCGAGTCTTCCTCATGCTATTTATGAAACAATTGAACAAGCTCGCTCTGGTTCATTGCATCCGATTTTATTATTGGTTGTTGCTGCATTAGTGGTTGGTGTAACTTATTTTGTTGTATTTGTTGAACGTGGTCAGCGACGGATTGTTGTTAACTATGCCCAACGACAACAAGGTCGTCGTGTTTATGCTGCACAAAGTACACACTTACCATTAAAGATTAATATGGCAGGGGTTATTCCTGCGATATTTGCCTCGACAATTGCTATGTTACCATCAATGATGGCTTCTTGGTTCCAAGGAGATGGTACAGGATGGAGATATTTTATTGCACTTTTTAGGCAATATTTTGACCATGATCAACCGTTATACATAATCTTTTTTGCGGCGGCAATTATCTTCTTTTGTTTCTTCTATACAGCGTTGGTTTTTAACCCAAGAGAAACAGCAGATCAACTTAAAAAATCTGGTGCATTTATTCCAGGTATCCGTCCAGGTGAACAAACATCTAAGTATATTGACAAGGTAATGACTCGTTTGACGCTAATTGGTGCAATCTACATTACTTTTGTATGTTTGGTTCCAATGTTTATGACAAGCGCAATGAAAGTTCCAGTTCAATTTGGTGGAACATCATTATTAATTGTTGTTGTTGTAATCATGGATTTTATGGCACAAGTACAGACTTTAATGATGCCAAATCGTTATGAGTCAGTGTTAAAGAAAGCGAACCTTAAAGGCTATGGCCGATAAGTTAGCCAGAAGTTACGGAGAAAAAAATGAAAGTTCGTGCTTCAGTCAAGAAATTATGCAGAAATTGTAAAATCATTAAACGTAATGGCATCGTTCGTGTTATTTGCGTTGAAGGTAAACACAAACAACGTCAAGGTTAATTTATTTAGCCGGAAAGTTGAGCTTTTGCATATTTTTCTTGCCAAAGTATAGTAAAGCTGGCTAGAATAGCCAGCCTAGATTTATTTGTAAATTCACTATTTGAGTATCCTGAAAACGGGCTTTTCAGTATGGTGAATTTGCTAAACATTAACAATAAAGGAGTGCATAGTGGCCCGTATAGCAGGCATTAACATTCCTGATCAACAACATGCTGTAATTGCTTTACAAGCAATCTATGGTATAGGAAATACTCGAGCTAAGACAATTTGTGCTGAAGCTGGTATTCCTGAACATGTTAAGATCAGAGAACTATCTGAAGATCAGATTGAAAAGTTACGTGAACAAGTCGCTAAATTCACTGTTGAAGGTGATTTACGCCGAGAAGTAACTATGAGTATCAAGCGTTTATTAGACCTTGGTTGTTATCGTGGCATGCGTCACCGTCGTGGACTTCCTGTTCGCGGTCAACGCACAAAGACTAACGCTCGTACCCGTAAGGGACCGCGTAAGCCAATCAAGAAATAATTGAGGTATAATTAAATGGCAAAGACACCTGTTCGTACACGTAAACGTGTAAAAAAGCAAGTTTCTGATGGTATAGCTCATATTCATGCATCATTCAACAATACAATCGTAACTATTACCGATCGTCAAGGTAATGCGTTAGGTTGGGCAACCGCTGGTGGTTCTGGTTTCCGTGGCTCTCGTAAATCAACTCCTTTTGCAGCTCAAGTGGCCGCAGAACGTTGTGCTGAAGCTGTCAAAGATTACGGAATTAAGAATCTGGAAGTTATGGTAAAAGGACCTGGTCCTGGTCGTGAGTCAACAATTCGTGCATTAAATGCAGCGGGTTATCGCATCACTAACATTACTGATGTTACTCCGATTCCTCATAACGGTTGTCGTCCACCAAAGAAACGTCGTGTTTAATTTTTTAAACATTGAATGTTTAGGATTATTGGAGAAATAAAATGGCAAGATATTTGGGACCAAAACTCAAATTAAGTCGTCGTGAAGGTACAGATTTATTCCTTAAATCTGGTGTCCGAGCGATTGATAGTAAATGTAAATTAGAACAAGCTCCTGGACAACATGGTGCGCGTAAACCGCGTTTATCAGATTATGGTGTTCAGTTACGTGAAAAGCAAAAAGTTAGACGTATTTATGGAATTTTAGAACGTCAATTCCGTAATTACTACAAAAGCGCAGCTCGAATTAAAGGCAATACCGGTGAAAACCTACTTGGTCTTTTAGAACGTCGCTTAGATAACGTTGTTTATCGCATGGGATTTGGTGCAACTCGTGCTGAAGCTCGTCAATTAGTTAGTCATAAAGCTGTTCTTGTTAATGGTCGTGTTGTGAATATTGCATCTTATCAAGTTTCACCTGAAGATGTGATTAGTGTTCGCGAAAAATCAAAAAAACAAGCACGTATTAAAGCCGCTTTAGAGCTAGCTGAACAACGTGAAAAACCAACATGGTTAGAAGTTGATGCTAGCAAAATGGAAGGTGTATTTAAACGCTTACCAGAACGTTCAGATTTATCTGCTGATATCAACGAACATTTGATCGTCGAACTTTACTCTAAGTAAAGTTTAGCACTTAAGAGAGGACATAATGCAGGGTTCTGTAACAGAGTTTTTAAAACCTCACCTAGTTGATGTTGTTCAATACAGCCAAACACATGCTAAAGTGACTTTAGAGCCACTAGAACGTGGTTTTGGCCATACTTTAGGTAATGCACTACGCCGCATTTTATTATCATCTATGCCGGGATATGCAGTAACCGAAGTTGAAATTGACGGTGTTCTGCATGAGTACAGTACTAAAGAAGGCGTTCAAGAAGATGTACTTGATATTCTGCTTAATTTAAAAAAATTAGCAGTACGTGTACATACGAAAGATGATGTTATGCTGACTTTAAACAAATCGGGCATAGGTGCAGTAACAGCATCTGATATCACTCATGATGGTGATGTTGAAATTGTTAATCCTGATTTAGTGATTTGTCATCTTACTGATGCCAATGCTTCAATTAGTATGCGTATTCGTGTACAACGAGGACGTGGTTATGTCCCTGCTTCTGCTCGCGTTAAGTCAGAAGATGAAGAACGACCAATCGGTCGTCTGTTAGTTGACGCATGTTATAGCCCTGTAGAGCGCATTGCATATTCTGTTGATGCTGCTCGTGTGGAACAACGTACGGATTTAGATAAACTTGTTATCGATATGGAAACTAATGGTACTATCGATCCAGAAGAATCTATTCGTCGTGCATCAACTATTTTGGCTGAACAACTTGAAGCTTTCGTTGATTTACGAGATGTACGTCAACCAGAAGTTAAAGAAGATAAACCGGAATTTGATCCAATCCTTTTACGTCCAGTAGATGATTTGGAATTAACTGTTCGGTCTGCTAATTGCTTAAAGGCAGAAGCAGTTCATTATATTGGTGATTTAGTACAACGTACCGAAGTTGAGTTACTTAAAACCCCTAATCTTGGTAAGAAATCGCTTACTGAAATTAAGGACGTACTCGCATCTCGTGGTTTATCTTTAGGCATGCGTCTTGAGAATTGGCCACCAGCAAGTATTGTTGAAGACTAAGATAAAATTTATATAAGAAGGATAAAGTTATGCGCCATCGTAAAAGTGGTCGTCAACTGAACCGAAATAGCAGCCATCGTCAAGCAATGTTTCGTAACATGACAAGTTCACTTGTTGAACATGAAATCATCAAAACTACATTGCCTAAAGCAAAAGAGTTGCGTCGTGTTGTTGAACCGTTAATTACGCTAGCCAAAAGCGATAGCGTAGCTAATCGCCGTCTGGCTTTTGCTCGTATCCGTGATAAAGATACAGTTAAAAAATTATTTTCAGATTTAGGTCCACGTTTTGCTACCCGTCCTGGCGGTTATGTACGTATTTTAAAATGTGGTTTCCGTGATGGAGATAATGCTCCAATGGCTTATATTGAATTAGTTGATCGTCCTGCAGTAGAAGAAGCAGCATCAGCTGAATAATAATAAATCATTGTGTATTAAAACCGGCTATATGCCGGTTTTTTATTTATGTTTACTATATTTGAAAACTCAAATTACTAACTTTAGTTAAAATTAGTTAAAAACTAAAAGAGATCAAGACAAAATTATTAAATAAATAATTGTTAACAACAGTTATTTACCTCATAAATACAATTAATAGTGAGGTGGTGGTGTTTCTTCAGATAAATTAGCAATGTTTGAAGGTTGTGTTGCCTGTAGTTTTTGAGATAATAACGTCAATTGTTCTTTTAATTTGCTAACATCAGCTTGAAGGTTAGTTACCATTTGATTAAGTTCTTCGATGGTGATTTCTTGAAAAGCTACTTTGGTTTCAAGTAATTCTAATTGCTGGTTCATAAAATAAATTCATATATAGATTAGTTGATTAAATTACATTGTAAGTAAAAATAGCTACGAAATCCATCCATGCTCTGCAAAAGAGAAATATTCACCTTTACCTATAACAATATGATCTATGACTCGAATATCAACCAACTCACAAACTTCTTCTATTTTTTGTGTAAGATGGCGATCTGCCTGACTAGGTTTTGCCACACCCGAAGGATGATTATGAGCTAGAATCAATGCGGCTGCGTTATGTTGTAATGCTCGTCTAACAACTTCTCTTGGGTGGACTTCAACACAATTATAGGTACCGACAAACATATCTTCTGATGCTATGACGCGATTTTGATTATCTAAAAAAATAACCATAAAAACTTCACGATCTTTATTAGCCAATCGACTAGCTAAATAGTGATGTGTCAAAGATGACGATGTCAAAAAATTATCGGTAGTCATTTTAACTTTTAAATATCTATAAGAAAGTTCAACAACTGCTTTCAATTGTGTATATTTAGCCGTTCCCAATCCTTTCTTCTTGCAAAAATCACTATGGCTTGCATTAATTAAATTATAAAAAGAACCAAACTCATTTAATAGCTTTTGTGACAGTTCCAAAACAGGCAAATCTCGAGTGCCAGTGCGTAAAAAAAGAGCAAGTAATTCAGTATCACTGAGTGCTTCAACGCCAAATTTTAAAAGCTTTTCACGCGGCATTAATGCTATTGGTTGTGAAGGCATAGTTGCAGATCCCAATAATCGTAAAATAGAGATTATTAAAGGAAAAATTAGCAAAGCAAAATGATAATTTAAAATATTGGGAGTTGTTTCACAACTTATTAAGCAAAAACACAAAACAGAAGTAAATAAAAAGCGCTATATAGCGCTTTTAAAATTTAATTTAAATTAATTAAGAATTAGTGACAACCGCAGCCACCATGGCCACCGCCACAGCAGCCTGTGTTTTCATCATCTTCGTCTTCATGAGAATGGCCACCACAGCCACAACCGCCATGTCCGTGATCATGACCATGCTCACCATGAATATGCCCGTGAGCAATTTCATCTTCAGTAGCTTCACGAATAGCCAATACTTCAACGTTAAATTGTAAATCTTGTCCAGCTAACATATGGTTTCCATCAATAGTGATGGTATCGCCATCGATAGCGGTGATTTCAACGGGTAAAGAACCATGCTCGGTATCAGCAAAAAATCGCATACCAACTTCAAGTTCATCTACACCAACAAAAACGTCACGAGGAACATTTTGTACAAGAGCATCATTAAAATCCCCGTAAGCATTAATTAGCTCAACGTCAAATTTGTCGCCAACTTGGTGACCATCTAATGCGTTCTCAAGATCTTGTAGCAAGTTACCTGCACCATGTAAATATTCTAATGGCGCTGTCGTAGTTGCTTCATCAACTAAAACACCGTCTTTAGTGCGAACTTGGTATGCTAAACTAACCACTGTATTTTTTGCTATTTTCATTTTTTCTCCAACAAACTTTTATTGAGCAAATTACATTAGATTTTAACGGAAAAAAGAGTATAAGTATTCTAAATTTTATATTTTTGTTCAAAACTTACAAAAAAATAAAATAAAAAAGGCGCAAACATTTATGGTTTAGCGCCTTTTTCACACACACTGAGAACAGCTTATTTAAGTTCTAATTCATTCATCGCAGCGATGCTAAATCCACCGTCAACATGAATGACTTCACCTGTAATACCTGATGCTAAATCTGAACATAAAAATGCTGCTGAATTACCCACATCTTCGGTTGTCACAGTGCGACGGATTGGTGTTACTGATTCACAGTGAGATAACATTTTTTTGAAATCTTTAATACCCGATGCCGCCAGTGTACGAATAGGGCCTGCTGAAATTGCATTAACACGGACACCTTCAGGCCCCATAGCATTTGCCATATAACGCACATTTGCTTCTAGTGAGGCTTTAGCAAGTCCCATTACATTATAGTTAGGGATTGCACGCTCAGCACCAAGATAAGAAAGTGTCACTAATGCTGAATTTGGATTTAGCATTGAACGACATGCCTTAGCCATAGCAACGAAGCTATAAGAGCTAATATCGTGAGCAATAGCAAAACCTTCACGGGTAACAGCATTAACATAATCGCCATCTAATTGATCACCTGGTGCGAAAGCAATAGCATGAACAAAACCATCAAATTTATCCCAAGTTTTTGCAAGTTCAGAAAATAGTTCAGAGATGCTTTCATCATGAGCAACATCGCAAGGTAAAACGATTTTAGAACCAAAATCAGCGGCAAACTCTTCAACGCGTGTTTTTAATTTATCATTTTGGTAAGTAAAAGCGAGTTCAGCGCCTTCACGATGCATTGCTTGTGCAATACCGTAAGCAATTGAACGATTACTTGCAACACCCGTAACGAGTATACGTTTACCTGTTAAAAATCCCATAAATTATTCCTCTAATTTTCACTATATAGTCTAGGATGATGACGATTATATGTTGATCAAGCCAACTTCGCCACTATAAATTTATTTTCGTTGATAGGTTTTTATTTTATTGTCTAAAATAAATGATTGTTTACCATATTAATATCCTACTATAATAGTCAACTATTGTTTTTTTATAGGAGGTATCAATTTGAATAATTTAGTTTGTTACAAAACATTGCCTATTTGGAATGCTGATACATTACCTGCGTTGTTGCGTCAAAAGCATAATACCCAAATTGGTACATGGGCGAAGTTAGAAATTTTAAAAGGAAATATTGGTTTTGAAATGTTAACCGAACAAGACGAAGTGATTACTAAGCATTGTTTTGATACTCAGCAGCAACCGCCATTTATATTGCCACAGCAATGGCACCGTATAGCCGAAATATCAGATGACTTACAGTGCCAGTTAGCATTTTACTGTTTGCCTGAGGATTATACTCAAAAAAAATACCAAATGACCAAAACCCACTCCGAGGTAATTAACGCAACAAAGATTATCCAAACAGGAAAGGCATTGGATTTAGGTTGTGGTTCAGGTCGCAATTCACTCTATTTGCAGTTACAAGGCTTTGATGTTACCGCTGTTGATAAATCAGAACTCAGTATTGGAAATTTACAAAAAATCATTAATGATGATAACCTTAAGCACATTAATGCAATGGTTTACGATATCAATCAAGCAAATTTACCGGGCGAATATGATTTTATTTTTTCGACCGTTGTCATGATGTTTTTACAACCCGAAAGAATTCCAGCTATTATTAATAACATGCAAAAAATGACCAAATCAGGGGGATATAATTTAATTGTCAGCGCCATGTCTACGTCTGATTATCCTTGCTCTGTTGGGTTTTCATTTACTTTTAAAGAAAACGAGTTGCACCAATATTACCAAGATTGGGAAATACTAAAATATAACGAAGATATTGGACAATTGCATAAAACAGATATACATGGAAACCGAATTAAATTAAGGTTTGCAACCTTATTGGCTAAAAAGAGATAACAATTACAGGATATATCATCCTGTAATTTAATATATTTGATTAAAGTGTATTTAGTTTTTCGCCAACTGTAAACCAAGCCTTGCGTGAGTTTAACAAATCTTGGGCAGACATCGGTTTTTTCCCAGCAGGTTGCAAAAGTATCATATTCAATGCGCCGTTGCTGGTTGCAATACAAATGCCATTTTTATTGGCTTGCAAAATTGTGCCAGCCGGCTGTTTTGAATCCATTTTTAACACATGGGCTTGCCATACTTTTACTGGCTCACCATTAATCTCAAAATAACTCACTGGCCATGGGTTAAAAGCCCGAACGCAACGCTCAAGTTGCACGGCAGGCAAATTCCAATCAAGCTTAGCTTCCTGTTTTGACAGCTTTTCGGCATAGGTTGCTTGCGCCTCATCTTGTTTTTCCGGTTGGATTTTTCTTTCAGTGATTAACTCTAATGTATCAAGCAAGCCTTGGGGACCGAGTTTTGCGAGTTTCTCATACAGTGATGCGCTAGTATCGGATTGCTCAATAGGACAGGTAAGCTTATAAAGCATATCACCCGTATCAAGCCCTGCATCCATCTGCATAATGGTAATGCCTGTTTCTTCATCGCCTGCCCAACATGCACGTTGAATTGGCGCAGCACCTCGCCAACGAGGTAATAACGAACCATGCACATTTAAGCAACCTAATCTAGGTATACCAAGTACAGCTTGTGGCAAAATAAGTCCATAAGCAACAACAACCATAATGTCAGCATTTAATTCAGCAATGATTTTTTGATTTTCTTCGGATTTAAGCGTTTCTGGTTGATAAACAGGAATATTATGCTCAACAGCTAATTGTTTAACAGGGCTTGCTGTTAATTTATTACCACGACCTGCAGGGCGATCTGGTTGCGTAAAAACAGCAATTACATTATGGCGTGAGTTAATCAGAGCTTTTAAATGAGTTGCAGCAAAATCGGGTGTACCAGCAAAAATAATATTTAAAGGTTTAGTTGCATGTGGCATAAGCGTTATGTCCATAATCAAAAATTTATCTGAATTATACCCGAAATTTTAGTGAGAATCTTTAATCAAAAAAACTCATAGATATGATAAACATCTTTAGTTGGTATTAAATTTGATAATATTTATATACATTAGGTTATGTTGTGTAATTATCCCTCTAATTTAATACGATTAAACGGTATAAATGATTTCAGAAAAAACGCTTTATGGGTTTCTAGCGAATTATTTTAATCGATGAGATCCTTATCTTGCATCATGTTAGGCATAGTTATATTATGACTATAATGCAATATTATTTAAGGAATAAATTATGTTAAAATCAATTGATCCAACAACAACCCAATCTTGGAAATCCCTTCAAGCTAGTTACGAAAAACACCACAATAAAACCATTGCACAAATTCTGGAAGAAGAACCAAAACGTGTTGAAAAGCTTACTATTCCTTTTGAAGAAGAGTTTTTGGTTGATTTATCTAAAAATAGAGTGACACAAGAGACGCTAGAGTTGCTTTATAAGCTAGCTGATGAATGCGATCTAATTGGTGCTACTAAAGCCATGTATAGTGGTGAAAAGATTAATCGTACAGAAAATCGAGCTGTATTACATGTTGCATTACGTAATGTATCAAATACACCAATTTATGTTGATGGTAAGAATGTGATGGATGATGTTAATACTGTCTTAGCTAAGATGGAATCATTCAGTAAAAAAATCATTAATGGTGAATGGAAAGGATACACTGGTAAAGCCATTACTGATGTGGTCAATATTGGTATTGGTGGTTCGGATCTAGGGCCAGTAATGATTACCGAAGCACTACGACCTTACAAAAACCACTTGAACATGCATTTCGTATCAAATGTAGATGGCACACATATCGTTGAAGCGTTAAAAGGCCTAAATCCTGAAACTACTTTATTTTTGGTTGCATCCAAAACTTTTACCACTCAAGAAACTATGACAAATGCACAAACAGCACGAGCATGGTTACTTGATGCTGCTAAAGATGATAAAGCAGTTGCTTTGCACTTTGTTGCACTTTCAACTAATGCTAAAGAAGTTGAAAAATTTGGTATTGATACAGCTAATATGTTTGAATTTTGGGATTGGGTTGGTGGACGTTATTCATCTTGGTCGGCAATTGGCTTATCGATTGTTTTATCAATTGGTTTTGATAACTTCAAACAATTTTTAGCTGGTGGCCATGCGATGGATAAGCACTTCCAGAGCGCACCAATTGATAAAAATATCCCAACGTTACTGGCATTAATTGGTATTTGGTACAACAATTTTTGTGGTGCTGAAACTGAAGCTATTTTACCATATGATCAGTACATGCACCGTTTTGCGGCTTATTTCCAACAAGGAAATATGGAGTCAAATGGTAAAAGTGTCGATCGCAACGGTAATAAAACACCTTACACAACAGGCCCAATTATTTGGGGCGAACCAGGAACCAATGGTCAACATGCATTTTATCAATTAATTCACCAGGGTACTAAACTCATCCCTTGTGATTTTATTGCGCCAGCAATAAGCCATAATCCAGTTGGAGATCATCACCCAAAATTATTATCTAACTTTTTTGCTCAAACTGAAGCTTTAGCTTTTGGTAAAACAAGAGAACAGGTCGAGCAAGAGTTCATAGCTGCAGGAAAAAATCTTGATGAAGTGAAATCTGTTGTACCATTTAAAGTATTTGAAGGTAATAAACCAACTAATTCAATATTAGTGAAAAAAATTACACCTTATACTCTTGGTGCCTTAGTTGCGATGTATGAGCATAAAATCTTTACTCAAGGAGTTATTCTTAATATATTTAGTTTTGATCAATGGGGTGTTGAACTTGGTAAACAACTTGCTGGACGTATTTTACCTGAATTAGCAGATGATAAACTAGTTAGCTCTCACGATGATTCAACCAATAGCTTAATCAACCAATACAAAAAATGGCGTTAAGTATTATTAAAAAAGATAAGTTATAATATAAAAAAAACCTTCAGTTAAAACTGAAGGTTTTTTATAATAGTGAAAAAATTATTTTTTCACACGCATTATTGGAGTTTTACCTGCTTCGACAGAGCCAGATAATTTATTTAATTCTATTATGGTTTCCATATTAGAAATAACTACCGGAGTTAATACGGATTTAGCTTTGCTTTCAAGTAGAGGTAAATCAATTTCAATAATGGTATCACCTACTTTTACCTGCTGACCTTCTTCAGCAACTCGTTTGAAGCCTTCACCTTTTAGTTCTACTGTATCAATACCAAAGTGAACAAAAAGCTCAATGCCTTCATCCGATTCTATAGCAAAAGCGTGGTTGGTTTCGAAAATTTTGCCTATTTTTCCACTTAATGGAGCGACAATTTTATTACCAGAAGGTTTAATTGCTACCCCATCACCAACGATTTTTTCAGCAAAAACCACATCTGGTACATCTTCGATTTTGACAATTTCGCCACTTAAGGGAGCAATAATCTCGATGCTGTTTTTATTATCATCGGATACGAATTGCTTAATTTTATCGAATAGACCCATTATTGCCTCCTAACAAATTTGCTTTTCAGCAGTGTAATTTTCAATTAAATCAATGATTTCTTTAGAAGTTGCTTTTTCTAATACAGTATCAGCAAATTTTTTCGCTTCTTCATAGTTAGTATTGCGAATTAATTTTTTGATTTTAGGAATTGATACTGCACTCATACTAAATTCATCAAGTCCCATACCAAGCAATAAGATTGTGGCTCTTTCATCACCAGCAAGCTCTCCACACATACCTGTCCATTTACCTTCTTTATGAGAAGCATCGATAACATTTTTAATCAGAGTTAACACTGAAGGCGAAAACGGATTATAAAGGTGAGAAATTAATTCGTTACCACGGTCAACGGCAAGTGTATATTGAGTTAAGTCATTGGTACCGATACTAAAAAAGTCTACTTCCTTGGCTAAGTGATGTGCAATCACAGCGGCTGCAGGAGTTTCAATCATTACACCGATTTCAATATTTTTATCAAATGATTTTCCTTCAGCAGTCAATTGTTCTTTAAGAGTATTGATTTCGGATTTTAATGTTCGGATTTCTTCAACAGAAATAATCATTGGGAACATAATGCGCAATTTACCAAATGCTGATGCACGCAAAATTGCGCGTAGTTGTGCATGAAGTACTTCTTTACGATCTAAACAGATTCGAATTGCTCGCCAACCTAAGAATGGATTCTCTTCTTTTGGTAAATGCATATAAGGTATATCCTTATCGCCACCAATATCCATGGTACGGACAATTACCGATAAACCATTGGTTGATTCAGCTACTTCTTTATATGCTTTAAACTGTTCTTCTTCATCAGGATAAGCTTCGCGATCCATAAATAAGAATTCAGTACGGTATAGACCAACACCTTCATAACCGTTACGTTCAGCACCTGCAATATCGCGTACTGTACCGATGTTACCACAAATCTCTACTTGATGACCATCAAGGGTTACAGCAGGTAGATCTTTCAATTTAGCTAGTTCTTCTTTATCACTAATATATTTAGCTTGAACTTGTTTTAATTTTTCTTGCGTTGTGTGATCTGGATTGATATAAATAGCATTATTTATAGCATCTAAAATAACAAAATCGCCATGTTTGATTGCTTGAGTTGCATTAGATGTTCCGACGATAGCTGGTATCTCTAAAGAGCGAGCCATAATTGAAGTATGCGAGGTGCGTCCACCAGCGTCAGTAATAAAACCTAGCACCATATCCAAGTTTAGCTGAGCTGTTTCAGAAGGTGTTAAATCGGTTGCAACTAAAATACATGGTTGGCTAATAGCACTCAAGTCAACAATTTCAATACCTAAAATATTTTTGAGTAAACGTTTACCAATATCACGAATATCTGCGGCACGTTCTTTTAGATATTCATCATCTAGATTTTCTAATTCTTTAGCTTGAGTTTCAAATACAGATTGAACAGCGGCATCAGCGGTTGAATGTTTACTTTGAATACGAGAAATAACTTCTTGTTCAAGATCCTCATCTTCAAGAAGCATAATATGCCCTTCAAAAATGGCCGCTTTATCTTCGCCTAATGTGGATTTTGCTCGTTCCATAATCGTATGTAGCTGTTTACTTGATTTTTGGCGAGCTTCCTTGAAGCGCTCAATTTCAGCCTCAATCTTGTTATCAAGAATTTGCCTATTACTAATAACAATAGGCTCTTCTTTTAATAATAGCGCTTTAGCAAAAGCGATACCGGGGGAAACAAGTGTACCTGATACCATAACATTTAATCCTTATTCTATTTTAAAACCGTTCATAGCTAATCGGGAGTTATTATTCCAACTCAGGAATTAATTTTACTAAATGAGCAACTGCTTCTTTTTCGTCTTCACCTTCGGCAGAAATGGTAATAGTTGTGCCTTGTGATAAGCCTAATGTTTGTAACTTAAACAGACTTTTAGCACTCGCACTTTTACCATTAGATGTGACAGTAATTTCTGCATTAAAGTTCTTTGCTTCTTTAACAAATTGTGCAGCAGGGCGGGTATGAAGACCGTTAGATGCAGTAATAGTTACATCTTGTTTATACATATTATTTTACTCCCAAAATATTTTGTTTCACCGACCAATATAAATAAAAACTGCCTGAAAGGCTAGTAAGATTTCATCGATCTTTTATATTAAGTCGTCGTATTAGCTATCATATTAAGATAGCCATACTTTATCAGTATCGGTAGATACGAGTGACTTTATCACTACATTTTTTAAATTCTACCTGTCCATGGATTCCATGTTTAATATTCTCAAAAACGATTTCTTCACTACCATCAAGTTGTGATACGCGGATCTCCTCTCTACAGAAAGCCTCGAATCGCTGTAATTCCTGCTCACTATTACCCAATTTATAAGATTTAGGTAAGTCTTGACTGGTTACATAGGTATGTATTTTATCTTGCACATCAAGGACAATTACGCCTTTATTCGATAAAAACGAACTACAGGAGGTTAATGATAATGTTAATCCTGCAAAAAATGATAATTGCAGTGAAAATTTCATGATAAATCCTATAATGTTCAAAATAATTCCTTTATAAAGCAAAGCAATCTGTTTATGATTTATAATTAGATGCAAATTATATACTAATAATTGAAGAAAGTGCAGAGTGCATTTTTCTTGATGTAATAATATTAGGGGAAGTTTATGTCAGATACTATTAATTACGACGAATTTAATCGCCAATTAATCCAAAATAAAATAGGCATTACCGCTGCTGAGTTACATGGTTTTCTTTCAGGCATATTAGCTGGAGGTAACAATGACGAGAGCTGGCGTCCATTAGTTGAGGATATGTTAAACAATGGTCAAAAAATGCCAACATCATTAGATGAAAAAATTAGCCAACTTTATGCGCTTATCAAACAGCAATTTTTTGAAGAAGATTTCAGCTTTCAGTTATTACTTAGCGACAAAGATTTATATACACAACTGGATGATTTAGTTGGTTGGGTAAATCATTTCTTACTTGGTATTGGACTTGTGCAATCTAAAATTAACCACATTAAAGGTGATGTTGGTGAAGCTATTTATGACCTACGTCAAATTGTTAAACTAGGCTATGATGAAAATGAAGATCAACAAGAGCTTGGTTTTGCTTTTGAAGAGATAAAAGAGTATGTTCGCATAACTTCTATGCTATGTTTTGATGAATTTAACGAATTTAATGAGGCTGACACACCTCCAACAATCCATTGATATTAATAACATTACATCTTCAGGGGCATCACAATGATAAATACTGATATCGAAACAGAACTTTTTGCACGTCGAGAAAAATTACTAGCTCAAATGATACCAAATAGTGTTGCACTTTTTTTTGCTGCTCCAGAAATGACGAGGAGTAATGACACCCACTACCCATATCGACAAAATAGCGACTTTTGGTATTTTACACTTTTTTCTGAACCAGAAGCGGTATTTGCAGTAGTTAAACAAAAAGATAATACAACTAAATACATATTATTTAATCGCCCAAAAGATACGCTAGCAGAGACTTGGACAGGTTACCGTTTAGGTCAAGATGCCGCATTAAAGACGGTTTTTGTTGATGAAGCTTATATATTTGATGAGATTGAAAAAGTATTACCTGATTTATTAAATGGCAAAACGGCGGTTTACCATGCTGACCAACAGTATCAATATGCCGATAGAATCGTAGATCGCACAATGAATACTCTGCGACAAGGGAGTAGATTAAATCTTTATGCACCAAACAGCACGATCGATTGGCGACCGATAGTTCATCAAATGCGCATGTTTAAATCAGATTTTGAAATAAAAATATTGCGCAAGGCTTGCAAAATCAGCGCTCAATCTCACGTTCGAGCAATGCAAAGATGTAAACCGAATATGTATGAGTATCAACTAGAAGCTGAAATCTTGCATGAATTTGCGTGGCATGGCGCACGAGCACCATCTTATAACACCATTGTTGGTAGTGGTAATAATGGATGTATACTACATTATGAAAATAATAGTCAGCAGTTAAAAAATGGCGATTTAGTTTTAATTGATGCGGGTTGTGAATATCAGTACTATGCAGGCGATATAACTCGCACTTTTCCTATCAATGGCAAATTTAACCAAGCTCAACTTGAAATTTATAACATCGTTTTAGCATCACAATATCAAGCCATTAAATTATTTAAACCGGGCACTTCAATTATGGAAGTCAATAATCAAGTTATAAGAACGATGGTAGAAGGTTTAGTAAAACTCGGAATTATGCAAGGTGATGTTGATAGCTTAATTGCTAATAAAGCTTATACACAATATTACATGCACGGTTTAGGCCATTGGTTAGGTATTGATGTACATGATGTTGGTAGTGGACGAGATCGAATTTTAGAGCCAGGAATGGTATTGACCGTTGAACCAGGGCTTTATATTAATCAAGAATCAGATGTACCAGCACAATATAAAGGTATCGGTATTCGGATCGAAGATAACATTTTAATTACTGACACAGGAAATGAAGTTCTGACAGGTGATGTTCCAAAAGACCCAGCTGAAATTGAAAAATTAATGGAAAATAAATTTACTCATTAATTGTGTCGTTACCGTAATTTTTAAAATAAAAATTACGGTTTTTTGTTTTTATCTACCTAATTATTAATCCAACTTAATTGATTTATCACGATTAAAAATAATTCTAATTTTTAGGTCTTTTGCTGGAATTGGTTTGTATTTCCAAGTTTTCATGGCATTTATTACCGAACGATTAAATATATTATTAGGATTTGCTTCAACAATGCGAATATTTTCAACTCGCCCATCGCTGTTAATATCAAACATTGCTACCACGTAGCCTTCTAAGCGCATATCAAGCGCTCGGCGTGGATACTCAGGTTGATTCCGTCTAATTGGAGAAGGATTACCTGAATATTGGCGATTATCTGAAAGTTTGGGTGCAACAGAGGTATTTGCCAAATTATCACTAACCACTTCTTGCCTAACTTGTTTATGAGAAGCTTTTTGGACTGGCCTGCGCTTTTTTTTCGGCTTTTTCTCTTTTTTTACTACAACTTCCTTTTGGGGTTCAACCGTTGATTTATCGGATATTTTTTCGAGAATAGATTCAGGATTTTCTTCCTTAACTACTTCAGGTTCAACAACAGGATCAACTGGTTTTTCTTCAATTTTTTTGTTATCGATCAGTTCACTATTTTCTGCACCTTGAATTTCTGGAGTATTTTCAACTAATGATTGTTCAGGGGCGGCAAATTGGGATAGATCGACCATAATAGCTTTAATCGCATTATCGCCTTCATCAACAGCAACATTTTTAGCAAACAAGGCAGAACTAAAGAGCAAAGCAAATAAGATAAGATGCGACAATACAGAAACTGATGTACATACATAGTTGTTTTTAGGCTTTTTTTTAATTGGACTCAAAGGGGCCTTAGTATCATCGAGATCTATATCAAAGTTAATCTTCATAATAATAATCATATTTAACTTAATGACAGTTATTCTAAATGAAAATGCTTATCATTTGTAGTATTATTTTAAAATAAGATGGATGATACCTTGTTGCATAAAGATATTTATCAGATAATAGAAAATAAATATCTATTATTTGTAGTGGTTAGGCTGATGAATACTCCATCAATGAATCAAATACTCGATCTTGTTAAAAATGATTTAGTCAAAGTAAATGAGGCAATACAGGCAGAACTAACTTCTGATGTGGCTTTAATTAATCAATTAGGCAATTACATCATTAGTAGTGGTGGCAAACGTATACGTCCTGTTATCGCATTATTAATAGCCAAAGCACTCAACTACCAAGGCGATAAACATATTATCACTGCTGCTTTTATTGAATTTATTCATACCGCCACCTTATTGCATGATGATGTTGTTGACGAATCCGATTTACGCCGAGGCAAATCAACCGCTAATGCACTTTTTGGCAATGCCGCGAGCGTATTAGTTGGCGATTATATTTACACACGCTCTTTTCAAATGATGGTACGTACAGAATCGTTTAAAGTATTGACGATCATGTCGGCTGCAACCAATGTAATAGCTGAAGGTGAAGTACAACAGTTGATTAATTGTAACGATCCAGATATCACAAAAGAACAATATTTAGATGTAATTTATCGAAAAACGGCACGTCTATTTGAAGCAACAGCGCATTCTGCTGCTGTCCTAGCTGGAGCTAGTGAGGAGCAAGAACTCGCCTTACAAGAATATGGAAAATATTTAGGCACAGCCTTTCAAATCATTGATGATCTACTCGATTATAGCGCTGATAGCAACCAAAAATTAGGTAAAAATTTAGGGGACGATCTTAACGAAGGCAAGCCCACTCTACCGCTTTTACATGCTATGCACCACACAAAAAATGCTCAAGATGCGGCATTAATACGCCAAGCAATAGAGCAAGGTAATGGTCGACAATTATTAGATCGTATTTTAAACATCATGGACGAATGTGGTTCGCTAGATTTTACGTTACAAACTGCTCAAAAAGAAGCGCAAAAAGCGTTTGACGTTATCGCAATTTTACCTGATTCTCCTTATAAACAAGCGTTACAAGATCTTGCCTTATTGTCAGTAAAAAGAGAAAACTAACTAGCCAATAAATCAATTAAATATATGCTTTTTATACTCAAACACATAGTTTCCTGAAACTTTTTGTCATTAGTTTCATATACAATAACTTTAATTTAAGGTAATTATTTATGCTTAAAAGGTTTTGGCCTGTTTTGTTAATTTTTATCTCGATGATTTCAGTGCAAGGCAGTGCCTCAATAGCCAAATATCTGTTTCCTGTATTAGGGCCTGAAGGGATGACAGCTTGGCGATTATTTTTTTCAGCAATTATGTTAATTTTAATATTCAAGCCGTGGCGTAAAACACTGACAAAACAAGCATTAAAATACATTTTTTTATACGGTATTTCAATTGGTTGTATGAATTTAGCGTTTTACAATGCAATCGCAAGAATTCCGCTAGGTATTGCAGTTGCCATTGAACTCACAGGGCCAATTATGGTGGCGATGTGCTCCTCGCGTAAAGTACTTGATTTTATTTGGTTAGGTGTTGCTATTATTGGCTTGGCTATGCTTTTACCTATTGAACAAGCTTCAAGCAATTTAGATCCCAAGGGTATTTTATTTGCGCTATTAGCTGGAAGTGGTTGGGCGTGTTATATCTTATTTGGACGCAAAGCCAGCACTATTTATGGCTCAGCCAGCGTAGCGATTGGATCAGTCATTGCTTCGTGCTTTTTATTTCCTATTGGAATTTGGCAAAGTGGCAGTACCATGTTTTCGTTGGAATTGCTCCCAATGGTTTTTCTGGTCTCATTATTGGCATCAGCAATCCCTTATGGATTAGACATGATTGCACTACCAAAATTACCAGCACAAACATTTAGTACATTAATGAGCTTATCGCCTGTTTTTGCCGCGCTTTCTGGATTCATTGTTTTGCATGAACAACTAACCCACTACCAGTGGTTAGCCATTATTTTTATTATTACCTCATCAATAGGTACAGTGCTAACTATGAGTCGCCCAGTAAAAATAAAATCGAGTAAACCAAACAATTAAACAATTAAAACCACTATCGCACTATTTATAAGTGGATAGTGGTTGTACGGCAAGCTATAGTTAACAGTTACTAAGTACTCAGATATAACTCATTTAATTGAAAATTTAGTATTAATGACTTAACGAGGAGGTAATCCCATACCACCGCCCATTAATCCTTTCATTTGGCGCATCATCTTCATCATGCCGCCACCTTTCATCTTTTTCATCATCTTTTGCATATCTTCAAACTGTTTTAACAGCTTGTTGACATCTTGAACCTGAGTTCCCGAACCGTTGGCAATACGGCGTTTACGAGAACCTTTAATGATTTCAGGATTAGCACGCTCTTTTAATGTCATTGAACCAATGATTGCCTCCATTTTGATGGTAATTTTATCATCCATCTGTGCTTTAATATGATCAGGAAGTTGACCAACACCGGGTAATTTAGCTAACAAAGCCCCCATTCCGCCCATATTACGCATCTGTTTTAACTGATCTTGGAAATCGTTAAAATCAAATTTATCACCTTTTTTTAGCTTCTTGGCAATTTTCTCGGCTTTTTCGCGATCGACGTTACTTTGTAATTCTTCAATTAAAGATAGCACATCGCCCATACCTAAAATACGTGAAGCAATGCGATCAGGATAAAATGGCTCTAAAGCGTCTGTCTTTTCACCCATTCCTAAAAATTTAATTGGCTTACCGGTAATGTGGCGAATTGATAACGCTGCACCACCACGAGCATCCCCGTCAACTTTTGTTAAAATTACACCAGTAAGCGGTAATGCATCATTAAACGCTTTAGCGGTATTAGCGGCATCTTGCCCTGTCATAGCATCGACCACAAATAGCGTTTCAATTGGATTGACAGCATGATGGAGCGCTTTGATTTCATCCATCATATCGCTATCAACATGCAAACGGCCTGCAGTATCAACAATTAACACATCAAAAAATTGCAATTTAGCATGCGAAATAGCTTTATTAACAATATTGACTGGCTTTTCAGCAATATCAGATGGAAAAACTTCAACATCAATAGCTTTAGCTAATGTTTCTAGCTGTTTAATCGCAGCAGGGCGATAAACATCGGCAGAAACAACCAACACTTTCTTTTTATGTTTTTCTTTTAAAAATTTAGCTAGCTTAGCAACGCTCGTTGTTTTACCTGCCCCTTGCAAACCTGCCATTAAAATCACTGCAGGTGGTTGAGTTGCCAAATTGAGCGAACTATTAACCTCACCCATAGCAGTTGTTAATTCTGCCTGAACTATTTTGATAAATTCTTGACCTGGGGTTAAGCTCTTATTGACATCTAATCCAACAGCCTTTTCTTTAACTTGATTAATAAATTCACGAACTACGGGTAGTGCAACATCGGCCTCAAGTAGTGCCATACGAACATCGCGCAATGCATCTTTGATATTATCTTCAGATAATCGTCCTCGACCACTAATATTGCGGAATGTCTGTGATAAACGGTCGGTTAAATTCTCGAACATATTAACTCTCGTAATAAATGAAAAATTGCCATTATCATATCAGAAAATTTCAATAAGTCCCACGATCATAATTTTGCACTGACTTGACACAAAATTGTGTTCCTGTTGAAATGAGGAAAGAGAAAAAGACGATTATTAATAATTACAAAACAGAATAGTTTAGACTAAAAAGGAGAAAATCGGACATGGCAAAAGTAATTAGTACTGATAAAGCGCCAGCAGCTATTGGGCCTTATGTTCAAGCAGTAGATTTAGGTAATATGTTATTTGCCTCAGGACAAATTCCATTAGATCCAACAACTGGTGAAATGCCAACTTGTGTTAAAGAGCAAGCCAAACAAAGTTTAGCGAATGTTAAAGCGATCATCACTGCGGCAGGCTATCAAGTAAATAATATCGTTAAAACGACTATTTTCTTAGCTGATATCAATGACTTTGCTACGGTAAATGCAGTATACGAAGCCTTTTTTATTGAAAATAATGCATCTTTCCCTGCACGTTCTTGCGTACAAGTAGCTCGAATTCCCAAAGATGCCAAAGTCGAAATCGAAGTTATTGCCGCTAAATAAATTTGCTTATCAGATTAGCACCAATGGGTGCTAATTTCTGTCAAAAAGTTTCAGGTAACTATGTGTTTCAGTATAAAATTAATATAAAACATGACTTTTTGGGTTATTTTGTTCTTTATTCCTCTTATTAAAAAACGCCAATTTTCCAACCAAAAATCAACTTAATTATTTGCTATTAAACTATTATTTAATGATTGATCACCAATAGAGTTGGTGCAATAATCTACAATTATTTATTATTATTATTTGTACCAATTGGATTGTAAAAATGTTTGAAAAAGTAGAGCCGTACGCAGGGGACCCCATCTTATCACTAGTAACTGAATTTATTAATGATAGTCGAGACAACAAAATAAATTTAAGTATTGGTTATTATTATGATGAAAATAGCATAGTGCCTCAATTACAATGTATTAAAACGGCGCGTGATTATATCTATCATCACAACCAAGATGCTCAATTGTATTTACCCATGAGTGGCCTACCAGCTTATTGCCAAGCGATCCAATCTTTATTATTTGGTGAAGATCATTCGGCCTCTAAAGATAAACGTATCGCAACGATACAAACCTTAGGCGGATCGGGTGCTCTTAAAATAGGTGCTGATTTTTTATTTCGCTATTTCCCAAATTCACAAGTATGGGTCAGCGATCCAACTTGGGAAAATCACATCGCCATTTTTAATGGTGCAGGTTTTAAAGTAAACCAATATCCTTACTTTGATGAACAAACATGTGGCGTAAAATTTGAAGCAATGCTTGAGACATTAAATCAATTACCTGCTAAAAGCATAGTCTTACTACACCCTTGTTGCCATAACCCAACTGGCGCTGATCTAACGCAAGCACAGTGGGATAAAGTAATAGCAGTTTTACAAGCACGAGATCTTATTCCATTTATGGATATTGCTTATCAAGGCTTTGGCAAAGGTATTGAACAAGACGTTTATGCGATTCGAAAAATGGCAGATGTAGGATTGTGTGGATTTGTTAGCAACTCATTTTCGAAAACATTTTCACTTTATGGTGAACGAGTGGGGGGATTATCTGTTTTATGTGATAACAGCCAGATCGCTAACCGCGTGTTAGGACAGTTACAAGCAACGGTTCGCCAAAATTATTCAACCCCAGCGGCATATGGCGTGCAGTTAGTGAGTTATGTTTTAAATAATCCAGAACTTAAAGCGCAATGGTTAAAAGAAGTCGACTCCATGAGAACTCGCATCGTAACCATGCGATCAACTCTAGTTGAATTATTAAAAAAAGCGGCACCTGATTGTCATTTTGATTATTTAGTAAAACAGCAGGGCATGTTTAGTTATACCGGTTTTAGTAAAGAGCAAGTTACACAATTAAAAGATAATTTTGCTATTTATTTGGTGGGTAGCGGAAGAATGTGTGTAGCGGGTTTAAATCACCATAATATCGAACGTGTGGCAGAAGCATTTGCTGCACTAAAACAATCATGTTAATAAAGGAGTGTATTTTTATGTTCCATAAAATGTTAATGTTAATATTAGGTATAGCAATGGCGACTCTAGTTGTTGGATGTAACACCGTAAAAGGTGTTGGTCAAGATGTCGAATCGGGTGGAAAAGCCATTTCACATACAGCCGAAAAAGTGAGTGATAAAATGTAACTAAGGTTATAGACTATCTACAAATATTTTGATGTCTTAAATATATTTGGTTAAATGTCACGTATTTTATTTACAGTTACATTATTTTTACTTGTTGGGTGCAGCTCGTTAAACTTTCGAGCTGCACCTTTAACTATGGAAAATTGTCAATATTCAAACCTATCAGGTATTGAATTTTTATTAAACCCACTCCCTTCAAATAAACCAAGCTATCAGCATGTTTATATTAGCCAGAGTCGAGAAGGCAAACATTTGCCCAGTAGTTATGCAGGAATAAAAGGCAAATTAACCGATCAAATTCTTATTCGCAATTATCCCAAACAGACATTTTGGCGAACGCCAAATTTATTTGAAAGAGCCTCATTATATGATGATGGATATGATGACCTTTACATCAGCAAAGCACAAAAAGAGGCACGTGATCGTAAAGCAAAACTCGTAGTAAGACAAGCCGTGTTACAAAATTGCCAAATCGTTTATATCGCTATTGATTCTTTAGCTAAAGACAGAGATAATCCTTTGCTAATTGAATCTAACGATTTATCGATTATTAAACAGGTACAAAAATGATCAAGGAAAAAGAACTTAAAGGATTAGGCGGTTGGCTAATTTTAGTTGGTATTGAATTATTTTTTTGTTTTATTTTTATTGGATATGTTACTTTTTCTAGACTAAATGCGATTGATTTTATCGACGTATGGACACAATTATTGGATCCCTACTCGAAAATGCACACAATTCATTTGGGTCTGTTTATTTTAGGTGACATGGGGCTAAATTGTTTATTATTGCTTTTAAACGCTTATATTATATTTTTATATTTTACTAAAAGTTATAAATTTCCTAACTTTTTTATTATATTTAGTAGCAGTTTTATTGTTTTTAAGCTAATTCAAAGATGTTGGTATCTTTTTATAGTGTTACCATTTGAAGTTAAATTTGAGTTTTCTTTTATAAAAGATATTGTGATAGCAATCATTTATACCAGTATTTGGATTGCTTATGTGTTAAAGTCAGTTCGAGTCAAAAATACATTTGTTAATGGTCGCCATAGTGAAGTTACTCATAGCGACATAATTAGTTAATTTGTTTTAAGGAAATAAAATGACATCAAATTTAGACAATTCAGTAAATGGAAAAGTAACAAAAGCGGTTATCCCTGTTGCCGGTTTGGGTACTCGTATGTTACCAGCAACTAAAGCTATTCCAAAAGAGATGCTCCCCGTTGTTGACAAGCCACTTATTCAATATGTAGTTAAAGAGTGTATTGCCGCAGGCATAACTGAAATTATATTTGTTACGCACTCATCAAAAAACTCAATTGAAAACCATTTCGATACCAGTTTTGAATTAGAAGCCATGTTAGAGGCGCGTGTTAAACGTCAATTATTGCAGGAAGTACAAGGCATTTTACCTAAAAATGTTACCATAACTAGCGTCCGCCAAGGTTTGGCAAAAGGGCTTGGTCATGCGGTATTATGTGCTTATCCTTTAGTTGGTGATGAACCATTTGCTGTTGTTTTACCTGATGTGATTATCGATGAATACGAAAGTGACCTTACCAGCGATAATTTAGCTGCAATGATCAAAAATTACCATGAAACCAAACATAGCCAAATCATGGTAGAGCCCGTGCCAAAAGAATTAGTTTCTTCTTACGGTATTGTTGATTGTCGTGGTCAAGAGCTATCTGCGGGTAATGTTGCACAAATGTACAGCGTAGTTGAAAAACCATCAGTTGAAGAAGCACCATCAAACGAATCCGTTGTTGGACGTTATGTTCTATCTGAAAAAATCTGGCCTCTACTTGCCAAAACGCCATTAGGTGCAGGTGGTGAAATTCAATTGACCGACGCAATTGCTATGTTACTGGAAGAAGATTGTGTTGATGCCTATTGCATAAAAGGTCGTAGTCATGACTGCGGTAATAAACTTGGCTATGTACAAACATTTGTACAATACGCAATGCGACATAAAAGCTTAGGTAGCGATGTTAAAGCTTGGTTAAAAACGCTTTAATTTTTGATTTAGGTTAGCTAGGTTTCGAATGTTTTGACCTTTTGTGGAAATAATTAACATCAGTGACAACATCCGAAACCATTACACTGCCCCCTCTAAGCCTGCAATAACCGCTAGGTTTATTTAAAAATAAAAATTTCAATAAAATCAATAGTCCACCTGAACGATTTTAGAGCAAGAAACACGCTTATAGCACTACAATGTTAATCAGCCAGCTTTATCACAGCATCAAAATATGCCGATAACGAAGTAAAGCTAGTACGCTAAACTAGGTTGTTGGGTGTGTTTGTGTTTTAGATGTTATCAGCAATATTAATCATTCCGCAAAATACAAAAAATTATAAAACTAACACCTTATTTTAATTAGAAAATTCACCTATCTATAAAGACAAATCGTTTTTATCTTTACATTTCTTTACAAAAAAGTCCGCTAAAAAACTAGCCAACTATTTTATAAATGGTTATACTTTCGCCGTTATAGGAAAACAAGCTTATTAAATAAGCAAATAATTATAAAAATCTAAATAAAACAAATAATTACTTGACAGGTAAACCATAATGCATTATTATTTTAGGCACAAGGCACAAG
>NZ_FMWS01000106.1 GCF_900103255.1 Gilliamella bombi | reverse complement strand
GGATTGGTTTGATTTTACGCAAATAAAAGAAACGGCCACATTAAAAGACATCTACCTTGACGCAGACAAATCGTTAAAACGGAATAAAGATAACCATTCATTATCGCAATATAAACCAACGATAAAAGAAACATTATCCATCCTTGATAAGCAACACCCGGTTGAAACAAATATATATACCAGTATAAAAGAAGCGAGTTTTAAAGGTATTGCAGATAAACCGATGTTATTTACGGCATTAAGTCGCGTATTAGTCAATTACGAAAGTGAATGGTATAGTGAAATTGATGCTGAAGGCAAAATGCCGAAATGGGAAGAATTAAACAGCGAGATGACCGAAGATGCTAAAAATCTATTAATGTATTTAAAAGAAGCGGATGAAGCAAAATGTGATGTCTATGTAAACACACTAGCCGCAGATGAACAGAAATCAGTCAAAAGAGGGTTAGAAGAGCTAAGAAAAGGCATAGCGCGTTTTCCAGCAGACTATATAGACAGTCCAACAGAAAAACTCAGCAAAGGGCAATTGGACGTCTATTTTTTGCTTAAACAGTTAGAAAAACAAGTAACAGCTTGGGAAAAGACCAAAGAGAAGATAAAAAAGATGTTATGGTGGGATGATGTGGCTAAAGGCTTAGCCAAGCTAAACCAACAAAACGACACCCCTCCAGAAAATGGCGAGGCAACGAACACCACAACCACCCCAACAGACACCACCCCACCGGCCACCCTTAGCGCTGATGGCAAGGCGTGGTTTATTCATCCGGTGGCGATGATAATCTTGTTTTATAAAAAAGTTAATAATAAATTAAAAACATCACAAGCAGGATTGAATTTTATTTATTTAGCAGAAGCTCGAAAAAATGTTTCTAATAAGTTGCACTGGCCGGGAACAGGAAGTGGTATTACTTTAGGTCCTGGATATGATATGAAAGAAAGAAGTTCAGAAAATATTTTGAATGATCTTTTAGATATAGGTATTTCATCCGATATAGCTCAAAAAGTTTCTAATGCTGCTGGTTTAAAAAAAGAAACAGAGATTAATTCTTTTATAACTGAAAATAAAGATGTTATCTCATTAACAGAGGAACAAGAAAAATTATTATTAAAAAAAATAATTCCCGACTATGAAAATAGAGTTGATAAAACTATAAAAATTAATTTGAATCAACATGAATATGATGCTTTAGTTTCTTTTGTCTACAATATTGGATCAATTAAGAGTGATAGTAATTTAGCAAAATATATCAATGAAGGTAAAAAGAAAGAAGCTATGGATGTTTTAGAGCAGTACAATAAATCTGGAGGTAAAGTTTTAGATGGTTTAAAAAAAAGAAGAGAAAAAGAACGAGAAATATTTGAAAAAGGCATATATGCGACTAAAATTTATTAAGGAAGAAAATATGTTTCGTATTTTTTTTATACTAGTTATTCTACTTTTTTCATTCTCAATAAAAGCAAATTTAAATGATAATTGGGTTGTATCTAAAGTATATATTAGTGATACTGTGTACACAAAAAAAGTATCTTATGATGATCCAATTTATCTTAATAGAATATTTCAATGGAAAGAAAATGTTATTAAAACAAATATATATTCTGGTGATCAGATAGAAACTTGTTTAAGTTATAATATAAATAAATTTGTTGTCAATTTTGACGACATCCTGAATAGGAAAATGGCAAAAAATAATAATGAAATATTAACAACTAAATCTTTTGACATCAATATAAAACAATCAATAAACCAGATAGATATTTTTTGTCCTAATATCAATAGAACGTGGACACTTTTCGAAAAAAATGCTAACGAGTATTTAATAATAAATACATATGATTCAATTTTAGAAATAAAGAGAATAAAACATCAGAATATTGAACCGAGTTTTTCTTGTTCAATAGCCAGAAAATCATCTGAAAAACTGATCTGTCAAAATATTTATCTTTCAGGATTGGACAGAAGTATTCATGACATTTACTACAATATAAAAAAATATTATGACTACAATAATGTTCAGAAAGATTTTGAAGAAATTTATAGTAATCAAAGAAAATTTATTCAAAAAAGAGAGCTATGTAAGGATGAAAATTGTTTAATGGATATTATGTATCAACATGCTAGAGAATTACATGAATATATGCCATTAGTTACACCTTACTAGTTGAAAATTTAATCATGGCAATATTCAAGATGTTATTACTAATCCTGATTTACTTACAAGTTCTATTCAATATGCTATTGAATCAGCTTTTGTTTATTGGACTACTAATGTAAATACCCCAAACTTA
>NZ_FMWS01000006.1 GCF_900103255.1 Gilliamella bombi | reverse complement strand
ATATTTTGGCGAGGATCAAATGGACCAGAATTTATAGGAAAAACCTTTATAAACATGACACCGATTGAGTATAAAACACTAAAACAGACAGCATGATTTTCTACGTGAGTTGTGTACTAAGTTTGGGGCATTTACAGCGAATTTTGTCCACTTTTTTGGCTAGGATCAAGGATCAAATGTTAGTAAATCCTACATATTAGTTCCTTTTGCTTAAGCCAGAATTTATAACCATTTAGAATAAGCTAAAATATCGATCATAGGAACGGTTCCACTGCTTTGTAATCTTGATATTAATTGAAATAAAAAAGCTGTAGCTGCCTTATCAGAGTTTGTTAATGAGTAAGTATCTCCATTTTTTATAAAATAACCATGATCAGCTATACATCCCATATCAAGTATATTATCCTTTTCCAAAGATACTTGAAGAGCGTTTCCTAATGCAGGGGTCCATTGACTTTTAAGAGTCAAAATACCTCCTATAATTGAAATAGGATCTTTGGGGGGATACTCTCCTCCAGCATGAGGAATAGGTAAGCTTGTAGATAAAAGCTTTCTTACACTAGATATTTTATTTTTAGTGTAATCAATCATTGACTTATCTGCTGTTTGTTTTACTTCAAAAATAGCATAAACACTTTCAATAGGAATAATATTCTGACCCTCATATGTAAATACAAAGGGAGAATATTGCCTATCAAAAATGGCAACATCAATTTGATCACTGAATGATCCTTTACTATCAACCAGATGTGTTTTTATTGCTTGATACCTTTTGGGTAAATAAGTATTAAAAAGATCAAGCCAAACATTTTCGGAGCCATCTCCTTTTGTTCCAGGATGTCCTAATGCTCCCCTTACAATACCAAGCCTATTAATAATGTCTTTATGCAGACTCCCTAATAACTCAGGAAGTGACCAGTCACTCATAAACTATCCTCTATAAACGGCTTAGTTGGAATAAAAGATCTAGCAATCTCTAATGCTCTATTAGGATCTATTTTTTGTGTTGGATATGCGTCTAAAATAATAGCAGGAGTAAGCCTCTGAACTATATCAGAGAAAGTAAATCCAAATTTCCTGTCTTTTGTGGGGCCAGTGGCCTCTACTAATTTCATAATATCATTATCAGTAAACTCGAAAGGAGAAAATAATGAGGAGATAACATCTTTTCTTTTATTATCATCTGGGCGATCAAAAATTAGAACCTCAGCAGCTCTACGCCTAATTGCGGGATCTAACGCATTTACTCTATTGGTACACATAATGACAGCAACAGGCAGCTTGGCATTGGTAATACTATCAATCCCTCTTATAAAGGCATTTACTCCAGCTTTGTCTTCATGATGCATCTGACTTGACTCTCTTGATTGTGCTAGAGCATCAGCTTCATCAATAAGTAAAATAATACCTCCAGTTACCTTATTTGAGTGCTTCAATTTTTCAGCTTCTTTTATTGTATGCTTAAAAGCAGAACTTATTAGTTGAGTCATTTCACCTACTCGCCCCTGTCCTCTGGAGGATAGACTTAATGGAAATAAGGTAATATCAATTTTTTCTTGTCTAGCAACAAAGTCACCTATAGTTTCAGCTAGCTCAGACTTGCCAGAACCAACATCCCCCGCTAATACAACAAGTGATGGCCTACGCAAAACAATATTCATAATATCATCAACATTTGAATAATATTTTTCAGCCCATTTTTTTAAGCCATCTTTATTTATTAATAAACCTAATATCTTAGATAGGTTAGAAATTTTATCATCCAGCCCAATTAATTTAGATAATCTTTCTTGGGCTTCAGGATCAGGGAAAGAGATAGGGTTATCAAATAGTTCAGTAGTATTAGTTTGTGTCATTAATAACTCCTTACAGAGGAACGAGATAGTGAGTGACTGCCTGATGAGTAGGTTCGATCAGACTCTAAGTATCCATTAACTGATGGCTCTTCCGCACCAACTCTTTTAAATGGTAATTTATTTTTAAAATCAGATTTTTCTTGAACTGAAAGCTTATCCCATTTACTTGTATAAGTTAAATAACTTGAAAAGCTAGCACCAACAATACTTTTCCCTGGCCTAATCTTTCCTGGGTCATCATCTACATTTGTATTTTGTAAATCTGAACTAGTATAAATTAGCGTAGGCTCTATCCATTTACCTTCTTTTTTGAAACCATAAGTGACTTTATTTAAGTATCCGTATTTAATAAGCAGCACAACTTCTTCTTCATATTTAGAAATATCACTATCAGAAGGTTTTCCATAAAAACGTTGCATTCTTTTTAAATCAGTAGCTACTTTAGCAGCAAGATACTTGGCATAAGTAATAGTAACTGTTTCAGTTGTTGTATAACTTGAAGACATATTTCCCTCGTTCACACAGTAAAAGTTGATCCAAATACTTTTTGCCAATAATAAAGCTTTTTTTCTTCCGTAGGTGCTGCTAATGCTGCATCAATAGCATCTCCTGCATCTAAAGCAGCATCTACTATCTTATCTACATTTTTTCGGCTATATAACTTTGCTGCATTGTTCTTAGAGTTAACAGGATCAATAATCTGTACAATATCACTAAATTTACTTAATTTAGATTCATCATAATAATCTGTAAAAGATATTTGTTCTTCTAGATTCGTGCGTGCAATATAAGTAAAAAAGCTCTGTAGCGCTTCTGGATAGTCTGATAAATTTTGACCTTTGTCTGATAAATAAGCAAGAATGAGCTCAATCATGAATGACTTAAATCTAAAATCAGGATCTTCATTTTTTTGTTTTCTTGCCCAAAACTTGATTAATCTAACCACCTGAGCAAAATGAGGATCATTTGCTTTCCTTGTACGAACGAACTCTAAATGCCTAGGGATACAAGTTTCTAAAAACTCACCATTTGCTTTACTAACCAAGCAACCATACCAGTTGGGATCTCCATCATAAAGTATTGGTACAATATCAACATCTAAGCCTGTTCTTCGAAACGAAACACAAATACTATAGTTTTGCCGTTTTACTTGATCAGGGGAGAAGTTTGGAAAAGCAACTTTCAGTTTATCTTCGAGATACTTTAATAAAGCATCTACATCTCTTGGTACATCAGCACCTGAAATATAACAAGCTAGATCAATATCATTTATAATTTTTAATGAAGTTCCTTTAGCAAGACTGCCTGACATAAGAATCTTTTTTAATGAGAAGTCCTCATGTTCCTTAAGATAATTTTCTAGTTTTTCCTTTAGTCTACCTGCTTGATCTCTATATTTTTTGACAAAGTCAGCTTTCAAATTGACTTTCTCTTCAGCAAATTTTTTTATGTACTTGTGATCAACATGTAGTCGACTCATGAAAACTCCCTTTTATTTTAAGTATATTATAGTTATATGGGATTTTAAAAAACTGTTTCAAGATGATTTTTTGCCTCATATTGAGAAGGAGTAACTAACTCACCACCATAAATTCTATAATATGCTTCAGCTAATAAACTCATATCTATATCTCTAATTTTTAGATACTTAGGTAAATAATAAATTAACAACTTTATAAAGATGTTCAATACTTATATTCTAATAATACATGATTCCACATATTATTAAAATATTACTTATAGCAATTAATTATTTTTCTCACGCTTTTTTAATTTTTGGGTGTAACTATCCCCTAAAATATTACAGCAAAAAATAGAAAATTCTCTATGATAAAAGTAAAGGGGATTTAATTATGAAAAAAATGACTGAACATCAAATCGTAGCTATTTTAAAAGAAGCTGAAGCAGGTATTCCTGTCAAGGTGTAAATGCCCAAACTTAGTACACAACTTGTAAATGCCCCAAACTTAGTACACAACTCACGTAGAAAATTAAGCTGCTTGTTTTAATGTTTTATACTCAATAGGTGTTCACTAGTGCCTTGATATTTACGTCCATTATCAGAATAAATACATGTAGTGGTATAAGGACACCAGGCTAATACATCGTTTTGTAAAAATTGTGCTTCGCTAAATTGGAACGTATCAGGGTAAATACTAGCATAAAGATCACGTGAAAAATCATCAATGCCAACAAATAAATATTCTCTAGTTAGTTTTGTTTTTTATGTATATTCATTACAGTAGTTTCTCAAATTACTGTAAACAACGCTAGTAAATCCTACAATTTATATTAATTATTTACGTTTATAAATTTTTGTCAAACGATATGCTCTGTTATGATAATTAGAATGATATTCGTCTTTAATTAAATCATATTGCCAAAGTAAAATATCACAGCCTATTCCATACATAAAGCTATATACAATATCATAACTTTGTTTTCTCTCGTCATCGTGATAAAAGAATTTATGATTAATATAACGTATTTTTTTTATTGGTCCGCTTCCATCTTCTTGAATATCTATAGAAAAACTAATAGAAGCAAAAGCACCTTTGTTTCGATAAATAGCAAAAAATTTTATTTGAGAAAATAAAAATTCTTTTTTTCCCAATTTAGATGATATAAATGTTATCTTTTCATTATCATAAAATATTTCCAAATGTTCATCTAAAAAATTTTCTGCTATAGCTTGATACATTATACCAATCAACGCTGCAAATAAAAAAGGTAAGAACAAAGGAAAAAGAGACTGAGAGAAACTATTTGTATAACTACACAAACAAGTAAAAAAAATTGCTTGTACTACAATCATTGACCAATAGATTAGGAAAAAAGCGAAATATTTTTGATAATTTACTGAATAAAATTGATAATAACGATCCATTGGTTACTTTTGCCCATTTTATTAATTTAAAAGTCTTAACTAATCATAAAAAAATCGAATTATAAATATCTGGTTATTAGTACAAAAATGATGTAAAAATTTATATGGCAATATAAAGATAAAAACTTTTTTATATTCAATATTGTTGAATAACCAAACCACATAAAAAGTACATAATTTAGAATAATGGGCTCGTAATGAGTCCAATTCTTTAATTAAATGCAAGCATATCCATTTTACATTAAGCCCCAAATAGCCTCTGTAATAAACCAATAATCAGTTATAATAAAATTATTATATAGATGATTACATTATACAACTTACATTTATCATAATTTATGATTAAACTAAAAATAAGAACCAGTACGAATTTATGCATCTTAATGGTTCTTTGTTAGACTAATGAATTTACTTATTACGTTGAAAGATAAAAAAAGAAAACCACCATGACTAATAAAGACAATTTAGCCAACCACACCCCAATGATGCAGCAGTATTTAAAACTTAAAGCTGAAAACCCTGATATTTTATTGTTTTATCGTATGGGTGATTTTTATGAAATGTTTTATGATGATGCCAAGCGTGCCTCGCAACTTTTAGATATTTCGCTCACAAAGCGTGGTTCGTCAAATGGTGAACCGATTCCAATGGCTGGCGTGCCTTATCATGCGGTTGAAAGTTATTTAGCAAAGTTAATCGCACTAGGGGAATCTGTTGCTATTTGTGAACAGATTGGCGATCCAGCTACTAGTAAAGGACCAGTAGAACGAAAAATTGTCCGTATTGTAACTCCTGGTACGGTAAGTGATGAGCTATTATTAGAAGATCGCAAAGACAACTTACTGGCATCAATTTGGCAATATAAAAATTATTACGGCTATGCCACACTCGATATCAGTTCAGGACGATTTTATATTTTTGAATGTGACAATTTCGAGGAAATGCAAGCCGAATTACAACGTACAAATCCTGTCGAATTACTATATCCAGAAGATTTTCAATCCATGCCATTAATTGAAAATAACTCTGGATTGCGCCGTCGCCCACAATGGGACTTTGATCTTGAAACAGCAAAACAACAGCTTAATCTACAATTTGGTACTAATGATTTAATTGGATTTGGTGTGGAAGACTGTAATTATGCACTTTGTGCAGCTGGCTGTTTGTTACAATATGTAAAAGATACTCAACGCACAGCTCTACCTCATATACGTTCAATTATCAAACAGTCGGCTTATGATTTTGTCGTGTTAGATGCCGCAACACGTCGTAATCTAGAAATCACCGAAAACCTATCTGGTGGAACTCAAAATACTGTAGCTGAAATACTTGATAAAACTCAAACACCAATGGGTAGCCGTATGCTTAAACGTTGGTTGCATTCACCAATTCGTAATTTGACTATATTACAAAATCGACAACAAGCTATTGGCGAATTACAAAATTATATTGATGAAGTTAATCCATTATTAAAACAAATTGGTGATTTGGAACGTATTTTGGCAAGACTTGCATTACATACAGCTAGACCTCGTGATTTTGCTCGTTTACGTGATGCTTATAATTTATTACCACAATTACAAACACTATTAAGTGGTCTTACTTCACCTGCGTTAATTAGCTTGCGTAAAAAAATAAATCAATTTGACCATATAGCCGAAATATTAAATCAGGCTATTGTCGAAACACCGCCGGTAATTATTCGTGATGGTGGGGTTATTGCTACTGGATATAATGCAGAACTAGACGAACTACGAAGTTTAGCGGATGGTGCAACCAATTATTTAGAACAGTTAGAAATCCGAGAACGTGAAACACTTGGCATTGACACATTAAAAGTTGGATTTAATGCTGTACATGGCTACTATATCCAAATCAGCCGTGGGCAAAGTCATTTGGCACCAATTCATTATACTCGTCGTCAAACACTGAAAAATGTTGAGCGATATATCATCCCCGAACTTAAAGAATACGAAGATAAAGTGCTAACTTCTAAAGGGCGAGCATTAGCACTCGAAAAACAACTTTACGAACAGCTATTTGATCTATTAATGCCCGACTTAGCTAATATGCAAACCAGCGCAGAAGCGATTGCAGAACTTGACGTTTTAACTAATCTTGCCGAGAGAGCATTAACGCTCAATTACCAATGTCCAACATTGTCAACACAAGCAGGTATTGAGATCCAAGACGGACGTCATGTTGTCATTGAACAAGTGCTACAAACACCATTTATTGCAAACTCACTCTCATTATTACCAAGCAGACGTATGTTAATTATTACGGGCCCAAACATGGGCGGTAAAAGTACGTATATGCGTCAAACTGCTTTAATTGTATTACTGTCTTATATTGGTAGTTTTGTCCCTGCATCAAAAGCAGTCATTGGACCTGTTGATCGCATTTTTACACGTATTGGCGCTTCTGATGATTTGGCATCTGGTCGCTCCACTTTTATGGTCGAAATGACCGAAACGGCTAACATTATGCACAATGCAACTCAACAAAGTTTAGTATTAATGGATGAAATTGGTCGAGGAACTTCAACATATGATGGGCTTTCATTAGCTTGGGCTTGTGCCGAAAATTTAGCGAATGAAATCAAATCAATGACGCTTTTTGCCACTCATTATTTTGAATTAACCCAATTACCCGAACATATGCAAGGTGTTTATAATATCCACTTTGATGCCATTGAACACGATAATACCGTTGCTTTTATCCACGAAGTATCTGAAGGCGCAGCGAGTAAAAGTTTTGGTATTGCTGTTGCTGGACTTGCCGGTGTGCCTAAGGCAGTACTAAAACGGGCTAAACAAAAATTGAAAGAGCTCGAGATTATTTCAAAACAAACGGCTAACAGTGGCGTTGCTCAATCTCAACTTTCTTTTATCAACGAACCTGAACCTTCGGAAGTTGAAGAAGCGTTAAAACAGATTGATCCTGATGCTTTAACACCAAAACAAGCATTAGAAATTTTATATCAATTAAAAAAGTTGGTGTAATTTAAATAACCTCTAATTGTTTTATTGTGATATTATTCTGAAAAAAACCGCTAGATGTGATTTCTAACGGTTGGTTTTAATTATGAATAGCATCTAGAATTTAAAAAATTAAGCCCAATTTTTCTTCTTAGATGTTTTACCTATGCCCGGATTAAGACTGTTTGTAGGATCAAGCTCTTGATAGAATTTTTTCAAATCCTCATTGGCATGATACAAATGCCCCACATTGTGCTCAGCTGGATATTGCGCTCCACGCTGATCAAGCAATGCTAAAATCTCCGCCTTAACTTTATCACAATCTACCCCTTTTTTAGCTATATAATCTTGATGAAATACATAACAGAAAAAATGCCCATAATACATTTTATAAATAAAGTTTTGATCAATGTTTTCTGGCAGCGTTTCAAACCAATCGGTATCATTACGTCGTAGTGCGATATCTAATGCAACAATGTTTTCCACTGTTTTGCTATGTACATTACGATAAGCCGTTGCAGCACCCGCAGCTGCAAAACGGTGTAACATTGCGGCTTCGGCTTCTTTTTCGTTACATAAAAAATAATTACCATTTTTATTTTGAAAATAGTCTTTTAAAAAAGCCTCGGCTTCTGCAATCCCATCATCTGCCATTTTTAAAATAAGGTGATGTTCATAACGATCACGATAATCACGCATTGATTTTGGTAAATGATTTGGCAAAAATTTGCAAGCAAAGATAGAAAACCGATCCGAAAAATTCTTTGGAAAAAATGGAATTTTAGCGGTAACACGATCAACAAAGTTCTTAAACACAAACATGCGTGGCATCATATCTGTACCTAGCTTTTTAATGGCTAAAAAGGTCGGTTTCCCATAAACTGCGGCAATATCAAACGCCACACGGTGTATATACTCGCCCGACACAGGCAAGGTTTTAAATTGGCTTAAAATGTGGCGACGAATACCATTTAATTCATTAATATCATTTGTACCAATATAAAATACGGCTGATTTTTTCTCTAACGGAAATGTATCAAGACGCACTGCAAATACCATTAATCTACCAGCACTACCTGATGCTTCATAATGACGAGCAGGATCAGCATTAAATCTAGCAGGCGTATCGGCATCTACTTCACGAACATGCTCACAATAATGGTGATCATGACCTAAACCAGCATCACGTTTAATATCCTTATCAGTATAAGTATGATTTTGAAGATTCTGTAAAATTGTTTCTGGTTCATCACCCAATTCTATACCTAAATGATTGACTAAGTGTAACTGACCTTGCGCATCTAATTGAGCAAACACCGCCATTTGCGTATAAGCAGGACCACGCTGAATAAGCGCCCCACCTGAATTATTACATACACCACCCATCACAGAAGCGCCAATGCAAGATGAACCTATAACCGAATGCGGACCTCGATGATATTTTTTTAATTCCTTTTCTAGACGAAAAAGTGTACTACCTGGTAAGCAGACAACTTGTTCACCATTTTCTATCACTTTGATACCATCCAAGCGACGAGTGCTAACAATAACAACAGGACGATCATAGTCATTACCATCAGGCGTTGAACCACCAGTTAATCCAGTATTTGCGGATTGTGTGATAACAATCACATCCGCTTCAACACACGCTTTTAACACCTGCCACTGTTCAACTAACGTTCCCGGCAAAACAACTGCCAATGCATCACCTTCACCAAAGCGAATACCTTGACGATAAGGTAATGTGCGTGCTGGATTGGTTAAAGTGTTTTTGGTACCAACAATTTCTTGTAACTTTTTAATAAGTACAGCTGACTCGTTGCTATTCATAGGGATTTTCCTTTGCGATAAAAATGGCGCTGATTATTTTATAATCAGCACATCTTAATCGAATAATCACCAATTTACTATGCAATTTTTAGTCAACAACGATTCTGTTGGGTTTTAATTTTATTATAATAAACAACAAGATATAAGTAACAACCATTTATTTGTGAATAAAAACAACAATGATAGATTTATACTATTAATTATTAAGGTCACATAGTAGTAAATAGCAAAATTTAGAATTTTTATAAAATAAAAACAATAATATTTTACCTAATTACTTTTTATTTGTGCTTTTTATTCGTGCCTTTCTTTCTACTTGATTAAAAAAAGTCCACGCTACAAACCTACTCACTTTTTGCCCTTGCGCCATGGGAATAATACGGCTTTCAACAACAGCAGCTTGTTTTAATTTTTTGTTAATTATCGACAAGGTCTCTTTTTTTGAAACTAATGAAGTAAACCACAGGCATTGAGTTTTATATTGAGTACTTTCATTAATCATATTACTAATAAAAGCACTTTCACCACCTTGACACCAAAGCTCGGCATTTTGTCCACCAAAATTAAGCACAGTTTTTTGAGTGGAATTTGTTAGCTTACCTAACTTCTTCAATTTGGTTTGCGTACTTGCCAATGCATCTTCTGCTGAAGCATGAAAAGGCGGATTGCACAGGGTTAAAGCATAAAATTCATTGGGCTTAATAATATGCTTAAAAATCGATCCACTGTCTTTTTGTAATCGACACTGCAAAGTGTTTTTTAATAACCTATTGGCTTGTGTAATTAGCAAAGCAACTTTGATCGCAACTGGATTAATATCACTCCCTACAAATGACCAACCATATTCGGCACAACCAATAATAGGGTAAATCACATTAGCCCCAACGCCAATATCTAAAACCCGAATTTGTTTACCTGTTGGAATGCTATTTTGGTTGTCTTGAGCTAATAAATCAGCCAAATAGTGAATATAATCAGCTCGACCAGGAATGGGCGGACATAAATAACCATCTGGAATATCCCAATAATTTATTTGATAATCATTCAATAACAAGGCTTTATTTAACTGTTTGACAGCCATAGGATCGGCAAAATCGATCGATAAATTGCCATAGCAATTCTGATTTACATACCGAGACAGCTCAGGCAGTATTTTAATGAGCTTTGTAAAATCATAGCCATTCTGGTGTTTGTTTCTGCAATGTAATTGAAGCTTTTTTAATGGCGTTTGCACGGTTGTCCTATTTTATCCAAAATCAAATAACCGCTATTATAACGACTTAACAGCAATATGCGAAAACCGAACAAATCAATTAATCAAAATGACTACGGTGTAGCGTTGTTTTTTACTCTAAAAACGTTTAGGTAGGCTATTGATTTTATTGAAGTTTTTATTTTATTTTTTAAATAAAATCAAACAATTATAGACTAATTTTTTATTACGTTGAATTTGGCTTTTTAATAAAAGCGCTTTTGTTATTTGATAATAGCTATTTAATAATAATTTGTTAATAACAGCCAGTTGATAGCAAAAGCGCAAGCTTGAAAATTGTATCAGTCGGAGCATTGTTTTTACTTTCAGTCATTAAAGCGCTAGGTTCACAAGCTTTGCCTGCTTAGCGCCCTAAGTATTAAAAAATAAATACTAAGGTGTGGTGCAAATAGCATTGAAGGGGAGGTACTCACCACTGCTGTAGACTCGGCCATCGAGCGAAACATGAAACGGGGTGGTGCTACCTGCCTTGTCACTCGTCCAGCATACAGCGTAGGGGCTGTTGAAGTCCTTACCACCAAAGTAACTGTGCGGTTCGCCCCATTCTGCGAAAAATCCACCGCCAATTCGACGCTGGTAATAATTACCTGATGAGCTAGAGTCGTCTATGCCATTTGAACAGAACGGCCAATTAATACCACACTTCGCATTACTTAAATCCCTTACCCTCGACATGCGATACCCCAAACCATTACACCATGCTAACTGGTCACTATGATGTGGATATCCATTTAGATTATCTCGATAGACGAACCACTGCCTCAACTCAAATCCATATTTTACTACCTCTACACCATCTCTATCTCTACCCACTAACTCAAACGTCTGTGGTAACCTTGGCTTAGCTATTTGACTAGGTTTAGGATTATTCCTTTGAGTTCTTGCCTCTGGACCTGTTAACTTAACACGGGCTACAACTCCCCTATCTTCATAAGGAATCCACCAATCCTCAGCTACAACATTTGTCACTGTTGCAGTAATTCCCCCCAAAGTAACGGGTTCCCATGTCAATTTTTCTGGTTCTATTCCTGTTATGAGCAAATCAAAATATAAACCATCCAGACCAGTGGTCGGGAAATTTTGATTATATGATTCAGGATGAATTGATTCGAAATCAATTGATTGTACTAAAAAGCCCTTATCAGGATTCCATATGTCAGCTGGGCCTGCAAATTTTCCCTTACCATTATATAGATTTGGCCTTACATAATTGATAACTGGCGACGGTATTATTATTGCATCACTACGATTACCTGTTCGATATTTTTTGCTATTCGCCTGTAAATTCCATGAAGATAACAATAATAACAGTCCCAACACCAATAAGCTTTTTGGGGACAATTTCGATAAAACATAGAGAGATAATTTGGAAGATATAAATAAGCTTCGTGTAAAAACTCGTCGAATAGGATTATTTGATAAATTTAATACATAGGTTTGCCAGTGCTGGTGTCTGGTGTCTGGTGTCTAAAATGATAATGCATTATGGTTTACCTGTCAAGTAATTATTTGTTTTATTTTATTTTTTATAATTATTCGCTTATTTAATGAGCTTATTTTCCTGTAGCGGTTAAAGTATAGCCATTTAAAAAATAGTTGGCTAGTTTTTTGGCGGATTTTTTTGTAAAGAAATGTAAATAAATTTAAATAAACATAAAGATAGAAATGATTCAGTTATAAAATAGGTGAATTTTCTAATTAAAATATGGTGTTAGTTTTAGGAGCTTTTAGTTTTTGTGGAATGATTAATATTGGTGATAACATCTAAAACGCAAACACCGCCAACAACCTTGTTTGGTGTTCTAGCTTTACTTCGTTATCGGTATATTTTGGCGCTCTGATAGGGCAAATTTATTAACATTGTGGTGCTATAAGTGTGTTTCTTGCTCTAAAATTGTTCAGGTAGACTATTGATTTTATTAAAATTTTAATTTCCAATTAAATCAGATGGTTATAGCTAACTGTGGTGTTGTTTGTGGTGGTTTTTATATTATTAAATTCCCGTTACAATATTATTGCTCAATCCTTATTAAAAATCTTAAAATTCGATAAAACTAAAACACTTTGTTATAATTTGAGCTCTTTAAAAATGAAAATACAAAAATTAATGAAAGCCCTCTGTTCCTTTATTGTTTTAACACTAATACCTTTTGATCTTTTAGCTGCTGATTTTAGCGGTGATGATTTATCAATTTGTTGGGGGATTCCGTTTGTAGGGATTTTATTTTCTATTGCATTAATGCCGCTATTTCTGTCGCGACTTTGGCATTATCATTATGGCAAAATTATTACTTTTTGGACAATGCTGTTTGTACTGTTTGCCTTATATTCTTTTGGTCTACAAACCACCATCAATCTTACTGCTCATGCAATTATAGCTGAATATATTCCTTTCATTTTGTTATTGCTTGCACTATTTACCGTTTCAGGAGGGATTTTAATTAAGAGCGATGTGCTTAGCACACCCAAACTAAACGTTGGTTTGCTTGCAATAGGTACACTGTTAGCCTCACTCATGGGCACTACTGGCGCAGCTATGTTAATGATTCGACCTGTAATTAGAGCTAATCGTCAGCGAAATTATGCCGTACATACCATTGTCTTTTTTATCTTTTTAGTGGCGAACATTGGTGGTGGATTAACACCACTCGGCGATCCACCTTTATTTATTGGCTTTTTAAAAGGTGTTAATTTTGGATGGACAATTCAACATATGTTGTTGCCAGTTTTGTTTAGTTCAATTTTGTTATTAGCAATTTATTATAAGATTGATTGCTACTACTTTCGTACCCAATATGGTGATTCGTTTACATTAACTTCTGCTAAAAAAGCTAGCGCTATTAAGGTTTATGGTGTAAGCAATATCTTTTTATTGGCAATCATTATTGCCTGCGTGTTAATGTCTGGTATTTGGCATTCATCGGTTAATTTTACGGTTTTAGGAACACATATTGCTTTACAAAATTTAATTCGTGATACTATTTTTATCATGATTACCCTATTTTCTATGTTAATTACCCCTAAACAAGTACGTGCCGGTAACGAATTTAATTGGGAGCCTATCATTGAAGTTGCTAAGCTGTTTATCGGGATTTTTATTACTATCGTCCCTGTACTTGCTATTTTACGAGCAGGTAGCCATGGTGCATTAGCCCCAATAATATCACTAGTAACAAATGAACAAGGACAACCGATCAATAGCATGTATTTTTGGCTATCAGGTCTACTTTCAGGATTCTTAGATAATGCCCCCACTTATTTGGTCTTCTTTAATCTAGCTTCGGGCGATGCCACTATTTTAATGAATATATTAGAAAAAACCTTACTCGCTATTTCAATGGGTTCAGTTTTTATGGGAGCTCTTAGCTATATAGGTAATGCACCTAACCTTATGGTCAAAAGCATTGCAATTCAAAATAAAATTAACATGCCAAGCTTTTTTAGTTACATGAAATGGTCTGTATGTATTTTAATCCCAGTGTTTATCATTGATAATTTGGTGTTTTTTCTACTCTTTTAATTTAGGCTACTAACAAACTAAAATAACTGTGTAATATAGCGCAATTTTTTTGGAGTTGTTTAGATTACTGTAAACTTTACAAGTACTTCCTAAAGTTAAAAAAATTTACTTAAAGGCAACATATCAATTATCAAACTGATGTTATTGAATACTATTTAACAAATAATCGATTATATAAAACCCATTTACTTGAATTTTATTCTATTTGTCGTTAGAATTGTAAAATAAACATTAAAAGGAATTCATTTACATAAAAATACAAATAATATTAAATGAAAGGATAAAGTGATGAAAGAATGCATAATGAATATTCTAGTTAATACTTTTCTAGCTAAATTTATTCAAAATAAGCAAGGCATAACGGTAGTTGAATATGCGGTTATTTCAGCTGGAATTTCGGTAATCATATTTACAATATTTAGAGGACAATCAGGTCCAATGCATGATATGTTTTATACTGTATTTTCATCAATACAGGACAGATTAGTTATTATAGTAAATCAGTAATTGAGGTATGATTAAACTAAACATCATGCTCTGCTAACTTATTTTTATGAAATAAATCTTTAAAATAAAAAAAGTGGTTGTTGACTGAATATAGATAGTCAATATGCATTTTAGTATCAATAATTATTATCGGTACTTTTTGATATTTTTGGTCTTTAAAAATGTCGACACCACCTATAAGTTACACAAAAAATATTATAAATTGTAAGAAAATATCAACTCCAAGGTTAGATTAAACTTGTGGCATTATATCATCAGTGCACTCACGATATGAGCAAGTAGACTCAGCAACCTGATCATGTTTATCATAGCAAAACTTAATCCCCCCAAGTATCAATATCAATACTATCGAGTTTTATGCTCTATTTAACAATTTTATTAAGCTCCGTTAATATCTCTTTTTATAAATGAATAGTATTCCTGCAAAAATACTGTTCTTAAATCCATTACTAAATCGATGTATTTCTTAGGGTGTTAAATGCTAATATGATTACTTATAACATGATAATATAACTATACTGCTTAATGTAACTAAATCTAGCTTTAATGCTTCTAAATGCTATTAATACTGTCCTTAATTATTGGTAATGAACGCAGTTTAAGTAACAATAAAAGTTTTTAAACGATTGCCATTATTGAACAGAATTGGCAAAATTTATATATGTATATGATCAATTATACAAATTATTGATTTAAGTTGGTTTTACACTTTGTCTATAAACCTTGGTATAATGTATTATTTATAACATAATTTTGAGAGTTATCTATGTTAAATCAGTTAAAAGCAATTATTCAGTATCTTCTTCCTAAACAGCTATTAACCGTTATTTTTGGTTGGTTGGCAAAAAAACAGTTAGGTAAAGTTACAACATGGATGATTATGCTTTTTTGTAAAGTGTATAAAGTGGATTTGAGCGAAGCAAAAATTAGTGATGTAAAAGAATTTAAAACCTTTAATGACTTTTTTGCTCGTGAATTAAATGAGGATGCACGGCCAATTGATACCACCGATAGTGCTGTTGTTATGCCTGCTGATGGTGTAATTAGTCAGTTTGGTACTATTCTTGATACACAGCTGTTACAAGCTAAAGGGCATTTTTATTCTTTAGAATCATTACTTGCCTGTCATCCTGATATGATCAACTTTTTTAGAAATGGTTTATATGCAACCACTTATTTATCTCCTAAAGATTATCACCGTTTTCATATGCCTTGTGATGGTATTTTGCGTGAGATGATTTATGTGCCTGGTTCGCTATTTTCAGTTAGCAAAGCTACAACCGAAAGTATACCTAATATTTTTGCTCGTAATGAACGTGTGATTTGTTTGTTTGAAACCGAATTAGGTCCAATGGCGCAAATTTTAGTTGGGGCAACTATTGTTGGTAGTATAGAAGTACAATGGGAAGGTATTGTTACCCCTCCACGAGAAGGAATAATGAAACGTTGGACTTATACCAACGGGATAAAATTAACTAAAGGACAAGATATAGGTTGCTTTAAGTTAGGTTCGACAGTAATTACACTGTTTGCCTCAAATTCGATTGAGTTTAATAACCACCTTAAAGTTGGTGATGTTACTCGCGTGGGTCAAAAATTAGCTGACAGGATATAGCTTTATGTGGATTCGTGGTGTTGTGTGCTTTGTTGTTGTGTTGTTTTCTTCACTGACTTTTGCCGAAGAAACCACACCAGTCATTAATGATGAAAATGATCTTTCGCTAGTTGTTCATCAGTTAAGTGATAAAAATGATGAACTCAGACAAAATATGGAGTTACAAAAAACACATCTAACTAGTATTGTTAATGAGCAAAACAATATCACGACACAAATTTCACATGTTCAAAATACACTGGCAACACTTGATGAACAAGGAGAATGGTTGAGTTTTTCGACCGCTTTGGGCGAAACCTTACGTCAACAGTTATTGCGTTTGCCAGAAAAACCCAAATCGCAAGCGCTTGATGCCGAAATCGCCGAGGCAAAAGCGCAACAACTTAATTATAGTAATATTTTAACATCTTTGGACAATTACCCAACTTTAACAAGCCCACTTAATAGCATCAAAGAAGCAACCCAATATCGTCGTTTAATTCGGGAACAAACCGAATTACTTAAGACTCTTATTTCGGGAACTGATACTACCATTCTAGAATTGACTAAACTAAAAATTGCCAATAAGCAATTAACCAATGCGATTGACGAAGTAAACGATGCTGCACACAGATATTTTTTCTGGGTAGCTGATGTGAATCCAATATCATTGAGTTATCCAATTGATTTAGCCAAAGATGTTGTGTATGTGATTTTTTCTGTCGATACCATTTCACAACTTTATAAAGCTAGCATTGAAGTACTTAGTTCGCCAAAACCGTTATTTTTAATTATTTTGTCGTTGTTATTCGTGTTTGCACACTTTAAGATGCGCACGAAATATAATATTTTTCTCAATAAATCAGCTAGCCGTGTAGGAAAAGTTACACAAGATAGTTACTCTTTAACCTTAAAAGTAATTATATTTTCATTAATTATGGCATTACCTATCCCTATTTTGTGGGCAGTGTTTGGTTATGCTTTACAGATTAATTCAGATTATCCTGTCGCATTTGCCTTGGGTTATGGTGTGAATGCTGCTGCGCCTATTTTGTGGGTATTTATTATTTCAGCGCATTTTGCGTCAACTAATGGACTGTTTATTACCCATTTTGGTTGGTCTAGACTTAGCGTACGCTCAGCGATGAAATATTATCAACTTTCAGTTTGGCTGGTAATTCCACTAGTGATGATAGTAATGAGTTTTGATCAGTATAATAATCATCAATTTGCAGCCACAATTGGTCGAACGTCGTTTATTTTGCTCTGCTTTGCTTTGGTGTTTATGACTAATTCTATCCATCGTGCTGGTGTTCCTCTTTATATTGATAAAAAAGGAGCTGGTGATAATTTATTAAGTCATATTTTGTGGTTTATTTTATTAAGTGCACCATGGCTAGCTATCATTGCGGCTTGTTTAGGTTATCTTTCGACAGCTCAAGTACTATTAGGACGTCTTGAGGCCTCTGTCATTATTTGGTTTGCTTTGTTAGTTATTTATTTTATGATTCGCCGTTGGATGTGGATCCAAAAACGTCGTATAGAATTTGAACGAACCAAGCAACGTCGATTAGAACGTATGCAACGAGCCAAATCACATGAAGATGATCTCAATTCACTTAACGAAAGTGTTGATGAACCTGTTATCGATTTAGATGTCATCAGTGCGCAATCCTTACATTTAGTCAGATCGATTATTATGATGATTGCGCTAATTAGTATGATTTTGCTATGGTCTGAATTGCATTCGGCCTTTGCCTTTATGAATAATATTAAACTTTGGGGAACCAGCGCCATTGTAAATGGAACTGAAATCGAACAATACATTACCCTTGGTGCAGTTTGTATTGCGATTTTAGTGATGACAATTACCGTTCAGTTGGTCAAAAATCTGCCCTCTTTGTTGGAGTTAGGCATTTTGCAACATTTAGATTTATCACCAGGAACAGGGTATGCTATTTCCACAGTTTCAAAATATATTACTTTGATGATAGGCTGTATGATTGCATTTTCGTTTATTGGTATCGACTGGTCTAAAATTCAATGGTTAATTGCCGCATTAGGTGTGGGGCTAGGTTTTGGTTTACAAGAGATCTTTGCTAATTTTATCTCTGGATTAATCATTTTATTCGAAAAGCCTGTGCGTATTGGCGATACGGTGACAATTCGCGATTTGACAGGTAATATCACCAAAATTAATACTCGCGCAATTACCATTGTCGATTGGGATCGTAAAGAAATTGTGATGCCCAATAAAGCTTTCATTACCGAACAATTGGTGAACTGGTCGTTATCAGATTCGATCACTCGGATTGTATTAACCATTCCCGCAACTATCGATGCTGATAGTGATTTGGTTATCAAACTTTTACAACAAGCCTCAGACGAATGTGAATATGTGCTTAACGATCCTGAGCCACAAGTATTTTTGGTAGATATCCAAGAAGGCATTCAGTTGTTTGAATTACGTGTTTTTGCTGCTGAAATGGGACACCGAATGTTACTGCGAAGTGCTATACATAAATTGATACTTGAAGCTTATCGTAAACATCATTTAACGCTACCATTCCCACCATTGCAAACCAATTTAGAAGCATTGGGACGCAAGAGTGGGCGTCGTAGTTATACCATCGGCACGCTTTAACCAAAAAGAGTTTCTAACCAAGGCACACCAAATGCTCCTGGCGCAAGCAATACAAAAGCCCAAACTGGCGCTGAAGCAATATTGGCCACATTAAATTTGGTAGCAGGCATATGCATTGTGCCTGCAATTAATGGCACTATTGCTCGTAATGGCCCAAAAAATCGCCCAATAAATACGCCAAACGTTCCATAACGCTGAAAAAATTGCTCGGCACGATAAACTAATTTAGGGTGCTTATTAAGTGGCCATGAAGCAATAACTTGTTGATGATAGTGTTTACCTAACCAATAAGACAGTAAATCTCCAAAAACAGCACCTGCCGAAGCGGCAATTAATACGGGTACAAATGATATTGCTCCTCCACCGATTAAAGCCCCTGCCCCTAATAAAATAGCCGTTGCAGGCACTAGAAGCGAGATAATCGCTAATGATTCACCAAATGCCAATAAAAATATAATGGGTAATGCCCAAACTTGGTGGTGCTCAATAAACTGCATGATAGTCTGTGTAATTTCTTGTAATGACATAGAGTTAGCTTATGAATTATCAATTGCTTATGGTGAACTATTTTATCATAATATTGCTTAATAAGTGCTGAGCACGCCATCTATTGATAAAATATTACACTGCGTTAACATTTTAGAATTATTAATGGTTAATCTTGTGCTGATAGCAGTCTTAATTATAACCAAATTAGCAAGAGGCAATTAATGACGATCGGTGTTAAATCAATTCCAGTACGTAAATTTAAAAACAGTAAGTTGCAACATTTTCAACCTGATATGTTAGCTATCGAAAAGCCAGTTGCTTTAATTTATAACGGAATTTCACATGTAGTGATGATGGCGACACCAAAAGATTTGGATTATTTTGCCATTGGTTTTTCGTTAACGGAAAATATTATTCATTCGGTTAATGATATTTATGGCATTGATGTTATTGATACCCCAAAAGGCATAGAAGTACACATTGAACTTTCGTCACGACGCTTTAGCGAGCTGAAAGAAAAACGACGTAATTTAGCTGGACGAACAGGATGCGGCATTTGTGGTACTGAGCAGATAGAGCAAGTCTACCAAGATATTCCTACTTTACCATTAATAAGTCAGATTGATTTAGCTGATTTTAATGACAGCTTAAGCTATTTATCGCATGTTCAACAAGTCGGTAAACAAACTGGTTGCACGCACGCAGCTGTATGGCTAGATTTGAAAGGACAATTTATGGCAGGGTTTGAAGATATCGGCCGGCATGTCGCATTAGATAAACTACTTGGCTTTAGAGCTATGAAATTGTTAAATAACCCTGAGTATCAACACGGTGTGGTATTAGTATCAAGTCGTGCTAGCTATGAAATGGCACAAAAAACCGCCAATTGTGGCGTAGAATTTTTGTTAGCGGTTTCGGCAGCAACCTCAATGGCTGTCGATTTGGCTAAACAATGTCATTTAACTTTGTTAGGATTTTTTAGGGGCGATAAAGGTGTGATCTATTCTGGCGATGATCGTCTAATCTAAGAAAATCTTTTATATTATTCATTTTGGTGATTAAATTAATCTAAATTTAATATATTGAATAATAAAAATAAAAAATAAATTTTTTCTAATTCATTCTAAGATATACCAATTCACATCTTCCTTTATTAGACGAAGATCATCATAATATATGCCGAAAACAAAAATTATTTTGTTTTTTAATTATTTTATGGGATTTTACCCAATTAAACTAAGCAATAGGTTATCACTGTTTTATTATATTCACCTATTTTACTTTAGCTTAGCATTAATTTTTTTTGAAAGGATACTATCATGCATCAGACTTCAGATATTCAACAAGCCGTTAATTTTATTCAGAAACACACAAACAAAAAACCAACAATTGGAATTATTCTTGGTTCAGGTTTAGGACCTTTTGCCGACACTCTTGAAGATGCTGTTCATATTCCTTATGACACAATTCCACATTTCGCCAAATCAGCAGCCGTTGGCCACGCAAATGAATTAGTCATTGGCCAATGCGGAGACAAAACAGTTGTGGCAATGAAAGGGCGCTTTCACTATTACGAAGGTTTTTCGTTAGATCAAGTTACTTTCCCTGTTCGTGTGATGAAGATGCTTGGTGTTGAAAAATTAATTATCACTAATGCATGTGGTGCAGTCAATACGAGTTTTAAACCAGGCGATTTAATGTTGATCACCGATCACATTAATCTTACTGCCAACAATCCTCTTATTGGACCAAATAACCCTGATTTAGGTGTGCGCTTTTTAGATGTAAGTGAGGTTTATAATAAGCAATTGCGTTCAACAGTAATTGATGTAGCCAAAGAACTTAATATTACCTTACAACAAGGTGTTTATGCTTGGTGGACAGGTCCAACTTATGAAACACCTGCCGAAATTAGAATGATTCGTGTTTTAGGTGCCGATGCAGTTGGCATGTCAACTGTACCCGAGGCAATTATCGCACACCATTCAGGCATTAAAACCATTGGAATTTCGTGTTTAACTAATATGGCTTGCGGAATTTTAGATCAACCATTAGGACACGAAGAAGTTATAGAGACAGCAGAACGCGTTAAATCAACTTTTTTACAACTAATAACAAAAACGATTGCACGCTTCTAACCAATACTTTTTATTGGTAATTTTCTATAAAAAGTTCACTTTATTTTAGGAATAAACAATGAACATAAAAAATAGATTAAAAATAATGATGTTTTTCCAATATTTCATTTGGGGAAGCTGGTTAGCCACTTTTGGTGCTTATCTATTTAATACTTTACACTTTTCTGGTGTTGAAGTATCTATGATTTTTAGTACCAAAGGTTTAGCGGCATTAATTACACCATTTATTATTGGTATTATTGCCGATAAATTTTTGCAGGCTAAATATCTATATATGCTTTGTCATTCTGTTTGTGCCATTGCGCTTTTTTATGCTGCATCAGTTAATAATTCAGCTATTTTATTTTGGGTAATGTTAGGCAATGCGTTAGCTTTTATGCCAACTATTGCATTATCTAATTCTATTAGCTACCACTGTTTGGCTCAACATAACTTAGATTCGGTAACCGTTTTCCCTAAAATACGAGTATTTGGTACTGTTGGTTTTATCATTGCAATGTGGACAATTAGTTTATGCAAATTCGAGTTGAGTAATGCTCAGCTTTATGTTGCCTGCGCAGCATCTGCTGTACTTGTTGTTTATAGTGCAACATTACCAAATATTACTGTATCTAAAAACCAAAAACAGTCTTGGGTTTCTTATTTAGGATTAGATGCTTTTGTGTTATTCAAAAAGCCCGTTATGGCTGTTTTTTTTCTTTTTGCTATGTTACTTGGTGCGATACTACAAATCACTAATACTTTTGGTGGCGCTTTCTTACATGATTTTGGTAAAGTCTCAGAATTTAAAGATAGCTTAATTGTACAATACCCTGCTATTTTATTATCGGTTTCACAAATGGCTGAAGTCGCATTTATCTTAACCATCCCATTTTTTCTCAAAAAATTTGGCATCAAAAAAGTCATAATGATAAGCTTAATTGCTTGGACTTTACGATTTGGTTTATTTGCATTTGGTGATCCAACACCTTTTGGTTTTGTGCTATTAATGCTTTCAATGATCGTTTACGGCTGTGCATTTGACTTTTTTAATATTTCAGGCTCTATTTTCATTGAAAAAGAAGTCAGTTCAAATATTCGAGCCAGCGCTCAAGGACTATTTATGACCATGGTTAATGGTATTGGTGCTTATTTTGGCTCCATTTTAAGTGGTTATGTTGTTGACATGTGTACACATGATGGTCTTAAAGATTGGCAAACAATTTGGCTAATTTTCGCTACATATGCACTTGTGTTAGGTGTTGTTTTTTATTATTCATTTAATTATGACCATACTAAAAGTAAGTGTGCTACATAATCACTTATCTGTTGAGATTAATAGATTTTGAAATATTAATTATCATTGTAATTTGATTGATTTAACTTATTAAAAAGACATCTGGGGAATGAATTTAATAATCCTTCCCCTAATGTCTTTTATTGTGTTTTTTAGCCGAAATTATCGGCAATGTTATTTTTTGTTACGAGATTTAGATATGAAAGATAAATTTTTAGGCGGTTTACTGGTTTTATTAGGTGCATGTAGCTTTGGCGTACTATCTTCTATCGTTAAGACGGCTTATCAAGACGGGTATAAATTAGGTGAAGTCACTGGTATCCAATGTTTTTTGGGAATGTTAATGTTATGGAGTATTCACTTTATTGTCAAAATAATACGCTCCCCAAAAGTATCTACATTAGCGAATGCACAATTAGCAACTCCAACAAAAAAGCATACAAAATTGACAAAAAAATGGAAGGTCTGCGCTGTTGGTCTATTTCCTGGATTAGTCGGTATTTGTTATTACCAATGCGTACAACTAGTGCCTGCATCAATTGCAATTATTTTATTAATGCAATATTTGTGGGTTAGCGTCTTTATTGATTTTATTTTTTTCAAAAACAAACCTAGTATTATTCAACTTTCAGCGATTATTGTAATTATTTTAGGTAGCTGCTTAGCAGCAGGTATTTTTAATCAAGATATTAGTTTAAATTTGACTGGTTGTTTTTTTGGTTTTTTAGCAGCACTGATGTATTCACTCTTTATTAGTACTAGCAGCAATATTGGTAACGAATTACCTAAGCTTGAAAAAAGTGCGTGGATGATTACCGGTGCATGTATTGTTACTTTTTTGATATTTCCACCTTTATTTTTCTTCAAACTTGATATTAGCGACAAACTGTATCAGTTAGGATTTTTATTAGCATTGCTAGGTACTGTATTGCCTCCTTTTTTGTTTTCGGTAGGAATTCCAAAAATTGGAATTTCATTAAGTGCCATTTTGTCGGCAGCAGAACTGCCTGTAGCGGTCACTTGTTCATATTTTTATTTACGCGAATCGGTCCATTTTAATCAATGGATTGGAGTGGGTATTATTCTTTTGGCAATTGCTTTACCTAACTTAAAACATGTCAAAAAGAACAAACTTGAAAAATAGTTAGCTCATCTGACATTTTCGACTTAAAATGTAGGAAAACACCAATTTGTTTATATTTCACGGTTAAAATAATCTTCTAAAAACTCATAAGGTATTTTATTTAAAATCGCCTTATGTGGTTTAACTTTACTATTATAAAAGTGAGCAAATCACTTAAAATTTTGTTTGTATCTGTTGTATCACTAACTATTTGCTGATTATGCTGTATTTCTTTTAATTCCAATAAACAGCGTAAGGAAATCCTATATATTAAGTTGATTATTTATAATATCCAAAAGCATTGAAAACCCAACAATCATCACCATAATTATGATCGTCTTATAATTTGACCAATATTGCTAGTTTTTTACTAAAAAATAAATCATTCCGTGCTCTACACTATTTTAGATAGCTTTAATAGTTAAATATATTAAAACTTATTGTGATATATTGATCTACTTCGTTATGTATTTGTCTATAAAATTAGAAGTAAAATCTTTAACTAAAAGATGAAATCTAGCAATATTATTGAACTTTCCAAAATTAAATCTGTCTTAAAAAAGTGATTATTTTTAAATATGTTAAATAGTACCAGCTTGCTATTTAAAATAGGTAGTCATTCGCTTATTAAGTTTTTACTATTAAGTAATAATGTTTTACTGTATTGATAATATACCGTAATTAACCTTTAAATAAGGCTTATAAGTAAATAAGACTTTTCATTTTCTGATAGCAGTTGTTCTTAATAGTATTTTTTTATTTTAAGTACCTATGCTTTGAAACTTAATTTCATTAATTTAAATATTCATTATAACATAATGAATTATTTTGATTTTGTTGTTTGTTTTTATATTTAAGTATTATGTCAACCAAAAACTTTTTTACATAAAATTAACAGCCTATTTTCTTTATTAAGGTCTTGTTATCTTTTTATTTTAATTAAAAGGAAGTTACAAAAATGAAGATATTAAAAAAACCTTTATTTACCTTAGTGCATAGTAATAGCGCAATACCTGAACACAGAACGCTAGCTTATTTAGATCCCACATTAAATTATTATACCGATCATATCGACGAAATTATTGCTTTGCGTGTTAAAGAACTTAAATTGCATCATCCTGAATATAGAGAATGCCCCAATTGTGACAGAACCAATAACAAAAAGGGATTTTCTTTTGTTTTTCATGAAATATTTGAGTCAGAGCATCATAAAAAACAAATTGGCATGCTAAAAGACGAAATAGCTATTACAAAAGAATCGAATAAAATAAAGGAATTACTTGATTCCCGTATAAAAGAAATTGCTAATGTTTATCCTGAGTTACAATTTAACTTTAATGACATGCAGGTTTTACCAGCTAAAGTCAAAGAGTATCTTTTTGCACCGCCGTTAATATTAACTGAAGATCATGCAATTATGCTTTGGGATGATTAAATAAAGCTGTTAACAAAAAATCAATTGCCGTGATGTGCTATTGTAAAAGTAAGCTGTTATGCTTACTATTATCAACCTAAATTATTAAATGATCCAATAATTACTCTAATATTTAGCAAGATAGCCGAAAAACATTTACCCTGATTTTTTCCTAAATGCTTTAATCGTATCAAAAAGCTCGGCTATAAATGGAATCATAAACGGGTTTATCGGGTGTATTGTGAATTAAAGCTTAATGTTGGACTAATCCTCTAAAAACGCCTTATGCGTTTTTAGAGGATTATTTTAACCATGAAAAGTAAACAACTCGGCGTTTTCCTACAATTTTGTTTTTTTATGTATATTTACTACAGTATTTATCAAATTACCATAAAAACATAAATAATTCTTACATATAACTAAGGGCTAACGCATGCTACTCTAAAATCTAAATCGTTTCCACCTCTATCACCAACAATACCTATATTTGTCTCTACAACATAATTATGGATACTGTTCAAACCAGCATTATAATGATCTTCTGACGTCCAATAATACCCTCTTATATCCCCCCAAGAAGGTTCTCCAACACGAAAATATTCCCAATCACTATCTTTATAGTAAATCTGAGTCATACGTCCCCATTCGCTAAATAACCCACCCATCCAATAACCATTCACTTTATAACTAATTTTTCGTAAATAGCTTTCATCTGTTATACCATTTTGCCAATCCACAATACCGCCACGCCTTGCATTGGTAAAATCAAGCACTTTGGGCATACGATACCCACCACCATTAAAGTTATTACAAAACGCAACTCCATTTTGATAACCACCTGCACCGCCTTTTTTAGCTACATACCAACGCTCTAATCTAAAATTATACAATGGGTCATTGTTTTTATCGTGTAAATAAAATGTTGAAGGAATAAAAGAACCAGGATTACTCTCCTTAGGACCCGTTAAGTTAATTTTTACAAGCCCTGTAGGTAGCGTATTTTCAGCATTTAACGTTAATGTTACCCCTCCTGTCGAAATTGTTCGACCATTCGTATTAACGATATCTTGTGCTTTCATTCCTGCAACACTCAAGTAAAAAAATAAATTATGAGAGCCTGTGGTTGGAAAGTTTGCTCCAGGATTCGCTGGATTATAGGCATAAAATCCTCTATATTTATTCCACTCGCCATTCGGATCGTTAAGAGAAGAAACAGCCCCATCGTAAGGTATATCATTTGAATGCCAATCATATTCTAAGTTAGGCATAGCATAACAAAATTGTGGTTTATCCATTTTGGGATAAAGATAATAGGTATGCCTATTTCCAGTAAATTTATCACTTTCAGAAGGAATACCATATTCTGTCTTAATGCTCACATCTTCCACTTCTAACGTCAATTGATAAGGTGCATCACAGCCATTTAATGCTTTATCTGAGTTATCTTTCACATAATTAGTAATATCTTGACCATATAAATTCTGCCATTTAATTTTTAATTTACTTGAATTGACACGATGAAGTGTATCGCCATCATCATCCTTCCAATAACCATTGTCAGCAATCACTTTATCTGCCAATACTTCTGGATAATCCCCATGAGGTACTAATGTCTTGATATCTGCAAAAGTGGCCGAAAGTTTATCTAACACTAATGGGTTTTCCATGCTTGAGCTATCATTTGATACAGTAATAATTTTGTTTCCAGGCAATGTTACTGATAATAAGGGACTAACTGAATCGGCATGGGTTGCACCGCCATCAAAGGTTAAATAAGGCGCAGTACCGTGAATGCGCTCAGAAGTTGTGGCCGATAATGCCTGCGATTCTAAAGAGTACGGCAATAACAACAATGGCGCTAATGCCAATGGGATTTTTAAAGATAGTTTTGTGAATAATTTCGATAATAATTCGAGAGATAATTTCGATGATATAAATGAGTTTCGTGCAAAAACTCGTCGAATAGGATTATTTGATAAATTTAAGACATAGGTCTGCCAGTGCTTGTGCCAAAAACGATACTGCATTACATTTCACCTATCAATTTATGTTTTCTTATTTCGTTTTTTATAATTATTTATATATTTAATAAGTTTGCCTTTATAAAGCGGTTAAAGTATAGCTGTTTAAAAAATAGTTGGCTAGTTTTTTGGCAGGCTTTTTTGTAAAGAAATGTAAATAAATTTAAAGAAAAATAAAGATAGAAATGATTCAGTTATAAAAGTAGGTGAATTTTTTAATTAAAATATGATGTCAGATTTCAGGCATTTTAACCTTTGGTGGAATGATTAATATTGCTGATAACATCTAAAACACAAACACACCCAACAGCCCTGTTTGGCGTGCTAGCTTTACTTCGTTATTGGTATATTTTGGCGCTCTGATAAGTCAAGCTTATTAATATTGTGGTGCTATAAGCGTGTTTTTACTCTAAAATCGCTCAGGTAGACTATTGATTTTATTGAAGTTTTTATTTTTATTTTTAAATAAAATCAAACACTTATAGGCTAGCTATTTTTTTATTACGTTGAATTTGGCTTTTTAATAAAAGCGCTTTTGTTATTTGATAATAGTTAGTTAATAATAACTTGTTAATAACAGCCAGTTAATAACAAAAGCGCAAGCTTTTAAGTCGTATCGGTCGGGCGCTGTTTTGCTTTTAATCATTAAAGTGCTGGCTTTGCCTGCTCAGCGCCCAACTTGCGCCGTGCTTTATTCTTTTGTTAGATTATCCTCTCACACCATAAGCACCTTCTGCGTCCTAATGATTAAGAAATAAACGCTAAAAACTAAGGTGTGGTGCAAATAGCATAATCGATTAGGCTGCTGGCAATATCGTGCCTGATGACCCAGCCGCATCGAGAGTGGACATGGAGCTGGCGGTTGCTACCCGGTACGCCATATGCCCAGACGCAGCCATTGAAGCCCGTATCAGCGTAGAGACGCATAACGCCCCACTCCGTGAAAAATCCAGCGCCTATACGACGTTGGTATTCCCTATGTACTGACGACGGCGTGGCGCCATCTACGCCATATATACATGGAAAGTTAAAATGTACACCACACTTCGCATTGGTTAAATCCCTTACCCTCGACATGCGATAACCCAAACCATTACACCATGCTAACTGGTCACTATAACTACTCCATATATGCCCCCGACTGACGAACCACTGCCTCAACACAAACCCATATTTTACTACCTCATCATTAGTTTTTATATCTCTACCCACTAACTCAAACGTCTGCGGTAACCTTGGTACAGTAATTCGTCTAGGATTCGGATGGTTCGGCTACACTAAATCATACA
>NZ_FMWS01000020.1:95789-97646 GCF_900103255.1 Gilliamella bombi | reverse complement strand
CCTAGCTAAGACCTACCAAATCGCACCAAAATCGCAAATTTGTTATGCAAAACCGAATTCTACTATAGTTCATCCTGAATACCAATGGATTGGAGTTGATTTAAAAACAGATGAATATTATTTTAATCGGCCTGAATATGCTAATCGCCACCCTCTAGTTGGTGGTGGTTATACTCAAGATTACGTACCTAATTATGGTTTTAAAGCACAGCCAATAGTTTCATCAAACACATTCCCAACAACAGGGTTTCCTGGTGCTAAATTTCAATTAGTGATGACAGGAGCACAAGATGATTATCATTATCAAGTGATCAATAACCCAGGAGGAGGTGTTGCAATTGATCAAAATGGTGTAGTAAAACTTAATAGTAAACCTTCAGGAACTGTTACAGTGAGGGTAACTTTAAAAAGAGATAATTCTGTCATTCATGATTACCGTTTTAACCCAACTTCTATTTGGGGGGTACCGAAAAATTTTAGAGGATCGTTTAATGCTGTACAACAGCATTGTGGAGGTTTACAAAATATGATGAGTCGAGCCCAATTAACAAATTCGCCACGATATGAAGGTCAAGGGGCAGAATTAACTGGATTGTCTAATAGCTATACTCGTGTAATAGGTGGCTCTATTTTGGGTGAATGGGGGTGGACAACTAAATCTTCTTACCCTGATTCAGAATGGCAAGAATATTATGCTCCGCCTGATTTTACCTCTAGATATTGGACATCGGATTCTTCGGTGATTGAAGGTGTACAGCTTCCATATGTTGTACATAACCATGATGGTTTTACTAGCACGTTTACAACTGAAGCTCCTTGGTTAGGTTACGCTATTTGTAAAGGATAGAAAATATTTTAAATGTGATATTATTTATTCAGTAAAGGAGCATTTATAAAATAGGATTGTTGTAATAAAATAATGGGTTATTTATATTTCATGATTAAAATAACCCACTCAAACACATAAAGGCGTTTTACCAAAAATAGCTTTATGTATAACCATATTATAAATGTGAATAAGTAGCTTAAACTTTTGTTTTCTATTTTCTGTATTGTTAAATATTTTTTATATCATGCCACATTGCAATTAAAGTATGTATCATGCTTTCGGTTTTTAATTCGTTTATTGGTGGGCTGGTTTTGTAAATTTTGATTAATAAAATGGTTATCAAACGTTTTAATGAATAGATACAGCGACACTTTAATTAATTACCAAATGGTATAGAGATCTTGAATGTTTCTCACAAAATACAGCCTAAAAAGTGAATAGTCATGTAAATATTCACAAATCATGCCGAGAATTACATTGTTTATTTTAGTGCTTTATAAAATGGATGATTATTTAATGCTTCATGCAGTTTTTAGGTATTATAAATCGAATATGTAAATGTTTGGTGTCGACCTGAAACTGTCGTCTAGCTAGGCTTTGTTATTACTTTTAGCCACCATTGATAAATCTTTAGTTTGATTTTTTATGTATGTTCATTGCTGTCGTTCCTTAAATTACGGTAAACAATGAGAGTAATTTCTACGACTAAAAATAGCATTTACTATATGACCACTTGTTTTAAGTGTAAAAAAATCAAATAAAATCAGCTATCTACCTGAACGATTTTATACCTTCAAAAAGCGCTTATTCCACCATTCAAGACCAACCCATCTATCAATTCCATCTTTTTTCCCCACCACGAACAATTATTTACAATAAATTAACAAAAAGCTAGCCAACCATTTTTTAAATGGTTATACTTTTAACGCTATAGGGAAACAAGCTTATTAAACAAGCAAATAATTATAAAAATATAAATAAAACAAATAATTACTTGACAGGTGAACCATAATGCATTATCATTTTAG
>NZ_FMWS01000020.1:156-95781 GCF_900103255.1 Gilliamella bombi | reverse complement strand
ACTGGCAAACCTATGTCTTAAGTTTATCAAATAATCTTATTCGGCGAGTTTTTTCACGAAACTTATTTATACCTTCCAAATTATCTCTCAACGAATTATCGAAATTATCGTTCAAATCACCTAAAACAGCTTTGCTAGTATTAGCACTGTTATTATTGTCATCGTCATGGAATGTACAGGCGAATGGCAAAAAGTATCGAGCGGGTAATCGTAGTGATGCAATAATGCTACCAGAGTCGCCAGTTATCCATTATGCAAGGCCAAATCTATTTGCTGGTGACGGCAAATACGCAGGCCCAGCTGGCATATGGGATCCTAAGAAGGGCTTTTTAGTACAATCAATTGATCCTGATTTATACTACCTCAATTTCCCGACTACAGGTGCGAATAATTTATATTTTGATTTACTCATAACAGGAATAGAACCAGAAGAATTGACATGGAACACCGTTACTTTGAGCGGAATCTCTGCAACAGTGACAAATGTTGTAGCTAATGAATATTGGATTCCTGATGAAGATAGGGGGCGAGTTGCCCGTGTTAAGCTAACTGGTCCATCTGATGGATGGAGGTGGGGGGTACCAAGATTACCACAGAGGTTTGAGTTAGTGGGTAGAGATACATATGGCGTTGAGGTAGTAAAATATGGATTTGTGTTGCAGAAGTGGTTCATTACACGGGAAGACGTGCTGATGGGGGAGGACAGTTATGAAAAGCAGTTAAAATGGTGTCGTTTTTGGGGTTATCACATGGCAAGAGTAAGGGAGTTAAGCAATGCGAAGTGTGGTATATACAATATTTTCCCCTGTATAGATGACATAAATAACCGCGCGTCGTCATCTGGTAATTATTACCAACGTCGAATTGGAGAAGGTTTTTTCACTGAGTGGGGTGACATGGCGTCCTATGATCAGAAATATGGTGGCACCTACTGGACAAGTGACGCACGAGACGTTGAATATCAGTTCGATGCCAGTTCGCTCTCTGGCGTCATTGGTATCCGCCCGAGCTCGCCCTCGCGCAACTACGAAGCCAAAGTTTTTTGCGCACATTAGCGTTTAGTTCTTAATCCTTAGGGAGCGGAAGGCGTTATGGTGCAAATAGAGGATAATTTAACAAAGAATAAAGCTCTGGCGCAAGTTAGGGCAAACCCCTTAGGGTTGCGCAGTTGTGGCAAAGCCACAAAACTGCGCCGCCCCTACCGCCACCGACGCTGAAACCACCGCACCAATCTATTTTATTCACCAAAACAAAAAGAAATTATTTTTCACTAAAAATCAGTCAGAAAAGATGATGATTTTATTAAAGTTTTCTTAACTGTTTTTTTACCGAAAAACACTCCACACACACTGGCAATAAAGCCACAAAACCTTTATACTATATAACAGTTTTTAGTATGACAAATGGCATACTAATATAATTCGTTCTTTAACATCATCAATTGGAATAAATTTATGCATCCGATGCTGAATATTGCTATTCGTGCTGCTCGTAAAGCAGGTAATGTAGCCATCAAGGCTTATGAAAACCCTAGTTCAATCGAAATCGAAACCAAAGGCGCTAATGATTTCGCCACTAATGCCGATCGTGCGGCTGAAGCTTTGATTATTGAAACAATTAAAAAAGCTTATCCTGACCATACTATCATTGCCGAAGAAAGCGGCTTAGCTAAAGGTAATGATGCCGATACTCAGTGGATAATTGACCCAATTGATGGTACGACCAATTTTATTAAAAATATCCCTCATTTTGCAGTGTCTATCGCAGCTCGGGTTAAAGGTAAAACCGAAATTGCTGTTGTTTATAATCCAATGAGTAATGAGCTGTTTACAGCGGCTCGTGGTAAAGGCGCCCAACTTAATGGTTATCGTATTCGAGTGAGTAATGCGAAAGATTTAGATGGTAGCGTGCTAGCAATGGCTTTTCCGTTTAAAGCTAAACAATATAGCGATAGTTATTTTGGCGTATTACAAAAATTATTTGTTAGATGTGGCGATTTTCGTCGTACTGGTTCTGCCGCTTTAGATCTTGCCTATGTTGCTGCAGGTCGTTTAGATGGCTTTTTTGAAATTGGCTTAAAACCATGGGATATTGCTGGCGGTGAGTTGATTTTGCGTGAAGCTGGTGGCGTTATTACCGATTTTGCAGGTGGTAATAATTATATGGTTTCGGGCAATGTTGTTGCGGGTAATCCTAGAATTGTTAAGGATTTATTAGTTTCTACTCAAAACGAGTGGCCCGAAAAATTACGTAACTAACGTTATCTTTTTTATTTCCTCTTATTTTGATCGCAAGTTAAATTCTTGCGATCTGTCTAGTATTTTTCTGCATTGTTATCAATTTTGAGTATATACTAATCAATAATCGTATAAAAATTAAGGCTGCATTTTATGAAGACAATACAATATCATCTTAATATTGAAGGAATGAGTTGTGCCTCTTGTGTTAGTCGTGTAGAAAAAGCAATTAAAAAAGTTGATGGTGTAATTGATGTCAGTGTTAATCTGGCAACTGAGAAAGCAACAATTAATGCAGATACTCATGTTAAACTTGAAGCATTAATGTCTGCGGTTGATAAAGCTGGCTATCGCGCTATTAAAATTTCAGATCAACAATCAGGTGCAAAGAAAGTTAACAAACAAGCATCTATTTTACCGATTGTGATTTCTGTTATTTTAGCTATTCCTTTTGTGTTACCTATGTTATTAGAACCTTTTGGATTTCATTTGATGATGCCAGCTTGGTTACAACTGGTTATTGCATCTATTGTGCAATTTGGACTTGGTGCTAAATTTTATCGAAGCGGTTTTAATGCGGCTAAAGCGTTGTCGGGTAATATGGATTTATTAGTGGCCATTGGTACTAGTGCGGCATATGGGTTATCAGTTTATCAGCTTATCATGGGCAATGATGAGCACCTTTATTTTGAATCATCAGTTATTATTATTACCTTAATTTTGCTTGGTAAGTGGTTAGAATCAAGAGCTAAACATCAAACCACACAAGCAATTGAGGCTCTGTCTGCGCTACGCCCTGATGTTGCTTTAGTAAGGCGTGATAATCAAGAAATCAGTTTACCCATTAACCAAGTTAAAGTGGATGATATTGTTATTATTAAGCCTGGAGAGCGTATTCCAGTTGATGGCGTTGTGATTGAAGGTGCATCTAGTAGTGATGAATCAATGCTAACCGGTGAGAGTTTTCCTGTAAATAAAGCCGTTAATGATGTAGTTACTGGCGGTACAATTAATGGCGAAGGGTTACTTATCGTTAAAACTACAGCGATTCAAGCGGATTCTACTTTATCTAAAATTATTGAAATGGTTGAATCTGCTCAGGCTAAGAAAGCACCAATCCAACGAGTTGTTGATCGCATCAGCGCTATTTTTGTGCCAGTGATTTTATTGATTGCACTTGTTACGTTATTGGCTTGGGGTGTGATATCGCATGATTGGCAACAAGCATTACTCCATGCGGTGGCTGTGTTAGTGATTGCTTGCCCTTGTGCATTAGGCTTGGCAACACCAACAGCAATTATGGTTGGTACAGGAGTGGCTGCTCGTCATGGTATTTTAATTAAAGATGCCGAGGCATTAGAAACACTGCATAATATTAATATGGTTGCATTTGATAAAACAGGCACATTAACCATTGGTAAACCAGAATTAGTTGAAATGGATGTTATGGGTAGTGAGACGCCCGATCAAATTTTATCGCTCGCAGCATCGTTACAAGCAGGTAGTGAGCATCCACTTGCTAAAGCTATTTTAAGTAAAGCTAAAGAGTATCATTATGCTCAAAATATTACTTCGGTAGCTGGTTCAGGAGTGATGGCAACCGTTGATAACACCGAATATTATTTAGGTAGTTTGCGTTGGATGAAATCATTAAATGCCTATTTTGTTGGTATGGACGATAAAATTAATCAGTTATCGAGTAAAGGTTATACCATTTCATTTTTAGCGAAACAGCAATCAGAAGGTAATGTGGTGATATTAGCACTCTTGGGTTTTGCCGATGTAATAAAGGGGGAAGCCGAAAAAGCTATTCAAGCATTACATCAGTTAAATGTAAAAACCGTTATGTTAACTGGTGATAACCAGAAAGCAGCTAATTATGTAGGGCAGCAGTTAAGCTTAGATAAGGTTATTGCTGAAGTATTACCGCAAGATAAAGCAAACTATATTTATCAACTACAAAAAAGTGAAGATATAACTGGTAATAAAACAGTGGCAATGGTAGGAGATGGTATTAATGATGCTCCAGCCTTGGCGGCTGCCGATATTGGTATTGCTATGGGCACAGGCACCGATGTGGCTATGCGTGCAGCAAGTATTACTCTAATGCGTGGTAATCTGTTTTTGATTGCTGATGCGATCGATATTTCGCGCCGAACCTATAATAAAATTAAACAAAATTTATTTTGGGCATTTTTCTATAATTTAATTGGTATTCCGCTAGCGGCATTGGGATTTTTAAATCCAATGATAGCTGGTGCCGCTATGGCGTTAAGTAGTGTTAGCGTTGTAACCAATGCACTTTTACTTAAACGTTGGAAGGCAAAATCAGAAAACCAATAATATAAGATTTTTGTTTTGAATTAAGGAGGCTCTAAGCCTCCTTTATATTGATTAGAAGACAAATTAACTTAATTCATTCTACAAATAAGCGTACATTCTTGTTAAAAAGTTTCAGGTAACATGGTGTTTGAGTATAAAACTTATCAAAAAAAGTACGTCCAATATTGTTAAATAGTAATAATAAACAAGATAAATATGCCTTATTTTGTTTACTGAATTATTTTAGGGTGGTATCGATCTAATAGCATGTTATTGAATTTATTTTCTGGGTCTAATTGTGCTTTAAGTTTAAAAAAGCGATCTGCTTGTGGGTATGCGCGCTGAAATTGTTCACCAGTTGCATGTAATTGATACGGTAAATAATAACTTCCACCCTTTGCTAATACTGCATCGATTAATTCTCGTGTCCAGATTCCTACTTTCTTTTTGCTTTGTTCATCAGTATCTTGTTGATAATAAATAACAAAAGCAAACACTTCGGTTTTAGCCCATGCTAGTAATGAACCGCTATCAGGATTTGCATGACGAATCGAAATATTAATCACATTGGCCTGATGTTTTTTTAGGATAGCAATTAATTCAGGATAAAAATCCTCAAACCGCTCTATGGGGATAAAATACTCCTGTAGAGCAAAACTTTTATTTTTGCTTTTAATTGGCTGTAAATTCGACACATCATAACTGGCTTCATAATTACGCCACATTACTGGTTGTTTTGTATAATCTATATCATCATACAATTTACGTAAATGCTTGCCTAAATTTGATGAGGCGACAATTTTTATTTTTTGTTCCTGTTCAAACGAATATTGGTCGATTGGACGTAATCTGTCCAAAATAGTCAATGGTTCTTGTGTTTCTTTAAAAGTGACAGCACGAACTTCTTCAAAATCAGGTGGGTAAATTACTGAGTTGTGGAATATGGCACTTTTGTCAGAACGAATCTGTTGCATAAAATATGGGTAATACTTGGCAATTGGCATAACATCGCTAATGCGTTTTACTTTAACATTATCAACAAGTCGCAAAGTGACTTCTGTAATTACGCCTAATCCACCATAACCGCCGATAGCGCCATCAGCTAGGACAATTTTGAACTTCTCAACAGATAAAATCATAGGGCCTTCTCCAATATAACGCCCATGCACATTTACACTAAGCGAACCACCAATACTAAAATTGGCATAGCTTTGCATGATTTTTACCGATAAATTGTAGGGATCAATCAATTCCTGTACTTGACGCCAAGTTGCGCCTGTTTCAATGGTTAAAATTTTCTTCTCAGGATTGAAATCAATCACATGGTTGAGTTTTTGTGTATCTATTTGAATTCCATTGTTTATTGCTGTTTGTCCACCCATGCTGTATTTGCCACCAGCTATACTAATTGGACCAGATGTATTTTTAACTAGTTCAGAGACCTGTTGAGTCGATTCTGGTTGCATAACCGCAGATGCTTGTACTGGTGTCATACCTGTAACATCATTTACAACGACAGCTTGCGCTTTTAGTGGTAGTAGTAAGAAAAGACAACAGCTCAATAAAGTTAATTTTTTCATTATAAGTTATTATTTATTTTTGATATATTAAAAATATGATTCTATCTATACAAATTAAATAGATCAATGCTTCTATAATTTTTATGTGCTTATTTTTGAATAAAGTAGTATGGGAAAATAAACAGCAGTGGTGAACATCTTAAAAAGTGAGAAAATAAAAATGAGTCATAACTACCTTATTAATCAAAAATTCACCAAAGCAGCCTACCCACAAACAAATGGAAAGTCGAAAGAGTAACACGAACTTTGAATTGCGATGTGGCATAATCAGCAAATATTTAGCGATTCAAAAGGTAGAAAACAAAAACTTGAACGCTTTATTAATTTTTATAATATCGCTAAACCGAATAAAGTGATTTTTGGAAAAATACCTTATGAGTTTTTAGAGGATTATTTTGACCATGAAGTGCAAACAATTCGGCGTTTTTCTATATTTAAGCATTTCAATATAAAATGCAAAACAACGTGCTTTTATTGGTTATCTGATAACAAAGAATTCATCAACAAAGGTAAGGTCTAATGTTGTTAAATAGTGATAATAACCAAGATACATTTCATCTTTATAAATTTTTAAACACATTTGAAAAACAGGTTCATTATAATCTCCCGTTAAAATCACACTTAAGCTTTCATGAAAAGTAAGTGTTTGGGTCTCTTGTTTAGTATTAAGTTCTAATTCTGTGTAGTGATCATTAAGAATATGTTTTAAGTTTGTCATAGCAACTTTTTTTAATTTAGTATTGATTAATTCAATATCTGTAGATTTTAGATAATCAAATAGTAGCATTATGTTGATCACTCCTCGATATTTGTTAATCATTATATTAATGTTAATGGCTTTTGTTTATTTATCTGAGTGTACTGAAATACTGATGTAAAAAAATCAGTGTGTTACTTATCAAAATTGTTCAGGTAGAGCATTGATTTTATTTAAGTTTTTACCTTGATTTTTTATTAAAATCCTATGGTTATAAAATTATTGCTATTTTCAGTGTAGTTGGATTTTGCTGTCTTTGGTTTTGAAGGAGACTAAAATTTTTGTTAAAAACTTTCAAGTGAATTTGTGTTTATGTAAGAAAATAATCTAGATCCCCTCAAGAATGTTTAAAAATGTGGCGTTTAAGCTAAATAGGTATTGCTTTATTATTTTATTGCTATAATATAGCCACTTCTTTGACGCGGGGTGGAGCAGCTTGGTAGCTCGTCGGGCTCATAACCCGAAGGTCGTTGGTTCAAATCCAGCCCCCGCAACCAATTTTAGCTAGTCCGTAACAACTCCACAGTACTCCAAACATCACACTTTATCTTTATACCATTACTATTTTTATACCATCACTATTCCGATTTTGGCACCGCTAGCAATGTAGATACTGCTTCGCTAATGCGTCTTGCTATGTAGCTATTGTTCATGGTGTATAAGTGAATGCCATCGACATCTTGCGAAACCAAATCAACAATCTGATCGATTGCGTAAGCAATACCGGCATCACGAAATGCTTCTGGGTGGTGTTCGTATTTTTCCATCATTTGTTTGAATTTTTTAGGTAAATTCACCCCACACATCGATACCATACGCTCAATTTGGTTTTTATTGGTCACTGGCATGATGCCTGCTTCTATTGGAACATTAATGCCAATATCGCGAGCTTTATCTAAAAATGTATAAAAATAGTCATTATCAAAAAATAGCTGTGAAATAAGTTGATCGGTACCTGCATTGACTTTTTCTTTTAGGTGGATCAGATCTTGTTTTAGTGTTGCTGCTTCAAGGTGTCCTTCGGGATAGCATGCACCAATCACGTTAAAATCACCGTTTTCTTTAATGAATGTCACCAGTTCGCTGGCAAAGCGAAAGTCATCTTTAGGTTGCACATTCGGGCTGATGTCACCACGCAAAGCGAGCACATTATCAATTCCTGCACATTTAAGATCATGTAGGATTTTTTGCATTTCAGCTTTATCAAAATTGATCCCTGGCAAGTGAGCGACGCTTTCAATGCCATAAGTGTGTTTGACTGAGTGGGCAATATCAATGGTGGTTTGACCATTTAAGCTACCACCTGCACCATAAGTGACACTGATAAAATCAGGTTTAAAATAACCAAGTTCACGCAATGTACTATAAATTGTTTCTAGTGGTGAGGTTTTTTTAGGGGGAAAAACCTCAAAGGAGAATACGGTTTTTTTATTAAATAGTAGATTTGTTTTCATTTGTTTCATCCATTGGTTATGTCACTCATTTCCTTTATTGACACTTCCGCCGCCCAAATAGGCGGCGGAAACGTAAGGCTATGAACAAAGCCTGATTTGTTAATAAAAAACTCAACGACTTTGTAAAAATAGTACTTAGTTCAGTGTTTTTCTTACTTCTAAAGTGGCTTGTACTAAATGTTGTAAGCTTTCAACCACTTCTTTTTCGCCACGAGTTTTTAAACCGCAATCTGGGTTGATCCACAATTTTTGGTTATCAATCTTCGCTAGTAACTTTTCAATCGTTGCTTTGATTTCGGCTACTGGTGGTACACGTGGTGAATGGATGTCATAAACCCCTGGTCCTACTTCAGTTTTGAAGTTGTTTGCATTAAGTACGTCAATCAACTGCAAATTAGAGCGAGAAGCCTCGAACGAAATAACATCAGCGTCCATTGCATCAATATCTTTAATAATGTCAGCAAATTCGCTATAACACATATGGGTGTGGATTTGCGTATCTGCTTGCACTTTGCTATGTACCAATCTAAACGCAGGGATCGCCCAATCAAGGTATTCACTGTTCCAATCTGCTTTACGTAGTGGTAATTTTTCTTTTAATGCCGCTTCGTCAATTTGAATGATCTTAATACCCGCTGCTTCAAGATCTAATACTTCATCACCAATTGCTAATGCTATTTGGAATACCGATTCTTTTTGAGAAATATCTTCTCGTGGGAACGACCAATTTAGAATAGTCACAGGTCCTGTTAACATACCTTTAACTGGTTTGTCTGTCAGGCTTTGTGCATATTTTGAATATGCAACAGTAATCGGTTTTGAGCGTGAAATATCACCCCAAACAATTGGTGGCTTAACGCAACGAGTACCATAAGATTGCACCCATGCTTTTTCAGTAAACACAAAGCCATTTAAGCTTTCGCCAAAATATTCGACCATGTCATTACGTTCAAATTCACCATGTACTAACACATCAATGCCAATTTCTTCTTGTAATTTAATACACTGCGCAATTTTTTGTTGATTAAACTCAGTGTATTCGTTCAGGCAAATTTCACCTTTTTTGAATTTAGCACGATTTAAACGTACATCAGGTGTTTGTGGGAATGATCCAATAGTGGTTGTTGGTAATAGTGGCAAATTAAAGGCCTTTTTCTGCGCTGCTTCACGCACTGAAAATTCAGGTAAACGAGTAAAGTCCGAATCTTTTAATGCGGCCACTTTTTGGCGTACCGCTTGGTTTGCACCTTCGCGCTCACGAGTAAATAATGTTTGGTTAGCTTTATAAGCAGCATTATTTTCAGGATTTGCATCCTTAAATAATTGACCAAGTTCAGCAAGTTCTTGTAGCTTTTCTTGTGCAAAAGCAAAATAAGCACGTTGTTGAATAGTTAATTTGGTCTCATTTTGCAATGTATAAGGTACATGCAGTAATGAGCAAGAAGTATTGATTACAATATTTGCGGCTTTTTGTTTGATTTTACCAAGTAATGCTAAGGTTTTTTGGTAATTGTTTTTCCAGATATTTTTTCCATTTACCACACCAGCAAATAACACTTTATCGGCAGGGAAACCATTGTTTTCAAGTAAAGCTAATGATTGTTTACCTTCAACAAAATCAAGACCAATACCATCAAAAGGTAAAGCGACAAGTTCTTTATAACAATCACGTACATCACCAAAATAAGTTTGTAAAACAATCTTAGTTTGTCCTTTTACCGATAAAATCGCTTGATAAAGTTCGGTAAATAAAGCGATATCGTCTTTATTTAGGTCAGTGACTAAAATAGGTTCATCAATTTGGATCCACTCAGCACCAAGTGTTGTGAATTTTTGGATGATGTCTTGATAAGCTTTAATAATATCGGCTTTAAAATCAACAAGCTGTTTTTTACTTAAATACTGCGCTAATTTAAAAAAGGTTAATGCACCAATCACAACCGGCTTGGTTTGTACACCTAACGCTTTAGCTTCTTGATATTCGTCAAAAGGTTTAGTACCTGTTAACTTAATTTGTACTGAATCTTCAATTTCAGGTACTAAATAGTGGTAATTGGTGTTAAACCATTTTTTCATAGCGAGTGCTCGCACATCGCCTTTTTCACCCTGATAACCACGTGCCATCGCAAAATAACGGTCAAGTTCAGGTAAACCTAAATCTTGGTAACGTTTTGGAATAACATTAAGTAAACACGCTGTATCTAACACCGCATCATAGAATGAAAAATCATTAGATGAAATAAAGGCAATTTTTTGAGCCGCTTGTTGTTTTAAATGCTCAGCTCGTAGCGCTTTAGCTTCGTTTAATAATTCAGCTTGTGTTTTATTACCTTTAAAATAGGCTTCTGTTGCAAATTTAAGTTCACGAAGCTTACCAACTCGAGGATATCCAATAACAGCAGTATTCATTTTTATTTCCTTTTTATCGACTTTTTTTAGTGATAAAGAAGATAACAAAAAAAACAGATATTGAATAATTCTAGTTTTTTATTGGTTAATATAGTTTTTAACTATAACTGATAAAATAAAAAATCCCACTATAGCTAAATAGTAGGATTTAGTATTAAGTGATTTAACTTAAATTATTGACGCCACTCGCCACGAATAGGTCTTGAAAAATGAGCAAGAACGGCAATCATACAAATTTCAATTGAAACGCCCCAATAGATATGACCCAAAATTTCGCTCCAAAGTTCATAGCCATTTAAATTCCATAACCAACCAACAGTACCTTCGGCATCATAAGCAGGATGACGAAAGCCAAGTAATGGAATTAAAAAACCATGCATAGAGATAGTAATAATCGTGCCATAAACTGCGCCATACCATAGTCGGATTTTGTTGCAATAATATGCACCAGCCACATAAACAAAGGCAAAAGCAAAACTGAATAACCAGTGATAAAGCGTTACCGCACCAGAAACAGTTGCTGTTTGATAAATATAATCAAGTGAATGAGAATCAATCCCTAACCAACCAAGCCATGCATCAATATGTGCCGCTGGAGGCGAAATTTCACCCGGGACACGAGGAGGCATATTAACCTCGGATCCCCACTTAACTAAAGCACTAATAAAACCACCAATGATTGTTGTCCAAATAATGACTTGACGATTTGTTTTATTTCTAAACATACTGGGTTTTCCATAATTATAATAAGAAGTGTATAAATTATACTCCTGTGTAATTTGGGATAAAAGAAGAATAAGTGGGGTTGGTGTAAAAGTTATTGTAATTAGTGGTGATGATTATTTATGAGGCGTTTTGTACCGATTTGAAGAGGGTGGTTTACAAGAGGTATTTCTATACCATACAGTGAATAAATAATTGAGCATAGCAATGCTATATTGAAGGTAAAGATGATATATACATGTGTTATTGAGTTATAAAACGATATTAGCTTATTCTCATAAAACTGATTACCCCAGTATTTTTTCTATAGCGTAATTTTTTAAGTTAGTTTTTTAGGAATTATGGAATAAAGCAGAGGAAGCTGAATAGTCTTAAATTTATAGAAGTACTAATTTTAAGTGCCTATAAAATAGGCGCTTAAATTATAATCACTTTTATACTTCTACTTCTTTTGGATACAAAGAATCGTTTGATATCTTAATATCAATACTTTCTAACAATGCATTATATTGGTTTATATCTTCTTGAACTTTTTTTATTATTGCGATGGCTGATTTTTGCATTTCAGGTTGATCTATAATAATCCCTCCTCTTTCTAAAACGCCACACAGATGAGAATATTCGTTATGCACTCTATTGGTCATAAATACATAAAGATCATCACCCCAAAAACTTTTCAGTACTTGGGTTGTTCCATAAGATGGAGATGGAAATTTGTAAAAAGTATAAATTTCTAAAAATTTACGAGCATGATTACCAAAGTTATAAAATAAATCATAATTACTATCATCAATACTTTTCACTGTTGCACATTTATAGATTTTTTCAAATAAAAAATTAAATTCCGTTACAAATTTACTCAAGTATAAAGGCATACGTTTTATTGTCGAAATATGATCATTTCGTTCAATTAAATAATAACTACTATTTCTCTTCTCTTCTTTTTTACAATCTTTATCAATTCCTTCAAGCTTTTTTAAATACTTTAAAAATTCTAAGCTATGAGTTGAAATAAATAATTGCTTATATTTTTTATTTTTACAAATTCTTTCCTGAATTAAAGAAAAAATAAAGAATATATGGTTACTATCTAAACTACAAATTGGATCATCTATCCAAATAATTGGGTTTTTATCTTGCTCAAGATCATCTTGGATTTTTGCTAAAAAATAACAAAAGGCTATAAGACTACACTCCCCTTCACTTAAATTATGTGCTTTAATACCATTTCGTTTAATTTCAAATTTGATAATTTTATTTTGAGGATCATCTAGTTCTTTTGCTTCTAGACTCAAAGCGTTATGACCAAAATCATGTTGTAGTATTTTATTAATACGATTACAAGCCTCTTGTTCAGATTTCAGTTTATTTTCTTCTAACTTAATTTCGTTGAGAATACGATCCTTTTCTTTTATGTATGATTGCAATTCACTTTCTAATGGTGGAATAGCAGTCTTAAGCTTTTCTATCTCAGCTAATTTATCGCTATAATTGATATCTTTTAAAAAATTATAAACATTATTTAAGCGTAGATGATCTTTCGCTATTTTTTTTTGATGATTTAAATTGGCTGTTAATTCAATATGCTTTTGTCTAATGTTTTCAATCTGTTCTAGTTTTTTTGTTATTGCCTCAGAATAATCCGCTGGGGGTGAAAATTCCAACACACTAAATAACTGTTCTTGCTTTTTCGTTAAGTAAGATATAAGAATATCTGATGATTGGATTTGGTTTTGTAAAAGTCTTGAAAGTTCTGTTTTTAATTCATTTAACTCAGGATGAAAATTTTCATAAAAAGCATTTACATCAATATTAACAGTCATAGAAGCTTTTTCTTTTTCTAAATATTCGATACCTTTTATAATACGTTTTTTCAATTTTGTTGACTCTTCATCAAAGTGATTACGTAGAGCCTCTAAACGCTTGGTAGAAATACTATTTGAGCAAAAAGCGCACATATTTCTTTTTTCATGGTAATGCATACCCTCTTCAACCCATTTATTGAGATGACCATTATTAACCAATTCCTCTATTTTTCTCGATTTTCCAATTTGAGTGTTAAGTATCTCTTTAACTGATTTAATTATCGTTTGGTAATTGATTACAAACGAAGGGATCTTATTAGGAGTTTCTTTTTCTACTTGTAAAATAAGTTTTTCATATGAATATTTTTGGTTTTTATCTAATGATTTATAAGTTGATTTTAAAACCTTAGGTATATCTTTTCCTTTTAGTTTTGTAATAGTATAATTTTGATCACCATATTTTTCAGGTTGTTTTCTTATAGAATCTTCACTTTTTGTAGCTCTATCTGAAAGTAATTTATCGAGTTCTTTTTGCTTATCGGAACAAACATCCGTTGCCTTATTCAAATCTTTTTGTTTTTTTTTAATGGATAAATATATACCAGTTTCAGCATCTTGTTTATCTGTGCCAAGCTTATCGTTTAATTCTTGAATACGATTCAAAACTTTTTGGTTTTCGTCGCCTAAAGTAACTGAAAATGATTCAATATATTGTGAATCATCATAAATAAACTTTAAGTTTTCCTTAACAAAATCAGAGTTATAAACATAAATTGGATAAGAAAAGGAATCAAGCTCAGATTGTTTAATGGTTTTATTATTTTCTAAGCAAATTTCAAACTCAGGATTTTCATATTTGCTAGAGATGTTTTTAGTTTCTAATGATCTAATTATTTTAGAAAGACTAGTTTTCCCAGAATAATTTCTACCATAAAAAATATTAATCTTTTTAAAATTATATATTTCTGTTTTATTATCTTGTAGATAAGCTAATTCATTATCCCATTCAAAATTTCGAAAAATTCCAAAATTCTCGATTCGTTTTATTTTTAAAATTTTCACTATTTTTGATCCTTATGTAACATCAAATTATTTTTTTGAGCAAAGATATAATTATTTCTAACAAAATATTCAATAATGCTTATTTCTATAGATTTACCTTATAGGCATAATTTTTAATTAACAACTAAAGAAAAGTGAGTAAAAAACAATCTTTTTAATCTATTACAACATCAATTAACGGTCAATATTTTATTTATTCAATATAAAACGCTCTTTATTATTAGTCCAAGAGCTGAGAATTATTATGGCTGTGAGGCAGTTAATGGGGGAAATGATAAAAATGGTTTCATTGCGAAGAAGTTATACACCAATTTTGATTGGTTTTTATATGAGCTAACACAATTAGAACAACATATGTATACGGATTGTGAACACTCTCACAAATAACATCTCAAAAAACAAAAAAACTGTATTTATTTACAGTGTTTTTACTGCTATACTGCCAATATTATAACTAGCCTTATGTATTAATTTATTATGATAACTCAACTAACTATTAATAATTTTGCTATTGTAGATCAACTTCTTGTCGACTTTACTACTGGGATGACCGCTATTACGGGGGAAACAGGAGCAGGGAAGTCGATTGCTATTGATGCATTGGGATTATGTTTAGGAAATCGTTCTGATGCTTCATCTATTCGGCATGGGGCTGATCGTGTTGATATTTCGGCTTGTTTTGTGCTTGATGATACGCCAGCGGCTTTTGCTTGGTTACGCGAAAACCAACTTGATGAGGGCAATGAGTGCATTTTGCGACGAGTAATTAATCAAGATGGGCGTTCTAAAGCGTTTATTAATGGTCGAGCTGTTCCTATTTCGCAATTAAAAGATTTGGGGCAAATGTTGATTCAAATTCATGGGCAACATGAGCATCAACGCCTGTTACGCAGTGATTATCAGCAGTTGTTGTTAAATCATTATATGAATGAATCAACACTACTTGCTCAAATGCATCAAGCCTATAGGCAATGGAAAGAGGCAACACGGGCTTACCAACAATACGAAACAACAAGGCAAGAGCGTGATGCGCATATGCAGCTTTTGCAATATCAATTAAAAGAACTAAATGAATTTTCGCCCATTGAAGGGGAGTTTCAACAAATTGATGAAGAGTACAAACGGTTATCTAATAGCGAACAGTTAATTAATCTAAGCCAGCAATCTGTCATGTTGTTAGACGAGGCAGACGACTATAACGTTAGTAATTTACTAAGCAGTGTGAAAAATAGTGTTCAAGAACTAACCTCGCTCGATCCTACGTTAAATAATGTTTATAACATGTTGGAAGAGGCATCTATTCAAATTAAAGAAGCAAGCGATGAGCTTCGTCATTATAGCGAACGTTTAGAGCTTGATCCTGCTCGAGTTATGCAACTAGAACAGCGGTTATCTAAACAAATTGCTTTGGCGCGTAAACATCATGTCTCGCCCGAAGAATTGCCAGATTTACATCAAACTTTGTTAGCTGAATTTAAACAAATTAATCAGCAAGATGAACAAAGTGAACAACTTAAAAATGATATTACTAAATACCATCAAATCGCTGTTGAAATTGCTACAAAATTGCATCAAAAAAGGTTAACGATAAGCAAAACATTAGCTAAAAAAGTAACCACTATTATGCATGAATTATCTATGCCTAATGGACAATTTAGTATCGATATTTCTTTTGACGAAAATCGATTAAATGAAGATGGTGCTGATCAAGTCACTTTTTTAGTTAGTACTAATGTAGGACAAAGTCCCCAACCTCTGGCTAAAGTTGTTTCAGGCGGTGAGTTGTCGCGTATTGCTTTGGCAATTCAGGTGTTAACTGCTCAAAAAATGGATACGCCAGCTCTAATCTTTGATGAAATCGATGTTGGGATCAGCGGTCCAACCGCCGCAAAAGTGGGGCAACTATTAAGGCAGCTTGGACAATCAACTCAAGTAATTACCGTTACTCATTTACCACAAGTTGCAGGACAAGCTAACCAACACTATTTTGTTAGTAAACAAACTAATGGTAAAAAAACCACTACAGATATGCAAAAATTAAACGAAAATGGGCGATTAAACGAGTTAGCGAGATTATTAGGCGGCGATAAAATTACAGACGCAACATTAGCCAATGCGAAAGAGCTACTTATTATCTAACTTAATTGTGGTAATATAACGCTTTCATTTTGGTAGGAAGGAAGCTGGCTTATGAGTCTAACAGGTAAACGTATCTTATTAGGAATTACTGGCGGCATTGCTGCTTATAAATGCCCTGATCTGGTTCGTCATTTAAAAAAATGTGGCGCACAAGTGCGTGTTGTTTTGACTGATTCTGCTAGCCATTTTGTCACTAAAATGACGCTTCAAGCTGTTTCTGGCAATCAGGTTTCTAGCGATCTCTTTGATCCATCGGCCGAGCTTTCTATGAGTCATATTGAACTTGCCAAATGGGCTGATTTAGTATTAATTGCGCCTGCAACCGCCAATATTATTGCTAAAATGGCAAATGGTATTGCCGATGATTTGTTATCAACAATTTGTTTAGCAACATCTTCGCCAATTGCCATTGCTCCGGCGATGAATCAACAAATGTATAAAGCCGCCGCAACTCAACATAATTTATCTGTATTAGCGTCAAGAAATACCTTAATTTTAGGTCCAGACAGTGGTTTTCAAGCCTGCGGTGATGTTGGACCAGGACGTATGCTTGAGCCGCTCACTATTGTTGAAGAAATAACCCACTATTTTAAATCAACCTCAGTGCTTTCAGATATATCAATTACCATTACGGCAGGACCAACAATCGAAGAAATCGATCCAGTTCGTTATATTAGTAATTACAGTTCAGGAAAAATGGGATTTGCAATTGCAAACGCCGCTGCTCAAATGGGTGCCAATGTCACATTAATTAGTGGACCGGTTCATTTACATACGCCGAGTAATGTCAACCGAATTGACGTTAAAAGCGCTAAACAGATGTACGATGAAGCAATGAATCACGCTAAAAAATCAAATATTTTTATTTCTTGTGCCGCTGTTGCCGACTATCATGCTAAAACAATTGCGACACAAAAAATTAAAAAAACGGGCGATAACGATGAACTTGTGATTGAATTAGTTAAAAATCCCGATATTGTAGCAAGTGTCGCAGCGCTAAAAACACATCGCCCTTTTGTGGTAGGATTTTCCGCTGAAACTAATGATGTTAAAGCTTATGCACTAAAAAAATTAACCGCAAAAAACTTAGATTTAATTTGTGCTAATGATGTTTCTGATAAAACCATTGGCTTTAATTCCGATCAAAATGCATTAACACTGTATTGGCAAAATGGTGAGCAAACGTTACCATTAAGCAGTAAAAACCAATTAGCAACACAGTTACTTCAAACTGTTATAACACGATATAAAGCGAGTCATGATGAAAAGAAAAATTGATATAAAAGTATTAGACAAACGTTTAGGTAACGAATTTCCTCTGCCTACTTATGCAACTGAAGGATCTGCAGGCATTGATTTAAGAGCAATGTTTGATAAAACAACCGAAATAAAACCAGGAGAAACTATCCTAACCCCGACTGGTTTATCAATGCATATTGCTGATCCTAGTTTAGCGGCATTAGTGTTACCGCGTTCAGGGCTTGGTTCAAAAAATGGTATTGTACTTGGTAATTTGGTGGGTTTGATTGATTCAGATTATCAAGGACAACTATTTGTTCCTGTTTGGAATCGAAGCCAAACTCCTTTTGTGATTGAAGCAGGCGATCGAATTGCCCAACTAATCATTGTTCCGGTTGTACAAGCCGAATTTAACATTGTTGATGAATTTGTTGAATCAGCACGAGGCGAAGGTGGTTTTGGACATTCGGGTAAAAAATGATCGTGAGTAGCAAAAATAGAAATCGCAAAGAAGATATCTTACAAGCATTGGCAAAAATGCTTGAATCTAATGAAGGCACTCAAAGAATAACTACAGCTAAATTAGCTGCAACAGTAGGTGTTTCTGAAGCAGCTTTATATCGACATTTTCCAAGTAAAACAAAAATGTTTGAAAGTTTAATTGTCTATATTGAAGATATCTTGTTATCCCGTATAAATGTGATCATGCATGAAGAGCCAAATACATTTACTCGGTTACAACTTATTCTTGCTTTGATATTAGGATTTTCTGAAAAGAACCCAGGATTAACCAGAATTATGACTGGGCACGCATTAATGTTTGAGCAAGATCAGTTACAAGAACGTATTAGCCAGCTATTTGAACGAATTGAAACTCAAATTAAACAAGTTTTACGCGAGCGAAAAATTCGTGAAGGTGTTGCCTTCATAACTGATGAACGCATTTTATCTAGCCAATTATTAGCTTTTTGCGAGGGAATGATGGCACGTTATTCTCGTTCAGGTTTTAAATATCTACCAACAACTAATTTTGATACACGTTGGTCTTTATTAATCAAACAACTTGTTTAGCCAATTGTGAATTAAAATACTTTAAAAAAAATTTCTATTACCCATTACTGAGGATAATAATATGAATTTTGAAGGTTTCTTAAATTATACCCTTTCATTTATCGAAAAATATGATGGGGTTGTTTTTAGCTATATTGCTCATTTCTGCTTTGCCATTGTTATTTTTGTGATTGGTAGAACTATCGCTAGATTTATTAGCAACCAATTAAAAAGAATATTATCAAATCGACACGTTGATCCAACTGTTGTTAAATTTGTTAGTGCATTAGCATACTATGCGACTATTGTAATGACATTGGTTGCTGTTTTAGGTCAATTAGGAGTACAAACAGCATCCATTGTTGCAGTGATTGGTGCGGCTGGCTTAGCTGTTGGTTTAGCGTTACAAGGTTCACTATCTAACTTTGCGGCTGGAGTGATTTTAATTATTTTTCGCCCATTTAAAGTTGGTGAAACGGTAATAATCAATAGTCAGCAAGGTATTATTGATTCTATACAAATTTTCTCAACATCTATTGTTACACCAACCAACGAACTAGTTATAATTCCTAACAGCCAAGTAGTAAGTGCTAATATTATCAACTATACTCGCTTACCAGAAAGACGTTTAGATTTGGTGGTTAATGTTGGTTATGATTCAGATATTCAAAAAGTCTATCAAGTGTTAAAGCAAGCAGTTGATAAAACTAATAATATATTAACATCCAAAGAGCCTACCATTCGATTAGATGTTTTAGATGCGTCCTCGATGAATTTTAATGTGTTAGTTTGGACATTAAACGAAAATTATGGCGCGGTAAAAGGTGAGCTGCTTGAAAATATCAAAAATGGATTAACTGAAAATAATATTAATATTCCATACCCAACAATGGATGTAAATCTTAACAATAAGTAGCCAATCAATTATTAAAAACTCCGTCTGTGTTTATCAACGGAGTTTTTTATTATCTAATAACAATTAAATATCTTGATCCATATTTAATGCTGGTTTTTCGCAATCAGGGCAACCCACCACTTTGGCTGGTACACCTGCAACGGTTGTATGCTGAGGTACGGGATCTAACACAACAGAGCCAGCTCCAATTTTAGCACCTTTGCCTATTTCAATATTACCTAAAATCGTTGAATGAGCTCCAATCATCACCCCTTCACGAATTTTTGGATGGCGATCACCATTTTCTTTACCCGTTCCGCCTAATGTAACCGATTGTAAAATAGAAACATCATTTTCAATTACCACTGTTTCTCCAATCACAATACCTGTTGCGTGATCAAACATTACTCCACAGCCAATTTTTGCCGCAGGGTGAATATCAACACCAAATACAATCGCAATTTGGCTTTGTAAAAAAATAGCCAATGATTTACGGTTTTCCTTCCAAAGCCAATGTGCAATTCGATAAGCTTGCAAGGATAAAAATCCTTTGTAATAAAGAAGTGGTGTTGAATAGTAATTAGTGGCTGGATCGCGAATATAAACAGCCATGATATCGCATATAGCTGACTGAATAATATTTTGGTCCGCTTGATAAGCCTGACGGGCAATTTCACGAATTTCAATAGCGGGCATAACCTGAGAAACAAGCTTATTAGCTAAAATATAGCTTAAAGCACTCCCCAGATCTTCATGATTGAGTAAAGTTGCATGGAAATAACTAGCTAACATCGGCTCGCTTTCAACTAACTCAGAGGCTTCTTGTCGAATGGTTTTCCATAACATCTCGGGTTTAACAACTACTTTTACATCGTTCACTACAAGTCCCTATACATATTATCTAAAATTGCTAATATTGTTTCGCAAACTTTCCTTAGAAGCAAGGATTGTATTGATTTAACATCAATATGGAAACAATATGTTTCCATATTTATAATTATAAGGGCTAATTTAAAATTATTGTTGTTTTGCTTTTTTCTCGTCACTTAAAGTAAATATAGCTATTATTGAAGTAATCAAAACAACACCTGCAAGCACATAAAATGTTGTCGCATATCCTGTATTATCAAATAATTTACCCACAAACCATGACAACACAATAACGCCAAGATTTGATGAAATATTAAAACCAACTAAATAAAGTGTAGCAGATAACCGAGCATCAAAATTACCTACAATATATTTAAACATTGCCAAAATAAATAATGGAATTTCAATTGCATGAAATAACTTAACGAATGATATCAGATAAATATTATCTAACGTTGCAGATAATGCAATTCGGCAAATCATAACTAGTGCAGCAACTAATAGCGATTTTTTAGCTCCCATTTTGTTAATAAAATAAGGAGCAATAATCATACAAGTTGCTTCTAAAAAGACTTGGAAGGAATTTAAATAACCGTAAACTTGATAGCCATCTTCTGGTTTTTCAAAAAAACCAGTATAAAAATTAGGAAATAACTGCTGATCATAGATAGTATAAAAACTATAAGTACCAATAACAAACAACACAAACAACCAAAATTTTTGCAAACCAAACAGCGATAAAATTTCGCCCATTGTTGGTATAGTCGTTGTTTTTTCTACTAAAGCAGTATCGTTATTTTCAGTTGGTGATGCATGATATTGTTTTGGCTTAAATACTATATTAATGGTGAAAAAGATAACCGCAACACCCGACGCCATCCAAAAGTTAATATGAGGATCAATACCAAATAAAATACCGGCAACAAACGTTGCAGCAGCATAACCAAATGATCCCCAAAAACGAGCAGGACCAAATTCAAAGCCAAATAATCGACTAATACGTTCAATAAAAGAGTCAATCAAAGCACTGCCCGAAATAAAGCTAGCACTTAAAACTGGTGCACCGATACAAACACCCCAAATAAAATCATTTTTTAATAAAGGCTCATACACATAAATTAAAAAAGGGCCAATAAGGACCATGATAATACTTTGGAAGGTCACTACGGCTTTACCTATTTGTAATTTATCTTGGATAATGCCATAGAAAATCATGAAAAACATGGCTGCGGCAGAATTAGCCGCATAAACAATACCTAACTGCTCACCGGATAAGTCAATTTTACTTTTTAGCCAAATTGCGTAAAAGGACCACCACAGCGACCACGCAGCATAAAAAGTAATAAGGTAACCAGACGAGAACCAATAGTTTCTATTTTTTATCATATTCATGTTTATTACTCTTATATTGTTGAAAACCGATGAAGTTTAACGTTAACATGTTAATGTTAACATTATTGTCATATTTGATACTAAATAGATAGAACCAATTATCATAAATGTTACTTACCTCACACTTTTTATCATTTCTATTTGTGGTATCATCATGCATAGTAATGGCTGATAATCATTTTTATCTTGTTAAACAAAAGGATTTAATTATGGCTTCACTTAAGGATGTTGCAAAGCTAGCATCTGTTTCATTGATGACGGTTTCACGCGCAATAAATAACCCTGAAAAATTAAATAAAGAAACTTACAAACGCGTTAAACAAGCTATTGAGCACCTTAATTACGTACCTGACTTATCGGCAAGGAAGATTCGTGGTGATAAGTCAGGACCAAGTGCAATTGGTGTTTTGGCATTAGAAACAGCAATGACGCCATTTTCGGTAGAATTACTACAAGCCATAGAAAAGACCGCACAAGATCATGGCTGGAATACCTTTATCGTTAATTTATTTGATGATAAAGATCCCGATCATGCAATAAACACCCTGCTATCATATCGCCCTAACGGTATTATCTATACCACAATGGGATTAAGAAAAGTTGAACTTCCTGAAAAGTTATTAGATAAAAATGTTGTATTAGCCAACTGTATAAGTGATTCAAAACAACTAGCTTGCTACATTCCAAATGACTATTTGGGTCAATATCAAGCCATGCAACAAGTAATAAAGAAAGGCTATAAAAAACCATTATGCATCTATTTATCAGAAACCACATTAGCAGGAAAAACTAGACGTAAAGCTGTTGAGCAAGCGTGGTTAGATGCCGGTTACAATTTAAATGAGATTACTAGTTACCATACCTCAACTTTATCAGATGATCTTGCTCAAGAATATATGATGACGGTTGATATACTCAAACAGCATTGTAATAAAAAACCCGATTTTGATGTATTAATTTGTGGTAATGATCGAATAGCTTTTGTTGCTTATCAATATTTACTCGGTCAAGGACTTCATATTCCTTCTGATGTAGCTGTATTAGGTTACGATAACATGGTAGGTACTGGTGAACTATTTTATCCACCACTGACAACAGTGCAATTGCCTCATTATGAGATTGGAGAACAAGCAGCTTTACATATAATTAATAACAAAAACCAAAAACAGATAATACAGGTAGCATCACCTTATTTAGAAAGGAATTCATTATAACTTACTTAAATAAATTGACCGCCAAATGGCGATCAATTCAATCATCAATTACGCATAAATAGATTTTAACTGCCAGCTATCTAATTTGGTTATTTTGGCGCTACCATTTTCAGCAAATAAATTAACTACTCGCTCCGCTGGTAATTTTGGATAGATACGGCTTGAAAGGCTATATAAATCACCATTAACAAATACTTCTACAGATGAAGCATCAACATACACATGTAAAGTTAATTTTTGGCTTTCTGGTAATGGTACGCTACGATAACCAGTTAATTCAAGACCAGATAAACTACGATCAAGAACAATACGATTAGATTGTAAATCAACATATAGTAATGTTGCTTGTTTACCATTTTCAGTGGCAGCAAGTTGCAAACCAAAACGCTCAGCATCACTTTCTTTTAGATCAAATTCAACACAAAGTTCACAACAAATTGACTCAATATTGGTATTTTTAATTTCACTATTAAGTGTTATTTCATCAAATGATTTTGGCTTTTCGCGCAATGCTTCAAGTTCTTTTACTGGGCGATTTCTGACTTTATTATCTTGATCTAAAATCAGTTCACGAGGAAGTGTAAATGCGCCTGCCCATTTATCTTTTTTGCTTGGCATGGCTGACTGCCACATATCCATCCAAGCAAAAATAATACGACGTCCATCAGCGGCAAGAAATGATTGCGGTGCATAAAAATCGTGTCCAAAATCCATTTCTTGAAAAGGTTTAACTATTGAAAATTGCTGCCCAGGTTGCCAATTACCTACTATATAGCCTGATTGGAATTGATTACGATACTGATAACCTTTTGCTTTCAACCCTTGTGGTGAAAACATCAAAACCCATTTATCACCAAGTGGAAAAAAGTCAGGACATTCAAGCATATAAACATCAGGATCGATATCACTCACTACAACATGATCCAATTGCCATTCATTTAAATCATCAGATCTAAATAGTAAAACTTGACCAACATTATTTGGCGTTCTTTGACCAACAACCATCCACCATTTACCATCTTGTTGCCACACTTTAGGATCGCGAAAGTGCATCACTCCGTCTTGAGGGGTAAGTACTGTGCCTTGCTTTTCAAAATGAATGCCATCTTTACTAGTTGCAAGACATTGGCTTTGTCGAATCTGTTCATCATAACCTTGGCCACTCAACCAAATATGACCAGTATAAATTAAGCATAACTTACCATTATTATCTACGGCCGATCCAGAAAAACAACCTGACTTATCAAATTCTTGATCGGGAGCAATAGCTATTGGCAACCTTCGCCATGTGACTAAATCATCACTAACAACATGTCCCCAATGCATTGGTCCCCAATTTTCATCATAAGGATGATGCTGATAAAAGGCATGATATTGACCTTTAAAGTAAATCAAACCGTTAGGATCATTCATCCAACCAGCTGGTGGAGCTAAATGAAAATGTGGATAATATTGTTTATTCATTACTTTTTCTAAATTTTTAACAGCTAGATTGGCTTTATCAATAGCAGTAGACATAAAAACCCCTTTTTTATCCAATATTAGATACCTTTATTTAATAGTATCTTAATTTAATTGTTAACGTTAACTGTTAATGAAATTAGCGATAAAATATGTGATGATAGTCACATATTTTTAACGTTAACAATGAATTTTTTGTCAAATGATTTAGTCTATGGCGGACTTTTAAAAAATGACTATTATAAATTCAACAACAGATTAACTATTAATGACTTTACTAAAAAGTAAAAAGATGACATATTTCAAAAAACTCAAGTAATCTGTCTCTATACTAGATTACCGCAGTAACTAACTATAATCGAGTTAAAAAATGAATAATACTAAAGTTTGGTCCCTTGGGGATGCCGTTATTGATTTATTGCCATTTGGTGATATGAATTATAAAGCATGTGCTGGTGGCGCACCTGCAAATGTTGCAATTGGTATTGCAAAATTAGGGCTGCCTTCAGCGTTTATTGGTCGTGTTGGTAATGACCCTTTTGGTGATTTTATGGAAACCACATTCCGCCAATATAACGTTGATTGTCAAAGCCTTGAAAAAGATGAACATCATCGAACAAGTACTGTGGTTGTTGATTTAGGAAAAAACGGTGAACGTAGTTTTACTTTTTTGGTTTCACCTTCAGCTGATCAATTTTTATCTCAGCAAGCAATTCCTAATTTTAACCAAGATATTTTACACTTTTGCTCTTTGGCGCTAGTTGGCCACACCTGCCGTCAAACACTTAAAACTGCGATTGAACAGCTTACCGCTAAAAATGGCCTAATCAGCTTTGATGTTAACTTGCGCGAACAGATGTGGGCCAATAAAGACGAAATGCGCACCACCATTACCCAATTTTGTCATGATGCTGATATCCTCAAACTATCAGACGAAGAACTATTTTGGTTAACTCAAAGCAATGATTGGAGTGAAGCATTAAATAAACTACAACAACACTATGAAGCACCATTAAAATTAATTACCAAAGGTAAAGATGGCAGCATTGTATTATGGCAAGGTAAAACATTTTCGTTTGATTCGTACCATGTAAATAGTGTTGATACAACTGGTGCAGGTGATGCTTTTGTCGCAGGATTACTCAGCAGTATTGCATCCTCAGGCATGCCTGAGGATAAACTGATGTTAGAAAGCATGATGACCATTGCCAGTGCTTGTGGAGCCTTAGCTACAACCAAAAAAGGCGCATTAACTGCACTACCTGATAGTACATTTTTACAATCATTTATTAGCGATAATCCAACATTAACAGCAAAACAAATGGCATAATAAAAATAGTAAAAACTTACTAATAGGGCAGCAAGATTGAATACAATAGTTTCAAAATATAATTATGATTGACTGCCCTTTACCACTCAATAACTTAACTACTCAGTAATTTAACTATTTAATAACTCAACTATTTAGTTAAATTACTGTTTATAAAATCAAATAGCATTTAATACCGACTACATTGTGATCTTGCCCACTGATCTATCATAAAAACATCATCAATCGTCGATGGCTCAGGGAAAGCCAATTGATCTAATACTTTTGATACATTTTTAGCAATATCCATAAAACCAATTTTATGTTGCAAAAATGCTTCAACCGCAACTTCATTGGCGGCATTGAGCGCTGTGGTAGCCGCTTGCCCTTGATTAAAGGCATCTATTGCCAATTTTAAACATGGATAACGACCAAAGTCAGGTTGTTTAAAGGTTAACGACGAAATTTGCGTAAAATCTAAAGGCGGTACGCTTGATGGCACACGATCGGGGTAAGACATGGCATAAGCAATTGGCGTGCACATATCAGGCACACCAAGTTCAGCCACCACACTACCATCTTGATAACGTACCATTGAATGGATAATTGATTGCGGATGAATAATAATTTCCATTTCGTCGGCACTGGCATTAAATAACCAACGAGCTTCAATATATTCCAGCCCTTTATTCATCATCGTTGCCGAATCGACAGATATTTTTTTACCCATCGACCAATTAGGGTGAGCAACCGCTTGCTCGGGGGTGACATGTGCCAGTTTAGCTAAATCCCAATCACGAAATGGTCCGCCAGAACCTGTTAACACGATTTTAGTAATACCATGCTCAGCAAGGTTAGCAAAACCTAAATCATGCTGTACCGTCGTTGGTAAACTTTGAAAAATAGCGTTATGTTCGCTATCTACCGGCAACAACTCAGCACCATACTCTTTAACCGCTTGCATAAATAAATGTCCACAGGTTACTAGCGATTCTTTATTGGCCAACAAAATACGCTTACCTTTTTTAATCGCAGCAAGAGTTGGTTTTAATCCTGCGGCTCCAACGATTGCGGCCATCACTTGATCGACCTCGGGCAACTGCGTTAATTCGCAAATGGCTTGTTCACCACTTAACACTTCAATATCCAATTTTAGATTGGCAAGATTTGCTCTTAATGCCATCTCAGCTTGCGCTGTTGCCATGGCAACGTATTTAGGCTTAAAAGCCAGACATTGCTCAGTCATTTTGGCAACATTATTACCTCCTACTAAAGCATAAGCTTTAAATAGATGTGGATTTTGAGCAATAACCGCTAGCGTACTGCAACCAATTGAACCTGTCGAACCTAAAATTGTGATATTTTTCATATTAATACATTAAATCTATATTATGATTAGCTAAAAAATTAATAAATTCCTTGGTTGGCACTTTATCTGTAATAATTTGATTAAACAGAGTTAACTCACCAATAAAAGCCGGTTTAACTTGATTAAATTTAGTATGATCGGCAATCAAAATATTTTGACCTGATTTTTTTATAGCCTGCAATTTCATATCAAGTTCATCAAAATGATAACAAGTTGCACCTTGTTCAATATCAATCCCTGCGGCCGAAATAAATGCTTTATTTGGGCAAATCGAATTTAATCCACTATGCTGTCCAATAGCGCTAAAAATCGCATTATTAGCCTGATAATGACCTCCACATAAAATTGTCTTACAATTAGATTTATTTTGTAATGCTAAAAATGCGTTGAATGAATAACAGATCGCAGTAAATGCCACATCATCATCAATGGCATCAATAATAAAAGGAATAGAGGTACCACAATCAAAAAAAACGGTATCGTTTTCTACAATGCATTTACTAGCTATATTGGCAATATATTGTTTTTCATAAACCTGTTTATCTTGTTGGTCTGACAAAAAATACGGGGTAATTTGATGACGAGCATCACTAACAACATAGCCACCCAAAACACTTAGGGAACAACCAACATTGCTCAAATCTCGGCGAATAGTCATTTCTGAAATAGCCAACAACTTAGCGGCTTGTTTTAAATGAATCTTATCTGTTTTTTTTAAAAGTTGAATAAGATCATTCACTCTTTTTTGTGATTGTGTTTCCATGCTGATCCCATAAATCAATAATAACAAGCTACATAAGTAGCTTATTAATTGATATCATTGATTAATAATCACTGGTCGAAGTTGCATCACCAGAAACAATCGCAATACCAGCACTAGCCCCTAAACGCGAAGCCCCCGCTTGAACCATTTTTTCAGCCGTTTGACGATCACGAATACCGCCCGATGCCTTAACGCCCATCTCATTGCCAACGGTATCACGCATCAACTTAACATCCTCAACCGTTGCGCCAGATACACTAAACCCTGTTGAGGTTTTAACAAAAGCAACGCCGATTTGCTTACAGATTTCACAGACTTTAACAATTTCGTCTTTAGTTAATAAACAAGTTTCTAAAATCACTTTTAATGGCACAGCACCACAAGCATTAAATACCGCCTCAATATCTTGTTTAACCGCATCCCAATCATTGCTTTTTAACCAACCCACATTGATAACCATATCGATTTCTTGCGCACCTGCTTTAACCGCCATTTCGGTTTCAAAGGCTTTAGCGCTAGTTAGCATTGCACCTAAAGGAAAGCCAACGACTGAACACACTTTTACATCGCTACCTTTTAGTAAACTAGCCACTAAAGGAACATAGCCTGAATTTACACAAACTGAATAAAAATGGTATTGTTTAGCTTCTTCACAAAGTTTAGTGATTTGGTCTTTTGTTGCGTTCATCGCAAGTAAAGTATGATCGATATACTTTGCATAACTCATAACGAGATCCTTAAAATGTCTTTGTAATAATGTTTAATTAAATATTGTTAGTCTGTAAATAAATAGGGCTGTTATAAAAATAACAAATATAGCCAAGCACTGTTATTTTTATAACATTATGGCGTAATTGATTGAAATAGTACAGATAAAAATCTGTGTTTAAATTTTAGTTTTTCGTGAAAGAAATAACATTTATATCAATAATTTACCAAATATTATTATTTGGCGTGCTAATTTCGCTTAGGTGACAGCACATCCTGATGAAGGAAAAGAGTTAATGGAATTTAATTCTTCTATTTTTCATTTTTTTTATAATACTCTGTTTTATTGAGCCGAGTGTGTTTTATCACAAGATAAAAACGATCGAAACTCAGCAAATCCAAAAAAATCAAGTATCTTAATAAATCTTTACAAAATTTTTAGTTAAAAATGTAGCCAAATTTTTTTTAAACATTATAATTTTAAAAATTAGAATTAATTCAGCTATATTTTATAGATTATAGATCGTTAAAAAAATAAAATAAAACAATATATTACTTTACAAAAGGGATGTTATGCAGTATACTTATCAACACCAGACACCAGACACCAGCACTGGCAAACCTATGTCTTAAATTTATTAAATAACCACGTTAGACGAGTTTTTACACTTACTTCATTTTTAGCATCGAAATTATCCATACAATTATCTGCAAAAAAAACGTTGGTATTAGTGCCATTGTTGTTATTGCCGTATTCGCCTAATTTGCAGGCATTAACTGCGCATACTAGTAATGTTATACAAGGTAGTGCACCATATTTAACATTTGATGGTGGTAAAACTAAAGCGATCACAACCGATGATTTATTGAATATCACTCTATTGGATGGAACAATAGTTACTCCATCAACCAATACATCAAGCGTAACAAATCCAATAACTTTACCTAAAGGAAGTACTTTAAGTGATATTCACATGTTGATTCCCTCATCAGTTGATTCAGTCAGTTTAAATGATATAGTGAACACTTATCATTATTGGGGCGATGATGATGGTGATGGTCAGGAAATAAATGGTGTAACTGCAACAGGGAGTCTATCTGCTTCGTTTACTGACAAAAATGGCAATACTGCTAGTCGTCGTGATATTTTAGATATTTGTAAAGCACCTTATAAGCTGATATTAAATAGTACAGAGGGGATTTTAAAAACACAGTATGGTATACCGAATACAAACTATTTCCACGGTCAATCGGTTGCGTACTACATCAGCCCAAATTTACCTCCTAAAATCTGTCATGTAAGACCAAATCTAACCTATGGTGCAGGTGATTACGCTGGTCCAGCTAATATTTGGAATCCAACTAAAGGATTTCTAGTTCAATCAACTAATCCAACATTTTACGAATTAAATTTTCCGACAACAGGTGCAGATGGTTTGTACTTTGATTTAGACATAGGTGGAGGTAGTCAGTTGACTTGGACTCCTGTTACACATGGGGGAATAACAGCTACTGTGACAAGGACGTTACCAAATGCCGGCGATAATTGGATATCCAATCATTCAGTAGAGGTAATGCGCGTTACGCTAACGGGTCCTAGGGCAAGTGATAACCAAAAAAGCTCAGATTCCCCAAGTCCACTTAGCAAGCCAATCTTGCCTCAAACATTCGAGTTAGTGGGTAGAGATAGTCAAGGTAGTGTGGTTGTCAAGTATGGGTTTGTGTTGAAGCAATGGTTCGTTAATCGTGGATCTCGAGCGACTGACGTTTCTAAACAAGCTTCTTGGTGTAGTCATTTAGGTTATCGTTTTCCACAGGTAAGGGATTTAACTAATGCGGTTTGTTCGGGTAAATGGTCAGGTCTCTGGTGTCAAGGTTCTGCCAGTGCCATGCCATCGTCATCTGGTAATCATTATCAGCGTCGAATTGGCGCGGGCTTTTTTACTGAGTGGGGCGATATGCTTCATTACTCCAATGCAGATTTTGCCGACCGCAACTACTGGACGAGTGATATAGCAGGCGGCTTTCAGTTTGGTGTTGATTCGGACGACGGTGATGTGCTCAGAGAAGGTTTGAGCATCAGTAGATATGGTCTTTGTGCTGCTAATTAGTCTTTTGGATTTAGCCCTTGACTGCTGGGGGGGGAATTATATTCTCAATAGCAGACAATCTATTAAAAAAAGTAAACTTTAATGGTTGTTTTTATTCGGTATAGTTTCGGACGTTTTGAACTTTTGCTTTAAATAGTTTTAGTAGCAATGTATGAGCTAAGAAGATAGAGCGATTTTCTTAGCAATTTTTGGCTTTAGCTGGGATAAAATGGTCTCTTTGCTATCCTGTTGCAGTTGTCAGCAATTTGTAAGAGTGGTAAATAATCCAAAAAAACATCGTAATAAAAACATAAAGCAAACTATAAGTATTTGATTTTACAAAAACATCAAATTTAAAAAGCTTTAATAAAATCAATGCTCTACCTGAACGATTTTATGGGGGAATATCAACTTTCATAATATCGAAAAGCTAGGCAAACGAGTCGTTACCTAGACCGTCATTTAGTCTGTAATACATTAAAACAAGCTTTGTTTCGGCGTTACTTTCTTAAAAATATGTTCGTTCGCAGTGACCGAGGATGCTAGCCAATAAAGCACTATTTAAATATATTGAAATCTATTATTATTGTATGCGTGGTTGTTCAGCCAAGAACTAGGTATTGCTAGAACAATATGAACAACAATATTATCAAAATAAAAAAATGATAGAGGGGGCTATGTATAATATTTTGGTAAGGATCGTGTTAATTCTTTTTATGGTGATGTGACATAATCAGCAAATATTTAGCGATTTAAAAAGATAGAAAACGAAAGTTTAAACTATTTATTAGCTTTGATATTATGGTTAATATTTAGAACTTTGACACCATATTAAATATGATGTCAACAAATGAGAAGATGAAAATATTAGGTTGGTGTATCGACATCATCCCAATCAGCATTTTCAAAATTGGTTAACCAATTTAAAGCATAATGACGCTCTTGAATAACATCACTTATAATCGATGCGGGAGGTTGCTTATCTTTCATTCGAAAATCTGTGGTTATCCAATGTAAGCGGTAGTGTAAATCTAAAGCATCCAACAATTCACTAACTGGTCTTAAGGCCACGGTTGAAAAATCTTGTCCACTATGTTGCATTCCTTGGTCAACTAACGATGAAACATCGCAGATAGTATCAGCAAAAGGGAGCTCAGATTGCCAATTGATAGCCCATTGTAAAGGTAATAATGCTTCGTATTTCCAAGACATATCTATCACATCTTGCTCTGTCGGCTGCCCGCTATAAATAAAGTCACGCTCATTATTTGATAAAGCCTCAAACCCCATTGGACAACGTTCTTTAAATTCCATCGGATTAATTGGATCATTTTCTCTAAAACTTTCAGCCTGAATACCTGTTAACATTATTGCTAAGGCTCGTTTAGCTACTTCGTCAGGTGTTCTAAGTATTACTTCCGATTCGGCAATAACCGGTGGTAAATGTGTAGGTGTATGCAACCCCAATTTGGCTAAATACTGTTCAGTTTTTGTTTTTCGCTTTAATGCTTCTAGTGGATAAGGGACGATTACATCTAAATCAATGTTACCATCAGGATCTTGTAATACATCTCCGTCAGGATTCCGAATAGTTCCATCAGGCATAAATATAATTGCATTCGCCTGCCAGCCCCAAGTGGTAAATTCATTGAAATTATCTTCTTCAATCTCAAAGGTAAATTGATGTTTAACTCGTTGGATATGGCGATACAAAGCATAACGGCGTGAATTCATCTGCCCATCTCCTGCTTGCATGACATAACCGATAAAACCATCAAGGTGTTTCGTCAACTCAGAATCATCCAATCCGCGATGGTATATACGCTCGCAGGGAAAATTAATGGCTGGTGGATGAGTGACTGTAGAATAAGCATTTATCAATATTGGCATTTCAAATATTCCTAGTTTAGATTTGGTATTTTTATTATTATAAATAGTGGCTGTTTTTTAATCTAATTCTATAATAGATCATGGTAGTTTTCTATATTTTTTAAATGCTATACTCCGTTTTGTGATGTTTGTTATTCTGTTGAATAAATGATTTTATCTGGTGCATCGCTGAACAAGATATATTTTATTTTTCAATGTATACGTTTATTCCTTACTTTGTAAATACCATACTGTCATTTCCATTCTTGATTTAAAATTAAGTTTTTTGAATATACTTTTGATATGTACTTTGACTGTGCTTTCAACGATACCTAAATCTTTTGCAATTAGCTTATTTGGTAGTCCTTGTACTAATAAATTAAAAATTTCATTTTCTCTTGGTGTCAATAAACTGACATCATGCATTTGTTTTGTAGTTAGTTGTTCGTTATTACGCATATAATTGAGGATAATATGTGAAATAGCATTATCCATAATTAGCTTTCCAATCGAGATTTCTTGTAGTGATTTTAGAAAATCTTCAGGCTCCATATCTTTTAATAAATAGCCATCAGCACCTGTTTTTAGTGCGGTGATTATATCTTCTTTTGCATCTGATACTGTAAACATAATAATGCGACTCGATATTTTTTTTTCACGCAAGTAGCGTAATATTTCTAATCCATTAACATCTTGCATATTGATATCAAGTAGAATAATATCAGGATCAAGCTCTTCGGCTAATTTAACGCCTTCTATTCCAGAGCCAGTTTCTCCCACAATGTCAAAATGGTTGACTGTATTTATCAGCTGTTTTACGCCATTTCTTAACATTGGATGATCATCAATAAGAAGTATTGAGCAATTTATTTGTTCCATTTTTACTCTTCTATTGCTTTGAATGAAATGGTTTTATTAACCTTAAATGCTATCATAATTTGTGTCCCTTTGTGGGGAGGACTGTTTATTGTTAAATTACCATTTAGTATTTCAACTCTATCACGCATAATGATTAGACCATAACTATTATCCTGTTTAATATTGTTTTGTAAACCAATGCCATTATCCTCAATACAGACAGAAATAATTTGATGATCATCAATTTTTAAACTGACAATAACCTGTGTGGCTTTAGCATGTTTATATATGTTATTTAGTCCTTCACGAATAATTTGTAATAAATGAAATGCATATTTACTATTGATAATATTCAGCGGCAATAAATATTCAAACTGAATATTGAATTGTAATTTTTGATTAAATTCCTCAATTAATTCCATTAAATTTGCATAAAAACCCGTTTGGTTAAGGCGTAAGCGAAAAGAGGTAATTAGTTCTCTTAGTTGAGAGTAGGTTATATTGACTTCTTTACGCATTGTTGCCAATAAATCAATACTGCTTTGTGATGTTAAATCTGATTGCATTTGTAAGCAGCTGAGGTGTATTTTTAAACAAGATAGAGATTGAGCAATGGAATCATGCAGCTCTCTGGCCATTGCTGAGCGTTCTTTTATTAATAAATATTGTTTTTGTTGTTCAATTTGTCTATCGAGCTTCATTGCAGTAGTCATTTGCTCGATAACTCCCACAATTAAGTTTTCTTGTTCATTGGTTAATATGATATTTTTTGGCTGAAAAGCAAATAATATCCCATATTTTTCCCCGTTTTCTTGAAGGTGCCAATGGCGTTGAAAGTTATTTTTTTGATAAGATTTTGATGAGATTAAACAAGCTTTGCATTTAGAATTTTGGCAATAAGGTAATTTTTGCTCATTATCGTAACTGATTTGTTGATAATGCTCAGGATCATTTGATTCATAAAAACGGATTTTAAATTGAGTTAATGGTACTAAATCTTCTAATTTGTGTAGTATTTTTAGAAAACGTTCACACAATGGCTCTGAAGTATGTAGTTGCTTAATTGTTTGATATTGAAATGAAACAATTTTATTGGTTTGTTGTAATTTAGCTGTTTTTTCTGCAACTTGTTTTTCTAACAATAAATATTGTGATTCAATTTGCTCGGACATTTTGTTAAAAGCTAGCCCTAAAAGATCAAATTCATTCTTTCTGCTTTTAATATTAAAACGCGCTTTAAAATTGTGGCTAGAAATTGCTTCAGCCATACTAACTAATTTTTGCCATGGTGCAAGAAGGTAGTAACGTAAGTAATAAATTTGAACAGCTAAAAAAATTACGATAATAACAATAAATAATTGTTGTAATTGAGAAATATAATAAATTTTGTTTTCGGTTTTTTGATCAATCTTATCTACCAAATGGTTGATACGAGCAACATAGCTTTCAATATCAATTCTTATTTCATCGATTTTTTGTGCTTGCTGTATTTTAGTAATAAGTCGAGTATTCCAATCAGTTTCTAACTGATTAAATTCATTAATTAAATTATAGCGTTTTAAAAGCGTTAAATGTTTTTGTGATGAAGAAATATTAATAAAAATATTTAAATTATCATAATCTTTCTTATTGAGTGGAACCATTGTTAGTATTTGGTAGTTCTTCATTCTTAGTAAACCTAATTGATTAACCATATATGCCCCACCTTTTGTATCATTGGCTACCTGGATTGAAAACGATAAGGCGATTAAAGCAATAGCACCTAAACAGAACAGTAATAGTGTTAAACGATTAATAATTGATTCGGTGGGGCGAATTTTTATTTTCGACATATAAACACTCAATATTATTTTGTAATTTTATTTTAGCTAAATAGTAATTTATGGTTATTGTAGCTTGAAAGAGTATCTATCTGATCTTTTTTGTAACTTTTTGCGATCTTTTGTTAAACAGCGCTTGCAACAAGAATAAAATTTGCGTAAAATTCACGCCCTATAAGATTAATCACGCAGACATATATGTTTAATCAAGTAATCGTCTGCTTTTTATTGCGGAGTTAAGTATGTACGCAGTTTTCCAAAGTGGTGGTAAACAACACCGAGTTAGCGAAGGACAAGTCGTTCGCTTGGAAAAAATTGAAGTCGAAACAGGCGCAGAAGTTGTTTTCGATAAAGTTTTAATGGTAGCAAATGGTGAAGACATCAAAGTTGGTGCTCCGTTTGTTGAAGGTGCAACAATTAAAGCAGAAATTGTTGAACACGGTCGTGGCGATAAAGTGAAAATTGTTAAATTCCGTCGTCGTAAACACTATCGTAAACAACAAGGTCACCGTCAGTGGTTCACTGATGTGAAGATCACTGCAATCGCTTAATAGGAGTATCGAACAATGGCACATAAGAAGGCTGGTGGTTCATCACGTAATGGTCGTGATTCCCAAAGTAAACGTTTAGGTGTTAAACGTTATGGTAGTCAAGAAGTTCTTGCTGGTAACATTTTAGTTCGTCAACGTGGAACTCAATTCCACCCAGGCACTAATGTAGGTTGTGGTCGTGATCATACCCTATTTGCTTTAATTGATGGACAAGTAAAGTTTGAAGTTAAAGGACCTAAGAATCGTCGTTATGTTAGTGTAGTTGCTAACAGCTAATTCATAAACGGTTCAAAAAGTTTTGGAAGCCTCACAATTATTGTGGGGCTTTTTTCATTTCTTGAAGTTAATATAAAATTGATGGTGATATGATAAAGCAGCAAAATGTTAAATTAGGTTTTGCACTTGCCATGTTAACCGCAGTGATGTGGGGCATTGTGCCAATTGCAATGAAATATGCGCTAGTGGTTGTTGATCCATTGACATTAGCTTGGTCGAGATTGGCTATTTCAGCTCTTGGTATTACTATTTGGTTGGCTTACAAAAAGCAATTTCCTAATTTAATGATGTTCAGAAAACATCGTCGTTTTGTTTTATTGATGATTGCAGGTTTTGGGTTGTTGGGTAATTTTGCACTGTTTGCTAGTGCAGTTCAGTATCTTTCAGCTACAACCGCTCAGGTTGTCGGGCAAACTGGCATTGTGATTTTTATGATTTCAAGTGCTTTTATTTTTAGAGAGCGACTCAGGCCGACTCAAATTATTGGTATTTTAGTATTATTAGTTGGGCTTGCGTTATTTTTTAATAAAAATATTGTAGATCTGTTTTCTAATATGTCTTCGTATGGTATTGGTGTGTGGTTTGGTTTACTGGCTTCGGTATCATGGGCTTGCTATGCGCTTGCTCAAAAAGTACTATTACAGAAATTACGTGCAGAACAGTTACTTTGGTTAATTTACCTTATTTGTACTGTTTTTTTGTTGCCTTTTACGTCGTCAAGTAAAATTATAAATGCTGATGCAACTCAACTGTTTGCTATCATATTTTGTGGTTTAAATACTATTATTGCTTATGGTGCGTTAGTGATGGCTATGGAGCGCTGGCAAGCAGCACAAGTGAGTGCAATAACAACTTTAACGCCATTATTTTCGCTCATCTTTTCAGATTTGTTTGCTTTAATTTGGCCTGAAAAGTTTGCTATGCAATATTTAAATATTTTAGGTTATATTGGTGCAGTATCTGTTGTTGCGGGTGCTATGTTTGCGACCATTGGGCATTATATTTGGCATCCAAGGAAAGGCTGGCTAATTAACCGCAATAAAGGGGAAGAATAATGAAATTTGTTGATGAAGCATCAATCCGTGTTGAAGCTGGAGATGGTGGAAATGGTTGTGTCGGTTTTCGCCGAGAAAAGTATATACCTAAAGGTGGTCCTGATGGTGGCGACGGTGGCGATGGTGGTGATGTCTTTTTTATTGCTGATGAGAATTTAAATACATTAGTTGATTTTCAGTTTGAAAAAAATTACCGCGCTGAGCGTGGCCAAAATGGACAAGGTTCTGATTGTACGGGTAAGCGTGGTCGAGATATTACCGTTAAAGTGCCTGTGGGAACACGAATTACCGACAAATATACAGGTGAAATTATTGGTGATTTAACGCATCACCAACAAAAAGTATTGGTTGCCAAGGGCGGTTTTCATGGGCTTGGAAATGCGCGTTTTAAATCATCGGTAAATCGTGCGCCAAGACAAAAAACTGATGGTACTCCAGGTGAAAAGCGCGATGTATTATTAGAATTATTATTACTTGCTGATGTGGGGATGTTGGGCTTGCCTAATGCTGGTAAATCAACTTTTATTCGCTCAGTTTCAGCAGCTAAACCGAAAGTTGCAGATTACCCATTTACTACCTTAGTGCCTAGTTTAGGTGTAGTAAGAATGGATAATGAACAAAGTTTTGTTGTTGCTGATATTCCTGGTTTAATAGAGGGGGCATCAGACGGTGCAGGACTTGGTATTCGTTTCTTAAAACATCTTGAACGTTGTCGTGTTTTAGTTCATTTGATCGATATGGCACCAGTAGATGAATCAGATCCGATAGAAAATGCTAAAGTAATAATCAAAGAGGTTCAACAATATAGTGAAAAATTAGCTAATAAACCACGTTGGTTGGTATTTAATAAAATGGATGTATTAGGTCCTGAAGAGAGCACTAAACGTGCAGCTGAAATAGCTAGGGCACTTGATTGGCGAGATAAATATTATATTATTTCAGCCATTAATCAAGAAGGTATAAAGGCCTTATGTTGGGACTTAATGGAATATATCAATGCGCATCCACGTGAAGCCGAACAAGAAGAGTCATCACCTGAAAAAGTGGAATTTATGTGGGATGATTACCATCAACAAGCAATGGATGAGGCTTTTGATGATGACGATGATTTTGATGACTGGGACGAAAGCGATGAAGAGGGTGTTGAATTTATTTATCAAAAATAATAAGTATTATACTCTATTTTATTTCGCCTAAATTAGCCATTGCGTATAATTTTTTATAAAAAGCAGAATAGGAATATTCTGCTTATTTTTTATATTGTTAAATATCAATCCTCTTATTATGAAATTAGTGAATAAAGCGTTTATTTTTATTTAGCTTAGAAAAATAAAAAAATGCTTGATTTTGTTAATGATAATCATTATCATTAATTCGTACTTTGTTAGAGCTTTAGAGGCTTTTGAAAAAGTATGACATTGCTCACATTGCTTCCAATGTTTACCAGCTTGACGTTATCGCTAAGCTGGTTTTTTTGTTTTATGTTATTAACAACTATTTTTTAAACATTATTCTTTAGTTAACGTTATTTTATTTTTTGTTTTTTATCTACATGCTAATGTCATCACAAAGGTTTAGATGAAAATTGACGGAAGAAGAGTAAAAAATTATTTTTATGATTATCTAGATAGTTAAGTTTTCAAAAGCTAACTATTTATTAGTTTGTTCTCGATATCAAATAAAATGAGAAGTGCTGCGTTGCCACCAAATTCTTTAGACGCTTGATGAAAACAGATAACATGAGGATGTTGAGCTAGCCACATGGGTGTTTGTTTTTTTAAGATGTTTTTCCCATGTCCATACATGATACAAGCACAATGAGCTCTTTCATGTAAACATGCTGCGATAAGAGCTGCAATTTCTTTTTTAGCCTCTTGTTGAGTTAACCCATGTAGATCCAAAAAGAATTCTGGTTCATAAAATCCACGACGCAATTTTTTTACTTCGTAGGGATCTGCATTTTCTCGGCTATAGCGAATTGGGTCTTCTTGCAATAGCGGCTGATAATCATCAGAAAAATAAAATTCAGCATTAATTTTTTCATATTGCTGTTTTTGGGTTTCTATTGCTTTTTGTGAACGTTTTTGTGGTTTATGAACGACAGTATCTTGTTTTAGTTTTTTGGTGATGTTACCAATACTATTTTTAAACAAGTTTATATCATCTTGGTCTAAATTAAATTTATTTGGCATTGATTTCTACTCTGGGTAAATTTTTTCTTTAAATTCGCACAAATCTTCTATAACACAGGATCCACATCTAGGCTTTCTAGCAATACAGGTATAACGGCCATGTAATATTAGCCAGTGGTGACAATTTATTTTATATTCTTTAGGTACGACTTTCAGTAATTTTTCTTCAACAACCTCTACCGTTTTACCTGGTGCAAAACCTGTACGGTTGCTTACTCTAAATATGTGTGTATCAACTGCAATGGTAGGCCAACCGAAAGCGGTGTTTAACACAACATTTGCCGTTTTACGACCAACACCCGGTAATTCAATTAGTGCATCAAAACTTTCAGGGACTTCACCCTGATATTTATCTACCAAAATTTGACATGTTTTTATAATGTTATCTGCTTTACTGTTATAAAGGCCAATGGTGCGGATGTAGCTTTTTAATTTCTCAATACCAAGAGCCAAAATTTGTTCAGCCGTATTTGCAATAGCAAACAGTGGTTTTGTGGCTTTGTTTACACTAACGTCAGTCGCTTGAGCAGAAAGTACTACTGCGATTAATAGTTCAAAAGGTGTTTCATACACTAGTTCTGTTGTTGGATCTTTAATATGATCCTTTAATCTTTCTAGAATTTGAATTCGGGTAGATTGTTTCACAAAATAATTTTATTAAAAAATAGTAAGGTGCATATTATATACTTTTATTTATTGTTTATCTGTAAGTTGCCTTTAGTTTTTTTAATATAGATGGGAACGATGAAACATACTGATTAATAATTGTAAGATATTTTTATTTTTAATGTTGTTTAGTTTTTTATTATTTGTCTATTCACATTTATACTCACTGACTTTTTAGCATAGTCATTTTATGATAAGCTAGCGTACTATTTCTTAATTTTATCAAATAAGGTTTTTTAAAGATATGCCCTTACCAATGATTGTCACCTTTGCTGTATATATTTTAGGCATGATTGCCATAGGTTTTTTTGCGTTTCGCTCAACGCAAAATTTTGGTGATTATATTTTAGGTGGGCGTCGTATCGGTAGTGTTGTGACTGCGCTTTCAGCTGGCGCATCAGATATGAGTGGTTGGCTATTAATGGGATTACCTGGTGCTGTTTTTTTGTTTGGTATTTCACAAAGTTGGATTGCAATCGGATTGATTATTGGTGCTTATTTAAATTGGCTACTCATTGCTGGACGATTACGAGTCTTTACTGAAATCAATCATAATTCATTAACTTTACCCGATTATTTTGCTCGTCGATTTGATGATAAAAGCTCACTTCTACGCATTATTTCAGCTGTTATTATTCTAATATTTTTTACCATTTATTGTGCTTCTGGTGTAGTTGCAGGCGCAAAGTTATTCGAGAGTACATTTGGTATGAGCTATGGCTGGGCGATGTTAGCGGGTGCAGGTGCAACAATTGCCTATACGTTTATCGGTGGTTTTTTAGCAGTAAGCTGGACTGATACTATTCAAGCTAGTTTAATGATGTTTGCACTTATTCTAACGCCAATTATGGTTATGGTGAATGCTGGTGGGCTTTCTGATGCATTGATATATATTGAATCGCTCAATTCAGATTATACCAATTTATTTGCTCATATGGATTTTATTGCCATTATTTCATTATTAGGTTGGGGGCTTGGATATTTTGGGCAACCTCATATTTTAGCTAGATTTATGGCTGCTGATTCACATGAAGTAATGAAAAACGCTCGACGGATTAGTATGACATGGATGATTTTGTGTTTAGCTGGCGCAATCACGGTTGGTTTTTTTGGTATCGCCTTTTTTGCTCATAATCCAGATTTATCTTACTTGATTAACGATGGTAAACATGAACGTATTTTTATCGAATTGTCGAAATTACTTTTTAATCCTTGGATTGCTGGTATTTTGTTGGCAGCTATTTTAGCTGCAGTCATGAGTACATTAAGTTGTCAGTTATTAGTTTGCTCAAGTGCTCTAACAGAAGATTTTTATCGTGCGTTTTTTAGACCAAAAGCAAAACAGAAGGAACTGGTTTGGGTTGGTCGTATAATGGTGCTATTAGTTTCAGTTATTGCTATTTTATTAGCTATTAATCCAAATAATAGTGTACTTGATTTAGTGAGTCATGCTTGGGCTGGATTTGGTGCGGCGTTTGGTCCTATAATCGTATTTTCTGTTTTTTGGTCACGTATGACACGTAATGGAGCGCTAGCTGGAATGATAACTGGTACTGTAACTGTGTTGCTATGGATTAATTTTAATTGGTTTAATTTGTATTCGCTTATCCCTGGATTTTTATTTGCTTCTATAGCTATTATTATTTTTAGTCTTTTTGATAAAAAACCAAACGAAACAGTAGCAGATCATTTTAAACAAGCGTATAAACGTTATCACAACAAAATAAATTAGAATAAATTTTATTTAAACTAGAATATAACTGTAATAAATTTAATAGGTAAAATATCATGACAAAAAATGTGATCAAACAACTACAAGAACGTGGGCTGATTGCTCAGCTTACTGATGAAAAAGCACTAATAGAACAAATTGAACAAAATCCTATTGCGCTTTATTGTGGTTTTGATCCAACAGCAGATAGTTTGCATCTCGGTCATTTAGTTCCATTACTTTGTTTAAAACGTTTTCAGTTAGCTGGTCATAAACCTGTTGCGCTTGTAGGGGGAGCAACTGGATTAATTGGCGATCCAAGTTTTAAAGCTGTTGAACGAAAACTTAATACTGAGGAAACAGTTATTGAGTGGAGTGAAAAGATCAAACAACAAGTGTCACCATTTTTAGATTTTAATTGTGGTGAAAATTCAGCGATTGTGGCTAATAACTATGATTGGTTTAGTGGCATGAATGTACTGACATTTTTACGTGATGTTGGTAAGTATTTTTCAGTTAATGCGATGATTAATAAAGAATCAGTAAAACAACGTATAGATCGTGATGAGGTGGGTATTTCATTTACTGAATTTTCTTATAGCTTGTTACAATCTTATGATTTTGCTTGTTTGAATAAATCACATGATGTTGTTTTACAAATTGGTGGATCTGATCAGTGGGGTAATATTACTGCAGGTATTGATTTAACCCGTCGTTTACATCAAAAACAAGTTTATGGTTTGACTGTACCGTTAATCACTAAATCCGATGGGACCAAATTTGGTAAAACTGAAAGTGGTGCCGTATGGTTAGACCCTAAGAAGACAAGTCCTTATAAATTCTATCAATTCTGGATAAATACTGCTGATGCTGATGTTTATCGATTCTTAAAATTCTTCACATTTATGCCTCTAAGTGAAATTGATGCATTGGAAGAGGAAGATAAAAATAGTGGTGTTGCACCACGAGCTCAATATGTACTTGCTGAGCAAGTTACACGCTTAGTTCATGGTGAAGAAGGATTGATCGCAGCAAAACGTATTACAGAAAGCCTATTCTCTGGTAAATTAACTGACTTGTCTGAAGCTGACTTTGAACAATTAGCTCAAGATGGTATGCCAACATTAGCTGTTGAGGAAAATGTTGATTTACAACAAGCAATTGTTAATGCGGAATTTGCACCATCAAGAGGACAAGCTAGAACGATGATTGAATCTAATGCTATTTCTGTTAATGGTGAACGTAACACTACAACTGATTATCATTTTACTGATAGCGATAAACTATATAATCGTTATACTTTACTTCGTCGTGGTAAAAAATATTACTGTTTGTTAATTTGGAGTTAATTTCATGAGAAATATTTTATCGATTCAGTCACATGTTGTATTTGGTCATGCAGGGAATAGTGCGGCTGTATTTCCTATGCGTCGAATAGGCGTAAATGTTTGGCCTTTAAACACCGTACAATTTTCTAATCATACTCAATATCGACAATGGACTGGAACGGTAATGTCTGCATCGCATTTAAGCGAAATTGCTGATGGAATTAATGAAATTGATGAATTGAAACGGTGTGATGCAGTATTAAGTGGTTATATGGGATCACCTGAACAAGGTAATGCAATTATTGAAATAGTTAAAAAAGTAAAAGCTGTTAATCCTAATGCTATTTACTTTTGCGATCCTGTAATGGGACATCCTGAAAAAGGATGTTTTGTTGCACCAGGTGTTTCTGAGTTTTTATGCAATACAGCATTGCCTATGGCTGATATGATGGCACCCAATATTTTGGAACTTGAAGAGCTTAATGGAAAACAACGTATTAATAATGTTGATGAAGCAATTTTAGCTTGTCGAGAGTTATGTAAAAAAGGGCCTAAAGCGATTTTAGTTAAACATTTAAGCAGAGCTGGATATAAAATTGATCGCTTTGAAATGTTGCTTGTAACTAGCGAAGAAGCATGGCATATTGACCGACCACTAGTTGACTTTGGTGTAAGACAACCCGTTGGTGTTGGTGATATGACAAGTGGACTTTTTTTAGCTAATGTTTTACTTGGGAAATCATTGGTTGAATCTTTAGAACATACTACTTCGGCCGTGTATGCGGTTATGCTTGAAACCTTAAAACAAGATGAATATGAATTACAATTAGTTGCAGCTCAAAATGAAATTGAAAAACCAGCACAATGGTTTAATGCAAATAAAATTGATTAATTGTAAAAATATGTAACTGTTTGTAAAGATTAAATTAGCTAACGATTAGTATTAAATGAGGGTATGATGGATAATATTTCATTAGGAGTGATGCTCGTTGATTTACGAGAACAAATGGGTTTAACTCAAGATGATATTGCCAATAAAATTCATGTGCGAAAGACAGTAATTGTTGATATCGAAAATGACCAATTACCTCACGCCCCACTTGTTTTTGTAAAAGGTTATATTCGTTCTTATGCCGAAATTGTTGGCTTATCATCAGAACACTATCAACCGTATTTCGATGAATTAACTAAACAATCTAAGTCTCAACAAAAGAAAGTTCAAACGCAAGCATTTAAAACAAAAAGAACTAGAAAAGCTCCTTTTATTTTTTGGGGAATATTTATAATTCTTTGTGCGCTTGGTGTAATTTTATATTATGCCAATAAAGATAATAAAAGTAATCTTATTGAAGTAAGTCATTATATTTCTCCAGCCTCAGCTACTCGTGTTAATAGTTAGCAAATTTTCTTATTCTCATACAGACATTTGTCTTAAATCTTGTTAAGATCATTACTAGTTATTTTGTAAAATGGTTAAATATGTATGAGTCATCAAGATTCACCAATTGTTAGACGAGAATCTACCCGAATTTATGTCGGCAATGTTCCTATTGGTAGTGGAGCTCCGATTGCAGTTCAATCAATGACAAATACTCGAACCACAGATGTAGAAAAAACAGTAGCCCAAATTCAAGCACTTGAACGTGTTGGTGTAGATATTGTGCGTGTTTCTATACCTACAGAGGATGCAGCTGAAGCTTTTAAATTTATTAAGCAGCAGGCAAAAGTTCCACTCATTGCTGATATTCATTTTGATTATCGTATTGCATTAAAAGTTGCTGAATATGGCGTTGATTGCTTAAGAATCAATCCTGGCAACATAGGTAATGAATCAAGAATTCGAGCTGTTGTTGATTGTGCTAAAGATAAAAATATTCCGATACGAATCGGTGTTAATTCTGGTTCTCTAGAAAAAGATATTCAAGAAAAGTATGGTGAACCTACACCAAAAGCGATAGTTGAATCAGCGATGCGCCATGTCGATATACTTGATCGACTTAATTTTGATCAGTTTAAAGTCAGTGTAAAAGCATCTGATGTGTTTACTGCAGTTGATGCTTATCGATTGTTAGCTAAGCAAATAAAGCAACCATTACATCTAGGTATAACTGAAGCAGGCGGTGTTCGAAGTGGTGCTATTAAATCGGCCATAGGATTGGGATTATTGCTATCAGAAGGCATTGGCGATACACTTCGAGTTTCCTTAGCTGCTGATCCTACAGAAGAAGTGAAAGTTGGATTTGATATTTTAAAATCGCTGCGTATACGGTCTCGTGGCATTAATTTTATTGCCTGTCCAACCTGTTCTCGTCAAGAGTTTGATGTGATTAATACAGTCAATACATTAGAACAGCGATTAGAAGATATTATTACACCGATGGATGTATCAATTATTGGTTGTGTGGTTAACGGTCCTGGGGAGGCATTAGCTTCAACTATGGGAGTTGCTGGCGGTCATAACAAAAGTGGTTTTTATGAAGATGGTGTACGTATTGGTCGTATTGATAATGAACAAATGATTGATGAGTTAGAAGCTAGAATTCGTGCTAAAGCATTAATATTGAAAAACAGAATTGCAGCAACTGAATTATAATTTTATTAGATAGTGAATAAATAAATGACAGAGAAAAAGATCCAATCTATACGAGGGATGAACGATTTACTCCCAACAGATAGTGCAAGTTGGCAACAGATTGAAAAAATCGTTAAAGGTGTACTAAACAGTTATGGCTACAACGAAATTAGAACGCCTATTGTTGAAGATACCGCACTATTTAAGCGAGCGGTCGGAGAAATCACCGATATTGTTGAAAAAGAGATGTATACTTTCAATGATCGAAATGATGAAAGCATTACTTTACGCCCAGAAATTACTGCAGGTTGTGTTCGTGCAGGAATTGAGCACGGACTTTTTTATAATCAAGAACAACGCCTTTGGTATTTAGGACCGGCATTTCGTTACGAAAAACCACAAAAAGGGCGTTATCGTCAATTTCATCAATTTGGTGTTGAAGTCTTTGGACTTGAAGGGCCCAATATTGACGCCGAGCTGATTTTATTAACGGCTCGTTTTTGGAGAGCACTTGGTATCGAACAGCATACTTCTCTTGAACTTAATTCAATTGGTTCGCTTGAGGCTAGGGTCAACTATCGAAATGCATTAGTTACTTTTCTTGAACAATATAAAGATAAATTGGATGAAGATTGTTTACGTAGAATGTATACTAATCCGTTGCGCATACTTGATTCAAAAAATCCAGTTGTTCAAGAGCTGCTGAATCAAGCTCCAAAATTGTTTGATTATTTAGATGAGGAGTCCAAAATTCACTTCGAAAACTTATGCCGACTATTGGATAGTGCTGGGATAGAATATAATATTAATCAAAGATTAGTACGCGGTTTGGATTACTATAATCGAACAGTTTTTGAATGGGTAACTAACAGCCTAGGGGCACAGGGAACCGTTTGCGGTGGTGGACGATATGATGGTCTTGTAGGCCAACTTGGAGGAAAACCAACACCAGCAGTTGGTTTTGCAATGGGAGTTGAACGTTTAGTATTATTAGTTCAAGCGGTTAATCCATCATTTAATGGTGATAATTCGATTGATATTTATATGATCACCTCTGGTGATGAAAAAACCATTTCAGTTGCTCAAAGTGTTGCAGAGCAATTGCGTGATGGTCTACCTGATTGGCGAATCATGACAAATTATGGTAGCAGTAATTTTAAGAAACAATTTACCAAAGCAGATAAATTAGGTGCTAAGATAGCAGTTATTATTGGTGAAAATGAATTAGCTAATCAGACAGTAATGATTAAAAATTTACAAACAGGCGAACAAGTTGAAGTGGCACAAGCAGATATTGTCCAAACTTGTTTGTCTATTAAGTAAAGGAAATAGGAGAAAAACGTGAGTCATCAGTTATCCAGTGAAGAACAAATTGAAGAGATAAAAGGTTTTTTTGCTAAAACATGGAAAATTATGGTTGCCATTATTGTGATTGGATTATTGGCCTTTTATGGCTGGCGTTATTGGCAATCATATAAAGTTGAAAAGGCGATAGCATCATCAGATAAGTATGAACAATTAATTGCTCAATTAGATGATAATAAACCAGATTCTGTTAATGAATTAGTATCTTTTGCTAAAAACAACGATACTATTTATAGCGTGTTTGCTAATTTGCGTGCAGCAAAATTTTATGTTGAGGTATTAAAAGATTATCCTGAGGCACAAGCCTTGTTAGTTGATGCATTAAAGAAAGCGGATTCAGAGCCTGTTAAAGCGATTACCAATATTCGTATAGCACGCTTACAGTATCAACAAGGTCAATATCAAGAAAGTCTAACATCTTTAGGTAATGTAACTAATGAAAGTTGGGGTGCCGTAATTAATGATCTCCGAGGTGATGTGCTTGTTAAAATGACTCGTTATGCTGACGCAGTGAGTGCTTATAATGTTGCTTTGACTTCTTCACCAACTAAAGATTTAGAAGAAAGTATTAAAATGAAGTTGAACCAAGCTGAATATTTAAAAGCAAAACAAGAAGTTGAACAAGAAGTTTTAGCTACTAAAGAAAAGGCAGAAAAAGAGGCTCAGGCAGCCAAAGAAAAAGCAGAGCAAGAAGCTAAAGCGAAACAAGCTGCATCTGAAGAAAGTAAAAATTAATTTATCCTGCTATAAGGGTCTATACAATGAAGTTATCAAAATATCTTTTTGTTGGTGTTTTTGTTTTTTCACTAGCTGGGTGTTCTTTATTCGGTAAAGAAGATGAGATTGTACAAATTGCACCGTCACCGAAAGTAGATAATCAATTTTCTATTCAACAAGTATGGAAAAATAGTACTGCTGGTAATACTCATATTTATTCATTATTAGGTCCGATTAATTATGATAATGCTATCTATGTAGCGAGTCGTAGTGGACAAGTTAAGGCAATTGATTTATCAAGCGGTAATACTATATGGGATGTCAATTTATCTAAAAGTACACTTTTCAGTAGTAAAACTGCACTATTTTCAGGTGGTGTAAGTGCTGATGATAAATATGTCTATGTAGGTAGTGAACGTGCCATTGTCTATGCGTTAGATCGTCTCAACGGTAGAGTTGTTTGGGAAAAAGCAGTGAAAGGGGAAGTACTTGCTCGCCCGGTATCTTCTGATAACAAATTAATAATTCATACTGCTAATGGTGTTCTTCAAGGTATTAATCGTGACACTGGTGATTATTTGTGGGATGTTTCCTTCGAAGTTCCAACATTATCAATAAGAGGTAACTCTACACCCACTATCGCTCATGGTGCAGCAATCGTTGGTGATGATAATGGTCGAGTAAATGCTTACTATATTAATGATGGCCAATTAATTTGGCAACAACGCATTTCACAGCCATCAGGCTCTACAGAAATAGCAAAATTAAATGATGTTGATTCTACTCCGGTAGTTGAAGGTAATTTAGTCTATTCTGTTGGTTATAATGGTAGTGTTGTTGCGCTTGATTTAAGTAATGGTCAAACTGTTTGGCGTAAAGTACTTGGATCTATTCATAGCTTTGCTGTTGATACCGATAGATTGTTTGTTATTGATCAGGATGACAATGTTCGGGCCATCGCTAAGAGTGGTGGCGGAGAACTTTGGACTCAGTCAAACTTTACTCATCGTTTGTTAACTGATCCTGTCATCTACCAAAATTATGTCGTGTTTGGTGATTTTGAAGGTTACCTATATTGGTTAAATGCTGAAAACGGTGAACTTGTTGCTAAAACACAAGTGAGTAGTAGCGGATTAATATCTAAACCATTAGTTGTAAGCAATAATTTAATTGTCCAAGCTAAAAATGGTGATATTTACGCCTTTACAAAGAATTAAAGTAATCTAGAGAAGAAACATGGTACCTGTTGTAGCGCTTGTTGGTCGTCCAAATGTTGGAAAGTCGACTCTATTTAATCGGTTAACACGAACTCGAGATGCCTTAGTGGCTGACTTTCCTGGATTAACTCGTGATCGTAAATATGGAAGAGCTGAGATCAAGGGCCATGAATATATCTTGATTGATACTGGTGGTATTGATGGAACAGAAGATGGGGTTGAAAGCTTTATGGCTGAACAATCCCTACAAGCAATAGAAGAAGCTGATATTGTTCTTTTCTTGGTTGATGCTAGAGCTGGTGCAATGCCAGCTGATCATGCTATTGCAAAACATCTCCGTTCTCGCGATAAAGCTACTTTTTTAGTAGCCAATAAAATTGATGGTATTGATGTCGATACTGCGATTTCTGATTTTTATGGTTTAGGATTGGGAGAAATTCATCCAATTGCAGCTAGTCATGGTCGTGGCGTAAGTTCATTAATTGAAACTGTATTAGATCCTATTTTCCAGTTAGATAATAACGAAGATAATAACTTGGATGATAATCAACAATTAGATGATCTAACTGAATTATGTGATGATTTTGTTGATGAAACAGAATCATTAATCAATCAACCTATTAAAGTTGCTATTGTTGGCCGACCAAATGTTGGTAAGTCAACACTAACTAATCGAATTTTAGGTGAAGAGCGAGTTGTTGTATATGATATGCCTGGGACAACTCGAGACAGTATCTATATACCAATGAATCGAGATGAACGTGAGTATATCCTAATTGATACGGCTGGTGTACGTAAACGAGGAAAAGTTACTGAAACAGTTGAAAAATTTTCAGTTATTAAAACGTTACAAGCAATTGAAGATGCTAATGTAGTTATTTTAGTTATTGATGCCAGAGAAGGTGTATCCGATCAAGACTTATCATTACTTGGTTTTATTATTAATAGTGGGCGCTCACTTGTAATAGCCGTTAATAAATGGGATGGTTTATCACAAGATATCAAAGAGCAAGTTAAAACGACATTAGATGATAGATTAGATTTTATTGATTTTGCTCGTGTGCACTTTATTTCTGCGTTGCATGGTAGTGGTGTTGGTAACTTATTTGATTCGATTCAAGAAGCATATGATTGTGCAACACGTCGTGTTAATACCGCATTATTAACCAAGATTATGCAAATGGCACAAGATGACCATCAGCCGCCTTTAGTTCGAGGACGACGTGTTAAACTGAAATATGCACATGCTGGTGGTTATAATCCACCAATTGTTGTGATTCATGGTAACCAAGTAGAAGATCTACCAGATTCTTATAAACGTTATTTGATGAACTATTTTAGACGATCACTAAAAATTATGGGGTCACCAATTCGAATTCAGTTTAAAGAAGGGGCTAACCCATTCGAAGGTAGAAAAAATACTTTAACTGCATCACAGCAACGTAAACGTCGTCGATTAATGAAGCATGTAAGAGGGCGAAACTAATTTATGTCAGGAAAATTAATGAATGATTCAGGGAAAGAAGGCCTTTGTCCAAATTGTCATCATAAAATGAGTGTTGTTTCGCCACAGAATTTTAATTGTCCTCATTGTAAGCAACATTATCTTGAACAGTATATTTGCCCGACTTGTTTGCAAAAAGCTCAAATGATCAAAGGTTGTGGAGCGGTTAACTATATTTGCCCAACTGATGGTTTGATATCCAGCAGTAAGGTGATATTTCATTATTTACCAGAATAGAAGCTTTATTTATATTAAAGCCATAAGAGGTTATTTTATGCGAATTATTTTATTAGGAGCACCAGGAGCAGGAAAGGGAACACAAGCACAATTTATTATGCAAAAATATGGTATTCCTCAAATTTCAACTGGTGATATGTTGCGAGCAGCAGTAAAAGCTGGTAGTCCACTTGGTTTACAAGCTAAGGAGTTAATGGATGCCGGTAAGCTAGTTACCGATGAACTCGTTATTGCATTAGTTAAAGAACGTATTGCACAAAGCGATTGTGCTAATGGCTTTTTGCTAGATGGCTTCCCTCGCACGGTTCCACAAGCAGATGCAATGAAAACAGCTGGCATAAATGTTGACTATGTGCTTGAATTTGATGTACCAGACGCAGTGATTATTGATCGTATGAGTGGGCGACGAATTCATGCTCCTTCAGGTCGTGTTTATCACATTCGCCATAATCCACCAAAGGTTGAAAATGTTGATGATGTGACTGGTGAACCACTTACTATTCGCAAAGATGATAACGAAGAAATCGTTCGTAAACGCCTTGTTGAATATCACGATTTGACTAAACCACTAATTAGTTATTATCAGCATGAAGCCAAAGAAGGGCGGACACAATATTTCCGTATTGATGGAACGCAAGCTGTAACTGAAGTAACAAAAGAATTAGTGAAAATTTTAGGATAATTTGTTTTTTATTAAAAGCGCAAGGCAGTTAACACTATCTTGCGCTTTATCATCTTGAATGAATTTATGTCACTGCTTATACAATACTAATTTGAATATCTTAATAAAATACATTGATTCTATAATATTTTCTAATTAATTCTTTTGTTGTAATAAAGATGAATATTCACTAAAAATCATTCAGGTAGAGTATTGATTTTATTGAATTTTTTATCGTATAGCAGAAAGCCTTATCTATACCGATAAGACTTTCAATTTTTAGCAAAAGTAAAACACTATAAAACCATTCTTACAATATCGATTTCGCCTAATTCTTTATAAAGATTTTCGACTTGATCGATATGCGTTGCATTAATGGTAATTGATACAGAATGATAATTACCTTTACTACTAGGTTTGATTGATGGCGTATAATCGCCAGGAGCATGGCGTTGAATCACTGATACCACTTTGTCTACAAGCTCTGGTTTTGCTTCTCCCATTACTTTATAGGTAAAAGAGCATGGAAACTCTAATAACTCATTTAATTTAGTTTTTTGCATAATTTTATTTTTCTCGTTTATTTGGTTCGATGTATCGTTACGACTACCAAGAATAAACACTATATATAGGCAGTTTACTATTCTTCAAGTAACGAATAATAAACATTGCTTTTTAAAGTATATATTTTGATCTATGATAGAAAATTATAACATAGTGTAATTAACGTATCTTGCTATTTACTAATAAGGCTAAAATAACATGTCATCTAAGTCCAATAATAAAGAACCTTTTGGTACATTATTAGGGTATGCGCCAGGTGGCGTTGCCATTTATTCATCTGATTATGAAACTTTAGATCAAAAACAATACCCTAATGATGCATCTTTTCGTAGCTATTCTGGTTATGAATATATGGGATATAAATGGCAATGCGTTGAATTTGCAAGGCGATTTTTATTTTTAAACTATGGTATTGTTTTTACAGATGTTGGTATGGCGCATGAAATTTTTTCACTACGTTTTCTAAGGAAAGTTGTTAATGAAGCGATTTTACCTTTGCAAGCTTTTGCAAACGGAAGCAAAAAAAAGCCCGAGGCTGGTGCGTTACTTGTTTGGGATGATGGTGGTTTTTTTGACCGTACAGGTCATGTGGCTATCATTACTGAAGTATTTAAAGATAAAGTACGGATAGCAGAACAAAATGTCATACATAAGCGTTTACCAATTGGGCAGCAATGGACTCGTGAACTTAAAATGACAGTGACCAGTGACGGTTACCAACTACATGACACGTTTGATGATACGAAAATCTTAGGGTGGATGATTCAAACTGACAAGACTGAATATAGTTTACCGCAACCTAAAATTCCTAAACCGTTACTTGAAATTCATAGCGCGCATATTGAAAACCAAGGTCAATTTGATAAAAATTGGTTAAATGAATCAGATCCATTAGAAAGTGCGTATGTTTCAGCGACAGGTCATGCTATTAGTCATGATGATCACTATCGCTATTTCACTATTTCTGAAAGTGCCGAACAAGAGCTTATTCGCGCAACCAATGAATTACATTTAATGTATTTGCATGCCACAGATAAAGTATTAAAGGACGATAATTTATTACTTAATTTTAATATCCCAGAAATATTATGGCCAAGATTAAGACTTTCATGGCAGCAGCGCCGTTACCAAATGATTACTGGGCGGTTAGATTTTTGTATGGATGAACGAGGCTTTAAAGTCTATGAATATAATGCTGATTCTGCTTCTTGCCATACTGAGGCAGGTCATATTTTGCAAAAATGGGCTATTCAAGCTGGACTGAATATAGGAACCAATCCTAGTAGTGGTTTGCTTAATTCTTTAGCTAACTGTTGGAAGCATAGTGATGCTCAATCTTTTGTTCATATTATGCAAGATAATGATAGTGAAGAAAATTATCATGCATTATTTATGCAAACAGCACTTACTCAAGCGGGATTTAATAGCAAAATTTTACGAGGGCTTACTGGACTAAGATGGGATAAACGTGGTCGACTTGTTGATGATGAAGATCGCCAAGTAACTTGTGTTTGGAAGACATGGGCTTGGGAAACGGTATTAGAGCAACTTCGAGAAGAAAGCGAGGCACAAATTGCAGGGTTACCAATTCGTACATGGCATCCTGAAAATTCAGTTAGATTGCTCGATGTGCTTTTGCGACCGGAAGTCTCTGTTTTCGAACCACTGTGGACGGTTATTCCAAGTAATAAAGCTATTTTACCCGTATTATGGTCTTTATTTCCTAATCATCGTTACCTATTAGAGTCTACATTTGAACTCAATGAAAGCCTAATTAAAAAAGGTTATGCAATAAAACCAATAGCTGGACGCCGTGGTAGTGATATTCAATTAGTGAATAATCAAGAACAGATCCTTGATAAAACAGTAGGTCGATTTGCTAAACAAGAAAATATTTATCAAGAACTATGGTGCTTACCGAAAGTCGAAGATCGTTATCTACAGTTATGTACTTTTACTGTTGGTGGTCATTATGGTGGGACTTGCTTACGCTCCGATCCTTCTTTAGTTATAAAAGGTGAAAGCGATATGCAACCATTACGAGTATTAACAGATGATGAGTTCTTAAAATAATTTTGTAAAAAACTTTCAGGAAAGTATATGTTTTAGTATAAAAGTTAAGCTCATCAATGGTATCGCAATTATGATTAAAGTTATTATAATTCAATTGATTATTTAATTTTTTATAATCTGTATTAATTCTGCCATTTATGACATAATCTATTAAAAGATATGTTTAAAATTCAGAATATCCATGATGATATCAATTACAATAATGGCGTTTTCTGTTAAACTTGTCATAATTTTAAAAAGAAATTATAAGAAATAAAAATGATATAAAGGAATGAAAAGAAATATATGGCAAATACATTACTTCGAAGTGGTGATATTAAAGATTTCAAAATGCTTGGGCATGATGGAAAAGCTGCTTATTTAGTCGCAGCTCAAATTCGGGAAACGTTTAGAGTTAAATTAGGCAAACAATTTGCCGATTATTTAGCCATTCCTCAACGCAATGACCAAGGTAATATTATTGATTGGTATATTCCTCTTGATTCAAATCAACCAGATGGGCAATATGATATAGTCCCTTGGACATCAGCTAGTGAATCCGAACAAGAATCAGCTCTTGAGCTTTTAAAGGAATTTGAGCGAAAAGTTGTGGCTCTAGGTGAGCAACTAGCTAGTAACCCAAATATTAAAGGCGATCAGCTATTGTTCAGCCGCCTTATTTATGATCCAAAACACAATTCACAAAGTCTAGAACCTAACTTGATGGCAATACGCTTTCCTAGTAATCAATTTGTTTATATTGTTAATGGTAAACCAGTGATTACTTTTTGGGGGTTTGTTTATCCACAAACGCCTCAAGTAAATTCTCCATTCTATTGTTTAGAGCCTGCAAAAAAAGTAACGCCAACAATCACAGAAGTAGTTACTCCACAAATTAATAATAGACCATGGTGGAAACGTTGGTGGGTATGGTTGTTAGGGTTATTACCTTTATTGTTACTTTTGTTAGCATTGTTTTTATTACGCGGCTGTTGGCTAAAACCTCAAATATCGATTAGTCCAAATGTATCTTTAGATAGTAGTAATATTAGCCAACCAGAAAAAGATGAAAAACAAGATAGAAAAGATCCAGAGCCAAAAGATGTTGTTGTTGATAATCGATTAGGTGTCACTAATAATGCTATACCAAATGGTACGATTTTAGATAATGCAAATAATATTCCTACCAATAGCAACGTGGCTGGTGATTCAGTTGATCATTCTTTACCTACAGACAATGGAAATGATAGTAATAATATTCCAGATCCTGATGCTAAAGATAATAAAAGCGAGCAAGATGCAACAAAAACGGATGATAAAGATGACAAATCTACCCCTTTAGATCCTGATAAAAAAGATGATGCAAATATCCAAAATGATCAAAGCGAGCAAGATAAACAAGATAAAGATAGCGCTGAGCAGACATCTTCGCCATCGGATAAAGATAATAAATCAGATTCTAATTCAGCTGTTGATCAAACTAATCATTTAGCTATGCCAGCTGATGCAATTAAACAAGGATCGACAAAATTCTTAAATGGTCAATGGTCTGTAAATGGTGGTATTCAAGATAAAGCCACTGGTAAACCATTACAATTAAGTTATAACTTTAATGATGGGAATGGCGAAGTCACTGTAACACGTAGTGATGGTGTCAAATGTACAGGTAATGTGGGTACAAACATTAAAAATGCCAATTTAGATATAACGGGTAACACTGAGGCTGTTTGTAGTGACAATACCAAATATCAATTACCAAAGATTCAATGTACACCAGACAAAAATAATAATGCTAATTGTCAGGGAATTTATAATAATGGGACTTCATTCCCAATAACAATGAAAAAACAATAAAGGTTGTATATGCTTCCAGAATTACGCAATTATGGTCAAGAAGTGACACTTATTATGAATAGCGGTATTCAGTTTCTTGACTTTGCACTTAAAATCGATTGGAAAGATAATGAATGGCGCAGTAAAGTTAATGGGTGCTTTATTGATCCCTCTGAGAGTGGTGCGCTAATTAGGTTGGTTGAAGATGTGGAAAGTGGTCAATTTTTTACACCAGATAATCCCACATTTGCTGTTAATCCAACACAGGAAATTAGTGTTGAACAGTCCTTAAAACTATACGATGGCATTTGGTTACCAGTTCCTATGTTACGTTCAATACCTTCAAATCGTTTTGATAAAGGGCCACATAACTGGAGCCGAGTTCGAATCGTTAGTATTCCTGAAGGTGAAGATCCTGATGGTAATACACATCGAATCACTTTTGCTTTTGATACAAAAGTATTTGCTAACTTACAAGATGTTGCTTATCTTGCGCCAACCGAAAACGATGTGATGACTGGTGCAGTATTTAGTTTAGCACATCGCTCAGATCACGTTTCATGGTATTTAGAACTCAAATGGATAACCAGTTGGTTAATTGATCTCTTTCAAGAACTCGCGCCACAACCTGAACGTTTAAAGATACATAAAGATGATATTAATAAAGAGATTAAAAATAAATCTTATTATGCGCATTACCTAAATATCATTCACTTACTTGCCGACTCCTTGCAATTGCCAACAATTAAAATTGTGTCAAACAATAAAGATGATGTTGTTAAATCAATTCCTGTTGATATGATTTTAGATGTGGGTAATTCACGCACTTGTGGCATTTTAATTGAAGATCATGCCCAAGATAAAGATAGTTTAAATCATCGTTATGAGCTTGAAATTCGAGACTTAACCCAACCAGAGCATATTTACAATGAACCGTTTGAAAGCCGAGTAGAATTTGCCCAAACTTTTTTCGGTAAAGAACATTTTTCATTACAAAGCGGTCGACGAGATACATTCCGATGGCCAAGTATTGTCCGTGTTGGCCAAGAGGCAAGTCGGCTTGCAAGTCGGCGAGAGGGCAATGAAGGTGCAACGGGTCTTTCAAGCCCTAAACGCTATTTATGGGATCAAGATAAATACGAACAAGGTTGGCGTTTTAATTCTCATTATGTAAAAAGTGATCATGAACCATTTGCAACAGCAGAACCTTTTTCAAGCTTAATTAATGAATACGGTGAAGCATTACATATTTTAAGTAATGATATTGAAGAAGAGTATGACCGTAAAATGCCAGTTTTCCACCCAAAATACTCACGCAGTTCTTTGATGACTTTTATGTTATGTGAAGTATTAATGCATGCATTAATGCAAATGAATAGTGTTGCTCAGCGTAATAAACTTGAGCATGCTAAAACGCCACGTAATTTACGATCTATTATTTTAACTATTCCGCCAGCCATGCCAAAACCCGAACAAGCAATATTTAAAAGTTGCGTATATCAAGCAATAGGTTTGGTTTGGAAAAGCCTAGGTTGGGATAGTTCAGATAAAAATATTGATTTTAATAATCCAGAACAACTAAAAAGTGTATGGCCAAATATCCCTGAAGTGTATATTCAATGGGACGAGGCGACTTGCGGGCAAGTGGTTTACCTCTTTAACGAGACACAAAATAATTATAATGGGCGCAGTGAAGAATTTATTGCTTCAATGGTACGTCCAGGTAAAGCTAATAAACAGAAACTAACTATTGCAACAGTTGATATTGGTGGCGGCACAACAGATTTAGTGATTAACGATTACCAATTAGATTATGGTGTAAGTGGTCAAACCAACAGTAGTAATGCTTATATTGTACCAACGCAACGTTTTCGTGATGGATTCAAAGTTGCAGGTGATGATATTTTACTTGATATCATTCAAGATACCGTTCTAACCGCTTTAACAAATGGTCTAAAACAAGCTGGAATTGCAGATCCAAACCCCATTTTATCTACTATTATTGGTTCACAACAACTATCTATCCAAGATGCGGTATTGCGCCAACAACTCACTTTACAGTTATTTACACCGGTTGGATTACAAATATTAAAAGCGTATGAACTTTATGATCCATTACATTCAGAGCAACATGATTATCGTTCTACCTTTGGCGAATTATTACAACATAATACTATGACTGACAATGTGCTTAATTTTATAAATGAACCTATTAGGCGCGCATTAAATAACCCTGAGTTTTCGGTACTTGATTTAAGTATCGATATTAACCTTAAACGTATACATTATTTGTTTATTCGTGGTGATTATTACAACATCTGTAAAACGTTTGATGCATTATCCGAAATTATTAGTTGTTATCAGTGTGATGTTCTTTTATTAACTGGTCGCCCTTCTCGATTACCGGGAATTCAAAGTTATTTCCGATCACGCTTATCTATGCCTGCAGGGCGAATTTTGCCTTTACATGGTTATCATACTGGTGGTTGGTATCCTTTCCATAAACAAGAACGCATTGATGATCCTAAAACAACGGCTGCTGTGGGTGCTATGCTTTGTTTTCTAAGCAAAAATTTACGATTACCTAATTTCTATTTTAGATCTTCTAATATGGATTTATATTCAACAGTTAAATACATTGGACTTTTAGATAATCTTAATATGATTAAAAAAGAAAATGTTTATTATCAAGATATTGACTTAGATAATCCTGATTATGATTTCCCTGATCTCTCATTTGAAATTAGAGGCACCACAAGACTTGGTTTTAGGCAACTCGAAGTTGAAAGGTGGCCAGCATCGCCTATTTATATTTTAACAATTGAAAATAGTGAAGTGGCCAAGCGATTAAGTGCTGAAGGCGTCGTATTAGAAGTTACTCTCGGCATAAAAAACAAACAAAAAACGGTCGAAAATTTTTATATTAAGGATGTAAAAGCCTCTGATGGGCGAGCCTGCAATAAAAATCAGGATATTAAACTAAGTTTAAATACAATGGTTAACTCTGGTTTAATAAGTACGCAATATTGGCTTGATAGTGGAATGATAAAACGATGAAAAACTTAAATGAACAACTTCCTAAATCTTGGGAACAGGTCTATCAAGCATCAGCAAAGGCCATTGAGTGGGTAGATCAAACACGCCATTCATCTAAACGTTTAGATAGTGAAGCAGATAATTTAATTTTAGATTTACGTCGTTTACGTAATAGTGCAAAACGATTGGGTGATGTATCAACTAAGTCTGTTGCAGTTGGTTTTTTTGGATTATCACAGGCAGGTAAATCGTACCTTATTTCAGCGCTAGCTGCGGGTGAAAATGGTAAGCTTGAAACGGTTGTTGATAACGAAGTTTTAGACTTTATTGATCATGTAAACCCTGTAGGTAGTGGTAAAGAAGCGACAGGTCTTGTTACTCGTTTTAGCCGTATTGCTAAAGGTGGTATAGCTAACTATCCGTTAGAATTAAAATTATTTAAAGAGATAGAAATTGTAAAAATCTTAATAAATGCCTATTTTAAAGATTTTGACCAACAAAAAGTATCCAATAAAATTGAGTTTTCACAGCTAAATCAGTTGATTCAACGGTTAGAAAATAAAAAACAAATAAGCTATGTTGGCGGTATTATTGAAGATGATGTTGTTGATCTTTATGATTATTTATCTGAGAACTTCGGTAACTCGCTTGAAGGTTTGAAAGGGGGATATTGGGAAAAAGCAACGCACCTTCTTCCTTATTTGCCTGTATCTGATCGTGGTGAACTGATTTCTGTTTTATGGGGTGGTATTTCTGAACTCACCACAATCTATACCCAACTAGCGACGACCTTATCAAGTTTTAGTCATGCTGAAACGGTATATGCGCCGCTTTCTGTCTTAATCAAAGATAATAACGGTACTAAGTCACAAATTGACAGTATTATGAATGTTGATATTCTTGAGCGATTAAATACCGACAAAGATTCATCTGTCACTATAACGCCATTAAATGGCGCACCAACAACTATATCTTTAGCTCAACTGGCTTTTTTAACTGCCGAATTAATTTTTCCATTAGTCAATAAAACCAGAGTACCAACATTTGAAAATGTAGATTTACTTGATTTTCCTGGATACCGAGGCCGTCTAAACTTAATATCGATTTCTGATGTTAAAGAAGGTAATCCAATTGCTCAGCTTTTATTGCGTGGTAAAGTTGCTTATCTTTTTGAAAAATATACTGACAGCCAGGAAATGAATGTGCTAGTTGTTTGTACACCATCAGATAAACAATCTGATGTTAATGATGTAGGTCCAGTACTTGAGCGCTGGATTGATAAAACCCAAGGTGAAACAGCTGAAAAAAGAGCTACTAAAAAGCCGGGATTATTATGGGCAATAACCATGTTTGATAAACGCATTGGCACATCATTAACACTATCTGAAGATAATTTAAAAAATAGCTGGGGCAAAGGAGGTTTGTTACAACAAACTATCTTAGAACGTTTTGGTAGTTATGATTGGTTAAGTAATTGGTCGAACAATCACAAATTTAATAATATTTTTCTAGTTCGAAAACCAGGATTTGATGTGCCATTTTTAAATGTCGAACCGAGCACTAGCCAAGAGATTGATTATAGAGAAAATTATCAAGATAAAATGAATGTATTAAAAAATACATTTGTGCAAAATAGTGATATTAAAGAATATGTGTTCCAGCCAGAAGAAGCATGGGATGCCATGTTAAAACTTAATGATGGCGGTATAGGCCGAATTAGCCAATACTTGGAGCAAGTTGCCATTACGGAAGTAAAACAACAACGTATTGTTGAACAACTTAATGAGAAAATTGATTACATTATTAATATGCGTTTTGATACTTGGTATCAAGCGGATAGTGATGAAGAGCTAGTTAAGAAAAAGCAAGTAATTGCTGATGCAGTTAAAGAATTGCAAAGTAAAGCACTATTATTAGGTGAACTACTTAAAGTGTTTGAATTACCAGATCAAACAATTAGAGCACTTTATCATTCCAATACAATAGAAAATGAAACACAGCAAGATAGCAATGATAATTTGTTAGATAATTTATCGAATGATTTTGGTTTAAATGCTGATTTCGAGTTATTTTCTGATGAGAATTCACCATTGACCACTAAACAAGTTGCCACATTACCAACCGAATCAAAGTTTGCCAAAACTGTTTTTTCGGCATGGTTAGAGCATTTAAGGAATATTGTATTAGATAAGCATATTTTACAGTTTTTTGGTATCAATCAAAAATCACTCTCTTTTATTGTAGAAGAACTTATTACTGCAGCTAATCGAATGAAACTCGAAGCAAGTTTAACCGAGCATATTTTGAATAACGAAAATACTGGTAGTAAGCGTGATGATCTAGAATCTAGACAAATTAGTACTATTCACACTTTACTAGCCGATTTTATTGCATGGCTTGGTTTTATTCAAGGGCAGGGAGGTGATATACCAATGAGTAAAGTTAATCAGGGGAAACCGATATTTTCTTCACCGCTAAGTGAATTGAATGTTCAATCATCACATTCATTACCGAAACTGGACGATAAAACTAAAAATTATTCCCAGTATGCGATATTTGATTGGTTTGTTGCATTTGCAATGCTTGCGCAAGAAAATGTGGGGCACCATGCAGGACGAGAAATTAGTCAAGAACAAAATAGCCGATTGGGTGAAATTCTTAATTTTTTCAAACAATCGCAGATTAATTAAAATTAAATAAAAAATAGAGTAATAGGGAAGTCTTATTTGAGTTGAAAATGTTTCCCTATTCAATAGATCGGATGAATAATACTCGCGTATTTGAGTATAAAAATAGAGGATATCATGGCATTAAGAATTGAATTAGATAGTTATAAACCCGGTATTGCGAAGTTTTTAGCTCAAAAATGGAGTGGTAGTTCTCAAATTGATATACTTGTACAACGCAATCAGGATGGCTATTACTTATCTGGTTTGAATCAATGGAACCCCGAAAAAAATTGGCATACTCTTGAAAATATGTCAGTTGAAAATGAAAAATTAACGGGATACGTTGGTGAATGGTTGGTCGACTCTTTGGTGACACAAGAAAGTCAGCTCCGATTTCTTATACAAATTCGTGATAAGCAAAATCAAAGTTATGTTGATGGTGGTGTTGTTAGTATTGCAGAAACTGTTTTTGCCTCAACAGCATTAAACGCACAAACAACTTTATCTAATGAAGAACAAGTTATAGAACATCCTGAGCCAGTTAATGATCCTATTGTTGAAGATGAACCGCCATTAATTGAAGAATCTAATATTACCTCTCAAAAGGAAACATTAGTCGAACCTATTGAAACGGAGTCAGAATCTGGAATAACTCCTGAGGAACCAGTTAAATCAAAAAGTCGCCTAGGGCTAATTGTTTCTATTGTTGTTGGATGTATGATACTAATTGGACTAGGTCTTGCGGCGTGGTATTTTTTATTTTTCCAAAAACAATTACAACCTACTCCCACAGTGGAAGTTAGTGAACAATGTAGTTTAAGCAACATTTCTACTGATGATTTAACATTTATTCAACAATGTTTACAGACTAAACCTGAAACGGGAGCAATTATTCAGATAATTACTGAAGCTAAAAAAGCAGGAAAATGTAATATAGCTCAGCGTTTATATGCAAATCAAGCACAAACAAATGCTAACATTGCTATGCTATATGCAAAAGAGTATGACGAAAAATTTTATGAAGTGAATAATTGTTTTGAAGCTGATAAAGAAACGGCTATTTATTGGTATGAAACATCTTTGACTAACGATCCAAAGAATACATTCGTTAAAGATCGTTTAACCCAATTACAAAAATAGTGAGGAGCAAGAATGAATAAACTAGCTATCTCAAAACTGATTTCCACAATAGGTTTAACATGTTTACCATTAATTGGTTTTGCCGCAGAGCCACTTAAGCAGGTAGGTAAAAAAACGCTATATCAGCGTGTACTAAGTACGCCAACATGCGAATTAAAAAGTAATATTGCTGATCCTACTGGTAAATCTTTACCTGCATTTTCACGTTATTATGTTTATGAGCGCAAAAATCAGAATAATCAGCAATGGCTTAATGTAGGACCAGATTCTTATGGAAAAACTATTGGTTGGATTAATGATTCATGTACTATTGCTTGGAATATGCAAATGACATTAGTTTTTACTAATCCAGTTGATCGTGATCCTTTGCTATTTTTCAAAGATAAGGCTGCATTGACTGCGATTGTTGATGCCGATAAACCTGAAACTTTATTAAAACCTATTCGTGAAGCTCTAAAAGCGAATAAAGCAGCTCCAGAAGTGCTTGCTCAAGAACCTAAAGAGTTTGTAGATTTTAAAAGTAATTTCTATTTATTACCTATTTTGCAAGGTGAAGAAGTAATGAATGGGCGAGGGTTTTATGAGCGAGTGCTAGAGGTCGCATCAGTAAGTAAACAAGAATCATTGATAAAAAATAACCCAAAGCAAAACACTGCTCAAACTGCTGATGATAGTGCAAATCAAGTAGTACCTTTTAAAGCCGCTATTGTGTTTGTTATTGATTCAACTATTTCTATGGATCCTTATATTTCAAGAACTAAAGAAGCGGTAACGCGAGTTTATCAGCATATTGAAAAAGAAAAGCTACAAGAACAAGTAAAATTCGGATTGATATCATTCCGCTCAAGCTTAAAAGCATCGGATAAGCTCGAATTTGTTACCAAGATTTTTGCCGACCCAAATAAAGTTAAGGATAAAGAAGACTTTAAAAAGTTAAGTGCTTCACTTAAACAAGCTTCTGTTTCTACCTCGTATTTTGCGGAAGATTCTTATGCGGGCATTGCTCAAGCATTAAATGATATTAATTGGAATAGTTTTGGCGCACGTTATATGATTTTAATAACAGATGCTAGTGCGATTCCGGGGGATGATAAGCTTTCTAGTACTGGCATGGATGCAGCGCAATTAAGGCTAGAAGCTCAGCATAAAGGAGTTGCCATTTATGCACTACATTTAAAAACGCCAAGTGGTGCAAAAGATCACCAAGTAGCGGCAGCACAATATTCAGACTTAACTTATAACGATTTCATTCATAAATCACTTTATTACCCAGTTAATGCTGGTGATGTTAATGAATTTGGTAAAAAAGTAGATTTATTAGCGCAAGCACTATCTGAACAAGTCAAACTAGCATATAAAGGTGAAGCTTCTGTTGGTAATGCTCTAAATGCAAAAGATGATAACTCTGATATGTTAAAAGATGCATTGTTATTAAGTAAGGCAATGCAACTTGCTTATTTAGGGGATGTAAAAGGTACTAAAGCACCGTCAGTTTTTAAGGCTTGGATTGCCGATAAAGATTTTGTTAAACCAACTATACCAACAGCAGAGCCACGTATATTATTAACAAAATCACAACTGAGTGATCTGAGTGATGTTGTTAGCAAAATTGCAAATGCAGCTAATGATGGATTGATTTCTGCCGATGATATGTTTTCGCAACTTCGCTCTGTTGCTGCCGCAATGGGGCAAGATCCAAGTAAATTAAAATCAGATTCTGTCACAAAAATTGCAGATTTGGGTTTACTTGGTGAATATTTAGATAATATCCCTTATAAGAGCGATGTAACGGGGCTTGATCAAGATACATGGAAAAGTATGAGTGGGCTTGAACAAGAAAAATTTATTCGTAATTTAAATAGTAAAATTCGCTATTATCAAAAATGTAATGCAGATGTAGATCGTTGGATTTCATTAGCTGAAGGTAGCGATCCGCGTGAGAATGTGTATCCTATACCATTAGAAATGTTGCCATAAAGTTGTGTTGTTAGAAAATATGTTAACCATCAATCAAATTGCAATTTCACGCTCAACAGGCAAATCCTTTTTTAGTGTTTGCCTACCAAAGCTAACTGTAAAAGCTGGTGAGGTGGTCGTTATTCAGGGCGACAGTGGTGCTGGTAAAAGTACTTTACTTGAAATGGTGGGGATGATTCTAAAACCAGACGAAATTGGTTGTTATAATCTGGCTATAGATAGTTGTGATATCGATATTGCAACACTCATCAAACAAGATAAAATAGATCAATTGGCAGATGTTCGTGCTAAGTATTTAGGTTTTATGTTACAAACAGGTGGATTACTGCCATTTTTAACGGTTCGTGACAACATTTTATTATCGTTAAAGCTATTACAGAAAAAAGTGGATAATGATCGCTTTGATTATTTAGTGCAAAAACTCAACATTATTAATTTACTAAATAAATATCCTAAACAGTTATCAATTGGTGAAAGGCAACGAGCTTCCTTTATTCGCTCTATTATTCATAAACCTGCGTTATTACTCGCCGATGAGCCGACTTCGGCATTGGATCCCTATAATGCAAATTTACTTTTTGATTTAATTATAGAACAAGCTCAGCAGGATAATATAGCTGCCATGATTGTAACACATGACCTGCAGCGTATAGCTAACAAAGGATTATTTACTTTATCGGCTAAATTAACCTCCTCACAATCTTCGGAATTTCTACCATTACAAGATAAGGCATAAAAGATGACTAAAGCAATATCAAAATGGTTACTTATAACTCGTTTGTCTGTAGCTGACTTATGGTATGACAAAAAAGTTTCATTTTGTATTATTGCCTCAGTAATATCAGTAATTACACCGCTATTATTGCTATTTAGTTTAAAATATGGTGTGGTTTCTCAACTTCGAGAGCAATTGCTTAATGACCCGCAAAATTTAGAAGTAAAAATAGTTGGTAATTTACAACTAAAAGATGAAGTGTTTGAGTGGATAAAGAAACAGCCAGAAACAGCTTTTGTTATTCCATTAACTCGTTCATTAAATACGCAAGCTGATTTAATGAAAGATGCTAGCCATTTTGTTAATAATGCCGAAATTATACCTACAGCCAAAGATGATCCAATAACAAAAAACTTGCCATTACTTAATAATAAAAAACAAATTTTATTAAGTTCATTATCAGCCGAAAAAATGCAAGTAACAGTAGGAAGTCGAGTCAAAATGGTAATTACTAGGCAGCTTGATGGAAAACTAGAAAAAGGCATGACTGAATTAGATGTGGTTGGCATTATTCCCGAAAACCGTTATAGCCGTGCCGCGGTTTTTGTTACTTTAGAATTGCTTATTGATATGGAAAATTATTATGATGGTTATCAAAGTGACATTTTTCCAACCTCAACAGGACAATTAAATCCACCTGAACATACCTCGTTCGCACGAGCTCGTATTTATGCAGACTCACTTGATAATGTATCACCACTAGCATTTAAATTAAGAGAAAAACACATTGAAACGCGTACACAGGCTAACGCAATTGAAAACATGCAAGCGATTAATAGAGTACTTAATTTTATTTTTAGCGTTATTGCAATTACAGCGATTTTGGGGTGTGTTTTATCATTTATAGGATCATTTTTATCAAATATTGAACGCAAACGTAAAGATATTGCCTTTATGCGATTAATCGGTTTTCGCTCTAAAGGTATTATGCTTTATTTAATAAACCAAGCTATGATTTTAAGCTGTTTGGCTTTTGTTGCCTCTTGTACTCTTTTTGTAATAGGTAATTATGCGTTTAATTTAGTTTTAGGTAAAAATTTGGTTTCACAATCTGTTGTAAGTCAATTACAATTTTATCATCTTATCATTGCCTTTTTACTCACTTTATTTATTGCTGCAGGCATTGTGCTTATAGGAGGGCGACGTGCTATCAAAATTCAACCAGCAGAAAGCTTACGTGAAGCATAATTGTACTCGATACGTCCGACTAGCTTGTTGGGGATTGGCTGCAATTAATCTACATCCATCATTAAGTTTTGCTCAACCTTGGGATAGTAAATTTTATAATCCCAAACCAACAAAAGATGACGTGATTTTACCTATGCCATGTGATGGCAGTTTAGTGATGAAAAAGGTTTTTACCCCGACCAATAAACCGTTAGATGATATTAAAATCATTTTAGGTAGTAACCAAAAAGAACTCGGTTTTGCCGAGTATGCAACACCTAATTATATTGCTGGTAGTTTTTCTGATGCAGGTAAAGAACGGTATTACCTGATAGGTAAATATGAGATTACCGCATTGCAATATCAATCAGTAATGAACGAGACTTGTCCAACTCCTAAAGTAAATCTTTCTTTTCCCATTACTGATATTAGCTGGTTTGATGTCATCGCCTTTACGGATAAATATAATCGTTGGTTAATTGAAAACCAATCAAAAATAAAATCAAGTAATTTACCTAATGGTTATGTTCGTTTACCTAATAATACCGAATGGGAGTATGCCGCTCGCGGTGGGTCAAAAGTGACAGAATCGGAGTTTCGTGAATCCCTATTTCCGATGAAAGGTAATCTCGAAAGCTATGCATGGTTTTCTGGCGCAAAATCTGCTAATGGTAAATTACAACTGATTGGTAGGTTAGAACCTAACCCGCTAGATCTTTATGATATTTTAGGTAATGCAAGCGAAATGATGTTTGATTCGTTTCGAATGAATAAACTAGATCGCTACCATGGTCAACAAGGTGGAGTGATTGTCCGTGGTGGGAGTTATTTAACACCAGAATCATCAACTACCAGTGCTTTTCGTACCGAAAAACCTTTTTATGATGATAAAGGTGCGTATAAAAGTAAAGATGTTGGATTTCGTTTAGTTTATACAACCGAAGTGATGAATTCGAATGACAAAATCAAAGAGTTAGATAAAGAATGGAGTCAGTTAGGTAACGAAACAGACAGCACAAAAAATGGTAATGTCGTTAATGAGCTTGAAAAAATCACCAAACAAGTTGAAGATGAAAAAACAAAAAAAGAATTAAATAAACTAAATACGCTTTTAAGAAGTGCTAATCAAGCTCGAGATGAACAACGGGATCGTTCCATTCAATCGGCATTACAGCTAGGCGCATTTTTGTGCGCTAATGTTTCAGATTTAAACAGCAAATTTGAGTATAATGACAATTTATATAAAACAATGACCAATGAGGTTTGTGATCCAAAAGAAACAGACGCATTGGAAGATGACAATATGTGCTCAAAAGCGAAGCTAGATAATTTAAAAAAAGTTGTTGATGAATCTAAAAGTGCACGGGATTTTATATTGAAATATTATTCCGACACAATAGTTAATACTGCGTCAAATTACGAAAAAAATACGATTAATGATCAAGCCAAATCAACTCAATTTATTTTAGAAAATAGTGGCAAGGCTAATATGAGTGATTATTTAAAACTTTACTTCAAACATATTAATCAATATATTGAATCGGGAAAAATCGAACGAACGGTTTGGCTACAAACATGTACCGAAATAAAAGGAAATAAATAATGAATAAAATTATCCTAACACTTGCTTTGTGTGTATCGCTTATTCTAACAGGGTGCCAAGGTTCTGGCGGAGTGAGCTCCAGAAATGTCGATCCTGCATTGGCCAAAAGTAATACAGCTAAATTTTTTAGTAAATCAGCGTGGCAATCCTGTGCTATTGGTGCTGGTTTGGGCGGTATTGGCTGTATGCTAGCAGGAGGAAAAACAGGTGTATGTATTGCGTCTGCAGCCGTAGGTTGTGGTGTTATGATGGGAGCAAACTATTATCTTGACAACAAACGAGCAGAATATGCGGATGCTGAAATGCGCCTCGATGTTTACATCCAAGATATTCAACAAAACACTTACGAAGTACAAGCTGTAACTGAAACGGCTAAAGCTGTATTAGATAAGAATTTAGCGACACTTAATGTATTAAATAATCAAATTAAAAAAGAAACCTTAAATAAAAAACAGGCTCAAAAAGATTTAGTTCAAATTGATGCTAATATTGCTTATTTACAAGATAAATTACAACGTATGAGAGGCGTTGAAAATGATTGGATTTCAATATCATCTCAAGAACGACAATCAGGTATGAATGTATCAAAACTTGATAAACAAATAAGCCAATTACATAAAAAAATTTCAGTACTTGAAAATCAAATTAATCTTGTTACAAAACAACGTTCAGCGGTTAAGGTTAGCTAATTATGAAAAAAAAATATCTTCTATTACTCAGCCCGTTTATTTTTTTAGTTGGTTGTTCAACAACGCCCGAACAGTGTGATCCAACTAATACTAACATTGGTATTATGGACAAAATCAGCTGTAATTATTCAGGGAATTACCAAGCTCGAATTGATCAAAAAAAGCAAATTCTAGAGAATGAAGTAAGAGCTAATCAGCAGTTTAAAGAAATTTATGCCGTAATTGAAAAACAAAAAAATAACACTTCATTAAGCATTAAACAAAAACAGGCACAGCAGCAAAAATTAAAAACTGATTTAACTAAACTAACTGATGAAGTTAAACAAAAAGCCCAAGGCCGTGACGATCTACAGGCTCAAGTCAGAGATATAGAACAGCAACTGAAAAAAGTTAACAATTCAGGTAGTTCTGAACTTGAAAAACAAGTTGAGTTAGAAAAGTTAAATAAAAAACTTCAACAATTGCAAAAAGCACTGAATATATAAATATATTCTGGTTTAATCAATATTCAAACAAAAACTGAAGTTAAATAAAAGGGAATAAATAGGCAATGCAGCGAATAACAAGAGTTATGTGTGATCGTAATAATTCTGAAAAAATATCTTTATTAGATCAATATAATTCATTGTTAGCATTGCTAAAACCGTATTTAACTGATCGTACTTTTTCTATCTTAGCAATAGCAAGATTGATTGACGATAATCAATATATTGGTTGGTATACCGAGTTAGAAGGACAACCTGTTTTATTGAACGAAATTAGTGATCAATCACTTAAAGCTAAGATAGAAAAAACGCTACAATATCGTATTAACGATATCGAAACAACTGTTAAGCTAATACCCATAACAGCTGAGCAGCAGGCATTCATTTCATCATGGTTACCTAGAATTAAAAGTTTAGGCAATCATATTTATGTTATTAATGATGAACCGGTTATTGTTAATACCTTTGAAGACCCTGTTTTACCTGCTCCAGCACCAGTTATTCTTCCAAAATCATTTTGGCGTTGGTGGCATTTTTTACTTCTGGCCCTATTATTACTTTCTTTGCTTGGTATTATTTGGTACTTATTTTGCCCATATGGAAAAGCAAAGCCTACGATTCCTGATACAAAGCCAGTAATTACTCAGCCAGTTGAAGAAAAGAAATCAGACCCACCAAAAGAAGAGCAACAACCTGTTGTAAAATCGGAGCCTGAACCGATACCAGCACCTAAAAGTTGTATTACTCGTGAAGAAATTGCGAATAATACAGACACACCGAAAATGGTTATGATATTTGACAATTCAGCATCGATGTCATTGACTTTAATGGAAACTCAGGCATCCATTAATCAATACTTGCATGCTGATTTTTATTCAATGACACAACAAGAAATTGATGAATATGAAAAACGAATGACTCGCTTACCAAATCGGTTATCAACAAGTAAAAAAGTAGCATTGTCGAGCATTGATAAAATACAAGCAGACGTTAATATTGCGCTAGTAACTCTATCTGCTTGTCCTGTTGCACAAACTACTCCATTTTATCATTATGAAAATAGAAGCAAGTTAAAAAATAAAATAAATAGGTTACAACCATTAGAAAATAAAAGCGCAACACCTTTATATAGTGGTATAAAACAAGCAAGTAAAATGCTTGATGGTGTAAACCGTGATGATTACATATTAGTTATTAGTGATGGTGAAGATAACTGTACCAAAGCTAATATTTGTGCTTTAGCGAACAAAATTGCCACTCAACAACCTCGTTTAAAAATAAATATTGTTGATATCGCTGGGCAGCATAAAATTGACTGTGTAGCAAACAAAACTGGAGGTAAGGTTTATATAGCTCAAAGTCCAAAACAGATAATTAACCAAATGGATAAAGCTATTTCGAGTATGAATTTTAGTAAACCTATATGTGAATAATCAATTTTAAATAAAACGATACAATTACATAGCTCGAATGTATCGTTTTTTATATTTTTATCTATAAAAGTTAGATTTAGCACATTATTTAGAGTAATAATATGAGAATGTAAGGAATTAAATCAATAATGCAACGAATAACGCGGATAGTCTTTGATTATAATAATCTAGAGAAAATTTCTCTATTAGAACAATATAATTCCTTAATATTATTATTAAAATCACATTTAACTGATCGTACTTTTTCGGTTTTAGCAATACCAAAATTGATTGATAACAATGAATATATTGGATGGTACACTAATCTTGAAGGGCAACCTATATTACTTGATAGTCTTGTCGATGAATCGCATAGAAACAAAATAGCCAAGACATTACAAACACGTATTAATGATATTGAAAATGCTATTAAACTAATGCCATTAAACGATGAAGAGCGAAATTTAGTTTCAGCATGGCTTCCAAGAATTAAAAGTTTAGGTAACCTAATTTATGTTATTAATGATGAGCCCGTTATTATTAATACCTTTGAAGAACCAGTTTTACCTGTAGTAGCTCCAGTTATTCCACTAAAACCATTTTGGCGTTGGTGGCATTTTTTACTATTAGCCTTATTGCTTGTTGGTTTGCTTGGTATTCTGTGGTATTTATTTTGCCCTTTTGGTAAACAAAAAACAGTTGTTCCCGATCCTATAGCTATTGTTGCGCCGGCTGTTATAGTGAAGAAGCCTGAACCTAAACCGGCGTCTGAGCCTGTTACTGAGCCAAAAGATACCGTGCCTGAAGAATCTACGCCAATTGCAACATCAGAGCCTAAACCTGAACCGATACCTCAGCCACCGTTAAAGCCAAAGGTAAAAAATCCACCGAACTGTATAACCAAAGAAGAGATGAATAAAGATCCTAATCCATCTAAAATGGCGATAGTGTTTGATAATTCATTATCAATGACAGTAACATTAAATGAATCACCATCAGCGGTTGAACAATATTTTCGATATTTGACGTATGGTAGTAATATGTCAGAAGAAGAAAGAATCAAATACGAAAAGCGTATGACCCGTTTACCAACTCGTTTATCAAGTAGTAAGAGTGTGGCTACATCGAGTATTGATAAGATACAACCGAATATTGGTATTTCACTGGTAACGTTGACTAATTGCCCAGCAGCAGAAGTTTCGCCGTTTTATAATTACAAAAATCGCCCATCACTAAAGCATAGAATTAGAAACTTAACACCGACTGCAGCCGGAGGAGGAGGAACACCTTTATATAATGGTTTAGAAAAAGCGAGTAAAATGCTTGATGGCATAAATCGTGATGATTATATTCTTATTATTAGCGATGGTGAAGATAATTGTACAAGGAAAAATATTTGTACATTAGCAAATTATATAGCTGCACAAAAACCACGATTAAAGATTAATATTGTGGATATTGCTGGTGAACACAAAATTGACTGTATTGCTAATGCAACAGGTGGAAAAGTTTATATTGCTCAAAGCCCTAAAGATATGATTAAACAAATGAATAAAGCGGTTTCAAATTTGAAAATTGATAGGCCTGTGTGCCAATAAATAATAAAAAATTATATTAACTAATTTTATTGAGTTTTTTTAATTCAATTATACAGCTATACAGTTATTTGAGCTCGACAATGTTTCGGACTTTTTTATAGAATAAATAACATTCGTACTAACGCCCGATTTGGCGAATTTTATGCGAAATTCCATAAGGCCAAGCCAACAGGAATGTTTGGCTGCGCTAGTCAAGAACGAATTATAGAGGATGAGTTAAAACTGAGCGCTGGCGGATATATTTTCTGTAACAAATTTGAATATTTGAGCAAAGTGAAGATGATCTCGAAAAGGCGAGTATCAGGATAATATGAGTAAATATAAGTAGGCTTTATTCTGTACAGCTAAGAATGAGATTGTTAAATGGGATCTGGCAATTCGCATAGCTTGCTTGCCACTATTGTTATTTATTCCACCAAAAGGCTAAAACGTCTAAAACCACTACACCAAACAAAATCTTAGCACGCAGTAACCAACAGATTTAATTTAAAAAAGCAAAACAAAAATTCCAATACAATCAAATTCTATATCTTGATGGTTTTAAATCAAAATAAACGCTCACAACACCGTAAAGTAAATATGGGAATCTTCTTTATGGTGTCAGAATGTAATGACAATTATAAGTAAGAGCAGCACGCAAAACAGGAGGTTTGGTGGATTATTTTGTTGTTGCCATTACTATGTTTAAATTGGTGAGTAAAAATTATAAAGGTAAATTACGTTTAATCATACATTGTTTATAAGCATCAAAAGCTTTTTGATTTAATTTCATGCCATACATATAAAGAATGCCGTAGCACAAAACTGCAAGAACAACACTATCTTTGTATTTTTTAAACATATTATAGTGTTGTATTAATATTTCATCACTTATTTTATCACTTTTTTTATCTGATTTTACTTGCTTTATAATTGTGTAACATAGCAATAGAATAAATATGCCTAAGAAAGTCAACAGTCCGATAATTAATGCAGCAAAAACTGCAAGTCCCATAATGGTTTGTAAAAAATTCATCATTTTTAAATTCTCCTATTTCTCAATTTAATAAAATATGCTTTTATATTAGTATTATTTTCAATCATTACCATAGTTAGGCTTTAAAACGGAAAAAACACCGGTACTAAAGCAATATCTACCGCCATTACTAAAAACGTTAATGGTACACCAATTTTGACAAAATCGCTAAAGCTGTATCCTCCCGGTGCCACCACCATGGTTTTAATCGGTGAGGATACGGGCGTAATAAATGACGCTGATGTGGCAATTGCCACCGTCATGGCAAATGGATAAGGTGAGTAACCGAATTTTAGTCCTAAATCAATAGCGATTGGCGCAATTAAAATTGCTGTTGCAGTATTGGATATAAATAATCCAATTGTTGAGCATAATAAGAAAATAAATGTTAGCACCATGTATGGGCCGAAAGAGCGTAAATGGACTTCAAGCCAAGCTGATATGAGTGAAATTCCCCCCGTTTTGTTGAGTGCTAGTGCAAAAGGCATCATACCTATAATTAGAATTAAGGTTGGCCAATGTATGGATTTATAGGCATTGGTCATGTCAATGCATCGTGTTGCCCCCATCAGTAAGCAGGCGATTAATGCCGCAACCACATTAGGCACAATACCTGTCACCATTAAAATAATCATAATGGCGAGATTAATTAAAGCCGCTGGTGCTTGTGAGCTTGCTGGTGCAATATCGTCGATATCGGCTGGAAAGTCTAATACAACAAAGTCATTGGTTCGAGTTTGTAGTTTTTGGATCGAACCCCAGTCACCACAAACTAATAATGTATCACTCATTTCTAAACGTTCTTGGAATAAGTTGTTTGTTTCAACTGGTGCATGATTACGCCAAATACCAATTACAGTCAGGAAATATTTTCCTCTAAAATCAATTTCATTAAGTGTTTTTCCACACAGTGTCGATTCTGGGAGCAGGGCAACTTCGGCCATGCCGACTTGTTTAACCTGTTCTGAAAAATATTCACCTCGTAATACTTTCGGTTCAAGGTTGTTAGTGTTTAAAAAGGTTCGATAATCGGCTTCGGAGTGTGACATATCGAGTAATAAAATATCATTTTCACGAAATTCGGTTGAGCCATTAACGGGGATTAATACTTTGTGGAATTTGCGCCAACGTTCAATACCAATAACATTTACACCATGTTCACTACGCAAATGTAAGCCATCAATTGTGCGCCCAACAAAAGGTGAGCCAGCTAGTATTTGTGCTCGATGGGCTCGGCCAATTAATTTATAGTCTCGAATTAAATCGGTGATTTTTCGTCTTTGTGGTTGGGTATTAGTTGTGGTAACTTGTTCTGCTGTGAGTAACCAATTGCGTGTTAATATGCAATAAATAACCCCGACAATTAAAACACCAATACCAATTGGGGTGATCGAGAAAAAACTGAATTCAGTCAAAGCGGCACGGTTTAATTCACTGTTTACCACAAGGTTTGGTGCGGTGGCAACCAGTGTCATCATGCCACTTATTAATGCCGCAATACAAAGTGGCATCATTAATTTTTTTACATGAATACCGGTATGGTTAGCAATGCTAATGGCAACGGGTATAAAAATTGCAACTACGCCAGTTGAGCTCATCACTGAGCCAAGCAAAGCAACGCCTAACATGATACAGGTAATAATGCGAATATCGTTTTTGCCTGCGACTTTTAATATGTATTCGCTCATTTTGTATGAAATACCTGTTCTAACCAAGCTTTCACCAATAATAAATAGAAGGGCAATTAAGATAATATTAGGATCGCTAAATCCAGCGAGGGCTTCAGCTGGTGTTAATACGCCTGTGATGGTGATTGCCGCGATTGTGAGCAATGCAATAATGTCCATTCTTAATTTGCTGAACGAAAACATTAAAATTGCTATTAATAATAATATGCAGACAGTAATAAGTGGGTAATATTCAATAAAATAATTAGGTAAGAATTTAGCGATTGATGATACTAAACCATCCTCAGATGACAAATGTTCCACAAAAAGTAGCTCTATGATACAGATTACATTTTGTACATAATACCTTGATTTATTGTAATAGGGAATATCTCTAAATAAAGTTTATATGGCTATAATTACTTTATCGTTAATTTTTTTTACGTTATTTTTCGTTTTTTAACATTTTTTGCTATTTTCTTTATGACCTATTCGCATTATTGAAAAGTAGGTGTAATTTAAGCAACTAAACCTATTTAATCGTTAACTCTTTAGGAGAGAATATGTCATCAAAAAAATCTGTTGCACAAATTATAGTTGATGTTTTGTCTGAAGCAGGTGTTAAGCATTGTTATGGTATTGTTGGGGATACTTTGAATCATATTACTTCTTCTATTAAAAAAAGTAATATTGAATGGGTACACGTTCGTCATGAGGAAGTCGGTGCTTTTGCCGCAGGGGCAGAAGCTTATTTAACAGACCAAATTACAGCTTGTGCTGGATCTTGTGGTCCAGGAAGTTTGCATTTTATTAACGGTATTTATGAAGCACACCGTAATAAAGTACCTGTTGTTTTATTGGCAAGCCAATTGGTGACTTCGCAACAAGGTACCGATTTTCCGCAAGAAGTTGACTTTGAATCTATTTATAAAAATTGTTCTGTATTTTGTCAGCAAATCAATGATCCAACCCAAGCAAGACAAATAACAACCGCAGCAGTTCAAGCTGCAATTAATCAACGAGGTGTAGCTGTTTTAGTGGTACCTTATAATATTAGTTTAATTAAGGTTGAAGATAATAGTGGGCATAAAATTTATCATCCTAAACCTATTATTCGCCCGTCAAATGAAGAATTAAATCAAATCGCAGAAATACTTAATAATAATCATAAAATAGCTATCTTTGCTGGGCAAGGAGTGTGTGAGGCTCACGATGAGCTTATTGCCTTTGCTGAAAAATTAAAATCACCTATTGTGCATACATCGAGGGGTAAAGATTTTGTTGAGTATGATAATCCTTATAACGTTGGTATGACTGGTATGTTTGGTATGGAGTCAGGAACAACAGCGATTAAAGAGTGTGATGTGTTAATTATGTTAGGTGCTGATTTTGCGTGGTCACAATTTTATCCTGATAAAGCGATTATTATTCAAGTTGATATTGATGCCACTCATCTTGGGCGGCGTCATCCAGTGAGTGTGGGGGTTGTTGGTAGTAGTAAGCCAACGTTAGCCGCTTTAATTCCTTTAGTTGATGAAAAACAAGATTCTAAGTTTTTAGAAAAATGTCGCCAATTGTATATAAAAGCAATGGATAAATTGAATAAGAAAGCTGTACCTTCTCAAGCAATGATTCATCCTCAATATTTAACCGAGCTTGTTGATAAATATGCGACACAAGACGCTGTGCTTTGTGCTGATGTTGGATCAGCTATGGTTTGGGCTTGTAGGCATTTTAATACCAACGGAAAAAGACGTACTGTCATTAGTTTGAAACATGGCACAATGGCAAATGCAATGCCGCAAGCGTTAGGTGTGCAAAAAGCATTTCCTAATCGTCAGGTCATTACTTTATCAGGTGATGGTGGTATTAGTATGTTATTAGGCGATTTGTTAACTACAATTCAAGAAAATTTGCCAATTAAAATTATTGTGCTTAATAATAGTTCACTTAATTTTGTTGAATTGGAACAGAAATCAGAAGGTTTAGTTGATCACTATACCGATTTACAGAATCCTAATTTTGCAAAAGTTGCCGATTCGATGGGATTATTTGCGATAAGAGTTGATAACTCTGATTCTCTTGATGAAGCAATGCAATCATTTTTATCGCATCAAGGTCCTGCATTATTAGATGTTAAAACCAGCTCTAATGAATTAGTTATGCCGCCTGAAATTCAAGCATCGCAGGTTATGGGAATGGCGCTTTACAGTGTAAAAGCTTCTTTGCAAGGGAAAATGGGCGATGTAGTAAATCTATTGGTGGATAATTTTATCAAGAAATAGTTTATATTATTTTTTATATTTATTTTAAATGACAAGTTTACAGAGAGTTTTTGTTAAAAAGTTTCAGGAAATAGGGGTGTTTCAGTATAATTTGGGGGGGATCTGCCGCTGATTTGCGGCAGAATAAATGAATTAAAAACTAACGGCGCCTTCTTCTGCGGAAGTTAAATTTTCTCGGATAACGGTAAATAGTTCACGCCCATAACCGAGATGTGAATCCGCTAAATCGAAAGAATAAGGTTCACGTTTGGCTAATTCTGCCTCGCTTACTAATAATGTTATTTCGCCAGTTTGACCATTAACACGGATCATGTCGCCTTCTTGAACTTTACTGAGTAAACCTCCATCATAAGCTTCAGGGGTGACATGAATTGCGGCGGGCACTTTGCCTGAAGCCCCCGATAATCGACCATCAGTTAATAACGCAACTTTATAACCTTTATCTTGCAGAACACCTAGCGGTGTTATTAGTTTATGCAATTCTGGCATGCCAATTGCTTTTGGTCCTTGATAACGGACAACAACTACACAGTCTTTATTTAGTTTGCCTGCTTTATATTCGGCATCTAAATCATATTGGCTATTAAAGATGACTGCTGGTGCTTCAATAATTTGATGTTCAGGTGCAACGGCTGATGTTTTCATAATTGCACGACCAAGATTTCCTGACATCACTTTTAATCCACCATGAGAATTAAATGGTCTTTTGATTGATGCAATGACGCTGTCATCTAATGATTTTGTTGGACCTTCACGGAAAGTAAGTTTGCCATTTTCTAAAATAGGTTCTTGAGTATAACGACTAAGTCCACGCCCTACTACAGTTTCAACATCTTCATGTAATAAACCACCCGATAATAATTCGCGAACCAATAAAGATGTCCCTCCAGCTGCTTGAAAGTAGTTTATATCGGCTGGACCATTCGGGTAAATTCGGCAAAGTAGTGGTACTGCTGTTGATAGATCTGAAATATCATCCCAATTAATAATTATGCCGGCTGCTTTAGCCATTGCCACAATATGCATTGTTAAATTAGTTGAACCGCCAGTTGCGAGTAGTGCAACTAAACCATTGACAATCACCTTTTCATCTACCATTTTACCAATAGGCATATAGTTTCCTGATTGGTTGGTTAGGCGAGTAATTTGTTTAGCAGCAGCATTGGTTAATTCATAACGTAATGCTGTTTCAGGATGAACAAAGGCCGTCCCTGGCAAATGTAGTCCCATTAATTCAATAACCATTTGGTTACTATTTGCGGTACCATAAAAAGTACAAGTACCACTAGTGTGATAAGATGCCGATTCTGATTCAAGTAAGTCTTCACGCGAAGCTTTACCTTCTGAGTAAAGCTGGCGGATACGCACCTTTTCTTTATTAGGTAAGCCCGATGGCATAGGTCCTGCAGGTACAAAAATAGCAGGTAAGTGACCAAACGTTAATGCGCCAATAAATAGACCTGGTACAATTTTATCGCATATTCCAAGATATAGAGCACCATCAAACATATTATGTGAAAGCCCGACAGCAACCGACATTGCAATCACATCACGGCTCATTAATGATAGCTCCATTCCAGGCTCGCCTTGAGTTACACCGTCGCACATGGCAGGTACTCCACCAGCCATTTGCCCAACTGCGCCAACTTCGTGAAGTGCTTTTCGAATTTGTTCAGGATAAAACTCATACGGTTTATGAGCTGATAACATGTCATTATAAGAACTAATAATCCCTATGTTACTTTTTAAAATGTTTTTTAGATCACTTTTATCATCGCTACAACAAGCAGCAAAACCATGGGCTAAATTACTACATGGTAAACTAGATCGAGTTACTTTTTTATGCATAGCTCTTTCTATTTTTTGCAGATAAGCGGTACGAGATGCCCTAGAACGCTCAATAATACGTTGAGTTACAGCCTGAATAGTCGGATTCACATTGACCTCGTCTTATTTTTTTTCTATTTTTTTAACAATGACATATTGTGCGTATTACTTTTTCAGTATCGTGCACAACCTTTTCTAATGGTTGTTCAATATTGATGTTGTAGACATCTTTTTCATCAGTAGTTGGTTCTTCTAGAGTATCGAATTGAGATTGTAGCATCCCTGTTTTTTGGTAGTGTCCTTTACGTTTAGCTAGTCTTTCAGCGATTACATCGAAACTTCCTTTCAAATAAATAAAATGTACGTTTTCATTTTCACCGCGAATAATATCTCGATATTTTTGTTTTAATGCCGAACAGATAATAATTGAGACATCGTTAACATTACTCATAGCAAATACGGCATTACTGATTAAGCTAAGCCAAGGCATTCTATCTTCATCGTTTAGAGGTGTACCGCTCCGCATTTTTAAAATATTAGCCTTTGGATGTAAAAAATCACCATCTAAAAAAGCAGCCTCCAGATTGTAAGCAACTTGTTTGGCAACAGCTGATTTACCACAACCAGATACTCCCATTAATACAAAAACTTGTTTATTTTTTTTAGTCATTATTGATCCTTCGTACATCCAACTAGTTACGGGTAACATTTTGACATGCTAACCTCTATTTGCAATATAAAAAAAGTTTATTTGTGATCTGGATCAGGTTTTACTTTTAATTATTAATAAATAGAAAATTATCTATTAGTTGAGCGTTACTATTGAAAAATAGATTCCGATCACAAAAATATAAAATCTTATTTGCTTTTTAATTCGAAAGGCAATAATCTTTCGTTATTGTTTTGTTTTCGAAAGTCAAATTCGAAAAAATAAACTAAAAAATAGTGGAGAACAAATATGAATAAATTTCAGCTTTTTTTCGAAAACAACCTTAAATTTGATAATGCATTAGAAGCATTAACTTATATTAGTGAGCAATTACAACAAAAGGGCATTGTTAAAGAAAGTCATTTAAAAGCCTTAATCGAAAGGGAAGCATTATTTCCAACGGGTATTGCTTTTGATGGTTATGCTGTGGCGATTCCGCATTGTGAAGCAAAACATGCAAATACTCCTGCAATCTTTATTATTCGCACTCAATCCCCAGTTGCTTTTAATCGAGCTGATGATGATAGCAATATTGATATTTCATTGATTATTTCACTTGTTGTGACTTCACCTGAGGATCAAATTGAGCTATTAAAAGCGCTTTTTTCAAATTTACAAAATAAAGACTTTTACCAATTTTTATTAAACGCTCCGCAAAATGAAGTTGTGGATCATTTTAATAACGTGATATTTAATCAATAAGTTTCAGGAGGCATTATGAAAAAGAAGATTATTGTTGCTTGTGGTGGTGCTGTTGCAACTTCCACTTTAGCTGCTGAAGAGATAAAAGAATTGTGCAACGAGAATAATATTCAATTTGATCTTATTCAATGTCGCATTAATGAAATTAATACTTTTATTGATGATGTTGATTTGATCTGTACTACAGCCCGAATGGATCAGAATTTTGGTGATATTCCAATTGTTCATGGAATGCCTTTTGTATCAGGGGTTGGTATTGATCAACTAAAAGAAAAAATATTATCTATTTTAAAAGGATAAATCTATGTTTACTGAAATTATGCAGTACATTCTCGATCTTGGCCCATCGGTGATGCTACCCATTGTGATTATCTTGTTTTCATTAGCTTTAAGAATGAAGTTGGGTGATGCACTAAAAGCTGGAATTCATATAGGAATAGGGTTTGTTGGTATAGGACTAGTTGTTGGTTTGTTAACCAGTTCTGTTGGGCCTGCTGCTCAAGCGATGGCTGAAAGATTTGATATTAGTCTAAATGTTATCGATGTTGGTTGGCCTGGTGCAGCGCCTATGACTTGGGCTTCACAAATTGCTTTAGTAGCCATTCCCATCGCTATTGCAGTAAATATTATTATGTTAGTTTTAAGATTAACTAGGGTTGTTAATGTTGATATTTGGAATATATGGCACATGACATTTACTGGCGCGCTTGTTTACATTGCAACAGGCTCTTACTGGCTTGGTATTGTAGGGGTTATTGTTCATGCCATTATTGCTTATAAACTGGGTGATTGGTTTGCCAAAGATACCAAAAATTTTTTTGAGCTTGACGGTATTGCGGTTCCTCATGGTACGTCTGCATATTGTGGTCCAATTGCTGTTTTTGTTGACGCTGTCATTGAAAAAATCCCAGGCATTAATAAGATTAATTTTAATGCTGTTGATATGCAAAAGCGGTTTGGTGCGTTTGGTGAGCCTGTTACCGTAGGCTTATTCATGGGCATCATATTAGGTTTATTAGCAGGGTATGGTGTGAAAGAAACGCTACAACTAGCGATTCAAACTGCAGCGGTAATGTTATTAATGCCACGCGTAATTAAACCTATTATGGATGGATTAACACCGATCTCTAAACAAGCTCGTAAACATTTGCAATCAAAATTTGGTGGGCAAGATTTTCTTATTGGTTTAGATCCAGCATTGTTATTAGGACATTCAACGGTAGTATCGGCAAGTTTAATATTTATTCCATTAAGTATTTTTATCGCCATCATCCTACCTGGTAATGAAGTTTTACCTTTTGGTGATCTGGCAACTATTGGCTTTTTTATCGCAATGGGAGTAGCGGTTCATCAAGGTAACCTGTTTAGAATCATTATTTCTGGTTCTATCATTATCGCCATTACACTTTGGATTGCCACCCAAATGGTTCCATTGACTACTCAACTAGCCATTAATGTAGGCACGATGGCTACGAATAATGGTATTTCAGTTGGTGCAATGGATCAAGGTGGGTCACCCATTACTTATCTTATGGTTCAGTTGGTCAACTTGAAACAACCTATTGGTTTTGCCCTTATTGGATTGTTTTACCTTTTCTGCTTATTTTTGACATGGAAACGTGCACAAAAATACCAGTTATTTTTAAAAAATCAATCATTATATCAAGAAGATGGAGTAATAAAATAATCCCAAAACAGTCATCACCAAAATCAATCAGAAAGCTTTCACTCAGTAACGAGTGAAAGCAATACATCAACGTAATTTGTTTACCAATAAAGGAAAATAACATGAAAGCGGTTGTTGTCAATGAAGGGGGAGCTTTATCTATACAAAATATAGAAATGCCCAAAATAACATCTCCAGATCAAATTTTAGTTAAAGTGGCTTATTGTGGTTTATGTGGTTCAGATATTCCGCGTATATTTCACCATGGTGCTCATTTTTATCCCATTACATTGGGACATGAATTTAGTGGCACAGTTGTTGAAATTGGGTGTGGTGTGACTGAATTTGAGATTGATGATTTAATATCTTGCGTGCCATTGTTACCATGTTTTAAATGTGATGAATGCCAAAATCATTATTATTCACTTTGTAAGAATTATACTTTTGTTGGTTCAAGGATAACAGGCGGTTTTGCTGAGTATATTGTGTTAGATAAGAAAAATGCGTTTAAATTACCTAAAGGTATCAGCCCGCTTGAGGGTGCATTTTTTGAACCAATGACTGTTGGAATGCATGCTTTGTTATTGGCTAATGGATGTGAGGGCAAAAATGTTGTCATCGTTGGCGGTGGCACAATTGGATTACTTGCTATGCAATGTGCCAAGGCAATGGGGGCAAAATCAGTTGCGGTGCTTGATATTAACCAGCAGCGCCTCGATCTAGCCAAACAACTAGGCGCTGATATGGTATATCATTCTCAAGATCTTAGCACCGATGCGATTTACCAAGCTTTATCTTTATCTCGCTTTGATCAAATTGTATTAGAAACGGCGGGTTCACCAGTTACGGTCAACTTAGCCATTGAAATTGCAGGCCCTAGAGCGAAGATAGCCTTGGTGGGTACACTTCATCATGATATTACACTTCCAGAAAAAACATTTGGACTGATTTTACGAAAAGAGTTACAAATTTTAGGCAGTTGGATGAACTATTCAGCGCCATGGCCAGGTAAAGAGTGGCAATTAGTAAGTCAGTACTTTATGGATGGAAAAATTAAACTTGATGAGCTGATTGCTGGCATAGAGGAATTTGATTCATTTATTAAACAAGTGACTGCCTTAAATGGTCGTCCTATGAATGGCAAAATTTTATTAAATTGCATGTAATTATTTTGATTTAAGTCAGCGATTGAAAATGAAATCTTATCTTTTGATTCTGTTTGTTATACACTGCTAAAAAATTTTCGAAAAAGGAAATATTATGAATGCAAGTGAAAGACGCCAACAGATAGTAGTACTTCTTAATATGAAAGGAACTGTGTTAGTTTCTGATTTGTCGGAACAGTTCAATGTTTCTGAGGTCACAACCAGAACCGATCTGAGATTGCTAGAAAAACAAGGAGTGCTAACACGATTTCATGGCGGAGCAACCAAAATCATAAATAACGGTGACTTAAAATCATTTAAAGAACTGCAATTAGAAGAACGTTATCAGCGATTTATAGAAGCTAAAAAACGTATTGCAATTGAAGCGGTTAAACATGTTAAAGAAGGTGACACTATTATTTTAGATAGTGGTAGTACAACCATGTTGATAGCTGAAGAACTCGTAAAATTGAAGCATATTACTGTGATTACCAATAGTCTTACTTCTGCATTTATATTATCAGACAATAGTGACATTATGCTATTTATGTGTGGTGGTACACTTAGACATAAAACGCGTTCTTTTCATGGAAAAATTGCTGAGCAATCGTTAACTGGCATCTCTGCTGATATTTTGTTTGTTGGTGCAGATGGAATTGATGCAAAAAGAGGAATAACAACGTTTAACGAAGGTTACACTATCAGCAGTGTTATGGCTAATGTCGCCAAAAATGTGATTGCCGTGCTCGATTCATCAAAATTTGGTCGTAATGGGATTAATGTTGTGTTACCACTTAGCCAACTTGATACCATTATTACTGATACTGATGTTGACAGTAGCTGTAAACAAGAATTTGTGGTAAAAGGTATTAAATTAATAGCGGTTTAATATTTGTGCTTACACTCGTGTGTTTTTATATCTTAATTGGTCATAAATATTAAAAACCATTACTCGTTTAGGTTCGATACCCTAAATGATAAAAATTTTTGCTTCTAGCCAAGTCGATTTAATGGTAGTGATCATTTAAGCTTGTTATTTCTCCCAACGATATCAATGCGTAGGAGAAAATATGATATTAACAATTACGATGAACCCTTCGGTGGATATATCGTATCCATTAAATAAATTAGCGATTAATGATATTAATCGAGTTTCAGAGGTAAAAAAAACCGCAGGAGGTAAAGGGCTTAATGTAACTCGAGGCATTAAATACTCAGGTATTCCTGTTCTTGCATCAGGCATTATTGGTGGAACAACGGGCGAGTATATTCAAAAACAATTAGATAACGATAATATTAATTACAACTTTTATATCACCCAACATGAATCAAGAAACTGTATTGCCATTTTACATGAGGGAAATCAAACTGAAATCCTAGAGTCAGGGCCAGTATTAGATAATCATGATGTCAATGTTTTTCTGGAACACTACCTAAATTTGCTTAGCCAAGCGCAGGTTATTGCTATTTCAGGGTCATTGCCACAAGGATTTCCAGTCGGTTTTTATACTCAATTAATTGAAAAGGCAAATAAGTATCAGATCCCTGTATTGCTAGACTCATCCGGTAAGATGTTATTAGAAACGCTCATCTCTAAAAATAAACCTTTTTTAATCAAACCCAATAAAGATGAACTACAGCAGATTATTCAAATGGATATCGATCCAAATGATGTAACTTCATTAGTTAAAGCCGTTAATCATCCTTTACTAAATGATATTGCTTTTATCATCATCTCATTAGGTAAAAACGGTGCTTTTGCTCGTTGTCATCACAATTATTACCAAGTTTCAATTCCTAAAATTAACGTGGTTAATCCTGTTGGATCGGGTGATGTTACGTTAGCTGGGCTTGCTGTTAGCATTCATGAAAATGAAGCTGTAGAGGTAATGCTTAAACGTGCGATGACTATGGGAATGCTAAATGCAATGGAATCGCAAACCGGTTTTGTCAATATGGATAATTATGACAAGTATTATCAACACGTTAAAGTCACCAAAATCATTGCAAAATAACAGATTAATGAGGATTAAATTATGTATCTTATTTCTAGTCAAGAGATGTTAAAAAAAGCTCAACGTGAATGTTATGCTGTGCCCGCATTTAATATACACAACCTTGAAACTATCCAAGTTGTTATTGATACCGCTAAACAGATGCAATCCCCCGTGATACTTGCAGCAACGCCAGCAACTTATAGTTACGCAGGAATACAGTATTTAATCAGTATTTGTGAAACAGCAGCAAGCATTCATCATTTTCCTTTTGCGTTACATTTGGATCATCATGAAAATATCAGTGATATTCAAACAAAAATAGAGGCAGGAATTAGATCGATTATGATTGATGCTTCGCATCACCCCTTTGAAGAAAACATTGATATAGTTAGTAAAATGGTTACTTTTAGTCATAAATATAATGCTAGTGTTGAAGCCGAATTAGGGCGGCTTGGCGGGCAAGAAGACGATCTTATTGTCGATAACAAAGATAGTGCTTTTACAGATCCCAATGCGGCAAAAGAGTATGTCGAACGCACAGGAATAGATTCACTTGCGGTAGCTATTGGTTCAGCTCATGGTATGTACAAAGGTGAGCCTAAACTTGATTTTGAACGATTAGCCAAAATTCGAAATAAAGTTGATATTCCACTAGTGTTACATGGTGCATCGGGTATACCTGAGGCGATGGTAAAAAAATCGATTTCATTGGGTATTTGCAAAGTAAATGTGGCAACTGAATTAAAAATTGCCTTTTCAGATGCTTTAAAACAAGATTTTAAACTCCATCCTGACGTCAACGATCCAAGACACTATATGCAGCCAGCAAAAGCTGCCATGAAAAAAATTGTTGAAGATAAAATTCGTATTTGCGGTAGTGCAGGTAAATTATAATATGAAAGATCAAGGCGTTGTTTTGAATTAGCAAGAACGTACAATTCATTACCAGCAGTTGAACGCTGCTGGTTAAAATGTGTTAAGTGATAGCACATTAAGTATTTGTAGGAATGACTTGCGTTGTTTACCGTAATTTGAAAAACAATTGTAATGCATAGACATAACTCTGTATCCCAAACAGATGATGATGCCTATATCATAAAGAAAAATCACCGTCACTGATTTGGCTAACCGCTTTATGGTCAGTTGTCTAGCCATTTATTGCACTGAAAGATCTCATCAAACATTAAATAACATGCTCCCATTGAATATAAAACACGGGATACAGATAGCGTCATTTTCTAGGTGAGTTGTATTCTAACTATTAGATATTTAACCAATTATTCACATTTAGGCGCTATTTTGTAAAAAATATTCAGGATTCTATACCGTTTTGTGATGAATTTAGATTTCTTTGTTTTCCATTTATTAAAATGTGTGAGAACCATCATATCGATTAAACATTCACCAAATCTGCCTGCTTTCAAACGAATGGTTAAATCGAAAGTGTGATACGTTCGTTAATTGAGAGGTTGCACAATCAGCAAATAATGAGCGATTCAAAGGTTAGAAAACAAAAGCTCAAACGCTTTATTAATTTTTATACCGTATAAAGCGATTTCAGGGAAAACGTCTTATGAGTTTTTAGAGGATTATTTTAATCATGAATTGTAAATAACTCGACGTTTTCCTACAAATTAGGCTTTTTTATATACATAAATTTATCGATTATTTTTTTCGAGCGAGGTATTGTATTGTTTTTTTTATAATGCTTAAAACGCTCGAAACTAAAATTACTAATAAATTATGATGCATTAGCCGCTTTTTTTGCTCGCTCAACAAATATCATCACGACAAAAGCAATAATCGTTAAATAGATGATGAAAGCCCCATAAGTTGCTAACATATCAATCAGTGAACGCCCTCGCATGGCAAAATCGCGGAAAAATTTAAATAACCAAACTAATGGGAAAGCATGGCTGACATAGTAAGTCCAAATTGGCATTATTCCCACAGCCATTGTTGAACCGCCCATGATAAACCCTGGAGGTACTAAGAAAATCATTCGACCAGCGCCTTCTCCTGGGTTGTTAGTTTTCCAAGACAGTAACAATCCTAGCCAACCAAATGCTAATCCTGTCATAAATATGCTCGGTACAAAAGCAAAATAGTTACCGTCAAAACGCAGTTGTCCAAATATAACAAGTATGGCTGTGATAAGCGTTAATGCTGTTGTAAAAAATAGTGCATAAGGGATTGTTTTTGCTAATAAAGGTAAGAGTCCTCTTTCTATTGTTTGTTCCCACATGCCAGTTACTTTCAAGCGGCCAATAATCATTAATGAGGTTAGGCCGTAAGTCAGTGACGAGAAAAAGTAGACAAAATATATAATCGTCGATATGGTGGACGAGCTTGCTGGATTAAACATATATCGTGTTTTAAGTTGCATTGGTGATAAAGTTGCTTCAATGCCTTCTTTACCAAGTCCTAATGCTGCAACTTTACCAACACTAAGTTCAGCCCCCAATTCTGGAATATATTCATTAAGGCTTTGTAGTACTTTGGCATTTTGTGCATCGTTTGTATCATCAGCAAAATAGCCTAGGCGTACGGTTTGATCGCCTTTTTTTAAGCTTTTTTCTAGACCTTTAGGAATATATAAAACACCTAAATTACGGTCGTGTGAAACCAATGTTATTGGATTTACTGGCGATCTTATTACTTCTGTCACTTCAATATAAGGCGATGTATTGACTTTGCTAATTAATTCAGTCGAATAATGAGAACCATCAAGATCAATAACCGCAATTTTTCCTTCAAACACAGCTCCATGACTTAATACAATTGAAAAAACAAGCGAAACAATAGCAGCTAAGCCAAGCGAAACTTTATAATAAGGTATAAAATGGCCAGACAACATGGCGTCAAGCTCTTCAAGCATGGATTTAATGATGTTTTGCATCATTTTTCAACCTCAAGTGTCATTCCAGTTAATAGTTTAGGAATTGATTCTATGTAAATTCTAACTTGATAAGAGGTTAAATCAGCTTGACCTCGTTCTCGTGTCATGCGTAAATCAGCAAATGATGGTGCAGCGGTGGCAAAGCGAACTTTTCCTTTTACTTCTTTGTTAAGTGCAATTACATTTGCTGTAACCGTTGTGCCTGGTTGATAATCATTAACCATTTTTTCATTCACATAAATGTCGATATATTTACGATCGGTTTCTAATAAGACTGCTGGCGCACCGTTTGGTACCATTTCGCCATCTTCAAACATAAGTTTTAATACTTTTCCATCTTCGGGTGCTCTTAATGTTAGTCGATCATAATTAAGCTGTAGTTGTTTTAATTCAGCTTCGCCTTGCGCGAGTTGTGATTGAAGCTGTGTTAATTGATTTTGGCGGTTTTGCAGTTTTTGTCGTGCAATTAAGATTGATTGTATTGTCATTCCTGTTGCATTTTTTGTTTGTTCAAATTGGCTAATTTGTTCAGGCGTCGCACCAATCATTAAGGTAGAAAGTTGGCTTTCAATTTGAATAACTTGCATTTTTGCATTAATAAAAACATTGCGAGCATTATCAAGTTGTGACTGCGAGTTTCCCCCCGATTTACGTAATTGGGTTTGGCGATCAAATTCAGTATTAGCTAGGTATCGAGCCGATTTCGCTGCTTCTAAATTGGCTTGCACTTCTTCTATTTTTCGCCAAGTTGATAATTCTGAAAGGTTGGTTTCACTTTCAGTGATTTCAATATTTTTTTGTTCTTGGTTTACTGCCGCCTTTTGGCTATCAACTAAAGCTTGTAGTCGATCGATAGCTAGTTTGGTATCGATATCTTCTAATTGCATTAAAGGATCACCTTTTTTTACTATTTGTGATTCTTCTACAAATCGCTTGGTGACTTTTCCGCCGACATTTTGAAAGGCAATATTAATCTCATCGGCAGTTAATACACCAGATTTGATGCTTTTGGCAACCGAGACCGCATCATTTCTTGAACCTAAAAAGATTAAAAATGAGCCAAAGATTAGCAGGAGTAAAAAGATAACAGGAATTTTGACATTTTTTTTCATATATAGCTTATTTTCCATTTATTTAGTCAGCTAACTATTTAAGTGAAATGAAGAACTTTAATGATTAAAGTCCGTTATTTTCGTAATAATTTACGTAACATCAATATTAAAGACTCTTGTTCTTGCGAATTGAGTACTTGTGCAAAAGCGCGAATTGATTTTAGGTGATTGGGTAATGCATTTTGAATCAGCTTTTCGCCTGTATGTGTTAAAGTGATTAATCGAGAACGACCATCATCACCACTTTTTGACATCGAGATTAAAGGCTCTGGCGCTGCCAGCATTCGTTTAACCATTACTGATACTGTCGCAGGTGTTACGCCAATGCGCAAAGCAAGATCACTGGCACAGGTTTCACCTTCTGAAAACAATGACATCAATAAGGCAAACTTACCTTCAGAAACGCCGTAATCTTTATCTAATTGCGCATAGATATTAGCACGAATTAGATCGGCCGTTGTTATTAAGCTCAAAACCAGATCAACACCAGAAACATCAACGATGTCATCGTTAAATCTTTGCGCTCGAGCTAAGGTTTCACGTGAAGGCAGCTTTCTTGAATTGTAATTCAATTTTTATTACTCAATTTATTTAGTCGGCTAATTATACTGGTTTAGCTAAAATTGGCAATTATTTTAAGTGCGTTTTAGCAAGTTGATATTTAAATACTACTAAAGTAGTAATCCTTGAGGGTAATTATATTCTATGTACAGTTTCATACAATGTTATTAAATTAAAATTTTTTAGCAATTTAATTAAATTAAAATTGGAGTTATGTATGAGTAAAACCAACCTCGTTATTATTGGTAATGGGATGGTTGGGCATCGTTTTATTGAAGAGTTAATTGATAAAATGCAGCCCAATCAATTCAATATTACTATTTTTTGTGAAGAACCTCGTCTTGCCTATGATCGGGTACATCTTTCTTCTTATTTTTCTGGTCACACAGCAGAAGCGCTTTCTCTAGTTCGTGAAGGTTTATACGAAGAGAATAATATTAAAGTCTTACTTAATGAACGGGCTATTTTAATTAATCGTCAGCGTAAGGAGATTCATTCTCAACAAGGGCGAATTGTTGCTTATGATAAATTGATTATTGCGACAGGATCTTATCCTTGGGTACCACCGATTAAAGGTGCTAATGGTTCGGATTGTTTTGTTTATCGTACGATTGAAGATCTTGATGCTATTCAGGAATGTGCAAAGCGTTGTCAAAAAGGCGCTGTTGTGGGTGGTGGATTGCTTGGACTTGAGGCAGCTGGAGCTTTAAAAAACTTAGGCATGGAAACGCATGTGGTTGAGTTTGCTCCAGTGCTTATGGCCGAACAGTTGGATGTTCAGGGTGGAGAACAACTGCGTCGTAAAATTGAGGAGATGGGGGTAGGTGTTCACACCAGTAAAAATACTCAAGAAATTATTCATACACCTGCTGGGAAAATCATGCAATTTGCGGATGGCTCTGCACTTGAAGTCGATTTTATTGTTTTTTCAACTGGCATTAGAGCAAATGATAAATTAGCTCAAGAATGCGAGTTAGAAATCGGTCCTCGTGGGGGAATTGTTATTAATGATTATTGCCAAACTTCGGATCCTGATATTTATGCTATTGGTGAATGTGCTTGTTGGCAAAACAAGGTTTTTGGTTTAGTTGCACCGGGCTACAAAATGGCTCAGATAGCCTTAGCGCATTTAATGGGACAAACAGATAAATTTGAAGGCGCCGATATGAGCGCTAAGCTAAAGCTGATGGGAGTCGATGTCGGTAGCATTGGCGATGCTAAAGCAAAAACAATAGGGTGTCATAGTTATGTTTATTTAGATGAAACAACGCCAGTTTATAAAAAATTGGTTGTTTCGAATGATAATAAAAAACTCTTGGGTGCGGTATTGGTTGGCGATACGTCAGATTATAGTAATTTATTGCAATTAATGCTTAATGATATGGATCTACCTGAACATCCAGATACGTTGATACTGCCTGCACATGCAGGAGCAAAACCAGCTATGGGTGTTGATGCGCTTCCCGATTCAGCACAGATTTGCTCTTGTTTTGATGTGACTAAAGAAAAAATTGTTAATGCCATTAATGCTGGTTGTCATACGGTTGCAGCAATAAAAGCTGAAACTAAAGCTGGGACTGGGTGTGGAGGCTGCATTCCACTTGTTACACAAATTCTTAATTTAGAGTTAGCTAAACAAGGCATTGAGGTCAGCCATGCATTATGCGGACATTTTAAATACTCTCGTCAGGAGTTATATCATCTTATCCGTGTTGAGGGCCTAACGTCTTTTGAGCAAGTGATTAAAAAACATGGTAAAGGTTATGGCTGTGAAATTTGTAAACCTACCGTCGGATCTTTATTAGCTTCATGTTGGAATGATTATATTCTTAAAGATAATTTGATTCCTCTACAAGATAGTAATGATATTTTCTTAGGTAATATTCAAAAAAATGGTACTTATTCGATAATTCCGCGTAGTGCTGGTGGTGAAATTACTCCAGAAGGATTAATTGCTGTTGGTCAAATAGCTAAAAAATATCAGCTCTATTCTAAAATTACTGGTTCACAGCGCATTGGCTTATTTGGAGCACAAAAAGACGATCTTCCTGCTATTTGGAAGGAGCTTATTGAGGCTGGTTTTGAGAGTGGTCATGCTTATGCCAAAGCATTAAGAATGGCAAAAACCTGTGTAGGTAGTACTTGGTGTCGATTCGGTGTCGGAGATAGTGTTGGTTTGGGCGTTGAGCTAGAAAACCGTTATAAAGGCATTCGTGCACCACATAAATTTAAACTAGGCGTATCAGGTTGTACGCGTGAATGTGCCGAAGCTCAAGGTAAAGATATTGGTGTTATTGCTACTGAAAAGGGATGGAATCTTTATGTGTGTGGTAATGGTGGTATGAAGCCTCGTCATGCTGATTTACTTGCTGCTGATCTCGATAAAAATACACTAATTCGATATATTGATCGTTTCCTTATGTTTTATATTCGTACCGCAGATAAATTACAACGGACGTCAGTCTGGCTTGAAAATTTAGATGGCGGTATTGATTATTTACGTAGTGTTATTATTGACGATAAATTAGGCATAAATGCTGAGTTAGAAAGTGAAATGACACGCTTACGTAAATTAATGGTATGTGAATGGAAGGAAGCTGTTGAAAATACAGAAGGTCAAATTCGATTTTCTCATTTTATTAATAGTAACAAACGTGATGAGAATGTCCAAATCGTACCTGAGCGTGCTCAGCATCGCCCAGCAACAGCAGAAGAACGTAAAGTAATGTTAGGGGAATAATATGAGTCAATGGATAACTATTTGTAAACTTGATGAGATTTTACCTGGCACAGGAGTTTGTGCACTTGTTGGTAATGATCATGTGGCTATTTTTCGCCCTTATAATAATGCTGAGCTTTATGCGATTAGTAATATTGATCCATTTGCTAAGGCAAGTGTTTTATCCCGAGGCATTATAGCAGAACATGAAAATGAGTTATGGGTGGCAAGTCCGCTTAAAAAGCAACGCTTTCGTTTAAAAGATGGTTATTGTTTGGAAGATGAACAATATTCAATCCCTCATTATGAAGTAGATGTTAATGACGATGGGATCGTACAAGTAAAGTCGCGCTAAATGTATTTTTAAAAGGATAAATTAATTATGTATACAGAGACAATTAATAAATGTGCAGCAAATGCTGCGCGTATTGTTCGTTTGGCAAAAACGAACCCATTTGGTTTTTGGCTAAGTTCTGCTATGGCTGGGGCTTATGTAGGAATAGGTATTATTTTGATTTTTACTTTAGGAAACCTTGTTGAACCATCAATAAGACCTTTACTTATGGGAGCAACGTTTGGTATTGCTTTAACATTGGTTGTAATTGCTGGCTCTGAATTATTTACAGGGCATACCATGTTTTTAACCCTAGGAGTAAAATGCAAAAAAATTACTCATACCCAAATGTGGACAGTATTGCCACAAACATGGTTAGGAAATTTATTAGGTTCAATTTTTGTTGCTGCATTGTATTTTTATGCTTCAACACCTCTATTATCAACGGATACTAGTTTGGTTCATGCAGCGGCTTTAGCAAAAACATCTGCTTCAGCTTCGGCATTATTTTTTAGAGGTATTTTATGTAACTGGTTAGTTTGTTTAGCGATTTGGATGGCTAATCGAGTTGAAGGTTCGGCAAAGTTTATCGCTATTTGGTGGTGTTTGTTAGCATTTATTGCTTGTGGTTATGAACACTCCGTTGCGAACATGACACTTTTTTCACTTTCGTGGTTTGGTCATCATAGCGATGCTTACACATTAGCTGGAATTGGTCATAATCTATTATGGGTTTCATTAGGAAATCTTGTTTCTGGTGCATTATTTATGGGACTGGGATACTGGTATTCAACCCCCAAAGAAGATCGACCTTAATAGCTGTTTAATTAAGGAAATGTGGTTAAAATAACCAATATAAGGGGGAAAGCATGGTAAGCAATCCCCCAAAGACGTTAAATTAATTAGGATTATATTTGGTTTTAATCATAATTAGTGATAAAAAAATAACGAAGCAATTAACAATAGGATAATTAATAAATTTCTATTATTAGAGGTTAGTTGTTAATAAATTTTTAAACAGATAATGTTTTATTTTGAGGTGTTATGGATTATTTCCCCTTATTTTGTAAGCTAGAAAACCGTGATTGCTTATTGGTCGGTGGCGGTGAAGTTGCTGAACGTAAAGCTCGATTATTACTTGAAGCTGGTGCCCGCTTAACTGTCAATGCGCATGAATTTAACGAGCAATTCATATGTTGGAATGAACAAAAACAACTAGTTTTAGTTCAAGGGGAGTTTAATGCCGAATTACTGAATGATAAATGGTTAGTTATTGCGGCAACAGACTGTCAGGAAACTAATCAAAGGGTGAGTGTTGAGACGGAAAAAAGGCGTATTTTTTGTAATGTGGTTGATTCTCCAAAAGATGCGAGTTTTATTATGCCCTCAATTATTGATCGTTCTCCTATTATGGTTGCTGTCTCTTCAGAAGGGCATGCTCCTGTTTTGGCTCGATTATTGCGTGAAAAACTAGAGTCCATTTTACCTCAACATTTAGGAAAATTAGCTAAATATGCCGGTTATTTACGTAATAAAGTTAAAACAACCTATCAAACAGTGACGGAACGTCGTCGGTTTTGGGAAAGGTTATTTTCTCATGATAGGTTAGCTCAAGCGATTGCTAATAGCGATTCAGATCATGTTGAAAAACTCACTAATGAGTTATTTGATACTTCACTTGATTCCCGTGGTGAGGTTGTGTTAGTTGGTGCTGGCCCAGGTGATGCGGGCTTGTTGACTTTAAAGGGATTACAGCAAATCCAACAAGCAGATATTATTGTCTATGATAGATTAGTATCGGATGAAATTATGAATCTAACCCGTCGCGATGCTCAACGTATTTTTGTTGGTAAACGAGCAGGTTTTCATTGTGTACCTCAAGAACAAATAAATCAGATTCTTTTACAACAAGCTAAAAAAGGTAAGCGTGTTGTACGTTTAAAAGGTGGAGATCCTTTTATTTTTGGTCGAGGTGGTGAAGAGCTCGAAACATTATTTAACGCCGATATTCCATTTTCTGTAGTACCAGGAATTACAGCAGCTTCAGGTTGTTCTGCATATAGTGGGATCCCATTAACGCATCGAGATTATGCTCATAGCGTACGTTTAATTACTGGTCATTTGAAAGATGGTAATCACCTTGACTGGAAGAGTTTAGCCGCTGAAAAACAAACATTAGTTTTTTATATGGGATTATCTCAAGCTAGTAACATCGAAAAACAATTAATTAAATACGGTATGAATGCAAATACGCCAATTGTAATTGTTGAAGAAGGCACAACAACGAAACAAAAAGTAATATCGGGCCAGTTATGCGATTTAGCACAATTATCTTTGCAAGCCTGTAGTCCTAGTTTAATTATTATTGGGCCTGTTGTTGCATTACGGGAAAAACTAAATTGGTTTTCTGAGTGTTAGTGGGTGCTAAAGGTTTGATCTGTTAATATTTTAATGGAGTAGATAGGCAATTTAACCCTGATAAGCCTAATAAAACATGGGTAACCGATATTACTTATATTAAAACGGGTGAAGGTTGGTTA
>NZ_FMWS01000020.1:0-126 GCF_900103255.1 Gilliamella bombi | reverse complement strand
ACAAGCCTTATTTCGGCGTCACTTTCCTAAAAATGTACTCATTCATAGTGACCAAGGAAGCCAATATTGCAGTGCTGATTTCAAGCAATTATTGTTACAATATGGACTAAGGCAAAGCATGAGTCG
>NZ_FMWS01000024.1:375-860 GCF_900103255.1 Gilliamella bombi | reverse complement strand
ACAAGAACAAGAGTTAATCGCGTTGCGTAAAGAGCTTAAACAACTCCGTATGGAAAACGATATTTTAAAGCAAGCAGCACTGATAATAGGACGAAAATCGCTATCCTAAAAGCAAATCGACATCGTTATAGCATAACAAAGCTATGTCAATATTTAGGATTATCAAGACATTATGCTTATTATCAGTGTAAATTGAATAGACAAAAATCAGTAGGGCTTTATGCCAATAAAATCGTGACGCTATTTAATCAGAGCTATCAGTCTTATGGTACAAGACGAATTCGTTTTGATTTACAGAAAGAGAATATTTGGGTGTCACGCCGTTACATTGCTCGGGTGATGAAAGCCTTATTGCTGGTATCAAAATACACCGTTAAACGTTATCAATCTCACAATACGGAAGTGAATGAAACCGCCACAGAAAATCACCTGCAACGACAATTTGATGTAGGTGATAAAAAACAAATTGTTGTTGCGGATTTAAC
>NZ_FMWS01000024.1:0-340 GCF_900103255.1 Gilliamella bombi | reverse complement strand
ATGTTGGTCAACATAAAACAGCAGAGCTTGTTATGTCGGCATTAAGCCAAATTAAACAACCATTATCAAAATTAGATTTATTTCATTCAGACCGCGGTAAAGAGTTTGATAATCGGTTATTAGAGGCGTGTTTTAAGACATTTAATATCACGCATTCATTAAGCAAGAAAGGGTGTCCATATGACAATGCGGTAGCGGAAGCGACATTTAAAACAATTAAAACGGAATTTGTAAAAGGCCAACGTTTCAACTCAACGGCTGAGTTACAACGCGCTTTTTCGGCTTATGCTTATTGGTATAATCATAAACGATTACATTCTTCGTTAGGCTACTTGCCTCC
>NZ_FMWS01000045.1:4087-4715 GCF_900103255.1 Gilliamella bombi | reverse complement strand
CGATAACCCAAACTATTACACCATGTGCTTTGATTAGAAAGGCTATCTTTTCGAAGTCCCCGAGTGACAAACCACTGCCTCAACTCAAATCCATATTTTACTACCTCAATGCCATATATATCTCTACCCACTAACTCAAACGTCTGTGGTAACTGTGGCTTAGCAATTGGGCTAGGATTAGGATTGTCCCATTGATTTCTTGCCTCTGGACCTGTTAACATAACACGGGCGACAAATCTGTCTTCAGCAAAAATCCAATGGTTAGAAGTATTATCAGCTGCAACACTTGTCACTGTCGCAGTGATTCCCTCATGCGTGACCGGTTCCCATGTCAATTCTTCTATATCTCCAGTTATGAGTAAATCAAAATATAAATTATGCGCACCCGTGGTCGGAAAATTAAGACTGTATGATTCAGGATTGGTTGATTGAACTAAGAAGCCTGCTCTAGGATTCCATATGTCAACTGGGCCTGTGTATTCGTCAGGACCCCATAGTTCCGACCTTGCATAATGGATAACTGGCGACGGTTGTAGCATTATTGCATCACTACGATTACCCGCTCGAGCCTTTTTACCATTCGCCTGTACATCCCATGACGATGACAATAATAACAGTGCTAATACTA
>NZ_FMWS01000045.1:0-4040 GCF_900103255.1 Gilliamella bombi | reverse complement strand
TTGTGCCTTGTGCCTAAAATGGTACTGCATTTCGTTTCACCTGTCAAGTAATATTTTGTTTTATTTCGATTTTTTATAATTATTCGCTTATTTAATAAGCTTACCTTTCTAAAGCGATGAAAGTATAACCATTTATAAAATAGTTGGCTAGTTTTTTGGCGGACTTTTTTGTAAAGAAATGTAAAGATGAAAACGATTCGGTTTTATAGATAGGTGAATTTTATAATTAAAATAGGGTGTTAGCTTTAGGACTTTTTGATTTTTACGGAATGATTAATATTGGTGATAACATCTAAAACGCAAACACGCCCAACAGCCCAGTTTGACGTGCTAGCTTTATTTCGTTATCGGTATATTTTGATGCTGTGATAAGGCAGGCATATTAGCATTGTGGTGCTATAAGTGTGTTTTGCTCTAAAAATGCTCAGATAGACTATTGATTTTATTGAAGTTTTTATTTGCATTTTTAAATAAAATCAATCTTTTATAGGATAGTTTTTATTACATTGAATTTGGCTTTTTAAGAAAATCGCTTTTGTTATTTAATAACAGTGGTTTAATAACCGTTGTTTAATAATAAAAGCTCTAGGCTAAAAGTCATTGCTTGTTCAGCGTCCCAACTAACTCACAGGCTGCATGCTTGGTTATATTACCTCTATTTACACCATAAACGCCCATACCCTATTCATAAGGTGTGGCGCAAATAACAGGAAATTGGAACATATCCTGACCATCAGCAATAAGACCAGCAATAAAATCTTTACCCATACCCATAAAATCCATAACCATGCCTTCAGCCGTAACCGCATAGAAGTCACTCGTCCATAAATATTGCAAGGCGGAAGGTTTTTCGCCGTAATCGCCCACAACACCCCATTCAGTAAAAAATCCAGCACCAATTCGTCGTTGATAAAAATTACCTGCTGAAGAAGGTTTAGCACCATCTGCATCGCATGGAAACGGCATCATCGGCCACGAAATACCGCATTTCGCATTGGTTAAATCGCTTATCCGTGACATTTTATAACCCAAACTATCACACCATGTTGATTGTTTTACAAAACCAAACATATGATAATAGTCCAAACCACGACTAACGAACCACTGCTTTAACACAAATCCATACTTCACCTCATTACCAAGGCTATCTGTTCCCACCAACTCAAATGTCTGTGGTAAAGATGGAACTTTCAGTCGGCTAGGAGAATCTGAATCTAGCTGACTAGGACTTGCACTAGGACCATTTAATGTTACCCGCGTAACATAATAATCTTCCTGATATCTCTCAGGAATCCAAATATCACTGTCACTTAATTGGATTGGTCTCCTCCAACTTACCGTTGCTTTTATATCCCCTTTCGTCTCAACATGCCAAGTCAACTGACTTGCATCTCCACCTTCAATACCTAAATCAAAATATAAACCATCTAAGCCCGTAGTTGGAAAATTAAGTCCATAATCGGATGAATTAGTTGCCTGAACAAGAAAACCTTCTTTAGAATCCCATATGTTAGGTGGACCTGCGAAGTCCATCCCCCAACCATCAGTAATACTACCATATCTTAGATTTGGTCTTACGTATCGCACAAAGTAACAACTGCCAGATGAATTCGGTTTGATGTAATATAGCACTGTACTATCATCAAAAGCACTTCTATTTGGCACTCCATACTGAGTTGTTAAACTACCTTCTGTGCTACTTAATATTATTTTATAAGGCGCTTTACAAATATCTAGTGTATCGCTACGATTAACAGCATTACCATCTTTGTCAGCAAAATAAACCGACAAACTTCCCGTTGCCGTAACTTTGTCATCACCATCTCCATCATCATCTCCCCAATTACCTCGAGTAATTAAATCATTTAAACTAATTGAATTTGTCCCCTGTGGCACCGCCATGTGTATATCATTAAAAGCACTTCCATTAATTAAGGTTATCGGATTTGTCGGACTCGATAAATTAGTTGATGGTCTGATGGTACTACCATCAGGCAACTCAATAGCTAATAACGTGTCAGTCGTTGTTGCTTTTATTCGTCCTCCTTCAAACGTAAAGTACGGCGCACTACCATGAATGACCTTAGATGTACTTACCATTAATGCCTGTAAGCTAAATGAATATGGTAATAGCGACATCAATAGCAAAGACAACGGAATTGGAAATTTGGGGATAAATTTTAATCGTGAAACAAATACAAATGAATCGACAGATTTATTTGATAAAATAAAATTTTTTAAGTTTTTTTTAAGATTTAAATGGTTAAAAAGATTTAAGACATAGACCTTCCAGTGCTGAAGTCTAAAATAATACTGCATTACGATCCATCCATTAAATAATTCTTTATATTTATACTTATTTATTCATTAAATAAGCTTATCTTCCATAATAGATAGAATTATAACTATTAAAAAAAAACTAGCTAGTTTTTTAGCTATTTTTTTGTAAAGAAATGTAAAGATAAGCAGAATGATTAATATTGCTGATAACATCTAAAACACAAACACGCCAAACAGCCCAGTTTGGCGTGCTGAACTTACTTCGTTATCAGCACTTTTTGATGCTGCGATAAGGCAAGCATATTAGCATTGTGGAGCTATAAGTGTGTTTTTTGTTCTAAAATCGCTCAGGTAGACCATTGATTTTATTGAAGTTTTTATTTGCATTTTTAAATAAAATCAAACACTTATAGGCTAGTTTTTTATTACATTGAATTTGGCTTTTTAAGAAATAAGAAAAGCGCTTTTGTTATTTAATAACAGCGGTTTAATAACCGTTGTTTAATAACAAAAACGCAAGGCTAGGAGCCCTTGCCTGTTCAGCGTCCCCAACTAACTCACAGGCTTCATTCTTGGTTATATTACCTCTATTTACACCATAAACGCCCGTGTCCTAAATTTTAAGAAATAAGAGTTAAGGTGTCCTGCAAATAACACCAAGGGGGGGGGACATAGACATATCATCAGCAACATCTAAACCAGTATTCATAATTATGCCTCCATCCATGATCATATATAACTCACTCGTCCATAAATGCTGCAGAGGGGCGGGGGTTTCGCCGTAATCGCCTATATTACCCCATTCAGTAAAAAATCCAGCACCAATTTGTCGTTGATAAAAATTACCTTCTGAAGATGGTGTAGCACCATCTACGCCATTTCTACATGGGAAATTATTACTATCTACACCACACTTCGCATTGGTTAAATCGCTTATCCGTGACATTTTATAACCTAAACTATCACACCATGTTGATTGTTCAGAAAAACCAGCCACATGATGATAGCTCGAACCACGACTAACGAACCACTGCTTTAACACAAAGCCATACTTCACCGCATTGCCACGACCATCTGTTCCCACCAATTCAAATGTCTGTGGCAAAGATGGAACTTTCAGTCGGCTAGGAAAATCTGAATTTCGTTGACTAGGACTTGCACTAGGACCATGTAATGTTACCCGCGTAACATAATAATCAGGGTTATATTTCTGATGCGGAGGAATCCAAATATCACTGTCACCTAATTGGATTGGTCTCCTCCAACTTACCGTTGCTTTTATATCCCCTTCCGTCTCAACATGCCAAGTCAACTGACTTGCATCTCCACCTTCAATACCTAAATCAAAATATAAACCATCAAAGCCCGTAGTTGGAAAATTAAGTTCATAATCAGATGGATTAGTTGCCTGAACAAGAAAACCTTTATCAGGATCCCATATGTTAGGTGGGCCTGCGTGATTATTCCCCCAAAAACCATCATGGCTATTACCAAATCTTAGATTCGGCCTTACATAGTTGACAAACATAGATGAAGGCAAAATTATTGCATCGCTACGATTATTATGCATTCGACTAGTTTTGCTAGTTAATGCCTGCAAATTCAATGAATGCAGTATTAATAACAGTACCAACAAGATTTTTTGGGTTAATTTTGATAATGATTTGGAAGATATAAATGAGCTTCGTATAAAAACTCGTCGAATAGGATTATTTGATAAATTTAAGACATAGGTTTGCCAGGCCTTGTGCCTTGTGCCT
>NZ_FMWS01000092.1:390-527 GCF_900103255.1 Gilliamella bombi | reverse complement strand
TATGCAAGCTGATATCCCACACACTTTCAACGCCCGTATCTGCCATGCCACTGGGTTGTTTATAGTCGATATCAGCCACCTGCGCATAGCCTTGCTCATAATCACTTAACACCATCACATCACAGTTGTGCTCAGCG
>NZ_FMWS01000092.1:0-241 GCF_900103255.1 Gilliamella bombi | reverse complement strand
TTCTTCAACCACACTGACCACGCTTTGATTTTGAAATATGGCATTATGTTGCCCCACAGCCAACCGTGCTAAGCACGAGGATAACACCACTTGATAATGGGCTTCATCTTTATTGACCGATAACTGACTAAACTCAGTAATCACCCCATGCAAGGTGCGTTTATTACTCAACGTGGGCAAGTCACTTAATGAGCGGATAGCGGAAGTTAATGGTTTGTTGATAACAGGATTAAAGGAGAAG
>NZ_FMWS01000009.1 GCF_900103255.1 Gilliamella bombi | reverse complement strand
GATTGGTTTAATTATAATCGAATTCATTCAACATTAAATTACCAGTCGCCGATTGAATACAAAAGAAATCGATGACCTTATCTTTTTTTGGTACTAAAAAGTGTGGACATGCCAATCGCTCTCTCCACGATTCACAAACCACTTTTGTAGAACAAATCCATCGGAATAATTTTGATAATAATTTGGAAGATAACTTTGAAAATATAAACGTGGCGGGGCTAAAAATCCAACTAGTGTGTTTATTTGATAAATTTAAGACATATGTTTGCCAGTGCTAGTGGCTAAAATGATAATGCATTACGGTTCACCCGTCAAGTAACCTAGTGATTTATTTTAATTTTTATATTTATTTGATTGTTTAATAATCTATTCCTTTAAGGTGATTAAAGTATAGCCATTTAAAAAAAACTTGGCTAGTTTTTTATGCAATTTTTTAATTAGAATACGGTGTTAGGTTTTGACGTTACAGTAGATATAACACGAGATAACTCCCTATTACTACAAAAAATATTAACAATATTACTTGGTGGACAAGTTATTTTTGAGTTAAAAAACTAACCAATTATAATTAGCAAATTTACTATGTACCTTAAATTATTAGTTAACAGCATAAGGAATTATATAAAAAATATTAGTACTTATTACTGCCATGTTTTTATTTGAATGTAATGAAAAAACTTATACTGTAGAAGATTATTGAAAATAACAAAGAAAGACTAAATGAATATCGTAAAAAATGTATAAACGGAGAAATAGATGGCGATAGTTTAAATTGTCAAAATTTGCACAAAAAAATGGTTAGACTTAGTAGACTAACTAATACAGGAAAATGGACTAACTAAATTAAAGATCTAAAGTCGTTTTAGGTAACTTTTAAAATTTCATATGTGGAATAATATGATACGGCTTTATAAAAGCCGATTTTTCCGTCGGCTTGTTTAGTGATTTTGAATTTTTCTGTTATGGTGTTACGCAAACTGCACGAGTAATGGCACTAGCATTGTAAAAATCATAACTATAAGGAAACCCTAAAGCTGAATGAACACCAAGTCCTTTTCCATTACGATGAGAATCTCCTGCATTCACCCCTACACTTCGACTCCAATACCCTATATAGATATCCCAGTCACTGCCTGGATAACCGCTACATCTAACGCTTTCCAAATCTTCTGCATCAAAATTGTTAACAATACACCCCCATTCATTAAATAGCCCGCCCTGCCACATTGTTGTGCTTTCTTGATAGCTTAATTGACGAACAGGTAAACCAACGCGAGCACTATTTTCGGCTCTTCCTGGAATACCGCCTCGCCAACCATAACGACTTGCATTTGCATTCGTATAGTCATTTACATCTGGTATTCGATAGCCACTACCAAAACTTGCACAATAATTACTAACTTGTGTTTGGGCATTAGAACCATTACCTGTACCACGATAATTAACATTTGGCTGAGCTATATACCAGCGCATTATTTTAAATTCATATAATAATTTTGTCTTCGAACTATCGGCATATAGTTTGAATGTGACAGGTGTAAAACTTTTATTATTTGAGTTATATCTTGGTCCTTTCAAGGTTATTTTTAAACTTGGCTCGGCATTACCTAATGCCCCTGAGTTATTATAATTTTTATATTGCCAACGTGGTGTATTCTCTGTACTCAATGTCAAACTGACATTACCACCTTCTTCTGCCCTTACCACGTTACCATTAGCTGCTAACACTTGAGCTGGGGTTATATTTTTAAGTAACAAATAAAAAAACAACCCATGCGAACCAGTGCTTGGAAAGTTATTGCTAGTAACTGATGACGCCCCATTATAATTTCCACTATTCGAAGCACTTAATACCTTATACCCCTTATTAGCCACCCACGTCGAACCATCAACATTAAGCCCCATCCCATTAGAAGTACTGCCAAAAGCCAAATTAGGTTGGGCATAGCACACCGATACAATTGCCTTATTAGGATTGATATAATAGGTATGACTTCCACTGGCAAAGTCGATACGATCTGGTACACCAGATCGCGTCTGTAACAGACCTCCCGATGAACTAATAGTTAACCTATATGGCGCATCACAAACATTTAGCAAACTATTAGGGTTACGCTTAACGATTGAGGTAATGTCCTCATAGGCATTATTGGCGTTCTTACTTTCCCACTTTACCGTTATGCTTCCTGTCGCACTGATGCCATCATCATCATCACCATCATCATCTCGCCCATAGTTATATGGGGCATTAACGACATCATTGAGATTAATAGTCGGGTAGTTATTATTGCCAGATCGAGGAAAAGGCACCATACTTTGTACCGTTTCAAAGGTATCCAAAGCGTTCGGTAATTCAATCGGACTGGTTGTACTTGAGTTATCTTTGTTCGCTTTAATTATTGTTCCATCCGATAACGTAATACCCAACAATGAACTAATATCATTTGCTTTTGTTACCCCACCATCAAACGTTAAATAAGGCGCCGTGCCGTGAATATCCTGCAAAGTCTGCGCCGATAATGCCTGCGAACTCATCGAATACGAAAGTAATAACAGTGCCATAAAAACCAGTGGGAACTTGAATAACAACTTGGAAATCGGTAATAGCCTTGGTGGCAATTCGGCCGATAAATCTAGCAATTTCGCTATATTAGGCAATAAAAATAGGAAATGAGTCTGATTTTGACTATGATGAAATTGAAAAAGATTTAGGACACAGGTTTGGCAGGTTAGATACCAAGTACTATAGCGCATAACGATTATTCAACCATTTAAATTATTGTTCTAATTTTATTTTTTATAATTATTCCTCATATTCCTCAGCTAATGAGCACTCCCTTGCATTAAAAGCGGTGGAATTATAATCTATTAAATGGAAATTCACTAGTTTTTTGTTAAAAATTTGTAATTTTTTGTTAAATAAATAAAATTAAGTTTTTGTTGGTATGCTTTTGGAAATGGTCTTGGTGGTGTTTTTGGCTAAAAACAACAAAAAATAAAATAAAATAAAAAACTTTACTATATTTTTTATTTAACCATTTCTACGCTGTATTTTTCTCACTATAAAAAATATGCTTTATTGCCAATAAACAATAATAAAATTACAATAATTTCACTTTAAACCACTTAAAGCAAAAAAAAATGATTACTTACCACGATGCTACATTAGAAGATTTACCATTTATTGTTGATGTTTATAATTCAACAATTGCTGGTCGCCAAGTTACTGCCGATACAGTACCTGTTTCTGTTGAAAGTCGATTGGAATGGTTTTACCAGCATAACCCTAACAATCGTCCACTTTGGTTAATTAAATATCAAGATAAACCTTGTGGTTGGATTAGTTTATCTTCGTTTTATGGTCGCCCCGCTTTTTATAAAACCGTTGAGATTAGCTTATATCTTCATCAAGATTTTCGTGGCAAAAAAATTGGTCAATTTATGGTGGATAAAATTGAACAATTTGCTAAACAAGCTGGAATTGAGGCAATTTTTAGCTATGTGTTTCGACATAACTTACCTAGTGTTAATTTATTTAAAAAAATGCAGTATCAACAATGGGGGCTTCTTCCAAAAATTGCTGAATTAGATAATGTTCAGCGTGATTTAGTGATATTAGGTAAACGGTTAGATTAACTGACCTCTATCGATAAAATTTACCTATTCAAAAGGATTTTTAATGAGCACCTTTAATGATATTAAATATTACGCCAGTCAATCTAAAATCACAACAACGCTGGTAGTAATCAATATTCTGTGTTTTTTTGCATTTCGGCTAGTTGATAGCCGTGGGTTTTCGCCATTATATGAAAATCATTTTTTGATTGATTGGGGAGCCGATGTTGCGGAGTTAACTTTTTCTGGCCAATATTGGCGCATGTTTACTAATTTATTTATGCATGTCAGTTTTACTCATTTAGCTATGAATATGCTGGCATTATGGAGCATTGGTCCTATTTTAGAACAGCGCATTCCTTGCCTTGCTTTTGTTGGCATTTACTTTTTTTCAGGGCTAGTAGGAAGCTTATCAAGCGATATTGCCACCATCAATCAAAATGTGATTAGCTGTGGTGCCTCGGGTGCTATTTTGGGTATTATTACCGCATTGTTGGCTTATTGTTTGGTGTTTAAAACCAATATACAAGAAATGCCAGTCAAAGCAATGCTGGTGAGTTTAGTATTAACTGCTGGGTTAGGGTTATTGCCATCTATCGATAATATGGCGCATATTGGTGGTGCTTGTGCTGGTTTTGTACTTGGTGGGGCTGTTTCGTTATGTATTAAAATGTTCAAATACCCAAGTAAGTTAACTCTACTTATTATTGGTCTTGTATTTATTGTGACTGCATTGGGGATCTATGTGCAATATATGCACTATGCTTTACCTAATGGTTATTATGTCTATTATTAATAATAAAAAGGCGCTGATTATCATTAAACAGCGCCTAATTTATACAAAAGCTATTTAAAAGCTATTTAAAATCCGTGCAGGCTCAATCTTACAAGCACGTTTAGCTGGATAATAGCTAGCAATTAAGCTAAGTAACATGGCAGTTATAAACACTATCACCACATCAAACAGATGAATTTCGGATGGTAAAAAATCGATAAAATAGATATTGCTATTTAAGATTTTATGCCCCATTAATGACTCAATAAAGCCCATGATGTTAGAAAGTTGCCATGACAGTATTACGCCTAAAATAACTCCAATTAGACTGCCAATTAACCCTGAAATCACCCCATACCATATAAAAATATGTTTGATTAAACGATTAGTTGCGCCTAGGGTCTTTAATATGGCAATATCACGCTGTTTATCTTTTACGGCAATGACTAAAGTGGATACAATATTAAAACAAGCCACGCCAATGACCACAATCATGGCCAGATACATGATTTGCCTAATCATTTGAATATCACGATACATAAAGCCAAACGTCTGTTCCCAGCTATTAAATAACAGATCTTCGTCAAGCCCTAATGCTGCTTGACCAATAAGGTTATTGGATTGATAAACGTCTTTTACATTTACCATAACGCCTGTAACGCTATCGCCCATATTTAGTAATTTCTGCGCATCTGTTAATGGAATTATTGCCATATTATTACTCAAGCTGCCACTTAATTCTAAAATCCCTACTACTTGCAAACGGACTCTTTTAGGTGGTTTGAGTTGATTTGGACTACTCGAAACAGGAATTAATAAAGAAACCCATCCCCCTTCACTCACTGATAAATTTTTAGCAAGCCCAGCACCAATAATAATTTGTTGACTATCGGGCTTAAAATCTTGCCATTTTTTATTCAGTACATAATTCGGTAGTGAACTAAATTGCATTTCTTGTTCAGGGTCAAGACCTTGTACTTGTACTGCACCAAGCTTACTACCGTTTTCAATTAATCCAGTAAAATTAACAAATGGTAAGGCTGATACAATATTACTATTGTCTTTAAGTTCTTGTTGAACGTGTTGCCAATTATCTAAATTGCCGTATTTTGGATAGAATTGTCCATGTGGCACTACCGATAACACTCGATTGTGTAATTCACGCTCAAAGCCATTCATGGCACTTAAGCCAATAATTAATGCCGCAATACCAATAGCAATGCTGAGTGTTGAGATAATCGAAATTAATGACACCATACCACTTTTACGACGCCCTTTTCGAAATTTTATGGCGGTAATTAAAGATAAATTCATATTAATTATCCATTAATTGTTATCTGATGATGCGCTATCAGAAAGTTGACCATCTCTCATCACCATTTGTTTATCAAGTTTATTGGCAAGCTCAAGATCATGTGTAACAACCAAAAACGCAGTTCCGTGTTCACGATTTAATTTAATCAGTAGCTCAAAAATAGAATCGGCTGTTGATTTATCAAGGTTACCTGTTGGCTCATCAGCCATTACTAAAGCGGGGTTATTAATTAATGCACGCCCTATTGCCACTCGTTGGCGTTCTCCACCAGACAACTCGGAAGGACGATGATTTGCTCGTTTGACTAAATTAACCGACTCTAGCATTGCCATAGCCCGTTTTTTAGCTTCGTTGGGTAAAACGCCGCCAATTAATAGTGGCATGGCTACATTTTCAAGCGCGGTAAAGTCAGGCAATAGGTGGTGAAATTGGTAAACAAAGCCAATTTCTTGATTGCGTAGACGTGCCTTTTCTTGTTCAGATAATTGATTTAACTGATGTGATTTAAAAATAATTTCGCCAGATGTGGGATTATCTAAGCCACCAAGCAAATGCAGTAAAGTGCTTTTACCTGATCCTGAACTACCTATAATGGCGAGTAATGATTGTGAATAAATGTCAAACGAGACATTTTTTAAAACCTCGGTCACCATTTTGCCTTCGTTATAAGTTTTATAAAGATTTTTGGCACTTAGTAATATTTGTGAATTATTCATAACGTAAAGCCTCGGCAGGTTGAATATTGGCTGCACGATATGCAGGATAAAGTGTTGAAATTAGCGATAACATAAGCAATCCAATAATAATTAAAATAATTTGCGATGGTTCAACCAATGAAGGTAGCAAGATACCAGCTAAAGATAAACCTAACAATTGCATGATTTCGTTTAAGTTAATAGCAAGTAGCAGTCCTAAGGCGCTACCTAATAACGTGCCAATTATTCCTGAACTTGCACCTTGAATAATAAAAATTAACATAATTTTAAAGCGAGACAGACCTTGTGTTTTTAAAATAGCGACTTCGCCTTGCTTTTCCATCACCAACAAGCTTAATGAAGTAATAATGTTAAAAGCCGCAACAATCACAATCAGGCTAATAAGTAATCCCATGACATTTTTTTCCATTTTAATGGCTTGAAATAATTCACCGCGTTTAGCTCGCCAATCTTTAAAGACTAATCCTTCAGGTAATGGGGTATTGGTTATCGAGGCAATATCAAGTGGTTTATCTAAAAATAGGCGCCAACTGCTAATCATATTAGGAGGATAACGTAATAAGTTTTTAGCGTCAGATTGATTGACATAAATAAGCGTTTGATTGATATCGTGGTTAACCGTAAACAGTCCTACAATATTAAATAAACGCTGGGAAGGTATACGCCCAACTGGGGTAATTTGACTTGCATCTGTTACCATTAAACGTATTTTATCGCCAACGGTTACACCTAATTGATTAGCTAACGTTTGCCCTATGATAACATTGTATTGCCCTGCTTGAAGATCTAAGAACGATCCACTATAGATATAATCATTAATAGGATCATCATCTTCTGGGTTAATGCCCATTAGTGTACTTACAGTGATACTTTGCTCACTTTGCAAAACCACATCACTCGACACCAAAGAACTAATACGATTAACACCTTGAATCTGATTAAATTGCTCACGAGTAATGACCTTAGGATCTATCCTACCTTGTGGTGTTGTGATCTGGGCTTGAGGTAAAAACTTTAAAATACTACTTTGCATCTGATCTTCAAGCCCGTTCATGACTGATAAGACCACAATTAGACCAATTGAACCTAACATAATCCCAATCATCGACAACCATGATACAAAGCGACCAAACCCATCCGTTTTTTGCCCGTATACATAGCGCAAACCAATAAAAAATACTAATGGACGAAATATTTTTGACATAAACGTATATATTACCTGAAACTTTTTTACAAAGTTTTGCTAGTTAAATGCAAGGTGCTTATCATACAGGATTAAACAGTTATAGAAAACAACCTCATACTTACGTTATAATCTGACAATAAATTTTCAGCGACATCAACGAACTCATCATGTCTAAAACAGTTAATATTTCAAACTTAATTCCTCAAAAATCAGGTGAAGTAAAGCAAATTGGGCAGCTAGTTGGCTCTTCCTTATCACAATTTTGCGCTCAAGCTATAGATGCACATGAAGGTATAGTTGTGATTGTCACTGATGATATGCAACAAACTTCGCGCATTCATGAAGAACTAAAGCAGTTTACATCCTTCCCTTCTATTATCTTTCCAGATTGGGAAACATTGCCTTATGACAGCTTTTCTCCTCATCAAGATATCGTATCAGAACGCTTATCTTGCCTTTATCATCTTGGACATTTAACCAAAGGGGCGTTAATTTTACCCATTAATACCTTAATGCAAAAAGTCTGTCCACAAAGTTATTTGGGTGGACATGTTTTTATGATGAAAAAAGGCTTACAAATTAGCCGAGAACATTTACGCCTTCAACTTGAAACTGCTGGCTATCGTTCAGTCAGCCAAGTTATGGAGCATGGCGAATATGCTACTCGTGGAGCACTTTTTGATATCTACCCCATGGGCAGTGATAAGCCTTATCGCATCGATTTTTTTGATGATGAAATCGACAGTATCCGTACTTTTGATGTCGAAACTCAACGTACCTTTGGTGAAATTGCTGAAATACAATTGCTACCAGCCCATGAGTTTCCTTTCGATAAAACAGCTATTGAGTTGTTTCGTAGTCAATGGCGAGAACAATTTGAGGTTAGATTAGACTCAGAAAGCATCTATCAACAAGTTAGTAAAAATATTTTGCCAACCGGTATTGAATATTGGCAAGCACTGTTTTTTAACGAACCATTAACACCTCTATTTTCTTATTTTTTAACAAATAGCTTAATTATCAATACAGTTAATATTGAGCAATGTGCTAACAAATATTGGCAAGATATTACCCAACGTTATGAAAGTCGCAAAGTCGATCCTATGCGACCATTACTTGCACCAAATGTTATTTGGTCTAAAACTGACGAGATTTTTGCCAATTTCAAAAACTACCCAAGAATGGTTTTATCGCATGCAATAACGATTGAATCAAATAAAAACGTTAATTTGCCTTATGTAGCATTACCTAATATTGCTATTGAGATCCAACAAAAAGATCCTTATTTGCAATTTCAAAAATTTGTTGAAAATTTTGCAGGAACAATCATCTTTTCGGTTGAATCAGAAGGACGCAAAGAGGCTTTACAAGAAATTCTTGGACGAATTCGTATTCATCCCACTACCATCAATTTACTTGATGAAAGAAAAAACAGTGATAGCCGATTTTATTTAATCGTTGGAGCTAGTGAACAGGGCTTTATCAATCAGCAAGATAATTTTGCCTTTATTACTGAAAATGAGCTATTAGGACGACGAGTAGTTCGTCGCAAAAAAGAAAATAAACAAGCTATCAATACTGATTCACTTATTCGTAGTTTAGCTGAGCTAACACCCGGCAAACCCGTTGTCCATTTAGAACATGGCGTTGGTCGATATGCAGGACTTACCTCATTAGAAACAGGTGGGATTACGGCTGAATATCTTATTCTATTATATGCTAATGACACCAAGCTTTATGTTCCTGTTTCATCATTAAATCTAATTAGCCGTTATTCTGGTGGCGATGAAGAGAACGCACCATTGAATAAATTAGGTACTGATGCATGGAGCAAAGCACGGCAAAAAGCGGCCGAAAAAGTACGAGATGTTGCAGCTGAATTACTAGATATTTACGCTGAACGTGAAAGTAAACCCGGATTTGAATTTAAACAAGACCGAGAGCAGTATGAACTATTTTGCCAAGGGTTTCCTTATCAAGAAACTGATGATCAACAAAATGCCATTGGGGCAGTAATTGGCGATATGTGCTCTCCTTATGCCATGGATAGATTAGTCTGTGGTGATGTTGGATTTGGTAAAACAGAAGTAGCGATCCGAGCTGCTTTTTTAGCCGTTATTAATCATAAACAAACAGCAGTTTTAGTTCCTACAACTTTACTTGCAGAACAACATTACGAAAGCTTTTGTGATCGCTTTGCAAACTGGCCAATTCGCATAGAAAGCCTGTCTCGATTCAAAACCGCCAAACAACAAAAAAGTATTATAGAAGCTCTTGGTGAAGGCAAAATTGATATTGTAATTGGCACACATAAATTGTTACAAGAAGATATCAAATGGAAAGATTTAGGCCTGTTGATTGTTGATGAAGAACATCGTTTTGGCGTCCGCCAAAAAGAACGAATTAAAGCAATGCGAGCAAACATTGATATTCTAACACTAACCGCAACGCCAATTCCAAGAACCCTCAACATGGCAATGAGTGGTATGCGGGATCTTTCTATTATTGCGACTCCTCCAGCTCGCCGTTTAGCAGTGAAAACCTTTGTTAGAGAATATGATGATCTCGTGATTAGAGAAGCCATTTTGCGTGAAATTTTACGTGGTGGTCAGATTTATTACTTACACAATGATATTTCTGATATCGAAAAAGTAAGCGAAAAACTGGCAGAGCTGGTGCCCGAAGCGCGAATTACCATTGGTCATGGGCAAATGCATGAACGCGACTTAGAGCGCGTAATGAATGACTTTCATCATCAACGTTTTAACATACTTGTTTGTACAACCATTGTTGAAACTGGTATCGACATTCCTAATGCCAATACCATTATCATTGATCGTGCCGATAAATTTGGTTTAGCCCAGTTACATCAGCTCAGAGGACGAGTTGGACGTTCTTATCATCAGGCTTATGCTTATCTATTAACTCCACATCCTAAATTACTCACTAAAGATGCAAAAAAACGCCTAGAAGCAATTGCCTCACTTGAAGATTTAGGTGCAGGTTTTGCTCTAGCCACACACGATCTTGAAATTCGTGGTGCTGGCGAGCTGCTTGGCAGTGATCAAAGTGGTCAAATCGAAACTATCGGCTTTAATCTTTATATTGAACTGCTTGATGACGCTGTTAAGTCACTAAAAGAAGGCAAAGAACCAACACTAGAATCATTACTCAATAATCAACAAACAGAAATTGAGTTACGCTTACCAACACTTATTCCTGATGATTTTATTCCCGATGTTAATACACGTTTATCACTATATAAACGTATTGCGAGTATCACCGATCTTATCGAACTCACCGATATTCAAGTTGAAATGCGAGATCGTTTTGGTAAATTGCCCGATGCAGTGCTTTTTTTACTAGAAACTACCAAAATCCGTTATCACGCAACTCAATTAGGCATTACTAAGATTGAATTTGGTGAAAAAGGCGGTTATATTGAATTCGGTAATAATAATAAGGTGTCAGTCGATTACTTAATTGAAATAATTCAAAAAGAACCAAAAAATTATCGCTTAGAAAGTTCAAATCGATTAAAATTACAAAAATCAGAATTGCAACGAATCGATCGCATTGAATATATTAAAAATTTGTTGTCTGATTTTGCAAGTCATCAAGAATGATAACTATAATTACAATAAACGACTAAGAGAGCCACAATGAAAAAAAGCACACTTACTATAGGAATAATTGCTGTATTAGGTATGGCTTATGCAGGTACATCATGGTACAGCGGTAATATGATTGAAGAGCATATTGATGACCAATTAGCACTAATCACAAACAAAGTTAACCTGTCCCAAGATCTTTTCACATTTTCCGTTACTAAAAACCATTATGACAAAGGTATTTTTTCAACAAAAGTACATCTAACAGTGACCGTATCACCACGTGAATCGACTATTCAAGGTAGTTATCCAAAAAACTTATTTGATGACGATGTCACTATCCATCATGGTCCTTTTCCTATTGCTGCGCTTGCAAAAGGGACTTTTTCCCCACAATTGGCTTGGTTACAATATGAAATGAGTCAACAAGCAAATCCAACACTGTGGAAACTAGCGGGCAATCGACCGTTTATTAGTGGACATACAAGCGTGAGTTATGACGAATATATTACCGTTAAACTAGCAAGCAAAGCGATTAAAGCCTCGCAAAACGAAATCCCAACCATTCATGATAGTATCTTAGATATCAGTAACGGCAGTTATACCTTTAGTAGCTATACCGATGGTTCTGACATCAAGGCTGAAATCAAACTGGATAAATTAGTTTTTCTTTCTGACGATACCCATCATTTTAACTTTGATGACTTTAAACTGTCATTAAAGCCACTGACTACCACAGAAGACATCGATTATGAATTTAATATTGGCAATATTAACTACAGTTTTGATAGCTATCTTTCAAAAGGGAATTTTAATATTGACAACTTAAAATCAAAAGGTCGTGCTAACTACAAAAATCGAAATATTGATGAGCAAAGCAGTATTGATAAAATTACATTAAATTTCAAATCATCCACACCGAAAAACGAATCAGTGATTATTGACAAAATTGTGATGAGTCAAAAAAATATCTTAAATGACAGCAATAATACAATTGAAGGTTCGCTTGTAAGTCGTATTGGTTCGATTATTTACGGTCAACAAAATCTAGGTAGTGGATCATTTGATATTGACTTCAAAGGGGTTGGTAGACAATTTTTCGATCCTCACTTTGAAACAACTGATCCTGACATAAGTGAGAGCGACAAACACAATATTGAATTTTCGTTAAATAAATTGAATTGGCACAATGCTAGTGGCGACATTAATGTTAACTTATTGTTTAATATATCAGAAATAAATAGCTCAAATACTGATGTAGAAAACTATGACAAAATAAATACACTTAAATTCAATCTCGAAGCTCCGTTTGATGTTTTAGCTAGTTTGTCCGCACAAATCCAAAACCCTAACACTAAGCAAGTTACATCAGAACAAATTGCAAAAGAAAGCGCTGTAATAAAAAACAATGCCAAAATGTTTTTTAGTAGATCACCATTTTTTATCTTTAATAAAGATCAAACAGAAGGTATCTATTCTAATGTGGAGTATACAAAAGGCAATCAAAGCGTAAAGGTAAATGGACAATTACTAGATAAAAAAGATTTTTTTGGAAATTTCTAATTTATTTTAGCGACACTAAAAAAATTATAAAATGTTTCAATGATATTGGTTAATTTGGCGATTATTTTAGATTCAAGCGTAGTAGTTAACAATATATGCACCATAATATGCTAAGGTACTTATTTAAACTTGTATAGGTGCATTTTACAAAACATCAAAAAACTATCGCCTAGAAAGCTCAAATCGATTAAAATTATAACAACTAGGATTACAATTAATTTATCACGTTGAATATGTTAAAAATTTTCTAGTTGATTTTATAAATCATCAGGAATGATAATTTAAAATATAATAAATAACTAAGAGATCTATAATGAAAAAAACCACACTTGCTATAGGAATATTTGCTGTATTAGGGGTTGCTTACGTAGGCACTGCATGGCATACAGGCAACATGATCGAAAATAACATCGATAATGAATTGGTACAAATTACAAACAAAATTAATCAAACTCAAAACGATTTCACGTTTAATATTATAAAAAGTAATTATGAAAAGAATATCTTTTCAACTAAATTGCATTTAACTATTACAGCATCACTCCAAAATGCTACAGGCGACGATGCTCAACCTAAAACCTTATTTTCTGATGATGTTACTATTCATCATGGTCCATTTCCTATCGCTGCACTCGCCAAAGGAAGTTTTGCGCCTAAAATGGCTTGGTTAGAATATGAAATGAGCGAACAAACTAATCCGACACTTTGGAAGCTAGCGGGCAATCAGCCTTTTATTACAGGACATGCAGGTATAAGTTATGGCGAATATATCACTGTTAAACTAGCAAGCAAAGCAATAAAAGTTACCCAAAATGAAGTTCCATTCTTTCCAAGAATTGATAGTGCATTAGAACTTGGTGAAGGCAAGTACACCTTTGGTAGTTATACTACTGGCTCTGACATATCAACTAAAATTGAAATTGATAAAATTTTATTAACCTACCCTGCATCATTTAATTCAAAACCAGTTTCGGTTGTTATTAATAAATTCGTTATGGACGAAAAAAATGTCCTAAATGATGTCACTAATACTGTCGATGGATCATTTTCAAGTAGTGTAGATTCAATTATTTATGGACAACAAAATCTAGGTTATGGCTCGATAAATATTGATTTTAAAGGACTTGATAAGCATCTATTCACTAATCAATTGGGAATAGGTTATCCTGACTCAGATGATACAGAACAAAAGCATTATATTAATTTTTCGTTAAATAAATTGAATTGGCACAATCCTGCAGGCGATATTAATCTTAACCTAATTTTCAGTATGTCTGATGTAGATAGTACAGCTATTGATGAAGCTGATTACGATAAAATTGACTCACTAAAATTAAAACTTGAAGCACCATTTGATGTATTAGCGTATACGTCCGCACAGATCGAAAACCCTAACTCTAACACGGTAACACCAGAACAAATTGCTAAAGCAAATCAAAACCTACAAATGATGTCCGCATTTTTCATTAGTAGCTCTCAATATTTTACTTCAAGCAATGGTAAAACCAAAGGTATCTATTCTGATATAAGCCTAACCAAAGATAGTGATGAAGTTAACGTAAATGGTAAAAAAGTAACAAAAGAAGAATTCTTTGAACAATTATAATTAGCTAATTTATTATTCAAATTAACCTATTTAGTTCCGCCACTAATTTTGGCGGAATCTTATTATTTTTAACTTAAGCAAAAAAATTTATGAATACAAATTCATCATCCACAACAGAAAACCAATTTAAACGAACCATGAAAACCCGTCATTTAATTATGTTGTCACTGGGTGGCGTTATTGGCACAGGTTTATTTTTTAATACTGGTTATATTATTGCTACTGCTGGGGCTATTGGCGCTATTATTGCTTATTTAATTGGTGCATTAGTTGTTTATTTAGTGATGTTGTGCCTAGGCGAACTGGCTGTCGCTATGCCTGAAACAGGTGCATTTCACACTTATGCTTCTCGCTTTATTAGTCCTGGCACTGGTTATACCGTTGCTTGGCTGTATTGGTTAACTTGGACAGTGGCACTTGGTTCAAGTCTAACCGCAGCTGGATTATGTATGAAGTATTGGTTCCCTACTGTTTCGGTCTGGATTTGGTGTTTAATTTTTTGTATCGTAATCTTTGCATTAAACATTATAACCGCTCAATTCTTTGCCGAAAGTGAATTTTGGTTTTCAATCATTAAAGTCATCACTATTATTATTTTTATTGTTGCTGGAGCTGCTGCTATCTTTGGTTTTGTTCCTATGAAAAATGACATGCCAGCACCTTTTTTACACAATATTACCGATAATGGCTGGTTTCCTAATGGTATAACACCAATTATCATGACGATGGTTTCAGTTAATTTTGCCTTTTCTGGTACCGAGTTAATTGGTATTGCTGCGGGCGAAACTCATAATCCCGAAAAATCGATTCCACTTGCCATTAAAACAACAATTTTAAGATTGATTCTCTTTTTTATTGGAACCATTATTGTGTTAGCCTCTCTACTACCTATGGATCAAGCTGGCGTTATTACTAGTCCATTTGTAATGGTATTTGAAAATATCGGTATTCCATATGCTGCTGATATATTTAATTTTGTTATTGTAACCGCTATTTTATCAGCCGCTAATTCAGGACTTTATGCCTCTGGGCGTATGATGTGGTCGTTGTCTAATCAAGGTACACTACCAAAGTGCTTTGCTAAATTAACCAATAAAGGTATTCCAATGATCGCTATTGCAGTAAGTATGCTTGGTGGATTGTTAGCGTTATTTTCAAGCGTGATAGCTCCTGATACTGTATTTGTAGCATTAACCGCTATTTCTGGCTTCGCCGTGGTAGCAGTTTGGTTAAGTATTTGCATTTCACATTACTTTTTTAGAAAGCAACTATCTGAAAATCAAAAAAATGCCTTAAAATATAAAGCACCATTTTACCCTTTTGTGCCAATTTTAGGGTTTATTCTGTGTTTGATTGCTTGCATTGGTTTAGCATTCGATCCAGAACAACGCATTGCGCTTTATTGCGGTATTCCTTTTGTAATTGTCTGTTTTATTGCGCATCACTTTACCCAATCTTATCAAAAACGAGCAGTAAAAAATGACAAGTTATAATCCAATTAGTGCACTATTCAAACAAAAAAATCACATTATTATTGATGGTGCACTAGCCAGTGAACTACAACGCCGTGGATGCGATCTTAATGATAGCCTATGGTCGGCAAAAGTATTAATTGAAAAGCCCGAACTGATCTATCAAGTTCATTATGACTATTTTAAAGCTGGCGCCGATTGCGCTATCACCGCCAGCTATCAAGCCACACCAGTAGGGTTTGAAAAAAAAGGAATTACGTTTGATGAATCTATCAAATTAATAAAAAAAAGCGTTGAACTTGCACAGCAAGCTAAACAGCAGTATTTGAATGAAACAAAACAAAATAAAACATTACTGATTGCTGGGTCAGTTGGCCCCTATGGAGCATATCTTGCTAATGGGTCAGAATATACTGGCGAATATCAACTAACTGAAGCTGAATTTATTGATTTTCACCGTGATCGCATTCAAGCCTTGATTAATGCCCAAGTTGATATCCTTGCTTGTGAAACTCTACCTTCTTTTGCTGAAATTAAAGCGTTAGTTAAATTGATACAGCAGTTTCCAACTATCAATGCATGGTTTTCGTTTACATTAAAAGATGCCCAGCATCTTAGCGATGGCACACCATTATCACAAGTAATAGATTATTTAAACAACTTCGAGCAAATTGTAAGCCTTGGTATTAACTGCATTGCGTTAGAAAGTGTTACTCCAGCATTAGAAGTGCTAAATAAGCTTACAACCAAACCATTAATTGTTTATCCAAATTCAGGTGAACAATATGATCCAATAACAAAACAGTGGCACAAGAACCATCAACATGATTGCACCTTCAAAAATCAACTACCAATCTGGACAAAATTAGGTGCAAAATTAATTGGCGGTTGCTGCCAAACAACACCGAATGATATTAAAGAGATTGTGAGATTATTAAAGGATTATTAATTTTATTGTGATTGGATTTTGAGTATGAAGAACTATTGTAGTTTTGCCATAATATCTTAAACGGCTTCAAATCCAATCAAATTAAACCAACAAAACCATCAGTTAAACACTTGATTTTTATCTTCTATCAAGTTAAAGCCTGATAGTCCAGTCAATAATTCCCTAGTACAATGAAAAGCTACTGAACAATTAATTATTAAACTTAATTCATTTGATTATAAATCGCAATTAATAGCACTACAAATAAGTGCAATGTTCCATCCTAAATTTTTACTATCTATCATTTGAAGGAAGCAATTAACTTTTCTAAAATAAACCGACTCGTTTCACTTTTCTTGTTTTGGATGAATATGTCCATTTTTTAATAAATTACCGTATTAAGCAATTTATAAATAAATGAATACACAAATTTAATTGTAAGATCAGATTAAATAATATTTAATTGAATAATATCATTAAAAAGGCAGCTATATTAAAAAGCCGCCTTAAAATTATAGACAAAATTAAATTTACTTAGTGATTAAAAATTAACCTCAGTCCCAACAAAGTATCGTCTACCTTCTAAGGTTTTACCAAAATCATCGTTAGTTACATTTTTATCAAATAGATTATAAACACCAGCATAAACCTTAGCTTGTTTATGTATTTGATAAGATGCACCGATGTCCCAGAAAGTATAACCAGGATATTCAACTTTTGTGCCATCACGGTTATTAGACGATTCCATGCCATAATAGGCCATTTTTGTCCATAAATCCCATTGTTGGGTGACATACCAATCTAATTGAGTATTGAATTTTTGTTTAGGGGTTCGATTTAAAGATCGTCCTTTAAATTGCCCACTTTTTTGTTCTGTTTTTGTCCAAGAATAGTTAGATGTTAATAGGAAATCAGTAAATAAAGGCGTTTTAAATGAAAATTCAAAGCCTTTAAGATCAGCTTTGCCAACATTTTCACGGCCTTGTATAAAGTCAAATTTTTTACTATAACCATTCAACAAGCACTTGCTTCCTTTTTTACGATTACAAATATAATATGATTGAATTTTGTCTTTATATTTTGTGTAAAATGCAGTTGCAGAGGCATCAATACCATAATCATTGGTATAACCTATACCAATTTCGAAATTATTTGTTTTTTCTGGTTTTAAATCTGGATTTCCAATGATTACACCATCAGAATATCCACCACCAGTAACTTGCCCCCAATCTGTCACCACATAACGTAATTGTGGTGTAGCATAACCAGTAGAATAACCGCCTTTTAACGTAAAGTTATCATCAATATTCCACACACTGTAAACTCTTGGGTTCCAGTTGCTACCATAATTTTCATCTTTGTTATAACGTAATCCTAATGTTAAACTCCAATTTTCTAAAATACGTAACTCATCTTCTCCAAATAACGCATAATTCCAACGATCAATTTTAGATAATGTCGTTTTTAGTTGATTTCCTTCGTCATGCAACTCTTGATAATTATATTTTCCGCCTAAAGTCAGCATGTTAATACTAAAAGGAATAGTAACACGTGTATCTACATCCGTATTACGAATTTTCATGTTCCTTTTTGGATTATTATTTCCTTCATAAGAGACAAATGAAGTTGTAGAAACATCACCAAACAAACCATTATGTGTTAAAGCAAACGTATTTCGTCTATTATCTCTATTAAAATCACTTCTAGATTTATCTCTTGTTTTTCCTGCAGTTGCATTACTATTTTGTAAAGCTCGTCCAAAATCGAGATCAAATTTTTGTGTGTCTGTAGCATTTAAAGACAATTTACCATTTAAACTACGTAATTTTTGTCCTGCATGACCAGCAAGAAATTTATCTTCATGACGATTTGAATACTGCCCATAAAGTTGTATACCTAAAACGTCATCAATAATCGGTCCCATGGTCGAAAAACTGCCAGTATATGTATCTTTTTCTTTTGAACGATAAGGAATAACCGATTCTAAACGTATACCACTTTGCCATTTATTTGACACTTTTTTGGTAATAATATTAACAACCCCTCCCATCGCATCAGAACCATATAATGACGACATAGGGCCTCGCACAACCTCAATACGTTCAATTGCCGTTAATGGTGGTAACCATCCTTGTTCAAATCCTGAATTATCACTATTTGGTCTTGTTTCGCGGGTACTAACCTTTTTGCCATCTACTAATATTAGGGTATATTTGGCATCCATGCCTCGAATACTAATATCAGTAGAATCACCACCACCAGTAATATTTACTCCAGGAATATCCTTCAACGCATCTGTGACATCACGATAAGGTTTTTTTTCAATTTCTTCTGGTGTAATTACCGAAATGGTAGCCGGCGCTTCTTTGACTTGTTGAGAAAACCCCGATGCAGTAACAACCATGGTGTCAGTATCTGAATTGCTAGCTGCTATAGCAGCTGTCGATAATGACAACAAAATACTAGTATTAATGACATTTGTAGCCAATTTAATCTTCTTCTTTGCTTTCATTGTTATAACCCTATTATTTATAATGACATTTATAGATTTATAAGATATATGAAGACTACACTATATGAGAATGATTATCAATATCTTTAAAAAATTATTTATAGCTAGACAAATCCTTTTTGTTAAATGATAATAATTATCATTTATATAAAAACAGGAAAATTGAGATGAATAAAAAGAAAAAGATATTTTTAAGTAGTATTGCATCGATTATATTAAGTTTAACTGGTTGCCAATCAACGACAACAATGAGTGTAACTGCCAACAACCAAACAGTACAAGTTCCTAAGTCGCCCGAAAAAGTTGTTGTCATGAACTATGGGGCATTAGATACTTTAGATGCATTAGGTAAAGGTTCGATAGTTGTTGCAACTCCACTATCAGTTATCCCTTCTTATTTGCAACAATTTAACAAAACATCAATTACCGATACAGGCAATATGAAAGAACCCAATATTGATGCAATCAGACAAGTTAAGCCAGATTTAATTATTATTGATGGCCGTCAAGCTAGTAAAACTGAAGATCTATCTAAAATTGCACCAGTCATTAATTTAAGTGTAAACGCCCAAAATTATGTTGAATCAACCAAAAATCATATCCACCTACTAGCAAATATTACAGACACTGAGAGTAAAGCTGATAATATTATTCAGTCATTAGATGAAAAAATTCAACATGCCCGAGCAGTAGCCGAAGCTAGTTCTAAAAAAGCTATTGTTGCTATTCATAACGATGGGAAGATGATTCTTATCAATTCAAGTTCCAGCGCGGCATTGATTCACGATGTACTAGATGTTAAACGAGCGGTACCACTCACCGTTATGCCCGCAAATAACTTAATAGGCAAACCAAAACCAATTTTTATTGATGATAATTACATTAAATCAGTCAAACCTGATATTATTTTTGTTGTTGATCGTAGCAAAGCAATCGGCAATCAAGGTATGGCTGAGCACTTTTTTTCACAAAAAGTATTAAACAAAAGCAAAACACAGGTTGTTTATTTAACTCCTGATCTTTGGTATTTGTCGGGTGGTGGTGCTGAAAGCATAGATCGTCAAATTGACGAAATCATTAATGCATTAAAATAATATAACTTGATTGTTAACTTTCTATTTTTTAAATAGCCTTTATTGTCAATAAAGGCTTTATTTTATACTGATAAATATCAGAGAAATACTTAATAAATAATCCTTTTTATTCAAACGAACTACTTTCCGACTTATTACTAATACTTAATAGATAAGCCAAAGCATTGTTAATGTAAATTTGAAATTAGAAAATCGGTATATTAACTATGATGAAATGTGATAAAATACCGACTTTATTTTGATTTGTAAACGATAATTAACAAATATAGTTTATTGAATTCTCAAACAATACCTCTTTAATATAACACACTATTATAAATACTATGAATATGTTACCCCCTACAATTGGATTTGTGAGCCTTGGCTGTCCTAAAAATTTAGTTGACTCTGAGCGAATTTTAACCGAACTGCGTACACAAGGTTATCAAGTCGTACCTAGCTATGACAATGCCGATCTGGTCATTGTAAACACTTGTGGATTTATTGACAGTGCAGTACAAGAATCTCTAGAAGCAATCGGCGAAGCTCTTAATGAAAACGGCAAAGTCATTGTAACTGGATGCCTTGGTGCCAAAGAAGATCAAATTAGGACTGTACACCCAAAAGTACTTGAAATATCAGGTCCACACAGCTATGAAGCGGTACTAAATCATGTTAATAAATATGCACCAAAACCTGCTTATAATCCATTTACCAGTCTAGTTCCCCAACAAGGTATAAAACTAACACCAAAACATTATGCTTACCTAAAAATTTCTGAAGGTTGTAATCATAGTTGTACATTTTGCATTATTCCATCATTACGAGGTGAAATGATTAGTCGCCCTATTGGTAACGTACTTGATGAAGCAAAACGACTAGCCGACAGTGGTGTTAAAGAATTATTAGTTATTGCACAAGACACTTCAGCTTACGGCGTTGATATCAAAAACAGGACCAGTTTCTGGAATGGAATGCCATTAAAAACTGATATTCAAACGCTTTGCGAACAGTTATCAAATTTGGGTATTTGGGTCAGATTGCATTATATGTATCCTTATCCAAGTGTCGATAATCTAATTCCATTAATGGCGGATAGTAAAATTTTGCCTTATTTAGATGTGCCATTACAACACGCAAGTCCAACAATTTTAAAATCAATGAAACGACCTGGAACCATTGAAAGAACCTTAGAACGTATCCATAAATGGCGAGAAATCTGTCCTGATATCACGTTACGTTCAACTTTTATTGTTGGTTACCCTGGTGAAACAGAACAAGATTTTGAATTACTGCTCGAATTTTTATCGCAAGCACAGTTAGATCGCGTTGGCTGTTTCCCATATAGCCCAGTAGAGGGGGCTGTTGCGAATGAACTGACAAACCAAATTCCAGAAACAATCAAACAAGAACGTTTTGATCGTTTTATGCAATTACAGCAAAAAATCTCAACGCAAAAATTACAAGCCAAAATTGGCAAAACGCTAGCTGTCATTATTGATGAAGTTGATGATGAAGGTGCAATAGGTCGTAGCATGGCTGATGCCCCTGAAATCGACGGCGTTGTTTATTTAAACGAAGAAAACCAAGTCAAAGTCGGTGATATTGTTCAGGTTAACATTGAGCATTCCGATGAGTACGATCTATGGGGAACGGTTAAACGTTAATTAACACCATGAAACAACATTATAAACACGAAGTAAAAAATCTGGTTAAATTGGCAGTTCCGGTAGCTGTCATTATTGATGAAGTTGATGATGAAGGTGCAATAGGTCGTAGCATGGCTGATGCCCCTGAAATCGACGGCGTTGTTTATTTAAACGAAGAAAACCAAGTCAAAGTCGGTGATATTGTTCAGGTTAACATTGAGCATTCCGATGAGTACGATCTATGGGGAACGGTTAAACGTTAATTAACACCATGAAACAACATTATAAACACGAAGTAAAAAATCTGGTTAAATTGGCAGTTCCGGTGCTAATTGCGCAAGTATCGCAAACCGCAATCACTTTTGTCGATACCATTATGGCAGGAAATTATAGTAAAACCGCCCTGTCTGGAGTGGCTATTGCAGTTTCAATTTGGTTACCAACAATTTTATTTGGGCAAGGTTTACTCACTGTTTTAACGCCAATTATTTCAAACCTAAATGGTGCAGCTAAACGAAACCAAGTTGCCGATCATACTCGGCAAGGCGTTGTCATCGCATTGGTATTATCAGTGCTTATGATGTTAGTTCTCTATCATTCCGACCTAATAATAAACTTAAGAAGCTCGGACGATCACCCTATTGATCCAGAAATGATGGACGTGGCAACCAAATTTTTACGTGCCATAATGTGGGGTGTGCCAGCATTCTTGCTTTTCTTGGTCTACCGCAATCAATGTGAAGGGCTATCAAACACAAAGCCAGCCATGGTGATTATATTCATTGCCCTTCTTGCCAACATTCCAATTAATTACGTTTTAATCTATGGAAAATTAGGCTTACCTGCTTTTGGTGGGGTCGGCTGTGGCATTACAGCGACAATCATCTTTTGGCTCATGTTTATATTAATACGCTTATATACACTCACTAGCGCAAGCCAACGCGACATTCGCCTAACACCAATCACCAAACTAGTTGATTGTGCTATAATCAAAAAAATTGTTGTGCTTGGTACTCCTCTTGCTCTCGCTTACTTTTTTGAAATGAGCTTATTTGCTGTGATTGCATTATTAATTGCCCCATTAGGTCAAATAACCGTTGCTGCACATCAAATTATCTTCACCATCAGCAGTTTAACCTTCGCTATTCCATTATCTCTTGGGGTTGCTACTAGTATTCGTGTCGGTTATTTACTGGGCAAAAGAAAACCAGTTTTAGCCAAACAAACTTCTTACATTAGTTTAGCCATATCCTTAGCAATCGCCATTATAGTTGCATTAATTTTAGTTATTTTTAGTTCACAAATCATCACCATATTTACACAAGAAAATGCTGTAATTGCTATTTGTATGCAACTTATTATTTTACTCGCTATTTATCAAGCGTCTGACTATTTACAAGTAGTAGCTAGTAATGTGCTTCGAGGTTATAAAGACACTAAAAGCATTTTTTTTATTACTCTACTTTCTTATTGGGTAGTCGGATTGCCGGTTGGTTATGTTCTAGGATTAACCGACCTAATCATTCAGCCAATTGGCGCAGCTGGTTTTTGGATAGGTATTATATCAGGACTTGCTGTTGCGGCATTACTATTAATAGCTAGGATGATCTATATTCAAAAACAACCTGTTGAAGTTATTTTAGAGCAGGCATCAAGATAAAGTTATTTATTAAAGACATTCAATAAAATAAAAAAGATTAACCTCATTTTATTAATAACAACTTATTGATTATTCAATAAATAAACATAAATAGGTTAATCTTTCAATAATTATGGACAAGCAACCATCCCATCGAAGTTCTAACATTAGTCCATGGTGGTAAACCCTAGACATAGGAAACTTCATCACTTTCTCCTCGTCGATACTAATACTCACAATTAAAATATTGGATATTTTTTATCAAAACCTATTGTCAAATATTTGAATAAATTTATAATTATTGAAACCAAAAATTGATATAATAAATATAGTTACTATGATAAAAAAAGAAAATATACTTTCACACGGAGTGTGTCTTTGTCTTTCTATTTTGCTTGTTTACTTATTAGGTTACGAGCAAAGATTTGATCGCATATTTCTAACTTACTTTTCTCTTACTTTTTTAGCTCGACTTACTTTTTTTCGAATCTTTTTCTGCATTTGGTTTGTAATAGCTGCTATCTATTTTCCTATTGGATTTTATTATGGTCCACCTAATGTTGCCGTAATTAGTGCTATTGCTGAAACAGATTTTGAAGAAATAACGGAATTCTGTTCACAACTATCAGTTTATTTTTATTTTGCTCCTCTAATCTTAGCATTAATTTTTATTATATTATTTAAAAGATTTTCATTTCCAAAAACTAACAATTTCTATTTACTTATTTTTGTATTAGGGCTATGTTTTTATAGACCAATTAAAGCTGTAATAAAACATAATCCAAATTCTTTCAATACAATATCAACTACTTTATTGAATAACTTAAAGTATCCTATTTTTGAGTTTTCTCTCTCATTTTACGATAGCGCAAAACTTTATTTTCAAGAAAAACAAGAACAATTAAAACAAATTGAGCAAACAAATACTATCCCAATTTTATCTATTAATCCTCAAAAAAAGAACTATATTATTATTATTGGCGAAAGTGTTCGTAAAGACTATATGAGCGCTTATGGTTTTAAACTTGACAATACTCCCTTTGCTCGCACCCAAGCCAGCATTATTTGGGATGGATTAATAACACCTGCACCAAATACCCAATCATCAATTCCACATTTAATTAGTCAATCAATCTTTTTAGACGACAAAAAAGTCAATGCACAACTAAATAATAATATTGTTAGCATTGCTAATGAGGCAGGATTTGAAACTTATTGGCTTTCAAATCAAGGTAAATTAGGCACAATTGAAATTACGGTACCCCGTATTGCCTCTTATGCACAACATTCATTTTACACTAAAAAAGGTGAATATAATGGTAAATCATCGAGAGGAAAACATGATACTTTATTATTACCTGAATTAGATAATATTTTATCGACAGAAAATAGCAAACCAAAACTTATTGTTATGCACCTAATTGGTTCACACTCTAACTTTTGTAAGCGATTAGAATTTAATGTGCAGTTTGATCTGAATAATAAAAATATATCATGTTATGTTAGTAGTATTAAAGAAACAGATGATCTTATTGCACAAACTATCAGTATACTAAAAAAATATAATCAAGATTATTCAGTTGTTTACTTTGCAGATCATGGGCTTGCGCATGCAGATCAACATAATGACTTAAGACACAATTCAGAATATCAAGATAGTTATCGTGTCCCATTTATCTTTTTTGATTCAGATAAAACACCCCAGCAAAAAATTAATAAACAAGTATCGGGATTCCAATTAGTTTATCTATTGAGTAACTGGATGGGTATAAAATTAGACGTAAACCATAATTATATGGAAAACGAACTTTCTCAAATACCAGAACAACAAAATATCAAAGTTAAAGGCTGGGATAACAATAAATTATATCAATTTGATAAACTAAAAAAAGATCCTAATCCCTATTAGGTTTATAATCATAGACAGATATAAAATGCCATCATTAGATCAGATGGCATTTGATTGATAATTATTCTATTATTATTTTAATAAACTATTTGCCTGAGCTATTACATTTTCAACAGTAAAGCCGAATGCTTTAAATAGTTGATCAGCTGGACCTGACTCACCAAAGCTTGTCATGCCAACGACTTTGCCGTTAAGACCAACATATTTATACCAGTAATCGCTGATACCAGCTTCAATAGCTAGGCGAGCTGTCACTGATGATGGCAATACTGACTCTCTATAAGTGCTATCTTGTTTATCAAACGCATCAGTTGATGGCATTGACACAACTCGCACTTTTTTACCTGCTTGTGTAAGTTGATGATAAGCTTCAACTGCAAGTTCTACTTCTGAACCAGTAGCAATAATTATCAACTCTGGAGTACCAGTACAATCATTTAAGATATAACCGCCTCGATAGACATTGGCTAATTGTTCAGCAGTACGTTCTTGTTGTTTTAAATTTTGTCTTGAGAAGATTAATGCAGTTGGACCATCTTTGCGCTCAATACCATACTGCCAAGCAATAGCTGACTCCACTTGGTCACATGGGCGCCAAGTACTCACATTTGGTGTAACACGTAAGCTTGCCATTTGTTCAACAGGTTGATGCGTTGGGCCATCTTCACCCAAGCCAATTGAATCATGTGTATAAACAAATAATGAACGGATTTTCATTAACGCAGCCATACGAATAGCATTGCGTGCGTACTCCATAAACATTAAGAATGTTGCACCATAAGGAATAAATCCGCCATGTAAGGCAATACCGTTCATGATTGCTGACATACCAAACTCACGCACACCATAATGGATATAGTTACCATCAGCATTAGCTAAAATTTCTTTAGAGCCTGACCACATGGTTAAGTTACTTGGTGCTAAATCTGCTGAACCACCTAAAAACTCAGGTAATGCAGGAGCAAAGGCTTCGATAGCATTTTGAGATGCTTTACGAGTTGCAATAGTTGCTGGATTTGCTTGTAGTTTATTCACTACATCGTTAGTGATTTGAGTCCAATTTGCTGGCAAATCACCATTAACACGACGTTTGAATTCTTTCGCTAATTCAGGATAGACCTTAGCATAAGCATCAAAACGAGCATTCCATTCATCTTCTACTTGTTTACCTTTTGCTTTCGCATCCCAAGCATCATAATAATCTTTAGGAATTTCAAAAGCAGGATAATTCCAACCTAATGATTTACGGGTTGCTTCAATTTCAGCATCACCTAAAGGTGCACCATGACTTTCATGGCTACCTGCTTTATTTGGCGAACCAAAACCAATTACCGTTTTACACATTAATAAAGATGGTTTATCGGTTACGGCTTGAGCTTGTTCGATTGCTTCTTTAAGGGCTTTGGCATCATGGCCATCAATACCACGAATAACATGCCAGCCATATGCTTCAAATCGTTTTGCGGTATCATCAGTAAACCAACCTTCTACCTCACCGTCGATTGAAATTCCATTATCGTCATAAAATGCAATTAGTTTACCTAGCTTTAACGTGCCTGCTAATGAACACACTTCGTGCGATATTCCTTCCATCATACAACCATCGCCCATAAACACATAAGTATGGTGATCAACAATGGTATGACCTGCTTTATTAAATTGTGCCGCTAATGTTCTTTCTGCAATTGCCATACCTACAGCATTGGCAATACCTTGCCCAAGTGGACCTGTGGTTGTTTCGACACCTGGCACATAACCATATTCAGGGTGTCCTGCAGTTTTTGAATGCAACTGACGGAAATTTTTAAGATCATCAATCGTCACATCATAACCAGTTAAATGCAATAGGCTATAAATCAACATAGATGCATGACCATTTGATAAAACAAAGCGGTCACGATCAGCCCATTTAGGATTGGTTGGATTGTGTTTTAAAAAGCCACGCCAAAGTACTTCGGCCATATCCGCCATACCCATTGGCGCACCAGGATGGCCTGATTTTGCTTTTTGCACGCCATCCATGCTTAATGCCCTTATCGCATTCGCCAGTTCGCGGTGAGATAGTGTGGTTGCATTCATATCATCATCTCCAAAAAATTTTGAGTTTAAATTTGTTAATACCTGCAAGGTTAACATCACTTGCAAAATCGTTATTTAAATTAACGAAAGAAAATAGCATAAAAATGGGGAGCATACTCCCCAATTGTTTTATACGATTATAACAATGCGCTAATCATGTCTTCTAATTTGCCTTGGTCAACGGCAAAAGCACGAATCCCTTCGGCTAATTTTTCAACTGCCATAGCATCGCTATTATGTTGCCATCTAAATTCGGCCTCAGTCATTGGCGCAGGACGAGCAACTACGGTTTGATTTGGATTGAGCTTCTGTACAACAGGCGCATTTGATTGTTGCATTTCGGCTAATAGATTAGGCGAAATAGTTAATCTATCACAACCTGCTAATGCTAAAATCTGATCGACCTTACGGAAGCTAGCCCCCATAACAATAGTTTTATAACCGTGTTGTTTATAATAATTAAAGATATTACGCACAGAAATTACGCCCGGATCTTCATCCGCAACATAAGGTTCGATTGATTTTTTAGCTTGATACCAATCATAGATTCGGCCCACAAAAGGCGAAATTAAAAATGCATTTACTTCAGCACAAGCACGTGCTTGTGCGAACGAAAATAGCAAAGTTAAATTACAGTTTATCCCTTCTTTTTCTAGCACTTCAGCCGCTTTAATACCTTCCCAAGTTGAAGCAATTTTAATTAAGATATGTGACTTATCGATACCCTTTTCTTCATAAAGTGCAATAATTTTACGTGCCTTTTCAATACATCCTTGTTTATCAAAAGACAAACGGGCATCCACTTCGGTCGAAATACGACCAGGAACTGTTTTTAAAATTTCGGCGCCAATATTAACTGCAACCTGATCACACGCATTAACTAATTGTTGTTCTTTACTGCCACCAATTTTTTTCGCAGTTTCAACTGCAGAATCAATTAAATAACGATATTGAGGAAGTTGCGCTGCTTTCAAAACGAGGGAAGGATTGGTTGTTGCATCTTCGGGGGAAAACTGCTTAATAGAATCGATATCACCAGTATCGGCTACCACTACAGTTAATTTTTTAAATTCATCTAATTGACTCATACATCTTATCCTCATACAACGTTTTACTATAATGAAAGTATAATAACATTTATTCAACAATAAAACGACTTTGTCATGAGGTGGTCATTAATCTATCTTGTTGTCAAAAATCAGATAGGCTGAAAACATAAAATGTAGCCTCAGACTTTGATAATATAGAATCACTTATCCATGTTTGCTAGCTTATCCATACAAATAAAATTAATTTTGTGAATTTAATCACAAAATCAAATCAGCGTTAATTAGCATCATTTATCTATGATGCAACAAAATAATTGACAACACATTATAAATGTAAAAAGTTACTGATTCATGATTCAATTAAACCCAAACATATTCAACATTACCAGCTAAGTGACAGTTTGAACAAGAGTGACACTTATTAGTTTGGCAAAACAATAGCTGATCTTGTACTATGAGCTTTATCATCCCTTTTTTAATCCAAAACCCTAACATCTGCTCAGCTGCACTTTCAGGTAAACGAAAATGGCGTGCAACATCTTGCAATGGTACACGACCTTTTAATTGTACATAATCACGAATCGACGTTATTAACATAGCAATAATCCGATAATTAAAGTTACAGAAAAATCACAAATCTTTTCTCTATCTATATTTTTACAAATTAGCTAGCCAGCTACTTACTGACAGCATGATGATTCTTTACACTGTTGTAGATTCGGTTCCGTTTGTTGGTTAAATGATGAATATCGCCCTAAAGTACGCATAAACAATAGTGCTACAACAATAAATACACTACATCCCAAAAGCCACCAACCTGCCATAGTAGAATGCCCAAGCAAAGTAAATTGATAATAAATCGTTGCTGTTAGCCATGCGATAGTAAAAGTCCAAATTGCCACAAATATCATCCATCTAAAACCAGCCTCTCGGTACACAGCTCCTAATGCAGCAGCACAAGGTGTATAAAGTAAAATGAAGATCAAATAACTCATCGCATTCGAAGACGAACCAAAAGCGCCCTTGATTTGAGAAATTGTTACCGAATTTACATCCAAATCAGACTGAAGTGAATCAATATTTTGTGAAACTGTATTAAACCCTAGTGGATCTAATACTGCATCTGATAGATCAACTAAATTCTTAGGAATCGTTGCCAACGCATCTACAATCCCTTGTGATAAATCAAATGACTTGGTTGCTTGCTCATTGTCATCGCCCATCGAATAAAGCGAATTAAGCGTTGCAATCACCGACTCCTTAGCAAAAATACCCGTAAAAATTCCCACCGTTGCGGGCCAATTATCGTGTTTAATCCCCATTGGTGCAAATGCTGGAGTGATTGTTTGGCTAACAACAGAAAGCATAGAGTCCTGCGAACTTTCGTGTCTAAACGAACCATCACTCCCCCATGAATTAAGCATACTTAATATTGTTACCATCAACACAATGGCTTTACCTGCTTTAAAAATAAACGACTTTAAACGTTGCCAAGTTAAACTAATTAGACTACTTAAAGTCGGAATACGATACACTGGCATTTCCATAATAAACGGTGTTAATGAACCTTTTAATAGCGTAAATTTAAGTATAAATCCGGTTATCATTGCCACAACTACACCAAGCAAATATAAGGCAAACACCACTAAAGAAGCATTTTTAGGGAAAAATATCACGGCGAATAAAGCATACACCGGCAATCTTGCTCCACATGACATAAAAGGAATCATACAGATCGACATAATACGATCACGTGTACTTTCTAACGTTCGCGTGCCCATAATGGCTGGCACACCACAACCGAATCCCACTAACATTGGCACAAATGCTTTTCCCGGCAAACCAATGCAACGCATCAGCCGATCGATTACCATTGCTGCTCGCGCCAAATAACCAGAATCTTCCAAAAAAGATAAACAAAAAAACATCGCCCCAATGACAGGAATAAAAGTTGAAACAGTTTGAATGCCGCGGCCAATCCCATTAGCTAAAACAGCCGTAAGCCAATTCGGTGCATTGATAGCATGAAGTAACTGCGTTGTGCCATCGACAAAGATAGTACCACACAGCACATCAAAAAAATCAATAAACACAGCCCCAAAATTAATTGCTAGCATAAACATGGCATACATTGCGAGTAAAAAGAACGGAATACCAGTAATACGCCCTAAAGTAATATTATCCAATATATCTGAAAATCGACGACTAAGTTCACGTGGTTTATCAATCACTTTCTTACAAATTGTATCAATCGTATCATAACGTGCACTAGCAAGCGCCACATCAATTTCATTATCACACCATTTTGCAAGCAATGAACGGCAGTTTGCAAACATCTCTTTTTCGCATTCGAGTAAGTTATAACGCGAATCATCTAATAACGCATCCATCAATTGCCAACGATTGAATTGATGCACAACACTATCATCTGGTAACTCACAAATACAACGATTAATCACCGCTTGCTGATCATCGCCAAGCAAATCAATCGACGGTTGAGCTACTTGTGGCGTGATTACCATGTTTTCGATTTGTTGAAAAAAGCACGATAGCCCCATTTTTTGGGTTGATGATAATGCCACAACAGGGCAACCTAACAGTGTTGACAACATATCAACATTAATCTGTTCGCCCATGGCTTTAACTGCATCCATCATATTTAATACAACAATCATTGGCACTTGCAAATCAATTAACTGACAAGTTAAATACAGACTACGTTGCAAATTAGTTGCATCCATAATATTAATAATAACACTATCACTATCAGACAACACAAACTGACGTGCGATAAGCTCATCTTGTGAAACACTAAGTGGGTCTGGTTCGATCGAATATGTACCAGGCAAATCAACGACTTCATATTGTGCATTATGATAAGTAAAAACACCTGTCTTACGTTCAACAGTCACTCCAGGCCAATTTCCTACACGTTGCTTTGAGCCAGTTAATAAATTAAATAATGTCGTCTTACCACAGTTAGGGTTACCAATTAATGCTATCTTCATTTACTTACCTCCATAACTTCAATAGCTTGTGCTTCTTTACGACGCAAACAAAGCCAAAATCCACGCATTTTAATTTCAATCGGATCACCAAATGGTGCAACTCGCACAACCAGAACCTTACACCCTGGTGTAATCCCCATTGCAAGTAACTTTCGACGAAAAGGTAACGATTCGGGTAACAACCTAGTAATAACCGCCTCGTGGCCTAAAGGTAACTGGTTAAGAGTAAAAAATGACATTACGCTTCCTAAAAATGACAACAGTGCTGATATAAATAATCATATAAAATTAAAAATACATATTTTAGAAAGAAATGAAGTTATTTTTAGTGTAAAAATGCGAATTATTCTCAACAAAAATAAATAAACAGTAAAAAAATAGTAAATATAATTAAACAATAAAAAATACAAACTCAAACCTTCGCTGTGTTGTGTTTCTAAATAGGTAAAATAAATACTCACGATGTAAATACCCCAAACTTAGTACACTCTCACGTAGAAAATTAAGCTGCCTGTTTTCGTGTTTTTAATTCAATAGGCATCATATTATTTGATGTCTTATGTGTAAGATATTACTAATATTGTTTACGGTAATTTGAGAAACTACTGTAATAATTAGTCGTAAAAAACAAAATTAGCGCTTTATCACCAGCAAGCGATATGGCGTTTATATCATAAAGAAAAAACGACGGCCATTGATTTGGCTAAACGCTATTACAAAACCTATCCAAGCAAAATGCTACAGGTTGATACCAAAGGTTTATCTTTACTTATAAATCAAACGAAACAGCAAACTAGAAAAATTATTTTCTAGTATTAACATGATTTTTTTTGTTTTTTTACTTAAACACGGTGTTTTCCTGAAACTTTTTGACAAAAATTGGACAGTCTTTGTTTGTTAGATAAATATTTGTTTAGATAAACTGCGTGATAATCGCTGTATCAAGCAAAAATGTACCAATCCCACCTGTCAAACCGATGTGAAAGCCGAAAGAGTGATACAAACTTTGAATTGCGATGTAGCATAATCGGCAAATATTTAGCGATTCAAAAGATAGAAAACAAAAACTTAAACGCTTTATTAATTTTTATAATATCATTAAACCCCATAAAGCGATTTCAGGCAAAACGCCTTATGAGTCTTTAGAGGATTATTTTAATTATGAAGTGTAAACAACTCGGCGTTTTCATACAGATTAAGAACTAAATGCTAAAAGCTAAGGCGCAATGCAAACAGCATAATTGGTGTGGCTAGCTGGGCGGACGCGGGCGTCGTCCGAGTCGACAGCGAACCGGGTGCTACCTGCCGCGTCGCCTGTCCAGTAGCCGTAAAAAACGAAGCCCGCACCAGCGTAGTCGTCCATGCGGCCCCATTCCGTAAAAAATCCTGCTCTTATGTGACGCTGGTAAAATAGAGTACCTGATGACGGCGTAGCCCCATCTATGTTATTTATACATGGGAAATAATTATTATCTACACCACACTTCGAATTGGTTAAATCCCTTATCCTCGGCATTCGATACCCCAAACTATTACACCATGCTAACTGGTCACTATAAGTTTTCAATTGATCACCCCGATTGACGAACCACTGCTTTAACACAAATCCATATTTTACTACCTCATCAGCGGTACTAATATCCCTACCCACTAACTCAAACGTCTGCGGTAACCTTGGCTTAGCAATTGGGTTAGGATGAGGATTGTACCATTGATTTCTAGCCTCTGGACCTGTTAGCTTAACACGGGCGACAACTTGTCCCTTATCTTCATCAGGGATCCACCTATCATTAGCTACAACATTTGTCACTGTCGCAGTGATTCCCCCCAAAGTAACGGGTTCCCATGTCAATTTATTTATATTTACTCCAGTTATAAGTAAATCAAAATATAAATTATGCATACCTGTGGTCGGGAAATTGAGGTTGTATAATTCAGGATGAATTGATTCAAAATCAATTGATTGTACTAAAAAGCCCTTATCAGGATTCCATAAGCTAGCTTGGCCTGCATATTCGTCGTCACCAAAATTTAGATTTGGCCTTACATAATTGATAACTGGCGACGGTATTATTATTGCATCACTACGATTACCCGCTCTAACCTTTTTACCATTTGCCTGTACATTCCATGACGATGACAATAATAACAGTGCTGATACTAACAAAGCTGTTTTAGGTGATTTGAGCGATAATTTCGATAATTCGTTGAGAAATAATTTGGAAGGTATAAATAAGTTTCGTGAAAAAACTCGTCGAATAGGATTATTTGATAAATTTAAGACATAGGTTTGCCAGTGCTGGTGTCTGGTGTCTGGTGTCTAAAATGATAATGCATTATGGTTAACCTGTCAAGTAATGATTTGTTTTATTTAGATTTTTATAATTATTTACTTATTTAATAAGCTTGTTTTCCTATAGCGATAAAAGTGTAACCATAAAAAAATAGTTGGCTAGTTTTTTAGCGGACTTTTTTGTAAAGAAATGTAAAGATGAAAACGATTTGGTCTTATAGATAGGTTAATTTTATAATTAAAATAGGGTGTTAGCTTTATAGCTTTTGAATTTTGTCGGAATAACTGATATTGGTGATAACGTTTAATTTAAGAATTTTGAGCGTAACATCTTACAAATCACATGGCTACAAAATATAAACTACGGTACCCAACGCCCACGCTCGCTCTTAACCATCGGCATGATTTACTCAAATCATTATGAAATTCGCCTTTTTTAAGCCTATTTGCTTTGCTCAGAAGTGCCAAATTGTTCCTGATAAATTGGCATCCATAACAAAGCACAAACTCGCCAAACAGTCCTATTTGGCGTGCTGCCCTCAGTCTATCAGCAAAGCACTCCGACACAGTTAAAAGATAGGTAAATTAACCTTGCCGTGTTGTGTGTTTTCTCTAAAATAGCTCAGGTAGACTATTGATTTTATTGAAGTTTTTTATTTTACTTAATTTAAGTAATTATTAGCTAATTTCTGTTTTTATTACAATGTTTTTGCTGTGTTTTTTGTGCCTCGCACACAACTAATAACTTTCGTTAGTTAACACACTATGGGATATAAATTTACTTTTATACTAAATAGATGTTTTATTGGAGCGGGAAACGAGGTTCGAACTCGCGACCCCGACCTTGGCAAGGTCGTGCTCTACCAACTGAGCTATTCCCGCATGAGAGTTGTTTGTTAGTGGTGCCCGGGGCGAGACTTGAACTCGCACGGCCAAAAAGGCCGAGGGATTTTAAATCCCTTGTGTCTACCGATTTCACCACCCGGGCTCAAAACTTATTACCAAAAGGTAATTGCGTTTCGAATGCTGTGCATTTTACCCATCTTAATTTTGCCGTCAACTAAAAATTAAAAATTATTGTTTAACTGCTCAATGTTTGTCACTTTTTATGGATTTTATTAATCTTTCTATAAAAATTAAAGTTATGGTTTATTATCTTCCCATAACGTTATTGGTATTTTTAAAACTTAAATATGGCTTAAACACTGAAAGATGAACCGCAACCGCATGTTGTTGTTGCATTGGGATTATCAACCACAAAACGAGAGCCTTGTAAACCTTCTACATAATCGATAGTGCCGCCAACTAGATATTGTAAACTCATGGGATCGATAACTAAAGATACACCATTTTTTTCAATAGCTAAGTCATCTTCGTTTACCTTTTCATCGAAAGTAAAACCATACTGAAATCCACTACAACCACCGCCTGTTATATACACCCTTAATTTTAGGTTTGGGTTCTCTTCTTCAGTGACTAATGATTTAACTTTGTTGGCTGCAGCATCAGTAAAGTTAATCGGTAAAGCATCGCTCATATTCTTCTCCTAATATATTGATCTTTGCATTATATACCTTTGCTAAATGAAAATACAAAATAGAAAACTTCTATTAAATAAATTTCTCATAGTTGGCTTGAATTTATTTTGATTTTATGAATAAATACAACAAATTTTTATAGAGAGATCATCTCAGTTATGCAAAACAATTTCAAATCAGAAAAACTTTATCATCAGGCTCAATCAGTTATGCCTGGTGGCGTTAATTCGCCTGTTCGCGCCTTTAATGGCGTTGGTGGTTCACCTTTATTTATCGAGCGTGCAAACGGTGCGTATATTTATGATGCGGACGAAAGAGCCTACATTGATTATGTCGGTTCTTGGGGGCCGATGATCCTTGGACACAATGACCCCGATGTAGCTAATGCGGTAATTAACGCTGTTCATAACGGTTTGAGTTATGGTGCACCAACCGAAATTGAAACCAAAGTTGCTAATTTGGTTACTCAATTAATGCCTTCAATTGAAATGGTGCGTATGGTAAATTCGGGAACTGAAGCAACCATGAGTGCCATCCGTGTTGCACGTGGTTTTACTGGACGTGATAAGATTATTAAATTTGAAGGCTGTTATCACGGTCATGCTGATTATTTGTTAGTTAAAGCGGGGTCTGGTGCCCTTACTTTTGGTCACCCAACTTCACCAGGTGTACCTGATGATTTTGTTAAGCATACATTAGTTTGTGATTATAATAATTTAGAATCGGTTAAAAAACAATTTGAGCAATATCCCGACCAAATTGCCGCCATCATTATTGAGCCAGTTGCGGGCAATATGAATTGCGTGCCAGCTCAAAAAGAGTTTCTGCACGGTTTACGAGCACTTTGCGATAAGTATGGTACGTTATTAATCATTGACGAAGTGATGACAGGCTTTCGAGTCGCGCTGGGCGGAGCTCAAGATTATTATGATGTTGTGCCCGATTTAACTTGTTTAGGCAAAATTATTGGTGGAGGTATGCCTGTTGGAGCGTTTGGTGGTCGTGCAGATATTATGATGCAATTAGCACCAACTGGTCCAATATACCAAGCTGGAACGCTTTCAGGTAACCCCGTTGCAATGGCAGCTGGTTACACAACGTTAACCAAGTTAATGGAAGTTGGAATCTATCAAGAGTTAAAAGATAAAACCGCATCGCTTGCTGATGGTTTATTATCGGTAGCTAAAAAGCATAATGTGCCGTTAGTGTTGAATTATGTAGGAGGGATGTTTGGATTATTCTTTACAACTGCTTCTGAAGTAACCACTTATCAAGATGTGATGCAGTGTAATGTTGAATTATTTAAGAAATTCTATCATCATATGCTAAATGAAGGTGTTTATTTTGCACCGTCAGCTTTCGAAGCTGGTTTCATGTCACTTAAGCACACAGATAAAGAGATCAATCATACCATTGATGCAGCAAGTCGTTTTTTTAATAACTTAGTTTAGATGTATGGCACTTTTTATATTTCCAATTAAAAATTAAACTATTAAAATAGGTAATAATCATATGGTTAATCCACTTAAAGAAGGTGAAAAAGCACCTCAGTTTTCGTTGCCAGACCAAGATGGAGAGCTTGTAGGCTTAAATGACTTTAAAGGCAAACGTGTTTTAATTTATTTTTACCCAAAAGCGATGACACCTGGTTGCACTGTGCAAGCATGTAATTTGCGAGATTGTTCTGATGAGTTCAAAAAATATAATGTGGTGATCCTTGGTATAAGTACCGATAAACCTGAGAAGTTATCTCGATTTATCGAAAAAGAGCTGTTAAATTTCACGCTGCTTTCTGACGAAAATCATGAAGTTGCTCAAGCATTTGGTACTTGGGGCGAAAAAGAGTTTATGGGAAAAACCTACGATGGGATTCACCGTATAAGCTTTTTAATTGGCAAAGACGGTAAAATCGAAAAAGTGTTTGATGATTTCAAAACCGCTAACCATCACGAAGTAGTTTTAGACTATCTTAAAAAACACAGCAAATAGTTCTGATTAAAAGCAGATTAACCATTAATCTGCTTTTACTCGCTATTGATAGTATTTAATTCGTCTGATTTTGGCCATGCATTTATAATTGCTTTAACCAATGTAGCCAAAGGTATTGCAAAAAATATTCCCCAAAATCCCCATAAACCACCAAACACAATTACCGCTAAAATAATAACTAATGGATGTAAATTAAGTTTTTCAGAAAATAAGCAAGGTACCAATAAATTACCATCTAATGCTTGTATTAATACATAGAAAAACAATAAATAACCAAATTGTGCGCTTAATCCCCATTGAAATAGAGCAATTAATACAACCGGAATACTTGAAATAATAATACCAACGTAAGGCACTAATACAGATAATCCAACAAGCACTGCTAATAAAAGTCCATAATCTAAACCAAAATACCAAAAAGGAATATAGACACAAATGGATAAAATAATTATATGTAGTACATTGCCTACTATATAATTGGATATTTGCATATCCATTTCAGCAGCAACTTTGTTCAAAATTGTACGGTTCTTAGGCAAGATTTTTGAACAGTATCCCCATATTTTTGTTTTGTCCTTTAATAAAAAAAACATCATTATGGGCACTAATACCCCATTAATTGCAACAGATACTAGCCCTAATAAAGACACAATGGAAAATTGCAATAACGAATTACCAGTTTGCACAACTTTGTTGGTAATACCTTGGATGATCGAGTCGAATAAGCCAACATCAATTAGTTCAGGGTAGTGTTCAGGCAAGGTGGTTAAAAAGTTGTTTGCAAAATTTAGCATGTTTGGAATATTAGTGATTAAGCTAATGCTTTGTTGCCAAATTAATGGTAATAAAATCATAAATCCAACTAATACAATCATTAAAAAAAGCAGTAACACCATTACAACTGCCAGTGTTCTTGGTATGTTTTTTTTATGTAGATAGTTAACCGGTCTATCAAGTAAATAAGATAGTACAATCGCAATTAAAACCGGTAGAAGAATTTTATTGAAAAAATAGATAATAACAAATAAGCCAACAATAACAGCCATTAGCGAAACAACATGCGGATCGCTAAAGCGTTTTTTATACCATTCTATGAACATTTTTAACATTAAAATACTCCTATTTTGCTGACTTTTTAAGTAATAACTTCGTTTTGGTTATTTTTTTAAACCACCTAATATACCACGGGTGATCTGTTTACCGATTTGATTAACAACTTGCCTTGTTGCGCTTTTAGCTATTTTTTGGGTGATACCATCATGTTGTCCACCTCTTGGCCCCTTAGTACCAAAAAGTAGTGTGCTTAAAAAATTTAGCAATCCACCATTATTTTGTTTATTATTTTTATCATCGTCTCTTTTTATATCGCTACCATTGCTGTTTTGATCGGATTGGTTATTTAACGAAAATCCATTTTTCAGTATTTCATAAGCGGATTGTCGATCTATGGTTTGTGCGTATTTGTTGTAAAAACATGATTGGCGAATAATAGTTAATTGATCTTCTGGCAACATAGGTCCCATTTTTGAACTCGGTGCAATAATATAACCACGTTCAACCATGTTTGGACTGCCTTTTTCATCTAGAAACGAGATAAGAGCTTCGCCAACGCCTAATTCCATTATTGCTTTTTCAGTATCAAAACTTGGATTGGCACGCATAGTTTGGGCAGCCACTTTTACAGCTTTTTGATCTTTTGGGGTAAATGCGCGTAAGGCATGTTGCACACGATTGCCTAATTGCCCTAAAACTGTATCAGGAATATCACTCGGATTCTGAGAAGAAAAATAAACCCCGACCCCTTTAGAGCGAATTAAACGCACCACTTGTTCTATTTTTTCTAATAATGCAGGCGAAATGTTATTAAAAAGTAAGTGAGCTTCGTCAAAAAAGAAGACAAGTTTCGGCTTATCAAGATCACCTACTTCTGGCAAATGCTCAAAAAGTTCTGACAATAGCCACAATAAAAAGACTGAATATAATTTTGGCGAGTTATATAACTTTTCGGCCGATAAGATGTTAATTATACCGTAACCTTTAGGATTAACTTGCATTAAATCTTGAATGTTAAGCATTGGTTCACCAAGGAAAAATTCGGCACCTTGTTGTTCAAGAGTTAACAATCCACGTTGAATTGCGCCAATTGACGATAGCGAAATGTTTCCATATTGTGTGGTAAATTTTTTAGCGTTATCACCAACAAATTGAATTAATGCTCGAAGATCCTTAAAGTCAATTAATAATAAATTGTTATCATCAGCGATTTTAAATATCAACTGTAACACACCTGCTTGAACGTTATTTAAATCGAGTAACTGACCAAGCAAAATAGGCCCTATATCTGACACAGTGCTACGAACGGGGATTCCTTTTTCAGCAAATACATCCCATAATTCAATGGGTGACGAGTCTGCTTGCCAATTATTAACTTCAATACTCGCTAAACGAGCTTGTAGTTTTTCAGTTAATTTGCCCTTTTCACCAATCCCAGTTAGGTCGCCTTTAACATCAGCAAGAAAGACAGGTACACCTATTTTTGAAAAACCTTCTGCCATTTTTTGTAATGTCACTGTTTTACCTGTACCAGTTGCGCCAGTAATTAAACCATGACGATTAGCTAATGCAGCAATAATTGATAAATCTTTACCATGACTTTTGGCAACTACAATCGACTCACTCATGGAATAACTCCCTTGTTGTTTTTTACTCTGCAATTAAAACAGTTTTGTTATAAAAATATATTTGGTTATTAAAACAATTTTTCTATTAAAACTACGCATAATATTGTATTCTGAATTAGCAATAGCTGCTATTGTTATTATTCTAACTAGCCCATATAAGGAGGCACTATGTTTCCAGAATATCGAGAATTAATTTCCAAATTAAAAAATACCGATTTACGTTTTCAAAAATTATTCGACCAACATAATGAGCTCGACCAAAAAATTAAAAATATTGAATCTGGAATTATTGTCAATACCGCTGAAACGATAGAGGCATTAAAAAAACAGAAACTTAAAATTAAAGATGAAATTCATGAAATTCTAAAAAAAGCGTCTGAAATTATCTAAACTTTTAATTACCTACAACTTGTAATTATTTTAATTAATCGTTTTATTTCAAACTAATAAACTAATAAACAATTAAACAAAAACCCCAATAATTGGGGTTTTTTATTATGTGTTAACTTAAAATCCTTGCGCTAACTATTTTATATTTAATTGCTTAATTTTGCTTGAGCTTTTTTTGTTTTCGGCTTTTAATTAGCATAATTAAATTTTTATGTGGTGTTTTCATAGATTATTTCCTTTGTTATTATTTTATATTTAACATTTTGATTTTTAGTATTTTTTAAATAAATACTTCTTAAATTAGCTAAGCGATATTAGTATCACTTAGCTGTTATTAGTTAATTAAAACCATTGTCCAAAACGTTTGATATAGATACGTTTCATTAATTGTGCAACGCAGCAATAGCTAAATAGAGTTGCTAATAGCCATGGAAAGTATGACCACGGTAATGGTTGTAGTCCAATTAACCCACTTAGTGGAGAAAATGGAATATAAATACCAATCGCCATAACTAACAAAGTCATCACAATAACAGGAAATGCCGCCGTGCTTTGCACAAATGGAATTTTTTGTGTTCTTAGCATGTGCACAACCAAAGTTTGCGATAATAACCCTTCAATAAACCATCCTGAATGAAATAGTGATTGAGCTTCAACACTATTAGCACTAAATACAAACCACATTAATGCATAAGTTGTGATATCAAAAATAGACGATGTAGGCCCAATCCAAATCATAAAACGTCTAATATTTAACGCATTCCATTTACGTGGTTTTTGTAAAAATTCATTGTCCATTTTGTCCCATGGCAATGAGAGTTGTGAAATATCATACAATAAGTTTTGAATAAGTAAATGTATCGCTAGCATAGGTAAAAATGGTAGAAACGCACTAGCAACCAATACTGAAAAAATATTGCCAAAATTAGAACTTGCTGTCATGTTTAGATATTTCATGATATTGCCAAAGGTCTCGCGGCCACATATTACACCTTCTTCTAAAACCATTAAGCTTTTTTCAAGTAAAATAATATCAGCAGATTCTTTAGCGATGTCGGTTGCAGTATCGACCGAAATCCCTACATCTGCATCGCGAAGTGCTGGTGCATCGTTAATACCATCGCCTAAAAAACCAACTGTATGTCCATTATCTTGCAACAACCGAATAATTCGCGATTTTTGCAGCGGCGTTAATTTTGCAAAAATAGTGTGCTGTTCGATCTGTTTTTTTAGCTCGACATCATCCATTTTTTCAATTTCAGTGCCAAGTAATGGCGTGCCTGGTTCTAAACCAACTTCTCGGCAAACTTTAATGGTGATGATTTCGTTATCACCAGTTAAAACTTTAACGCCCACACCATGCTCATTCAATGCCGAAATAGCTTCAAATGCGCTTTCTTTTGGTGGATCTAAAAAAGTTAAAAAGCCACGAATGGCGAGCGCAGTTTCGTCCTGCACGGTGTATTGTGGTTTTGTTTCACTTGCCGGAATGTTTTTTACTCCAACGGCTAATACTCTAAAACCTTCTTTATTATATTCATGTGCTAATGCGATCAAAGCTTGTTTACGTTCATCGTTTAATGGTAAATATTCGTCATTTTCATAAACGTAACTGGCAATAGACAGCATTTCTTCAACTGCGCCTTTACAAATCATCAAATGGTTATCATCACCATTTTGTACCACCACCGATAAACGTCGGCGTACAAAATCAAATGGTAATTCATCAATTTTTTTGTATAAGCTAACACCAACCTTTTTCATGCTGGTCTTTTCTTCGGCAAAACGAATAATCGCTTTATCCATCAAGTTTTTCATGCCGCTTTGATAATAACTATTAAGCCATGCAAGTTCCAAAACAGATGAATCGACTTGACCTTTTATATCAAGGTGATGCTCTAAAATAATTTTATCTTGTGTTAATGTCCCCGTTTTGTCAGTACATAAAATATCCATCGCCCCAAAATTTTGGATTGCGTTAAGTCTTTTAACAACTACTTTACGTTTTGCCATACCAACAGCGCCTTTTGCTAGATTAGCGCTCACAATCATTGGTAACATTTCAGGCGTCAAGCCAACGGCCACGGCTAATGCAAAAAGTGCAGCATCGCCCCAATCATTTTTTGAAAAACCATTAATAAAAAATACAATTGGCACCATAATTAGCATAAAGCGAATAAGCAACCAGCTAACACTATTAACACCGCGATCAAACGAAGTTTCAGCACGAGATCCTACAATTGATTTTGCCAATGAGCCAAAATGAGTATCCCCTCCTGTTGCAACAACAATGGCTGTGGCGGTTCCACTAACAACGTTGGTTCCCATATAACAAATGTTATTAACATCAAGCAAATTATCTTTGTTGATGTTTGATGTTTCGATATTATCGGATGTTTTTTGTGTTACAGCACCTAATGTGTCGTACTTTTCAACAGGAATTGATTCGCCTGTTAATACGGCTTGGCTAACAAATAAATCCCGAGATTCAATCAATCGAATATCTGCTGGGATCATGTCTCCAGCCGACAAGTAAACAATATCCCCAGGAACAATTTCACTTAATGGAATTTCAATACGTTCTGGGCTCATATCTTTATGCGCACGTCTTAGCACCGTTGCTGTTGTGCGAATCATCGATTTTAACGCCTCAGCCGCTTTGTTCGATCTAAATTCCTGCCAAAAACGCAATAATCCACTCAGTGATACCATAGTTAGAATAATGATAATACTGGTTAAATCTGTCTCTTCACCATTTTGCAAAGGTAACCAAAAATCAGTCACAAAACTGACAATAGCTAACGCTAATAATACAAATATAAATGGATTATTAAACGCCATTAATAGTTGTACTAAAACTGATGGTACCTTTTCGCGTGCAACTTCATTTTTTCCATATGTTTCAATTCTCGACTTTGCACTTTCTTGTGTTAATCCTGAAAGGCTGGATTGAAATTTAGCTAAAATACTATCAAGACTGCTTTGAGCTTCGTTGATAGCTTTAATATCTACACTATTTTGTGCTTTAGTTTTTGATGTATTTTTTGTCATCATAAGTACCTATATTCATAATTTTGGCAAAAGTAGGCCAACTTATTGTTACTAAATAACAATAAATAATTAAATTTTGTGATTAACTAAAATTTAGTGCATATCAAAAGTAGCCTATAAAGCTATTTCTTATAGCTTGGGCTGAGCATTAAATTTGATTAGCAAACAGAATTAATTAAGAATTTAGATACAACTCGGTGGTTCTAAATGTTTTTCTGAAAGATGTAAAACACGCACCATTAAACTTTGCGCGCATTGGTGTTTTGAATTTGTGTGATAGCGTGTAAAAAAATACATATCGTTCACCGTTACCGTTTTATCAATTTCGGTTTGTGAACTGAAAAAATGGTTATTTAGACAGGTTCATTAACCGATAATGATGTGTTTAAATTTGTCTCCCCTAGTCTTGGGGTGACCCGATTGAGTGTCCATATTTCTCCTGTAAATTGAACTCTTCACTTTATATTTCAACTTCCCTTCACCCTCGTTTTTAACTTCCATAATAGCTAAAAAAGGAAGAAAAGCTCAAAAGGCGGGCTCTTTATACTCCTTTAAGGATTAGAAGTCAACCTATATCACGAAAAAATAAATACAGTTGTTGAAAAACGGCACTTATCGCCGTTTTCATCTTTACTTTATATAAAATTGATAACCCTATTATCTGATAGAATATACAATCGCTACCCTATTAACTAACGTAAATATTTTAAAGGGAACTATCTGAATTACTCAATAATAATCAGTCCAATTTGGTAATTATTTTGTGATTTCTTTTATCACATTTATTTAAGAAAAATGTACTCAAAACGGCTAACTTGGATAATATTATTAATATATGCTGATATTTGATCGAGTTATAAAAATAACAAAAAGAAAAAGCACTTAAAATTATTATTTAATTAGTATGGCTATATTAATAAACAGAATGAACAGTATTATTAAATTTCATCCTGTTTTTTATATAGATATTAACCTTAAATATTCAACCTTGCATTCTTTAACTGATTAACAAGATCTAACAGTGATAAATTAAGTTGATACATAAATTGTTGGTACGAAAACTCTTTTTTGCTAATTTCGTTTAATTGCAATTCCCAATGGGCGGTCATGTCTGGCATCGACATTATATCTGGTAGTGATAAAATCAGATTTTTACCCACCTCGGTTGAGCGAATTGCTTTGCCTTGACGAATTAAAAATTGACGTTTAAATAACAATTCAATAATACCTGCCCTTGTTGCTTCTGTACCTAAACCATCTGTTTCGCGTAGTATTTTTTTGATTTCGGGATCTTTAACAAATCTGGCAATCCCCGTCATCGCAGACAACAGTGTTGCGTCAGTAAATTGTCTTGGTGGCTGAGTTTCTTTGCTAACCAGTTCAGTATCAATGCATTGCACGGTTTCACCCTTTTTAACTAATTTAGTTAATAAACCATTACTTTCATTGTCATTCATATCGGTTGGGGATTGATGGTTTTTAGTTCTAAATAAAACTTTCCAACCTTCATCAAGCATTTGGTTAGCTTTAGAAATAAATTTTCCGCCTTGAATATCTTCATCAATTTGCAATTCAGCATATTTATATGCTGGATAAAATTGAGCTAAATATTGCGTTGCCACAACTTGATAAACCGCCTTTTCGTTGTCAGTTAAGTTTTCCATTTTAGCTTTACGCAACGTTGGAATAATAGCGTGATGTGCTTCCACTTTTTTGTCATTCCAAGCTTTAGTGCGTAAAGTATAATCAGCATTATTAATTGCGGTTTGTAGTTCTGGACAATTATTTTCAATGGCAGACTTTACACCTGTAATTTGTTTTAAGTGTTCTTCTGGCAAAAAGCGACAGTCTGATCTTGGATAAGTAATTAATTTGTGTTTTTCATATAACGATTGGCAAATATCAAGCACATCTTGGGCACTTAGCCCATTTTTTTTAGCCATCTCAATTTGCAGTGCCGATAAATTAAATGGCATTGGTGGCGCAAGTTCTTTCTTTTTATTACTAACTTTATCAATTGTGCCTGATTGCTTATTAATACGCTGACAAACATTTTCGGCCAATTTTTTAACTAAAACACGTCCTTCTTCGTCCTGATAAGGCGAGCAAGCTTCGCTAGGTTGCCATTTAGCTTTAAATATTTCATTATCTTTGGTTTGTAGCACTGCAAAAACTTCATAAAATGGTTTAGGTACAAATTGCTCTATCTCTAAATCTCGCCTAACCACTAACCCTAAAATAGGAGTTTGTACTCGCCCAATTGATAAAACCCCCCGATAACCGTTTTTTTGACCAACAATGGTACAAAGACGACTCATATTAATTCCATATAGCCAATCGGCTCTAGCCCTTGCTAATGCCGAAGTTGATAAAGGAATAAAATCTTGATTGTTGCGTAATTGTTGCAATGATTTTTCAACAGCGCTGGCATTCAAATCACTAATTAAACAGCGTTGAATTGCTTTGCGCTTATCTGGCGATAATTGGCAATAATTTAAAATTTCATCAACTAGTAACTGCCCTTCCCTATCTGGGTCACCAGCATGTACTATTTGCTCTGCTGACTTAATCAAATCTACCAAAATATTAAATTGTTTTTCTGTATTGCCTTTAGGCATTAATATCCATTTTTCAGGCACTATGGGTAAATCATTAATCACCCATTTCTTATATCGAGGATCATAAACCTCTGGAGTGGCTTGTTCAAGGAGATGACCAATACACCAACTAACCACATCACCATTACTCGCTTTAATAAAACCATTACCTTTTTGAAGAGGTTTAGGTAATACGTCAGCGATAGCCCTTGCTAAGCTGGGCTTTTCGGCAATAAATAAACGATAAGATTGATTAGGTTGCATAAGAATAATTATTCATTAAAATTTCAAACAAGATAAGTTTGAATCAGTATTAATTTTATGGTTTTAAATAAAAAGTCAATTATATCCTTATACCCAACTTTATAAACATTCATAAATTTTCATCCATTTTTAAAGATGCTTTATTACCACCATTTTTTGTATTTAAGCCAAATAACTGAAATAACACAAATAATAACAAGCAATAATATTAACCCTACAAAAGACCAACCTTCACTACTAAAAGGAATGCCGGCTAAATTGACACCAAGCAAACTGGTTAAAAACGTAATGGGTGTAAAAATTATGGTAAAGAGTGACATTAAATAGATTCTTTTATTGGTTGATTCAGCCAAGAAGCTATTAATTTGTTCCATAATTGAAGCTATTCTTAATAAACAGCTATCAATATCAGATACATAATGATTTTGTTGATAGGAAATATCATGCAAGCGTTGGCGATCGTTATCGTCAATCCACGATATTCTTTCAGTCGAAATTTTTACAAAAATATCGCGTTGTGGTGATAACAATCGGCGTAAAACGATCAACTGTTTACGAACTCGACCAATTTCTTTATAAGAAAAGATACGTTGGTTTAAAACAGATTCCTCTAACTTAATGATTTTATTGTGAACACTATCAAAAGATAAATTAACTTGATCACTAATTAAATCAGACATTTGAATCAACCAATCCGCCACATCTACAGGACCAATGCCCTTTTCTAGATGATCCTTTAATTCAGCAATAGCCGAAATTTGTTGATGTCGTGTTGAAATAATCATGTTATCAGTTATATAAAAACGAAAGGTAACAATAGGATCGGGAAGCTCATTGGGAACAAAATTAACACCTTTTAAAACCACTAAAACACCAGACTCAAAACGAATTTCCTTGGATATTTGCTTAGGTTTTAGCAATTCATTTTTAATCAAATCTGGAACTAGATTTGTATTATTTACCCAATTGATGGTTTCTTGTTTAGCAAAATCTAAATGAATCCAAAATGGTTGTGAAATTGAAGGTTTACTCTGTTCATTAAGTGGTAGCGCTTTGCCTTTACCATCTAACTGACAACAAAAAGCTGGTTTAGCTTCTAAAAGATGTGAAACAGAAATAGAACTTACACTATTTTGACTAGTCATTACCGATCCCATTTATTGTTTTTTCAAATTATATACCTAATTTAGCTTAAATTGGAGCCATCAACTAGCGTTTTATTATTTTATTTAAGGCATTAAAACCAATCCGTTAAGCTCATACTGACACAGGTTAAACCTGA
>NZ_FMWS01000026.1:33169-33351 GCF_900103255.1 Gilliamella bombi | reverse complement strand
GAATCATGGCGAAAAATGGCTGGGTTTCGAAATACACCTGTAAAAAATATTGTATTCATACAGAAAAAAGCAATGAATCGCTGGTGGGGAATGAACTGAATCGAGAATTTGATATAGGTCAACCACGAAAGATATTGGTGACCGATTTAACCTATGTAAGGGTTAAACAACGTTGGCACTAC
>NZ_FMWS01000026.1:0-33037 GCF_900103255.1 Gilliamella bombi | reverse complement strand
ATACTATTTTTGATTCACTGGTGCAACTTAAATTGGAATTTAATCACTATGTGGATTGGTTTAATTATAATCGACTTCATTCAACATTAAATTACCAGTCGCCGATTGAATACAAAAGAAATCGATGACCTTATCTTTTTGGTGCTAAAAAGTGTGGACATACCAGAAGAATCAAAACCTAAAGACTCGGCAGCATCTTTATACCAACTTCTTAAAGGCCCATCAACTTCCATACTTCTGTTGCCTCCATCAATCTCGTTCATAACACCATTAACAATACCAGATCCTCCTTCATATATTCCATTTACTCCATGCGCTATCATAGGGGCACCAATAAGACATGACCATCCCGCAGAACAAAATGCTACCCCATTTTGAATCATTCCTACACCACCAAAAATAGACAAACCATTTTTCAACCATATAAAACTTTGCTCTAACAAATTATTTTCTTCAGTCTTTATTTTCTTTGCGCCTTCCTCATAACTCATTTCACCACTTTCAACTTTATTGACAATATTCATGGCATATGTATCAACATCATCAATAAAAGCTTGTTTTATTTCGTTATAATAAAGGTGTTTTTCGCATAGTTCGTGGGTACAGTCCATTAAGCGCTTGGCATCCAATCGAATTTTTGACGTGTCGTCACTCATTTCAAGTGATGAGTCACTTTGCGTATACATCAGGTTTTGAAAAATAGGTAATGAGGTTTCTGAAGAGCTAGGCATTTTAAAACTTGAGCTTTTCGCTGATGAATGACTTGCAACATTAACATAAGCAAAGCTTTTAGTTGCGATAATTCGATTATCGCCTATTGGGCATCCACAAGCTATAATGCAACCATCATACGCAGCTGGTTTACCTTCTACAATACAATCATATGTTCCTTCAATAATGGAACCATATCCTTTTGTACATTTAGGACAACTTGCGTAATCGCCTAAGCATGCAATGCCTTGACCTTGAGAAAACCCTCCATTTGATGCAGAAATCACTTTACCACCTGTTGTCGTATCATCGCCCAACACTGCTAATAATTTGTTCACTCTCCTTCCCCCATTTTCACTAAAAATTTAATAAAAATTGATAACTATTGGGTTAATCTTTCGTTCATACCAACTACGGCGTCATTAAACGCCATAATTAAGTAACATTAAAATTAAGGTTTATGTGTGTTTTGTTCCCGCTCAATTGCACGGTAACCAATATCATGCCGATAAAAACAACCATGCCAATAGATGTCTTTGGCTTGCTGATAAGCACGTTGTTGAGCTTCAAGTACTGTGTTGCCAAGTGCAGTTACACATAATACTCGTCCCCCATTGGTGTAGACTCGCCCTTTTTCTAAACTAGTACCTGCATGGAAAATTTTGCAATCTTCGGTTGATTCTGCCGGTAGTCCAAGAATTATATCTTGGGTATGATATTCACCCGGGTAACCGCCTGCAGCTAGCACTACACCTAATGCGGATCTTGGATCCCATTTTGATTTGACCGTATCTAATTTGCCTTCTACCGCCGCTAAGCAAAGTTTGACCAAATCTGATTGCATTCGCATCATTATCGGCTGTGTTTCAGGATCGCCAAATCGGCAGTTGAATTCAATAACTTTGGGATTGCCGTTTTTGTCAATCATTAAGCCAGCATATAAAAAGCCGACATAGACGTTGCCTTCTTGCGCCATACCATTGACCGTTGGATAAATGATTTCATCCATTACCTTTGCAAAAACCGCATCAGTTACAACAGGAGCTGGCGAATACGCGCCCATGCCACCCGTGTTTAAACCTGTATCGCCATCGCCAACACGTTTATGATCTTGGCTAGTTGCCATTGGCTCTACATGTTTACCATCCACCATGACAATAAAGCTAGCTTCTTCACCCTCGAGAAACTCTTCAATCACTACTCGATGACCTGCATCACCAAAGGCATTTCCAGCTAACATATCACGAACGGCGTCTTCGGCCTCTTTTAGTGTCATGGCAACAATAACGCCTTTACCAGCCGCAAGTCCATCGGCTTTAATCACGATCGGTGCGCCCTTTTCACGGATATAAGCAATTGCTGGTTCCACTTCAGTAAAGTTTTGATATTCAGCTGTTGGAATTTTATGACGTGCTAAAAAATCTTTAGTAAAAGCTTTTGAGCCTTCCAGTTGAGCGGCCGATTTTGTTGGACCGAAGATTTTCAATCCTGCTTTTTGGAAGCTATCAACAATGCCAATAACCAGTGGTGCTTCAGGACCAACAATGGTCAAATCCACTTGCTGTTGCTGGGCAAAATTAAGCAGTCCACTCACATCGGTGACTTTGATATTAATATTTTCTAAACTTGGTTCCAGTGCAGTACCAGCATTGCCGGGGGCAACAAAAACTTTAGAAACCAATGGAGATTGTGCTACTTTCCAAGCAAGCGCATGTTCACGCCCACCATTACCAATTACTAATACTTTCATAAAAGATCCTTTTAAGATGCCTTTCATAATATAAAGATATATATAGATAACTCTTTTTAAAAACTAACAAAGTGATCACACAATTAATGCCTAAAATGACGCATTTTAGTAAAGATCATCGCGATATTGTGCTCATTTGCGGCTTGGATCACTTCATCATCTCGAATCGAGCCACCAGGTTGAATCACACAAGTCACACCTGCGGCTGCAGCGGCATCGACGCCATCTCTAAATGGGAAAAACGCATCTGAAGCAACAACTGATCCAGCAACGTTTAAATTTTCATCTTTAGCTTTAATTCCCGCTATCTTAGCAGAGTAAACACGACTCATCTGCCCTGCTCCAATACCAATTGTCATATTATCTTTTGCATAGACAATGGCATTTGACTTAACAAATTTTGCCACTTTCCAACAAAATAGCGCATCTGAAAGCTCTTGAGCAGTGGGGTTACGTTTGGTTACTACAGTTAATTCATTTGGCGATATCATACCTAGATCGCGATCTTGCACTAATAAACCGCCATTGACACGTTTAAAATCTAAACTTACTGATGCTGATGTTGACCACTCACCACATTCAAGTACACGCACATTTTTTTTAGCTTGAGTAATGGCTAAAGCTTCTTGGCTAACTGATGGGGCAATAATTACTTCTACAAATTGTTTATCAACAATGGCTTTTGCGGTATCTACATCAAGCTGTCGATTAAAGGCTATAATGCCACCAAAAGCTGAAGTTGGATCAGTTTTAAAGGCTTTTTCATAAGCATGTAAAATATTATCACTAACCGCTACACCACAAGGATTAGCATGTTTTACAATCACACATGCTGGCTCATCAAATGATTTTACACATTCAAGCGCAGCGTCTGTATCAGCAATATTGTTATAAGAAAGGGCTTTACCTTGCAATTGGTTTGCTGTTGCAATCGAGGCTTCTTTGACATCTTGCTCAACATAAAAAGCCGCTTGCTGATGCGCGTTTTCACCGTAACGCATATTCTGTTTTTTAATGAATTGTAGATTTAAAGTTCGAGGAAACTCGCCCGATGGTTGATTGGTTTCACCCATGTAAGGTGGCACTAATCGCCCAAAATAGTTGGCAATCATACCATCATATTTAGCCGTGTGTTCAAAGGCTTTAATTGCAAGGTTAAAACGATATTTAAATGAAAGGGAGTTTTGGTTACTATCCATCATATTGATGATATTTTCATAATCACCACAATCAACTACAATGGCAACATCTTTATGATTTTTGGCAGCAGATCGAACCATTGTCGGGCCACCAATGTCAATGTTTTCAACCGCATCATCTAACGTACAATCTGGTTTAGCGACAGTCTGCGCGAAGGGGTAAAGATTAACGACAACCATATCAATCGGTGCAATTTGGTGTTGTTGCATAATATCATCATCAATACCCCGTCGCCCTAAAATTGCCCCATGAATTTTAGGATGTAAAGTTTTAACTCTCCCGTTCATCATTTCAGGGAAACCAGTGTAATTTGATACTTCAATAACAGGTATTTGGTTTTCCATTAATAATTTTGCTGTCCCCCCAGTCGAAAGGAGTTCCACATTACGTTCTGATAAGGCTTTTGCAAATTCTAAAATACCGGTTTTGTCGGACACACTAAGTAAAGCACGACGGATAGGACGAAACTGCTGCATGAAAGGCTCCGAAATTGATATCTACAATCTAAGTTATTGAGCCAACATTATATATAAATTAAAGATAGAAGTTTAGTGTTAACTTATCAAAAACGATCAAAGTAGTTAAATGATAATATTTGACTTTATTTCGGTTTTGACAAATCAGCTATATTTTATTCTTGACAAAATACCTAACACTTCCAACACGCTTTTTTGACGTGTTATGCTCGCTTATTTGTCAGCATATTTTGACGACGTATAAATGGTTATATTAACCTTTTAACGTTATAAAGATAGGTCTATTTTTCGTTTTACATAACTCAGGTAGTATATTGATTTTATATTTTCTCAAAAGATAGATTGCCGTAATACTGTTACTTTTGGATACATCAGTAGTAGAAAATTTACAACATTTTGGTTGAATAAAACCCTAGACTAGCTAGGGTATTAATTAAATTTATTGATTTAAATATTTAACTATTAATTCTTCGCTTTATATTCAGCATAATATTCTTCTGCTAATTTACGCATTGATAATCCAATTGCGGCATATTGATATTCATTTAAGTTTGCTAACGATGCTCGAGCAGAAGGATGTTGTACAGCAAATCCCTTACCCGGTAGTAGTACAACACCTGCTTCATCAGCAATTCTGAATAACATTTCAGATGGATTTTTATTTTTTAGAATCCATTTTGCGAATTTGTCTTCATATAATTCTCGGCAAATATGTTCAAGATCCACTAGAGTGTAATAATCTACACTGTTTTCATCGGTTTGATGTTTAAGACCTAAATGTTGATAAAGTGATGCTGCACGGCGTCGAATTAGTGATTTTAATGCTGTTTTATAGCTTTGATCGTTATCCATCATTTCACATAATGCAAATAATACCATTTGTACTTGCTGTGGTGTTGATAGTCCAGCAGTATGGTTTAATGCAACCGCACGACTATCGGCTACTAAGCGGTCTATAAATTTTAGATTTTCAGGTTCAGTAACAATTGAGCTATATCGTTTATTTAAGATCTGTCTGGTTTTGCTTGGTAACGCTTTAATGGCTTTATCTATTACATTATCATGTGCTGTTGCAATAACACCTAAACGCCAACCTGTTGCTCCAAAATATTTCGAAAATGAATAAACTAAAATGGTATTTTGAGGGCAGATTGCAAATAAAGATTGGAAGTCATCAGCAAATGTGCCATAAACGTCATCGGTTAGAATAATTAGTTCAGGGCGTTTTTTGACAATGTCGGCAATGATTTTTAAGCTGTTATCGTCAATTTTAACTGATGGTGGGTTTGAAGGATTAACAACAAAAAAGGCTTTAATTGCTGGATCTTCTAATTTACGCAATTCTGACTCAGGATACTGCCAATTTGAGTTAGGATCAGAATTAATTAATACCTCAACTAATTGGTAATCGTTAAGTTCAGGAATTTCGAGATAAGGCGTGAATATAGGTGCGCCAATGGCAATTTTGTCACCTTTTTGGATTAATCCATTTTCTTTCATTGAGTTAAAAATATAAGCCATGGCAGCCGTGCCACCTTCAACAGCAAATAAATCTATATCATTACGATCCAGATATTGAGCGCCCATTTGTTGTAAAACATATGCTTTAACCACATCTTCACTAAAATGTAGCATTCTATCTGGTACTGGATAATTACATCCTAAAATACCTTCTACCATTTCTTGTAAAAAGGCGTTTTCGTCAAGCCCTAGTTGATCACGAATATAAGAAAATGCCTTACCTAAAAAGGCAACACCAGGAGTGTTGTAATTTTGGCAAATAAAATGTTCAAAGCGTCCGGTTAGTCCTGCTTTAATTGGCATGCCACCGATACCTTCATTTAAATATGAAAATGACATTTCGGATTCTTGGGTTGCAAATACACCTAATTGGAAAAAAGCTTGACGAGGCCAAGTAGCAAGAAAGTTGGGATTACCTCTACCTGCATTTAACATTACTCGATCAGTATGGCTTTGTGCCAGTTTAATTAAGTTATCTTTTAATTCAAAAGGACTTAAATTAGCATATTGACTGTATTCTGTTTTGTTTTTCATACATTTGTATCCTTAATTTGATGGATCAATTAAACAAAAGCAACAACTAATGGTCCTAATAAAGTTAGGAAAACATTAGCTAAAGCATAAGTAATGGCAAAAGAGTTGGTTGGTGTTGAGTTACCGGCTTTATTTAGCACTTCACCAAAAGCAGGATTAGCGCTACGCGAACCCGCTAAAGCACCGGCAAACACCGCTACATTTTTATAGCCTAGTACATATTTACCAAAATAAATGGCAAGTAACATTGGCAATAAAGTAACAACAACACCAATTAAAAATAGGGATAAACCTTGTTCTTTAATAGTATTAATCGCTTGAAGACCAGAACTTAAACCAACAACCGCCACAAAACCTGCCAAGCCAAAATCTTTTAAAAGTTGCACAGCACCAGTTGGTATGTTACCAATAGTTTGATGAACAGAGCGATACCAGCCGAATAATAATCCCGATAAAAGCGCACCGCCACCAGCTCCTAATGTAATAGGAATATCGCTAACACGTATAACGATTAAACCAATAATAAGACCAACAACAAGCCCTAAACCATGAAATATCCAGTCAGTTTTTTCACTTTTAGTGATTGGAGCACCAATTTTATCTACAACACGACGAAGATCACCATCAGCACCATAAATAGTAATAACATCACCAAATTTTAAATTAATATCGTTATTAAGTGGAAGGGATTGTCCATCACGATGAATAGCCAAAAGGTATATTCCATGTTTTAATTTCATAACTTCGTCAGATTGAAGTACTTGAGTAAGATTTTGATCCACATAACGGCTATTACGCATTTCAACATCTAGTTTGTTCATCACTACATCCATACCTGATGCTGAATTTACTTCGCTACCAAGTAGATCTTGTGCTTTAATCATAGCGTCACGATGACCCACAACCAGAATGATATCTTTTGACTTTAATACTGTTTCAGGGGTTGCTTCTATTATTTTATTGCCACGTTTAATACGTTCAATACTGATACCATTTACAGTTTGTTCAATATGGGAAACAGTTTGGTTGATTTTATTGGTAATACGATACAAACGACCACTAATATCAGATAAAGCTAAATTTTGATCATTGCCCAATAAGAGCGAACCATGAAGCTGTTCTGCTTGTGCTTTAATTGCATCATCGCCAATATCTCTACCCATTATTTTTGGTAGAATATTGACACACACTATAATGGCACCTAGTGAACCAAATATATAAGTGACTGCATAACCAATAGTGACATTAGCTTGCATTTTACTTAATTCTTCAGCACTTAATCCAAGCTGACTTAATGCATCAGAGGCTGTGCCCATAATGGCTGATTGGGTCAATCCTCCTGCAGCTAAACCAGCAGCAAGGCCTTTGTCTAAATTGAATATTTTAGCTAAAATTACAACAGTCACAAAGCTTGCGACAGCAATAAATAATGCTAAGAATATTTCGCGTAATGTTTTCACGCCTAGTGAACGGAAAAACTGAGGACCACTTTCATAACCCACAGCATAAATAAATAGTGCAAAGAGAATCGACTTAACCCCAGCATCAATAGTAACGCCAAAAACACTTAAAGCAACAGCGACAAGTAACGAACCGGCAACACCACCGAGTTGGAATTTACCCATTCGAATGCCACCAATTAAATATCCTAAACTTAACGATAAAAATAATAGAATTTCTGGGGAGTGTTTAAGTCCATCTAAAACCCAATTTGAAAGCCATTGAAACATATTAATTGTCCTCAAGGAGAAACATAAAGAAATGCGATTAAAGAAAGAGTTTATCCATTAATTTTCATGGACTGTTTATATATTAAACCTATTTAGAATAATGGATATTCAGTTTTGACAATTAATGCTATCGTTAAAATTAGTTAACAAGCACTATGTTTAACGGAAATTTAATCAAGGACAAGAAATTATTGAAATAATGTATTTAGATTGTATAAGCTCAATTTTTGAATTGAGCTTAATATTTTTAATTAATAAATTTAGACTAATTATATCTTCATTTTATCTTTTATCTGATATGGTTAAATTAGCAAAAAATCTACTTTATTTTGCTTTGAAAATATTTTCTTGAATTTTAGCATCAAGATTATTTATCCAACGATTATAATTTCGATGAACTCCGCCCTGACTATTTTTTAAATTATTGCTCACTGATACATAATTAATAGAGTAGCTCTTTGCAGAATAAGGTATATTCACTACAACTTCAAACTTACGGTTGAATAAACGCCCTCGAATAGTATTACTGTCAATAACATCCATCTTCCATGTACCAAATGCAGCTCGACCATTAGTAGCAGAAGCTAAAATAGCTTTTTTCACTTGATCTTTTGATAGTCCAGTTACTGGGGTGGTAATATTTTGGGGTTCTTGAAATTTACCAGAACATCCAATTAATAGCGAAAGTAATAATGCACCAACGATATATTTTAAAAACTTCATTGTTTACTCCTTTATTTTGTTTGTTTATTACTAATTAGCTTTTTACAGATTAACAGCGTATGACCATAACCTAAATTATCAATATCTTTTTCGACATAAAAACCAGCATTATTAAGGCAATTATAAAATACCTTAGAATGGTAAAAGCGACTATTTCCATTTGCTAAACATGTAAAATACAAAGAAGAAGCGTTTAAACTCAATGCTCCAGCTTCAAAATTTTGTCTATCCCAAAATAGATCCATAATACATACTATAGCATCATCTTTCATGCTACTGTGAATCAATTTTAAAATATGGGTGATTTGTTCAATACTAAAACAATCTAAAAACTGACTCATCCACCAAATATCTGCTTCATTTGGTAATATCTCTGCAGTCAATAAATTGACGGAATAGAAGTCAATGCGATCATCAAAACCTGCTTGCTTAATATTATTTTCGGCAACAGAAATCTGTTCGGGTAGATCTAATAATGTAACTTTGATATTGGGGTTGTGTTTAGTACAATAAATAGCCCATTTACCTGTATTACCACCAACATCATAAATGTGTTTGGGATTCAATTGGGTAATATGAGAAAAAGCAATTGGAAATGAATGATCAGAATAAAAATGATCAAATTCAAACCAACTTTCTTTAGCTTTTTTAGGCAATGACTGTAATGCTGGATATATTGTTTTCCAATTACCAAAGACTTTCAATCCTTCAGGTTTTCCAGACTCAAGCGAATCTTGTAGATAGAACATACTTTGATAACAAATATCTTGAGTAAAATTAAGATTAACTTCGGTCATTTTGTCATGTAATAAATAATGCCCTACTTTACCAAGAATATAGTGCCCATCATTTTTATAGATAACATGCATACTTAATCCAATATCCAACAAAAGCTCAATTGCGTAAGGGGATAAAGAAATTTGTTTTGCTATTTCGTCAAAACAAATGCCTCTTTTCCCTGCTTGATCTATGCAAGTTAAGATACCTTTGTTTTTCATACAAACTATTGCTTGAAAAAAGATAGGATAAAATGCTATTTTTTGTGCTTCTGTTATTGCGTCTAATGCGGTATAAATATCTTTATAATATCCATATCTTATATTTTCTTGTTCAGTCAATCTCTTGCCTTTTTAAATTTTTAATGTATTGTATCAGCACATTGCATACTTAAGTAAATTTATATTAAATAATATTACAAAATATTGTTAAGTAAAGAATTAATTAAAAATATTAACGAAATGAATTTTTCTTTTTCTATTGAAAATTGGTTTGCTTTATCTTCCGGATTATCTAGTAAAGATGATTGGTTTTTGTGGTCTCAACAATTAGAACACGATTGGAGTTTACCTCTACCTAAATCAAATAAACTGCCCATGATGCAAGTGCGCCGAATGAGTACATCATCACGCTTAGCTGTTGAGGTTGGTCTGGAACTTATAAACAATAATAGCGTTGATTTGGCTATCTTTACTAGTCGACATGGTGAATTAGAAAGAACTTATAAAATATTATCTGAACTTAATCAAAATAATGAGATTTCACCTACTGATTTTGCCCTATCAGTTCATAATACGACTGCAGGTTTACTAACAATTGTTGCAAATCAAACGGTTCCTATTACTTCGTTATCAGCACATAATGATAGTTTTCATCAAGGCTTGATAGAAGCTTTACCTTTATTAAATCAAAGCAACAAAAAAATACTATTAATAGATTTTGATGGCATCGTTCCCAAATTTTATCAAACGGGTATCAAACAGTTAGTTCCGATTTATGCTGTAGGATACATATTAACAAGTGGCAATGAATTTAGTTGTAAAAGTATAGAAAAAACATCAAAAGTTTATAAGTCAGATTATCCGCAATCTCTTGCTTTTTTGCATGCTTATTTGAATAAACAAAAACAATTTATAGTACAAGGAAACGTTCAAGATTGGCAATGGATAATAAATTTATAGAGAAAATAAACACCTATAATTTTAATCAATATTGGCGTTTATTAATTACTGCGCTAGGCTTTACGTTATTTGGATTATGTGGTTTTTTTATAATTTCACTATTATGGTTTAGTCTGTTAAGAATATTTATTTGGAACAAACATCAACGAAGCATTATTGCCCAAAAAAGTGTTTGTTTTAGTTTTAAAGTTTTTATATGGATAATAAAATCATTAGGGGTAATTAATTATCAATTCAATGGACTTGAGAAACTCAAACAAGACAAAAATTGTTTGGTTGTGGCAAATCACCCTTCTTTGCTTGATGTTGTACTTTTAGCATCAGTAATGCCTCGTTGTGACTGCTTAATTAAAGGTGAACTTATCAACAATATTTTTATCAGCCGCATCATAAAAACCGCGGGATACATTTTAAATGCCGAATCAGAAAAAATATTACCACAATGCAAACAAATATTGGCAAAAGGTGGGCGAATACTGATATTTCCCGAGGGGACAAGAAGTATACCAAACAAACCAATAAAATTACAAAGAGGTGCCGCTAATATAGCATTACGTTGCCAAGTGGATATTCGAGTCATTCATATAAAATGTGCTCCTCCTTTTCTTATAAAGGAACAGAAATGGTATGATATACCAATAAAAAAAGCTTGTTTTAATATTACTGTCGGAGAAAAAATTTCAATTGCTGATTTTATCAGCCCAAATACAACTGTTGCAGCAAGGCAATTAACACGGTATTTGACTTCAGTATTTAATGAAACTGAAATAAATTAAAACAGTCTCAATGTAAAAGGAAAACTAATGGAAAAACTACATAATGAAATAAAGACACTCATAATTGATGTACTAAATTTGGAAGCTATCACACCTGATGATATCGACTCTCAAGCCCCTTTATTTAATGATGGACTAGGGCTAGATTCTATTGATGCGTTAGAACTTGGTCTTGCTATTAAAAACAAATATGGGATCGTTTTATCTGCAGAAAGTGAAGAAACGAAAAAAGCATTTTACTCAATTCAATCATTAGCTGATTTTATCTCATCACAACAATAGGAGAGACATAGCATGGACAAACAACAGATTTTTGAACAAATTCAGTCTGCACTGGTGCAACTTTTTGAGTTATCAGCAAAAGATATTAAACCTGAGTCTAAACTCTTTGAAGAATTAGATTTAGATAGTATTGATGCTGTTGACTTGGTTGTACACCTTCAAAAAAAGATTGGTAAAAAAGTTGATCCCGAAACATTCAAGTCTGTTAGAACAGTACAAGATGTTGTTGAGGCAATTAATAACTTAGTGAATGCAAAAGAATGAAAATAAATAGAGTTAAGTTAATAATAAATATTGTGACAAATATTCTATTTGTCGGTTACCCATTTATTATTTACTTATCTTTATACTACAACTGGGTTAACCTAGCTATTTTTTATTTAGTTGTTTCTTTTGTTTTACGACTAGTCACTTTACCCAATTTATTTGCAAATATACGTTGGATGACGAAGCTTATTGCATGTATAGGCCTATTTTTGGCGTTGATGAGTTGGTTTTGTGCTAAATATCAAATACTCCTTTTTTATCCAGTATTAGTTAACTTCGTATTTTTCATCACATTTGGTTACACCTTATACCAACCACAATCTATGGTTGAAAAATTTGCTAGATTAAAACATGTAAATTTATCTGCAGAGGGTGTTTTATATACGCGAAAAGTAACCTTATATTGGTGTTTATTTTTTATTGTCAATGGAGCTATCGCTTTAACTACTTGCTTGATAAATAATATGTACTGGTGGACTTTATATAATGGTTTGATTAGCTATATTTTGATTGGTATATTTATGGGGGTTGAATGGTTAATACGTCAAAAAATACAACATTAATATCGCTATCAAAGCAACTATTACGACCAGAACATGAAATTGTAGCATTTAGAAATAACCAGCCGTTAACAATAGGTGATTTAAAAAAACAGGTTTTAAACATAAATAATGTATTAAATAACTATTCTAATATGCGTTGGGCATTATACATGCAAGATAGTTTTAATTTCATTGCAGGATTATTGGCGCTTTTCTATTCCGGTAAGCAACCAATATTAATCAACCCTCACCATAAAGAAATGAAACATCACTATGATGGTCTATTAATTGATGATATTAAATTTACTAATCAATATTTCTCAAGCAAACAAATTATCGATATCAATAAAATTGATATAAATAATATAATTACAGAAAAGCAATTAATAGAATCTGGATTTAAACACCAAACATTAACACTGTTTACTTCAGGCTCAACTGGAATGCCAAAACCGATTGAAAAATCGGTTTCTCAGCTTGAATTAGAGATTGGTGTACTTGAAGCGGGTTGGGGAAAATTTGAAAATAACCTATTTATTGCATCGGTTTCCCATGAACATATGTATGGTTTAACATTTAAGATAATGTTACCTCTTAGCTGTAAAATTCCATTCATTTGTGAACCTATACTTTATCAAGAGCAGCTAACTACTTATAGTCATAAAAAAATTATTTATATTACAACACCATCAATAATCAAAAATTTGGATGACAAATTGCCAACAATAAATTGTGATAAAATAATCTCATCTGGCGGCAAGCTTACATATGAAGAAGCACTATTATGTGGAAAAAGCTATGGCGTATTACCTGATGAAATATACGGCTCAAGCGAAACGGGCATTATAGCAACTCGGCAACAAACACAAGCAGACACACCTTGGAAACTGTTTCCATCAATGCATATCGAATGCAAAAAATCAAAGCCGCCTTTATTATTTTCACCTTTACTAACTCAACCTGAACAATTAAACGATGAAATCAAGGTAGTGGATGAAAGCCATTTTCATTTAAACGGGCGAATAGATAAGATTATAAAAATATCTGAAAACAGAGTATCGCTAGTATTCATTGAAAAACAGCTTAATCAACTTGATGAGGTGGCACAAGCTATTGTCATTCCGCTAGAACAAAATAATCGAACAATACTCGGTGCAGTTATTGAATTATCTTCCTTATACAAACAGTCATTAAAACAGTATAATCATTTCGAATTAACACAATATTTTCGACTTTTATTGAAAGATACATTATCATTAGTTGAAACGCCCAAAAAATGGCGATTTATTGATTCTTTACCTAAAAACTCTCAAGGGAAATGTACTTATATTGATTTAAAAAAATTATTTGATACACAACAAAAACAATGAAAAAAAAGTTTGCAAAGGAAAATATAATTAATATTAGCAACACCTCCGCTGATATTGAACTAACAATCTCATCTGATCTTTTTTGGTTTGAAGGTCATTTTAAATCCCAACCCTTATTACCGGGAGTTGTTCAACTTAACTGGGTGCTTCATTACACACAAAAATATATTGATGATTCATTACACTTGTTATCTATCGATGTAATCAAATTTCAATGCCCTGTAATTCCCGAAGATCGCCTTACTTTACATTTAAAATGGCATGAAAAGATTAAAAAACTAGAATTCATCTATACCTTCATCACACCAAACAATAGCAATAAAATAGCAAGTACAGGAAAACTTACTTTATGTCATTAATACAATCGTCTTTACTTGCTAACTATTGTTTTGTTATTCCATCTTACAATCACAGCGAAACTTTACCTACGGTTCTAAAAAATATTGAATCTTATAATTTGAAATGCATTTTAATTAATGATGGTAGTTCTAAAGATGCAAAACAAAAGTTAGAACAAGTTTCAGCGTTATATCCATGGGTAACACTATTACACTTACCAACTAATCAGGGCAAAGGCACTGCAGTTATGACAGGCCTTGAATATGCGTTTAATCAAGGTTTCACGCATGCCATACAAATAGATGCTGACGGGCAACATGATAGCCAATTTGTTAAACAATTATTAAAACAGTCACAACTTAACCCTGATGCATTAATATCCGGCAATCCTGTCTATGACAATTCTGTACCTAAACATCGATTAATCGCTAGATATATAACGCATTTTTGGGTATGGATTGAAACTTTATCTTTTTCAATTCAAGATAGTATGTGTGGTTTTCGTATATACCCACTACAGCAAACTGTTGGTCTCACAAAGCGGTGTAAAATAGGTAAAAGAATGGATTTTGATACAGATATAATGGTGAGACTATACTGGCAAGGTACACCATCTATTTTTGTACCGACGCATGTAACTTACCCTAAAGATGGCGTATCACATTTTCACACCTTCAAAGATAATGTTCGAATATCATGGATGCATACTCGTTTATTTTTTGGAATGATTCCGCGCATTCCTTTATTACTTAAAAGAAATAAATATAAAGCTAAAGGTCAAAAACATTGGTCTCAAATACCGGAAAGAAAAGGGCTATTAGGCATCAAATTTATTCTAAAACTTTACCAGATTTTTGGTAGAAAATTTGCTAAATTAGTTATGTTTCCAATTATTACGTATTTTTGGTTAACTGGAAAAACTCAACGCCAAGCATCAAAATCCTATTTAGAAAAAATTAAAAACTATTATGACCAGATCCCTTATGTTGAAAAAAATCAGCTTACCTCATTTCGGCATTTCCAACGATTTGGAGAATCACTACTCGATAAAATAGCAAGTTGGCAAGGTGACATTAAACTCAATCAACTTTATTTTTCTAACAATCAAGAATGCTTAGATATTATTTCTGATAAGCGAGGTATTATTTTAATTTGCTCACATCTTGGTGATATAGAAATGTGTAGAGCACTAGCCGAGTTATCACATAATATAAAAATCAATGCGCTTGTTTTCAAAAAAAATGCTATGCGTTTTCAGCAAGTGTTACAGGAAGTAAATCAAGCATCCGCAATTAATTTGGTCCAAGTAGACACTTTAGGTCCAGATACAGCTATTTTACTCAAAGAAAAACTAGATAATGGCGAATGGGTGGCTATTGTTGGTGATCGAACATCAAGCAATCCACATCAAAGAACATCGGATAACTCAATTAGTTGGGCTAATTTCTTAGGTGATCTTGCTCCTTTTCCGAAAGGTTCTTTTATTTTATCTGCTGCTTTAGGTTTTCCTGTTTATTTAATTTGGGGGCTAAAACCTAATGGACGCTTTCAAGTCTACTTTGAGCATTTTTCAGATAAAATTTTGCTGCCAAGACAAAATCGACAAGATGAACTGAACAAAATAATACAAGAGTATGCAAAAAGATTAGAACATTATTGCCTCATTTCTCCACTAGATTGGTTTAACTTTTACGATTTTTGGAGATTTAGTCCACCAACACCAAATAACCTAAATAAAGATTCAGATAAAAATGAAAAATAATTTTAAACGTAGCTCTACTATTGAATATACCACTTCATTTCATGATACCGATGCAATGGGTGTAGTTTGGCATGGCAACTATCTAAAATTTTTTGAAAAAGCTAGAGAAGCTTTATTCCAAAAATTCAATTATGGTTACAAAGAGATGATTGAATCAGGTTACCTTTGGCCTATTGTTGATGCTCGAGTAAAATATATCGCACCAACAATTGCTGAACAGACTTTACAGATTATTGCAACTTTAGAAGAATTTGAACATCGTATAAAAATTAATTACACAATAAAAGATAGTTTAACAGGAAAAAAAACAACATCTGGCTATACAATTCAAGTAGCGATATCGGCATCAAACAAAGAAATGAGTTTTGTTACACCGCCAATTTTTTTAGAACGCTTTGGATTATAAAAATGAAGAAATACTTAATTACTATAATTAGCGTAGTAATGATGATGTGCTTTTCCACATCAATCTACGCCATTACACTTGAAGATTTACAACAACAATTTAGTAAACATAAAACCATTCATGCTGATTTTATACAAGAACGTTACATAAATGGTTTATCCGCCCCACTACATTCATCAGGAAAAATGATTATTTCTCAAGATTTAGGATTATGGTGGCAACAACTAACGCCATTTATTATGACGCTAAAAATGAATCAACAGCGAATGGAACAAAGTGTAGACGGACAACAACCTCAAATAATTACAGCAGAAAACCAACCTCAACTGTTCCAGTTTAATCATTTATTGACTGCAATATTTACTGCTGATAAACAATTGCTAGAAAATAATTTTGAGATAATTCTATCAGAACAAAATCAACAATGGACACTTATACTTACGCCTAAAATTGCTCCATTAAATAAAATTTTCAAACAAATAACACTACACGGCAACACATATCTACAAACTATCGCCATAGATGATAAACAAGATGATAAAACTATAATTACATTTAAAAACCACAAAACAACAAAATTAACACAACATGAACAATTGCTATTCAAATAAAATAATAAAACTTAAACATAAAGCAATTTTATGGGGCATTACTGTCATTTGCTTACTGGTTGTTGCATGTCAGCTTATTTCTAACAGTAAATTCAACAGTAGTGTTTTATCCTTACTACCTAAGGAACAAACTAACCATGTTCCAATTGAAATTATTAATGGTTTCCAAGATAGACTCGATAAGCAACTTGTCTGGTTAATTAAACCAGCTAACTCCAATAATTTAGAAGCGGTAAACTGGTGGTATCAACAGTTACAAAAAAATCCCAATTTTATTCAAGTTAATGGGCATTTTGATGAACAATTTCAACAAAATTGGGGACAATTTGCTTACAAATATCGTTATCAGCTAATAGATGTAAATACAACTGAAAGGCTAGAAACACATAAACAATTTGCTTGGGTTCAAAGCCAAATATACTCACCATTTAGTGGTGTTAGTGCAACAGAGCTAAATAAAGATCCATTACTCCTCACCCGTGCCTCACAGTTGAGCCGACTTAGTAATACGGGGAATCTAACCATTCAAAATAATTGGTTAACAGGTAAAGATAAGCAAGGTAATGTATGGTACATGATTTATGCTCAACTGAATGGTTCTTCATTTGATCTAAACCAATCACACAAAATCGTTACCGAGTTGGAAACATTGACTGAACAGTTAAAAACAAATTACCCCGGAACAGAAATATTAAAACGAGGTGTACTCTTCTATAGTGATAATGCAAGTATTGAAGCTAAAAAAGATATTTCGAGAATAGGAAGCCTTTCCATTATTGGTATTATTGTACTAATAATTGCTGTATTTCGTTCTATCACTCCTATTCTTCTTTCATTATTATCAATTTTAATTGGAATTGTTTGTGGATTAGTCGCAGTATTAATGATATTTGGCGAGATTCATGTAATGACATTAGTAATGAGTACAAGCGTTATTGGAATAACCATTGATTATTCATTACATTATTTAACTGAACGATTACTTAATGGTAATAATGAATCGCCGTATGCCAGTTTAAAAAAATTAATATCAACCTTAACTATTGCATTGTGCACCAGTTTTATTGCTTACCTAGTTTTACTAATTGCACCATTTCCAGGATTAAAACAGTTATCTATTTTTGCTGTTTTTGGCTTAATTGGAGCCTTTTTAACTGTTACATGTTGGTATCCTTTTTTAGTAAAAAATTTACCTGTTCGACAAAATATCGGCCATCGCTTCTCCACTTTTTGGCTTAAGCTATGGGAAAATAAAAAAATGCAATGGATAACTTTATCTATTGCTATAGTATTTATTGGTTATGGTTTTAATAATTTAAAGGTTGATGATGATATCAGTAAGTTACAAGTTTTACCTGCCGATCTCCAAAAAGAGGAGCAAGATATAATAAACATAACTCACCAATCCTCAGATCAAAAATGGTTTATCGTATTTGGTGATACAGCAGAACAAACATTACAGCGACTAGAATCTTTTTTACCAAAATTAGAACAAGCAAAACAGCATGGTATTTTTCAACAATATCAGACTATTAATTTACCTTCAATAAAAAAACAGCAATATAATATTGCTTTAATAAACAAATTAGCTCCCGAAGTTGTGTCTTCACTTCAACAAATTGGTGTTAATGTTAAAATACCGAACATTGAAGATTCAAACGATTTTATTACACCTGAAATGTGGCTGAAAAGCGAAATTAGTCAAGGACAAAATTTGCTATGGTTATCACTACCAAATGGTAAAAGTGCAACATTAATTCCTATTGGAAATGTTAATCAATTAAGCGACATCAGTGCATTATCGCAAGTAGATAATGGCATCCATTGGCTCGATCGCCACACTGAATTTAATACCATGTTTACCAACTATAGAATCCACTTGTCTCAGTTAATTGCTAGTGCAGTAATTATCATATGTATCTGCTTTATCTTTTACAATCGCAAATATGGAGTAATTATAGCGCTAAAAAGCACGCTACCGACTTTACTATCAATAGGAGTTGCACTATCTGTGCATGGCATTATTCGCCAACCATTGAATCTATTTTCTATGCTAGCCCTCATTCTTGTCATTGGTATTGGTATCGATTATAGTCTCTTTTTAGGTAATCATAAAAGCCAAACTAATAGTGCATTATTGGCAGTTACAATGGCTGCGCTAACGACATTACTATCCTTTGGACTACTGATAATTAGCAATACGAATGCCATAATGGGTTTTGGAATTGTGTTGACGAGTGGAATTTTCACCGCTTTTATATTTGCTCCATTAGCTATAAAACAGACAAATATTACTTAAAAAATTTATAAAAATTAAAAATAGGAATATAAGATGAAAAAATATTTAGTTTTAACCATGATGATGTTAGTCATTTTTGTTACTAGTTGCGCTAGTAAAACACAATCTCAAGCATGGTTAACTAAAGAAGTTAAAATTAATCTTCCAGTAATAAATACAAAACAAAATTATCATGATCAGCAGCTGTTAAAATTTAAATATAAAAATCTGGAAAACTCAATTATTGCCATAGTTGATATTAGCAACAACCAATTAAAGGTGATTGGTCTTTCTGCTCTAGGTATCAGGCTCTTTGAAATTGATTATGATGGCAAGCTAGTAAAAACAAAACACAATATATTTGTTAAAGAACTACCTGCTCCCGAACAAGTTCTATCTGATATTATGTTGAGTATTTTACCCACTCAAGATTGGCTGACCGTACTACCTGCTGGCTGGCAAATCGTTAATAACGAGCTACATAGAACATTGCTCAATAACAAACAAGAAACCATAATAGATATAACCTATGCAGAACAACCATCAACTAAGATAAGAAAACCAATTCAAATTGAACATCATATATTTGGTTATAAAATTGCAATTCAAAGTATGGATACAAAATAAATGGTTTATATTACAGCTATAGGAGCAATCAATAGTTTAGGTAATTCTCTAAATGAAATTAGACAGAATTTAACTAAGCAGTATTGTGCACCACACTGTTTAATTGAAGAAAATAATTGGTTGCTAAACAATAAAAAAACTTGGGTAGGTAAAGTGAAAGCTGATTTACCCAAAATTCCTACACGTTTATCACAATATTCAACACGAAATAACCAATTATTATATGGAGCTTACTTACAAATTCAATCCGATATTGATAATGCTATTTTACGTTATGGGGATAAACGAATAGCAATTATTATGGGGACTAGCACCTCAGGCATTCATGAAGGAGATGTCAATTTAAAACATTACTTACAAACGAATATCCATTTACCTACTTTTTCTTATAATCAGCAAGAATTAGGTGATCCATCGTGTTTTTTAACGGCGTTGCTTGGTTTAAAAGGCCCTAGTTACACAATATCAACTGCCTGCACATCTAGTGCTAAAGCTATTATTAGTGGTAAAAGATTAATTGAATCAGGAATCGTTGATGCAGCAATTGTTGGTGGAGCTGATAGCCTGAGCCGAATGCCAATTAATGGATTTAATGCACTTGAATCACTTTCTGCAAATCCATGTATGCCCTTTGCACAAAACCGAAATGGAATAAACATCGGCGAAGCAAGCGCTGTATTTTTACTTACCAAAGAAGAAACAAGTAATATGGTTATTTTGGGCACTGGGGAATCATCTGATGCTCATCATATTTCATCACCCCATCCAGAAGGATTAGGCGCTCAAAAAGCAATGCAAGCGGCTTTAGATAATGCAAGATTAACGACCAATGACATTGGTTATATCAACCTTCATGGAACAGCAACTATATTGAATGATCTTGCCGAAAGTAAAGCTGTTTATCGCTTATTCAATCAAAATTTACCGCCATGTAGCTCAACTAAACATTTAACTGGCCATACTTTAGGTAGTGCTGCAGCGACAGAATTAGCCATTAGCACATTATTGCTTGATCAAAATATTTATTTACCACAACAGGATTTTTCGGTCTCACCATTTGATGAAAATCTTGATAAAATCAATATTGTTACAAAGCGTATGACATTAAATACTCCAATTATAATGTCAAATTCTTTTGCATTTGGTGGTAACAATGCATCTCTTATTATTGGAAAAATATAATGCAATATTACCCAGCGAATTATTATTTACCTCATGAAGAACCAATGGTAATGGTAGAAAAAGTTCATTTAATTAATGATGAACAATGCATTTGTAGTGTTCAAGTTAATAAAAATGGTATTTTGGCACCTTTTTTAAATAATAATAATGAATTACCCAATTTATATGCCATTGAATTAATGGCTCAAACCATCGGCGTATGGAATGGTTACCATGGTATTATTAATAATAAAAAACCACAATTAGGTATGTTACTAGGTGGAAGATCAATAAAAACATTATTACCGAGCTTTCCTCACTACAGCCATTTAGTTATCCATACAAACTTAGTTCTTCTTGATAGCAAACTAGCTAATTTTGATTGTCAAATAAAGATCGACGAACAATGTGTCGTTTCAGGAAAGCTCAATGTCTATGAGCCTGATCAAACTGAATTAGCTCATTTATTCGGTCAAAATCGATTAGGAGAATAAAAGAAATGAAACGAACAATTCTGGTAACAGGTGCAAGCAAAGGAATTGGTAAAGCTATTGCCTGTAAACTTTCGCAAGATGGTTTTGCCATTGCTGTTCACTACAATAATGATAAGCAAGGGGCAATTGAAACAAAAAATTATATTGAACAATTTGGAGGCACAGCTCGATTAATACAATTCGATGTAAGTAATCGCATACAGTGTCAACAAAATATTGAAGCTGATATCGAACTTTATGGCGCATATTATGGTGTTGTAAATAATGCTGGTATCATTCGTGATGGAGCTTTTCCTGCTTTAACTGAAGATGATTGGAACAATGTCATTCATACTGATCTTGACAGTTTTTATAATGTTCTGCACCCTTGTATTATGCCAATGATAGGACTTCGTAGCGGTGGGCGAATTATTAGTATAACGTCAGTTTCTGGTTTGGTTGGTAATCGTGGACAAGTTAATTATAGTGCTGCAAAAGCAGGGATAATTGGAGCAAGTAAAGCTCTAGCGCTTGAGCTTGCTAAACGCAAGATCACAGTAAATTGTATTGCGCCAGGCTTAATTGATACCGGTATTTTAGATATGGAACCTATTGCATTACAAGAGGCAATGAGAATAATACCATTAAAACGCATGGGACAAGTGGACGAAGTAGCAGGGTTAGCAAGTTATTTGATGTCTGATATAGCAGGATATATAACACGCCAAGTAATTTCAATCAACGGAGGGATGGTATGACTAAAAGGGTTGTCATAACTGGAATGGGTGGCGTTACTGCATTTGGTAATGACTGGATAAGCATACAAGAAAAGTTAAAAAAACTAGAAAACGCAGTGAGATATATGCCCGAGTGGGAAATCTACGATGGATTGCATACAAAATTAGGCGCACCTATTGATAATTTTACTATCCCAGAGCATTATACCCGAAAAAAAATACGCTCCATGGGAAGAGTATCTTTATTATCTACAAAAGCAACAGAAATAGCACTCGAAAAATCAGGTTTACTTGATGACCCAATCATTACAAATGGTAAAACAGGAATTGCATTTGGTTCTTCAACTGGTAGTACACAACCCGTCGCTTCATTTGCAACAATGCTAAATGAAAAACATACTAATAATATTACTGCTACAACTTATGTACAAATGATGCCGCATACTACTGTTGTCAATACTGGTTTATTCTTTGGATTAAAAGGAAGAGTTATTACAACTTCTAGCGCTTGTACATCAGGTAGCCAAGCTATTGGTTATGCTTATGAAGCGATTAAATATGGTATGCAAACAGCAATGGTAGCTGGTGGTGCAGAAGAGTTATGTCCTTCAGAAGCAGCAGTTTTTGACACCTTATTTGCTACCAGTCAAAAGAATGATAATCCCAAAAGTTCTCCTCGCCCATTTGACAAAGATCGTGACGGTTTAGTGATTGGTGAAGGAGCTGGTGCTTTAATTCTTGAAGAATACGAGCATGCAAAAGCGCGAGGAGCAAAAATATATGGTGAAATAGTCGGTTTTATGACAAATTGTGATGCGAGCCATATTACTCAACCACGTAAAGAAACAATGAAACTATGTATCGAGCAAGCATTAAAAAAAGCTAATTTATCACCAGCTGATATTGGTTACATCAGTGCTCATGGTACAGCTACCGATCGTGGTGATATTGCTGAAAGTAATGCAACTTCTGAAATATTTGGTAATCAAACACCTATCTCATCGTTAAAAAGTTATTTCGGCCATACTCTTGGAGCATGTGGAGCATTAGAAGCTTGGTTAACACTTGAAATGATGCACTCAGGTTGGTTCAATCCAACAATTAATCTAAATAATATTGATCCAGCATGTGGTGACCTTGACTATATAATGGGAACTGGTCGAAATTTAGATATTGAGTATTTTCAAACCAACAATTTTGCATTTGGTGGGATAAATACTTCAATTATCATCAAACGATTTTAATCTAACCAACACCACAACGATAAACGGGAGCTAATTATAATTATCAGTATAATTAGCTCCAACAAATCAATTAAAAAATTGACGTTAATCACAAAAAGGGCTATTACAGCCCGTTTTCTTGTCTGAAAAACAATCTTTCTACACTTTTCATCACGTTCTTCGAAATTCTTTCCGATAGCTTTTGCCTACGTTGATAGCAGACTGAGATAATTTTATGTGTTTCTAAGTGAGATAAAATAAAGTCATCACTTGTACTGATTTCGTCAACTAAGCCTTTATTTTTAGCTTGTGTTGCAAACCAGTGTTCGCCCGTTGCAACTTGTTCGATATCGACATTTGGGCGATACTCTTTAACAAAGTCTTTAAATAAAAGATGAGTTTCTTCTAATTCTTGTTTGAATTTTTGACGTCCTTCTTCGGTATTTTCACCAAACATCGTCAATGTACGCTTATACGCACCTGCCGTTTGTAATTCAATATCTACATCATGTTTTTTGAGTAAGCGGTTAAAATTAGGGATCTGCGCAACCACACCAATTGAACCCACAATTGCAAATGGTGCAGCCACAATTTTGTTAGCGGTACAAGCCATCATATATCCCCCACTTGCCGCAACTTTATCAACCACTACAGTGAAAGGTATATCACGTTGTCTAAACCGTAATAATTGCGATGCAGCAAGACCATAACCGTGAACCACGCCACCTGGACTTTCAAGCTTAATGACAACTTTATCTTCAGGCTTAATAACAGCTAATACAGCAGTGATTTCTTGGCGTAATTCTTCAACTTCGTGTGCATCCATGCTACCATTGAAAGATAATACAAATAATTTAGGTTTAACTTGTTGGTTTGTATTACTTTCTACTGGTTTCGCTACATTATCTGAATCTGCCGAAGTTTGTTCGGCAGATTTTTCTTGATTTTTAGCTTGTTTCTTTTTTTGTTTAGCTGCTAATTTCGCTTGCTTTCTCTCATTTTTTTTCTGTTTTTTAAGATCTTTCATAAACAGCTTAGCTTCTAACTCGTCCATGCTTGACATTAACATGTCGTCTTTAACTTGTTCATATTCTTGGCTAATATCTTTAACCGATAACCGCCCTGCCACCGTTGCTGATTTACGGCGTTGGCTTAATATAAAAACAAGTACAGCTAAAATTGCTATAACAACTGTTGCTGTTTCAGCTAAAAAAAGTGAATACTCAGAAAACCAATTCATTTAATTATTATCCTTTAATGAAATATATGTTGATTGAATAGATTTAGTAATTATAACAAGATAATTGCGAATTGTGCCGAAAAACGATAAAGATAAAATTGTCGCTTTATTCGGCAAATCAAATTATTTATACTGATAACCCAAATTACTGTTAGATGAGAATTAATATGCCATTACATCCAATTACCGAAATAGCTAAACAATGCAACATTCCAGAAGAATTTGTCCTGCCTTACGGCAAGCATGTGGCAAAAGTTGATCTATCCATTCTTAAAACCAAACCAAACAAACCTAACGGTAAATTGGTATTAGTTACTGCTATCACGCCGACGCCACTTGGTGAGGGTAAAACAGTTAATACTATCGGGCTAAGTGAGGGCTTAAATTATATTGGTAAGTCCGCAATCGCTTGTATCCGTCAACCAAGTTTAGGTCCTGTATTTGGTGTTAAAGGTGGTGCTGCTGGCGGTGGTAAGGCCGAGGTTTTGCCAATGGAAACATTAAATCTACACTTAACTGGTGACATTCATGCCATTACTGCCGCACATGATTTAGCTTCTGCTGCTTTAGATTCAAGGCTTTATCATGAAGAACGTTTAGGTGATGAATTTACTGCACAAACAGGTTTACCGCGTTTAAACATTGATGTAAATCGCATTGTGTGGAAGCGAGTGATAGATCATAACGATCGTGCGCTTCGTAAAATAACTGTCGGTGTTGGTGGTGGCGTTAATGGTGTTACACGCCAAGATGGATTTGAAATTACCGCAGCGTCAGAACTCATGGCAATTTTAGCCTTAGCTTCAGATTTACATGATATGCGTGCTCGTATTGGTCGTATTATTCTTGCTTATAATACGCAAGGCGAAGCCATTACCGCAGAACAACTTGAAGTTGCTGGCGCCATGACTGTGTTACTTAAAAATGCGATTAATCCAAACCTAATGCAAACTGTTGAAAATACACCGGTACTTATTCATGCTGGGCCTTTTGCTAATATTGCTCATGGTAACTCATCTGTCATTGCCGATCGCATTGCTTTACAACTTGCTGATTATGTCGTGACTGAAGCGGGCTTTGGTTCGGATATGGGTATGGAAAAATTCTTTAATATCAAATATCGCCAAGCTGGCATTAAAGCTTCATGTGTAGTGCTTGTTGCAACAGTTCGTAGTTTAAAATCTAACAGTGGTAAATATAATATTAAACCAGGGCAAGCAATTCCAAAAGAAATTTCTGAGTCAAACGTTGAATTACTTAAAATTGGTGCTGCCAATTTAGCATGGCATATCAACAATGCCAAAAGCTATGGGTTACAAGTAATTGTCGCTATTAATCGCTTTCCACATGACAGTGAAGAAGAATTAGCGTTTTTACAAAAATATGCGATTGAACATGGCGCATTTGCCTGTGAAGTGAGTGAAGTCTTCACTCAAGGCGGTAAAGGCGCTGAAAAATTAGCAAAACATGTTATTAAGGCATGTGACATGCCAAGTGAAATCAAATTGCCTTATCCTGATAATATGCCACTCGCAGATAAGATTCAAACCATGGTAAAAAAATATGGTGCTAACAAAGCTAATTTATCAGCCACTGCACTGGAAAACATCAAAGAGATCGAAGAATTAAAACTGGATCATTTGCCACTTTGTATTGCTAAAACACCAATGTCAATTAGTGCCGATGCTAACTTAAAAAATGTACCAACTAATTTTGACGTTGATATCAGCCATTTAGCTATTTCAGCAGGGGCTGGCTTTATTCGTGTTTACGCTGGAAATGTGATGACCATGCCAGGGCTTGGTACTAATCCTGCTTATAGGCATATTGATATTGACAAGGATGGTAATATTGTAGGTTTAAGTTAATGCAAGAAGTAATTATGCAAACCCAAGAACAATATAAAGCATTTATTGACGAAGAAAACTGTATTGGTTGTGGCAAATGCATTCGTGTTTGCCCAACCGATGCTATAGTGGGCAGTAAGCAAGTGCTGCACACAATTTTGCCACAGTTATGTACCTCGTGCAGTAATTGTATTAATACCTGTCCAACAGACTGTATTACATTAAGCACTTTAGGCACTGTATTAAGTGAATCAGAAGAGTTAGCGCTAACTGAGAAAAAGCAACAGCGATTAAATCACAACCAATTGGTGCCACCAACAATTTTGTTTCCTCGTGTCACACCGATGGCAAACAAAACTAGCACATCGATCGACCGGAAACAGTCTATCGCCGATGCCATTGCTAGAGTAAAAGCCAAAAAAAACCTCGCTAAATAGCGAGGTTTTCATATTACGATAGAACTAATATTAATTAGTCTTTGTTACCACTTCTAAATGCACGTTTTCGGTCATTTTCCGTCAAATGACGTTTACGAAGACGGATTGATAACGGTGTTACTTCAACTAATTCATCATCGTCAATAAACTCTAACGCTTGTTCCAATGACATTTTAATTGGTGGTGAAAGTGTTGTTGCTTCGTCGGTACCTGATGCTCGCATATTAGTCAATTTTTTACCCGTTAAACAGTTAACAGTTAAATCGTTTGAACGAGTATGTATACCAATGATTTGCCCTTCATATACTTCAGCACCATGGCCTAGGAATAACTTACCACGATCTTGTAAACCATATAACGCATAAGCCAATGCTTTACCTGTACCGTTAGAAATCATTACGCCATTATTACGCTGACCAATTTCGCCTGGGCGAATATCATCATAATGACTAAATGTAGAATAAAGTAAACCTGTACCTGAAGTCATAGTCATAAATTCAGTTCTGAAACCGATAAGTCCACGACTTGGAATGACATAATCTAAACGCACACGACCTTTACCATCTGGTAACATGTTGGTTAGATCACCTTTGCGTAAACCAAGAGCTTCCATTACTGAACCTTGATGTTGTTCTTCAATATCAAGGGTAACTTGCTCGAATGGCTCTTGTTTTTTACCGTCAATTTCTCTAAAAATAACTTTAGGACGAGAGACTCCTAACTCATAACCCTCGCGGCGCATATTTTCAATGAGTACTGATAAATGCAATTCACCACGACCTGATACTCTAAACGCATCTGGATCTGGAGTTTCTTCAACGCGCAACGCAACATTATGTACAAGCTCTTTATTTAAACGCTCAAGAATTTGTCGAGATGTTACATATTTACCTTCTTTACCAGCAAATGGTGAGCTATTAACATTAAAGAACATAGTTACTGTTGGTTCATCAACAGTTAATGCCGGCAGAGCTTCAACGCAACTGTTATCACAAATCGTGTCAGAGATACCGAGTTCACCAAGACCAGTTAATGCAATAATATCACCAGCTTCGGCAACTTCAGCTTCATAACGTTGCAGCCCTAAATGACCTAGCACTTGCCCTACTTTACCTGTACGTTTGTTACCTTCACTATCAACTATAGTCACTTGTTGATTTGGTTTAACACGACCACGTTTAATACGACCAATACCAATAACGCCAACATAATTATTATAATCAAGTTGAGAAATTTGCATTTGGAATGGACCATCTAAATCCACTTTTGGTGGTTCAACATGTTTAACAATCGCTTCAAATAGTGGCGTCATATCTTCAGCCATATTTTCATGATCTAAGCCCGCAATACCCATTAATGCAGAAGCATAAACAATAGGGAAATCTAGCTGTTCATCAGTAGCGCCTAAATTAACAAACAGATCAAACACTTGGTCAACCACCCAATCAGGGCGAGCTCCTGGTCGGTCTACTTTATTGATAACCACAATCGGTTTTAAACCATAAGCAAATGCTTTTTGCGTTACAAAACGTGTTTGAGGCATTGGTCCATCCATTGCATCAACGAGCAATAATACAGAATCAACCATAGACATAACACGTTCAACTTCACCACCAAAATCAGCATGTCCTGGGGTATCAACAATATTAATTCGGTAACCATTCCAATCAATAGCGGTATTTTTAGCTAAAATGGTAATACCACGCTCTTTTTCAAGCGCATTTGAATCCATTATGCGTTCGTTATCGTCACCACGTAGATTATCTAGCGTACCTGACTGTTTTAATAACTTATCAACCAATGTTGTTTTACCATGGTCAACGTGAGCAATAATGGCAATATTTCTTAAATTTTCAATCACAATTAAAATTCCAATTAGGAGACAGATTCTATAGGCGCAGTATTGTACACCTTTTTAGCCGAAATGTTGATCTATATCACAAAGTTTCTTTAAAAGAAGTTGAACACTTGATATCTTTAGAAAAATATCAATTTATTTGTAAAAAAGTTTCAGGTAACTATACGTTTAAGTATAAAACTGTTTGGCAAATTCATCTACCTTTGCCCAATCTGTATATTCAATAACCGGTTTTGTTACATCAGTGTCACCTTTCCCTAACCACATAATAAAGCGGATCATATTGCGATCAAACCAGTTATATTGAGGATAATACAGCGCTCCAGCAAATACAGCAGTAAAAGTGGGTTTCCACGCTATTTTGGCTAGAAATTTTTTAGTATATAAATTGGTTTCTGGTGTATTTTTGTTGGGCTTTCTTGCCACCATATTTACCCCCAAAAATCCAGACTTCATACTATTTAACTGCTGATAATTCTTATTTATAAACTTTTTCATTAATTTGCTATAAAATCCATAGCGAATGGAACTTCCCAATAAGGCTGCTTGGTATTGCGTCAGATCAATTTTAGTATCAGGTAACAGTTCAATAACATCACAATCACATCGACCATTAAGTTGTGTTTTTATGCGTTGCATAATTTTAAATGTCTGTTTTTCGTGTGTGGTATAGAGTAATAAAACTTTTATAGCGGAATTCATAACTTGCTGCCTCTTTTGTTAAACTCTTTGGTAAATATCAATTTTACTTTTTTTATGATAAAAATTAAAAGATTGGGGATGATTTCATTAAAAATTTTGATTATAGTGTTACGCTAATTCAACCAGATCGGAACCAATTATGGCAATTTCACCACCAAAGCTAAGTGCAATTATTTTGGCGGCAGGAAAAGGCACACGGATGCATTCCAACCTACCTAAAGTTTTACATAAAATTGGCGCCAAGCCGATGTTACAACATGTGATTGATACAGTTCAACAACTTAATACAAATCGCATCAATATTGTTTATGGACATGGCAAACAACAGCTTAAAGATGCGCTTAAAGATCAACCTGTTCAACTGGTATATCAAGCCGAACAATTAGGTACTGGTCATGCTGTGCAACAAGCTATCCCTTACATTCAAGATGACGAAGATATCTTAATTTTATATGGCGACACTCCCCTTATATCGGCTCAAACACTACAAACTTTAATTGCTAGTAAACCCCAGCAAGGTATTGCTTTATTAACTGTTATTCTTGAAGATCCAACAGGTTATGGTCGAATCGAACGCAAAAATGGCAAAGTTATTGCTATTGTTGAACAAAAAGATGCCACACCAGAGCAACAAAAAATCAACGAAATTAACACTGGCATAATGCTAGTTAACGGAAAATTATTGAAAAGTTGGTTATTACGTTTAACCAATAATAATGCGCAAAAAGAGTTCTATTTAACCGATATTATTGCTTTTGCTTACCAAGATGGTTATGAAATCTTAACCTCGCACCCAGTTCAACAATTTGAAGTTGAAGGTGTTAATAATCGCCTACAATTGGCAATGTTAGAAAGACAATATCAACACCTGCAAGCTCAAAATTTATTACTAGCTGGTGTAACACTGCTTGATCCAAATCGCTTTGACTTACGAGGCACACTATCGCATGGTAAAGATGTTACGATTGATTGTAATGTAATTATTGAAGGAAATGTCAAACTAGGCAATAACGTATTTATTGGTGCAGGCTGTGTCTTAAAAAATTGCTCAATTGATGACAATTCAACAATCAGTCCGTATAGCATTATTGAAGATTCAACTATCGCTAAACAGTGCACTATCGGACCTTTCGCCCGTCTACGACCTGGTTCACAGCTTGACGAACAAGCCCATGTTGGCAACTTTGTTGAATTAAAAAAAGCACATCTAGGCCAAGCAAGCAAAGCCGGACACTTAAGCTATCTTGGCGATAGCGAAATTGGTAGTAACGTCAACATAGGTGCAGGCACCATCACCTGTAATTATGACGGTGCAAATAAATTTAAAACTATTATTGAAGATGATGTGTTTGTCGGTTCTGATACGCAATTAATTGCACCTGTAAAAGTGGGTAAAGGGGCAACTATTGCAGCAGGGACAACGGTTACCAATAATGTGAATGAGAACGAATTGGTCGTAAGCCGAGTAAAACAAAAACAACTTGCTGGTTGGAAACGACCAACAAAGTTAACTAACGAGGAATAAGATATGTGTGGTATTGTGGGTGCTATCGCCAAACGTGATGTTGCTGAAATATTATTAGAAGGTTTAAAACGATTAGAATATCGTGGTTATGACTCGGCAGGACTGGCAATTATTTCACCACAAGGTGAATTAAAACGCGTTCGTCGTGTTGGCAAAGTACAAGCACTTAAAGATGCCATTGAACAGCATCCACTAGAAGGATCTACAGGAATTGCTCATACTCGCTGGGCAACTCATGGTGAACCAGCTGAACACAATGCTCATCCACATGTATCTGGCTTTATTGCCGTTGTGCATAATGGAATTATCGAAAATTTTGAGCCACTGCGTGAAAAGCTGATCGCCAAAGGTTATCAATTTCGTTCAGAAACGGATACTGAAGTTATTGCTCACTTAATTCATAACATTATATCAACAGAAGATTGTTCCTTATTTGACGCTGTACAAAAAGCTATTCCGCAACTACGAGGGGCTTACGGTACAGTCATTATGGACACTCGCAATCCAGATATACTGGTTGCGGCACGTTCAGGCAGTCCTTTAGTTATAGGTTGTGGCGTAGGAGAGAACTTTATCGCATCCGATCAATTAGCACTATTACCCGTCACTCGCCAATTCATCTATTTGGAAGAAGGTGATATCGCACTTATCACTCACCGAAAAGTAACAATCTTAGACAAAAATCATCAAAAAGTAGCAAGACCATGTTTAGAATCTGATGCAAAGTATGATGCGGGTAGTAAAGCAGGCTACAGCCATTACATGCAAAAAGAGATCTACGAACAACCTAATGCAATAAAAAATACGCTTGAAGGCCGCATGGTACATGGTAAAGTTGATTTGTCCGAACTTGGTGATGAAGCCAAAGCCATCCTTAAACAGGTTGAGCATGTTCAAATTGTTGCCTGTGGTACTGCTTATAATGCAGGTATGGTTGCACGTTATTGGTTTGAAGCTTTAGCAGGAATTCCTTGTGATGTCGAGATTGCATCAGAATTCCGTTATCGAAATCCAGCTCGTCGCAAAAATAGCTTATTTATCACCCTTTCACAATCTGGTGAAACGGCTGACACACTCGCTGCATTGCGATTAGCCAAAGAAAATAATTACCTAAGCACCCTTGCTATCTGTAATGTGGCAGCCTCAACACTCGTGCGCGAAGCAGATTTAGTTCTATTAACCAAGGCGGGGGTTGAAATCGGTGTTGCGTCAACTAAAGCCTTTACCACACAATTAACGGTTTTATTGCTACTAGTTGCTAAATTAGGACGCATAAATAATATGGCTGAAAGTACTGAGCAGGCTATTGTGCATGCACTACAAGTCCTACCAAACCGCATTGAACAGGTGCTCACAGCAGAACCTCAAATAAAAAAACTAGCTAGTCATTTTGTGGATAAACATCATGCGCTATTCTTAGGTCGAGGTGATGAGTATCCAATCGCTATGGAAGCTTCGCTAAAGCTCAAAGAAATATCTTATATTCACGCTGAAGCCTATGCTGCTGGTGAACTCAAACATGGTCCACTTGCATTAATTGATGCTGATATGCCAGTGATTGTTATGGCACCAACCAACGAAATGCTAGAAAAATTAAAATCTAATATAGAAGAAGTTCGAGCGCGTGGCGGTCAATTGTATGTTTTTGCCCAAGAAGATTCGGAATTTGTTAGTGATGACACCATGCACATTATAAACCTACCCCATATTGAAGAGCTTACTGCACCAATATATTACACAGTACCTACACAACTACTTGCGTATCATGTTGCTTTGATCAAAGGAACCGATGTCGATCAGCCTCGTAATTTAGCAAAATCGGTAACGGTAGAATAGATACGCAAACAACTTACTATTTTTATTTAACTGTGTTGTTATACTTATAGTGTAAATATTTTGTAAATACACCAAATTTAGTACACAACTCACGTAGAAAATCATGCTGCTTGTTTTAGTGTTTTATACTCAATC
>NZ_FMWS01000112.1 GCF_900103255.1 Gilliamella bombi | reverse complement strand
TTTTATCAGTAAGATGATTAGCCGATGTGGTTAAAGTAAATTCGTCTGGCTCGTCAGTTTTGTTATAATCAGGCTCAGGCAGCCCTGTCATGACATTACGATTGCGATCATATTTATCAAAATAGGCTTTTTTATCCTACCCCTGAGCCATTGAAATTTATTGTTTTACATGATTCCGTTGTTTGATTTCGGCTAACTCTTGTTGCGATGTGGCATTAAACGCTTCAACCATCCATTCGGGCCAGCCTTGTCCTTTAATGATTTTTTCTTTAAATTGGGTTTCTTGTTCCCATTTGTATTTGCCGTCGTTTAGACCTGCTAATTTGTTAGCGCACATAAAGTTATTGACCCAACCCCAAACCAAATAACTGCCTATGCCAGCACGTAATGGGTCTAATAATATATGGTCGATTGTTTTATGGGTATGAGGTTTGCACACCATTAATATGGTGGTGTTGAGTGAAGAGCGTGAAAAGTTATGTACCACTACCCCTTGTAAATGTGCCCAGTCATATTCTTTTATGCGTTTTTTATTAGGATGCAAAAAGGTTAGCGGATTGCGTAACACTTTAAAATTAAAA
>NZ_FMWS01000029.1 GCF_900103255.1 Gilliamella bombi | reverse complement strand
AGGTTTTGAACTGCGCACCGATGAATGGGGTGCGATTGCCGCCAATAGAGGCTTATATTTAACCACCCAAACCCAGCCTAAAGCGCAAGGCAAACAACTTGATATGCAAGCGGCAATCACTCAACTTGAAAATGCCCTCTCCATTGCCAAAGCGCTACAAAATGCCGCCACCCAGTCCGAAGCACACAGCGCCGATACCGACAGCCAAGACCAACTTAAAGCCAACTTAACTCAGCTAACCCAAAGTGGCTTACTGGCCTATGCGCAAGAAGGCATCGCCCTAACTAGTCCTGAAAATATTCAACTGACAACAGCTAACAGCCTCACCTTAACCAGCGAACATCAAACCGATATCAACGCCTTAAAAAATATCACCCTATCATCGGCTGAAGCGATGGGTTTATTTGCCCAAAAATCAGGCATGAAACTATTTGCCAACCAAGGCGATATCGAGGTGCAGGCCCAAAATGCTAACCTTAATATGGCTGCCAAACAAGATATCAAAGTGGATAGTGTCGATGGCAAAGTCACCATTACTGCCAAAGACAACCTCACCCTTATTTGTGGTGGCTCTTATATCAAAATCAGCAGCGAAGGCATTGAACTGGGTACAGAGGATAATATCTATCTTAAATGTAATGTGATGCAGAAGATGGGACCAGCAAGTATAGATGATAATAAACTTAAATTCTCAAAAAGTGATATTGATGTCGCGCTTAGGCGATTAATAGAGAGTGACCATATTAATTTTTCAGGTTAAGGAACTAAAAAATGACATTATCAGCGGTAAAAAAATGGAAATATCCCGTTATTATAGATGAAAAAGAGAAATTAAGCGCAAATGTTTATTATGAAGCATTAATGTCAGCATCAACGGGGTTTTATCCTGTCAGTGTAAACAAGCTTATACACAGTGGTGTTCATTTTGATTCAAATGTGCTTAAAAAGTTGGGGAATGAAAAAGAGCGTAGAGTGCATTGTATTGCTGATGGCGAGGTTATCGCCTACCGCGTTAATGACCGTTATCAAAAAATAGATAAAGGCGATGAAGTTGTTTTTTTCTCAACTGGTTTTGTTCTGGTGAGACACTTGCTTGAAATGGATCGTGTAGAAGAAGAAACGCCAGCCTCAGAAAGTGATACAACCGCGGGGAACACCAACACAGAAGGGGCAGCAGCGGATACTAATCAGGCACAATCACCGAGTACAAGTAATAGTACCGATACGACAACACCTACCCCCCCTACAACCCCTCAGACAAATACAGAGACAGCGACCGACACATCTACTTCATCTGGAGCGGAAACAACGTCAGAGACTACGCCCAACACGACTGAGCCGGCCAAAGAAAAACAGCCAGGACACCGTCTTTATTTTTATAGTTTGTATATGCATTTAGCGGATACAAACTATTACGATAAAAATTCTAACGAACCAACCCCCGCATTTTGGGAGCAGGATATTTATCGTGTTCGTCTAGAGCATAAAGAATTAAATTTTGTAGATGGATTAAATATCCGAAAAGATCCCCCAGAAAAAAATAACCCAGAAAAAAATAACTCAGAGATATTAGCGGTATTACAAGAGGGTACAAAAGTTAATTTAAATCTTGATTTGCATGATGAAAAATATGAATGGTATGCTGTTTCGAGTTTTGTCGAAGGGTATTCCTCAATTCCTGAATTAAAACCTCGCAAATCTGATAAAACAGAAACAGGAGTCGATATTTTAGGTTGGGTGTATACCGGCAAAGCAGTAACAACATCGGAATTTGAAATACCGGGTAGTAAAACCGTTAAAGAATTGACGGAAGAACAAAAAAAAGAGTTGAACGCTAATTTAGCTAAATCTGAAGGCCTAAGAGTCAGGAATGACTTTATTAATGGTAAAGAAGGTAAAAAAATTTACTCAATGCTACCAAAGGGAACACAAGTTAAGATATCGAATGTCAATCAAAAAGGTTTTGTTGAGTTAATTGAAGTAGTTAGAGATGGCAAACCCACACTACCGTTACCGACAGAAAAGAAAATAGTTTGGTATGATTGCCTTGAAAAGGTAGTAAGAGGAAAAAAATACAACGAAGTGGTGGTATTAGATAAGCCCTTTCCGATTAAAGCGGGTGATTTAGTGGGTCATATTGGTCATAACCAAAATAAAGGTATACTCAAAAGCAAATATTCTAATCTTGAAACCTTGCCATTAGGTGAAAGTTTAAATGACAGCGAATTTTGTCCTCATTTACATGTTGAATGTTTCACCTGTGAAGACTTACCAAGTTATATCACTCAAACGCAAGCAGAAGCGAGTAAAATCCCAGAGGAAGATAAAGCCTTTTTGGGTATAGCTAAACAGGTCAAACTACTGGAAAAAGAAGCTGCATCGGATACGACAGTGGGTAAACCGTATGCAAAGACCAAAATTAATATAATGAGTCAAGATGTGAAGGTGGCTTGGTTACAAATTGAAATACAGTCATCGGATACTGAGATAAAGACATTATGG
>NZ_FMWS01000010.1 GCF_900103255.1 Gilliamella bombi | reverse complement strand
CGGTGATTTTGATTATGAAATGAACGACATCCGTTATTCTTATCAAGGAAAACCATTTACAGGTTTATGTTATCAATATAGTTTTGGTTTTGTACAAGTCGAACATTTGTGTATTGATGGTTGGTTTGTTAAAAATATCAGTTATTATCCTGATGGTACAGGTCGAATAAAAAGTTACGAAGAAAAGCATATTGATATTACCGAAACAACTGGCGATCGAGAGTGGTATTTAGAATGGGAAAATAATGCATATAAAAGGATTGAATCACGCTATTTAGATTATGCAGGAACAGATCATTCAGGCAACATAAAATTATATTTCAACGAGCAAAAACAGATCAGTCGTGCAATTATTGAGGATGATTATGCTTATGTTTCACTATTAGTGCCTCGAGATGATTTAGGTCTTGATTTTAAAACCTTTGATGATTTATTGGCAAAACAAGATATATTTGCCGATAACCTATCTATCTGGTCAATTGAGGATTCATTATTTAACCAATGGTTAGATCGTGGGCTTTTAAATCAGGTTAAGCAGTTAGAGTTATGCTATGCAAATATTGAGCTTTCAACCATTGCAAGATTAGCTGAATTACCATCTTTACAAACATTAAATTAT
>NZ_FMWS01000046.1 GCF_900103255.1 Gilliamella bombi | reverse complement strand
TTCAAATTTTTCTTTAGACATCTTAATGTTCCTTTATTAAATCACTTCCCTTAAGTGATTAAGGGAGGTGTTACTTTATTTAGATAAAATTATTTCGCTTTACGAGCTTCAATAATTGCGGTTGCAATATTTGTTGGTGCTTCATTGTACTTCAAGAACTCCATTGAGTAAGAAGCACGACCTTGAGTTTGTGAACGAAGGTCTGTTGCATAACCAAACATTTCTGAAAGTGGAACTTGTGCTTTAACAGTTTTACCTGTTGCAGTATCTTCCATTCCTTCGATCATACCACGACGACGGTTTAAGTCACCGATAACATCACCCATATAATCTTCTGGAGTTTCAACTTCGACTTTCATAATTGGTTCTAAAAGCACAGGTTTAGCTTTCATGAAGCCATCTTTAAATGCCATTGAACCAGCAATTTTAAATGCCATTTCTGATGAGTCAACATCATGGTAAGAACCATCAAAGATAGTGACTTCAACATCAACAATTGGGTAACCAGCAAGAACACCGTTTTTCATTTGTTCTTGACAGCCTTTATCAACCGCAGGGATGTATTCTTTAGGAACCACACCACCAACGATTTCGTTGTTGAATTTGTAGCCTTCGCCACCAGCTTCCAATGGTTTGATTTTTAACCATACATGACCGTATTGACCACGACCACCAGACTGACGAACAAATTTACCTTCTTGTTCTACTTCATTGCGAATTGTCTCACGGTAAGCAACTTGTGGTTTACCAACATTTGCTTCCACTTTAAATTCACGTTTCATACGGTCAACGATGATTTCTAAGTGAAGTTCACCCATACCAGAAATAATAGTTTGACCAGATTCTTCATCAGTGTGAACACGGAATGAAGGGTCTTCTTGTGCTAGTCGACCTAAAGCAAGGCCCATTTTTTCTTGGTCAGCTTTAGTTTTTGGTTCAACAGCAACCGAAATTACCGGCTCAGGGAATTCCATTCTTTCAAGAATAATTGGTGCACTTTCAGCACAAAGAGTATCCCCAGTTGTGACATCTTTAAGACCAATTGCAGCAGCAATATCGCCTGCGCGAACTTCTTTAATTTCTTCACGTTTGTTAGCATGCATCTGAACGATACGACCAAAACGTTCTTTCTTATCTTTCACAGAGTTAAGAACAGTATCACCAGAGTTAACAACACCAGAGTAAACACGGAAGAATGTTAAGTTACCAACAAATGGGTCTGTTGCAATTTTGAACGCTAATGATGAGAATGGCTCATCATCACTTGAGTGACGTTCAGCAGCTTCACCATTTGGTAATTCACCTTTGATTGCTGGTACATCAGTTGGCGCTGGTAAGTATTCAATAACAGCATCAAGCATGAATTGCACACCTTTGTTTTTAAAGGCACTACCACAAGTTACTAAGATGATTTCGTTGGCAAGTACGCGCTCACGCAATGCGGCTTTCACTTCTTGCTCAGTTAACTCTTCACCACCAAGGTATTTTTCCATCAACTCTTCACTTGCTTCAGCTGCAGTTTCTATTAAGAAAGAACGCCATTCTTCAACCTGGTCAACCATGTCAGCTGGCACATCTTCATAAGTAAATGTTACGCCTTGATCTGCATCATTCCAGTTAATTGCTTTACGTTTAAGTAAATCAACAACACCAGTAAATCCTTCTTCAGCACCGATTGGTAAAACTAAAGGAACTGGAACCGCTGCTAAACGAGTTTTGATTTGATCAACAACACGTAAGAAGTTAGCTCCCATACGGTCCATTTTGTTGACAAATGCAATACGTGGAACTTTATATTTGTTTGCTTGACGCCATACAGTTTCTGATTGAGGTTGCACACCACCAACCGCACAGTAAACCATTACTGCACCATCAAGAACACGCATAGAACGTTCAACTTCGATTGTAAAGTCAACGTGTCCAGGGGTGTCGATGATGTTGATACGGTGTGGTTCAAATTGTTGACCCATGCCAGACCAGAAAGCTGTTGTTGCTGCAGATGTGATAGTAATACCACGTTCTTGTTCTTGTTCCATCCAGTCCATGGTAGCTGCACCATCATGAACTTCACCAATTTTGTGACTAACGCCAGTATAAAACAAAATACGTTCAGTCGTTGTTGTTTTACCTGCGTCAATATGTGCACTGATACCGATGTTACGGTAGCGTGCTATAGGGGTTGTACGAGCCATATTAATCCTCTGTTTAGAATCGTTTGCTTAATAAAACATCATTTTGGTGACCGATAGCAGATAAGGGCTATCAGTCCAAATTCAAGTCACTTATACAATTATAAGTGCGAATATTACCAACGATAGTGTGCAAACGCTCTATTAGCTTCAGCCATACGATGAACATCTTCGCGTTTTTTCACAGCGGTACCTTTGTTTTCAAAAGCATCCATAAGTTCATTCGCTAGGCGTAAAGCCATTGATTTGTCGCCACGTTTACGTGCAGCATCTACAATCCAACGCATTGCAAGTGCATTACGACGAACTGGACGCACTTCAACAGGAACTTGGTATGTAGAACCACCAACGCGACGTGACTTAACTTCTACAGTTGGTCTTACGTTATCTAATGCAACTTCAAAAGCTGCTAAGTGGTCTTTTCCACTACGCTCAGCTAATTTATCAAGAGCTGAATATACGATTGATTCTGCGATAGATTTTTTACCATCTATCATTAAAATATTTACAAATTTCGCCAGTAACTCTGAACCGAACTTCGGATCAGGAAGAATTTTTCTTTGACCGACAACATGACGACGTGGCATTGGAATACTCCGTTTATATGTTATAAATTTTCAGGTTTACCCAAAACTCAAATGAGTTAAATGGAATTATATAGTTTGGCCTTACTTAACGGAGTTCCATTAAGCTTTAGGTCGTTTAACACCGTATTTTGAACGGCTTTGTTTACGATCTTTAACACCTGCGCAGTCTAATGCACCGCGAACAGTGTGGTAACGAACACCTGGTAAGTCTTTAACACGACCACCACGGATTAAAATTACACTATGTTCTTGTAGGTTATGACCTTCACCACCGATATAAGAAGTAACTTCAAAACCATTGGTTAAACGTACACGACATACTTTACGTAATGCTGAGTTTGGTTTTTTCGGTGTAGTTGTGTAAACACGAGTACAAACACCGCGTTTTTGCGGGCATGCTTCAAGGGCAGGAACGTTGCTTTTTGCTTCCTTTAGTGCTCTTGGTTTGCGTACCAGCTGATTAATTGTTGCCATTAATAAGCTCCTGATTAATTAAAATAAATTTAAAATTGCTTTTTAGATACGTAATTAATAACTGTAGACCAAAACCTATGTGTATAAGTTTTGGGTCGCAAGATTCTAGACCCCAGGGGAGATAATGTCAAGTTTTTGCTATCAATAAGTGCTTGATCTTGGTATTAATTATTTATAGAAGATAGTCGTTATTTTTATAGAAAGACACTAGTATATCTGTTTATTTTTTGTTAAAAAAATCAACAGTCCCTGTTGTATAGTATGTTTTTATTGTTATTAAAAACATTAAAATGTTATTAATTTTACATTTGAATAGTCCATAAATTATAAAACGCAATTCTCCCACATAACTCGGCAACTAAAACAATAATAAAAGCAATAGAGTAAATTATTGTTGATTGCTTAGATCGATAAATATTTACAATAACTAAAACAAGTGCGAGTACTAATAATAGGCATTGAATTAACATCCAAATATATTGTTTTGGGGTAAGTTCAGGTGATACTGAGGTTATTAAATTAATATAAGGAATTTTTAATAACAGAATCGATATTACTCCAATAAAGAAAGAAATTATGCCAATTCGATATATCCCAAAAACTATTGCAACAATTCCTCCTAACACTAGCATAGAGGTATACATCTGAATGGCTGTGTAATAGGTATTCCAGGTTTTAACCGTTGGTAGCATATAAGTAAGAGCAATCATCCAAACAAAAATTAAACTAAAAAAGATCAACAATAAAGATAATATTTTAGAAAAATTGGGGATTTGATATATGCGTTGACAAAGTGAGTTGACCAATAGCCATTTTTTACCATCATTATGATAAGAAAAATAAGTTAGTAATACACATACTAATGTTATTCCAAACAAGAGACCAAAGGAAAAAATTTCATTGCTCATCGGCGAACGACCAATACCCCAAATAACATTAAGAGCCCGAAAAGGATGACCTAAATGTAGCGAAGCAATAAGCATTGCAACAGCCATTACAATCAGAGCCGCCATATTCATTTTATTTATCTTAATTAAACTGTATGAATAATGGCTTAAAGATGATATGCCACCAATCAACACCATCCCAGCAGATAATTGACCGAGTACCGTAAAAAATACCAATGGTAATTCATGCATATAACTCATACCTCCTCAGGATTAAGTACTTTACCTAAGGTATCACCAGATGCTTTAGCATGTGCATGTGGTTTTATCACAATATTAGGTTTAGTCAGCTGTGAACTTGGTAGTGGTGCAATATTGCATTCATCACCATAACGGTGACGTAGTTTTTCAATTTCGTCAAAATCTAACGCACGCTGAGGGCAAGATTCAACGCATACTGGTTTTAAACCTTCGGCTACACGTTCATAACAGCCATCACATTTTGACATGACCTTTTTTTGATGATCAAATTGCGGTGCTCCATAAGGACAACGCATTTCGCAATATCGACAACCAATACAAATATCTTGATTAACAACCACTAAACCATCTTGCTTTCGTTTATGCATCGCACCTGTTGGGCAACCTTGTACACAAGTTGGTTCTTCACAATGATTACACGAGATAGATAAATAATAGGCAAAGGTATCGTTTTGCCACATACCATCAACCAACTGCCAAGTACCTCCACCATATTCATAAACACGGCGAAAATGAACACCTAAAGCATTGTCTTTCTCGTCTTTACAACTGAGTTGGCAGGTTTTGCAACCGGTACATTTTGAAGAATCAATATAAAATCCATATTGCATTTTTATTATCCACTCTTTAATTTACAATGTTAATCCTGCAACCGATAATGGTTTAACTTCAACCAGATTGGTATGCTGTGGATTCGATTTTGCAAGTACTGTTGGGCGCAATGATGTTAACCGATTAATACATCCGCCAATATCAATCCCTATAGAATTGGTTTTTGCCCACATTCCTTGCGGAATCGCAATCACTCCTGGTAATATACGTGGCGTAACTTTAACAGGAATATACAAACGACCACGATCGTTATAAACTTCGACCAATTGCCCATGCTTAATCTGCCTTTGCTCGGCATCGAATGGATTAATCCAAAGGCTGTTAGCAACAGCTTCACGCAATTGCGGCAAATTACTATAAGAGGAATGGCATTGCCCTTTAGTATGAAATCCAATAAGTTGCAACGGGTATTTTTTACGTTTTGGTTTATCTTCGCTCCCTTCGATAGCAGGCAAATATGCTGGAATTGGGTACAGAACATCTTCGGCATCAAGCTCCCATTTGTTGGCAATATTAGCTAATGCCTCTGAATAGATTTCTATTTTTCCCGACGGCGTGTTTAATGGGTTTTTAATAGGATCATCTCTAAAAGCTTTTAAACCAATTTGTTTATCACTATCGGCAAGCCTACGCTCAATTACTCCCATACCATCGGTATCAGCAAAAGGAGGTAAATTAGGTTCATTTTTTCGCAATTGCTCATAACAATATTCTATCCATTCATCTTGAGAACGACCTTCAGTAAATTTATCTTTTACGCCTAGCTTTTCAGAAAGATCGGTTAATACATCATAAGCTGCACGGTTTTCCCAAAGCGGATTAATTGTACGTTGCATACGAATTAAATAACTATACGCACCAGATGAATAAGAGTTATTAATCAAATCATTATTTTCAACTGATGAAACATCAGGCAGCAATAAATCAGCGTATTTGGCTGATGCAGTCATATGCGTATCCCAAACAAGAATAAATTCACATTTTGATTCATCTTGTAAAATTTGGTGAGTACGATTTAGATCTGAATGTTGATTGCCAATTACATTACCAGCATAATTCCAGATAAATTTAATACCTACATCCAACTTCTCCTTACCTTTAAGATAAGAATTTCTAGCTGTCATACTTGGCCCATCTTCAATTGCCTTCGTCCATAGAAAGAAAGGAATACTGGTTTTAACAGGATTTGGAAGGTTAAAACTAGGTATAGGATAAATAACACTCCCTCCCCACGTCCCAATATTGGTACCAGGTTTACCAAATTGTCCTGTAATAATAGGTAGCATCATAATCGCACGTGCGGTATGTTCGCCATTTTGCCAGCGCTGTACACCATAACCTTGAGAAATCCATGCAGCTTTAGCATTAACAATATCCAGTGCTAGCTTACGAATTTGTGCCGCAGGAATACCTGTCTTTTTCGCTGCCCATTCTGGAGTTTTAGGCGTTCTATCGTTACCCAATCCGAGAATATAAGATTTAAAATCACTAAAAGGTGGTGCACTGTCAGGCAATGAGTCAGTGTTCCAACCGACACAATATTGATTGAGCATTGCATCGTCAATACGATCTTCTTCAAGTAAAGCATAACCAATAGCAGCAACTAACGCAGCATCGGTACCGGGAATAATCGGGATCCACTCAGCGTTATACGCCACCACACTTTCGCTGCGACGGGGATCAATTATAATCATCCGTGCATTACTTTGTTCTAATGCATGAAAAAGCTCTGTAACTTGCCCTCCACCCGACATTCGGGTCTCGGCAATGTTATGTCCAAACATCACAACTAAATCAGAGTGCTTTATCTGATCAAGTAAAGAATCCTTAGCATTACCAAAAATATAAGGGCGAATAGCTGAAATTTGCCCACTCGAATAATCGCCATGATAATTTAAAAAACCACCAATTGTACTTAAAAAACGCTTACATGCATTACGCCCAGAAAGATTAGCTCCTGTTGTACCTGAACCATATTGGTAATAAATTGCCTCATTGCCATACTGATTAATGGTATATTTAAGTTTATTGGCTAGTAGACTAATGGCTTGATCCCATGAAATTCGTTTAAATTTACCTTCACCACGTTTACCAATGCGTAGCATAGGATACTTTAAACGTTCAGGATCATAAGTTCGCCAACGAACAGATCTACCACGAAGACAAGGGCGAATTTGATGCAAGCCAAAAACGGAATCATTAATCCCATCTTCTGATGATATTTTAGTAATAATATCGTTTTTGACATGAACTTTTAAAGGACAACGGCTACCACAGTTTACTAAACAAGCACTATAAACAATCTTTTCTTCATCTGTGGAATTAGTAAGGATTATCTTACTTCTAGCATTGGTGTTTGGCTCTGCATAGACAAAAGGCAATTGTATATTATTCGTTAGTACAGATACACCTGCTATAGTTAATGATTTTTGTAAAAAATTACGTCGGGTTATTTTATTTTGTAGTTTACTCACATTATTCCCTGATATAAATATGGGATTTGTTGATAATAATACTAAAAAAGAAATAAACAAACTAAAAACGAAAACTGTTTAAATTAATAAGAATCGAATGAAATGATGATTAAATAGATAGCTGTTAGAATTATAATAAGATTAAATCCCATAAAGCGATTTCGAGGAAAACGCTTTATGAGTTTTTAACGGGTTATTTTAACTATAAAATTTAGACAAATCAGTGTATTTCCACAAAAGTTGGGATTATCTACATTACATTCGTTGATTTCGTTTAATAACGACATCTAGCACATGTTGTTTAGGGTTTCACACATGCCGCCCTACCGTTGGCGTTGGACGGGTAGTTGTAGTTGATAAAACCGTTGTACGAGTCGACGTTGTATTGATGGTTATCTCTTGACTGGAATGCCCAATAGTTGTAGTTATCCCAGTCGGTACCGGGATAGTTGTTGATGCCTCTAAAGGTGAACCCCCACTCGTTAAATATCCCTCCAATCCAGCGACTACCATTTCGGTAACTCAAACGCCTTTGATAATGGTTAACATTTCTTCCTGGAATACCGACTGTCCAGTTAAAATTAGTATCTGATCTCATTGCGTTGGTATAGTCATTAATATCCGGTACTCGATAGCCATTACCTAAGTCACGACAAAATTTTTTGGCATTAGTGTAATCTACTCCTCCCGGTCGAGCTATATACCAACGCTCTATTTTAAAGTTATAAAGTAAATGACCACCAATACTATCAGAATACAACTTAAATTCTGATGGCGTAAAATTTGTATTTAACGATAACTGATTTGGTCCAATTAATTCTATCTTTAATGCCTTATCTATATTAGGATACCGCCCATCCCAATTCTGGGTAGTTGCTGCACTTAATTTCAATATTACACCTGTTCCTGTCCCTCTCACTGTTTTACCATTGACTGCAATAACTTGCTCTGGGGTTATCCCACCCAACAATAAGTAAAAAAACAATTTATTTGCCCCCGTTGTTGGAAAGTTGTTAGTTGGTCTAGTAAATGGCTGTACCTTAAACCCTCTATTTTTAACCCAATCAGTTGCTAATTCATCATCAGCTTGCTTGTATAAATTTGGTTGAACAAAACAAACAATTGGATTATCTATTTTGGGCTTAATATAGAAGCTATGACTTGCACCAAAAAGATGACTCTTGTAGGGGATTCCATACTGAGTTGATACATTGCCATTCGTTGCAGATAATGTGATTTTATACGGTGCGTCACAAATATTTAATAACTTGTTTGAATATGCTTTAACCTCATCAGTAATATCTTCGCCTTTTCTATTTTGCCACTTAATCGTGATGCTACCTGTTACGCTTATAGGTTTATCACCATCATCGTCTTTCAAATAATTAAACGGCTCTCCAACCAAGTCAGTTAGATCAATACGTGGGTAGCTTGCTACAGGTACAATTGTTTGCACACTCTCAAACGTGTCAGCTTTATTCGGTAACTCAATAGGTTTGATTTCACTTGAAATATCTATTACACCACTAGGATATAAAACCTTACTTGTACCTTGTGGAATATAGCTTTTATTATTTGATAACGTTATGCCTAAAAATTCTACTAAACTCTCGTGTTTCGTAATTCCACCATCAAACGTTAAATATGGTGCACTACCCTGTATTACTTTATTGGTCGTTGCTGATAAAGCGATTGAGTTATTAGCAGGTAAAAGAAGATAAATGCAAGTAAATAGAGTTAAACGTAAAGAAAAAAATTTTAGAAATGAGAGAAAGCGTTTACATGGAGTATAAAATAGCTGTGACTGACAATTAAAAAGCAATGATCTTAGAGAAATTAAATTTTTTGGTTGTTGAAAAGTATGATTAATCGACATTATACCATTACCTATTCTATTTTGTGAACTTATGATTATTTTAAAAAATTAAATAGTTGAGTTATTATTGACCATTAATTAATGGTGTTTCTGTAGTATTAATGTGTAAAATATCGCCCATAAAGAGGGCGTTGCTTTAATTTTAAACAAAAAATAATTTTATTTAAAGATAAAAAACATTAACTTTTATTAATATTTGTTAAGATTTGTTAAGAGTGTTGATTTTGTTATAGACTATATTGACAATGTAAAACGAAAAATAAATACAACACTTGCTCTAGGTATTAAATTATCAACCGTAATTCACAATTAAAAATACATTATGAATTTATTTGCACATAGAGATTTTAGGTATAAAAATCAATTAAAGGGCAGTGCCAACGATTTACTCTCAATAAGTTTCCATCTTAATCATTATGATTAATTTATTATGATAAATACAGTTTAGCATTGCAAATCAAGCCCCTTCACCATTGACCTTGGTCTTATTAAACAAAGATTGGTATAATAGCCGTCATTTATTCGAATAAATAGAAAAACTATGTCACAATCTACTTATAATGCCGTTGATATTGAAGTATTAAAAGGCCTTGATCCAGTTCGTCATCGGCCAGGAATGTACACTGACACAAGCCGACCAAACCATTTAGGGCAAGAAGTCATTGATAACAGTGTTGATGAAGCTATCGCAGGTCATGCTCGTAAAGTTAAGGTTACCCTTTTTCAAGATAATTCACTAGAAGTTATCGACGATGGGCGAGGAATGCCGGTTGATATTCACCCTGAAGAAGGTGTACCAGCGATTGAATTATTGCTTTGTCGTTTACATGCTGGCGGAAAGTTCTCGAACAAAAATTACCAATTTTCAGGTGGTTTACACGGTGTAGGTATTTCGGTAGTCAATGCATTATCAAAACGTGTTGAAGTTACAGTTCATCGTGATGGACAAGTGTACGAAATAGCTTTTGAAAACGGTAATAAAGTTGAAGATCTGCATATTACGGGCACTTGTGGTCGTCGTAATACAGGTACCAAAGTTCATTTTTGGCCTGACGAAAAATATTTTGATTCGCCTAGATTTTCTGTCCCACGCTTATCACATCTACTAAAAGCTAAAGCGGTACTTTGCCCTGGCCTTGAAATTATTTTTAAAGATGAAATCAATAATACCGAACAACGTTGGTGTTATGAAGATGGCCTAAAAGATTATCTAATGGAATCTGTCAGCGGTTACTCTCTTTTACCTGAAACGCCTTTTACAGGTAATCATACTGGCGAAACAGAAGCTGTAGAATGGGCACTGCTTTGGATGCCAGAAGGTGGAGAATTATTAACTGAAAGTTACGTTAACTTAATCCCAACCGTACAAGGTGGCACCCATGTTAATGGTTTACGTCAAGGATTATTAGACGCAATGCGTGAGTTTTGTGAGTTTCGCAATTTGTTACCACGAGGATTAAAATTAACCGCCGATGATATATGGGAACGCTGTGCCTATGTTATTTCAGTCAAAATGCAAGAGCCTCAGTTTGCGGGTCAAACTAAAGAACGTTTATCATCGCGCCAAAGTGCGGCATTTGTTTCGGCTATTGTGAAAGATGCGTTTAGTCTTTGGTTGAATCATAATGTACAAATAGCCGAATTACTAGCTGAAATGGTAATTTTATGTGCACAAAAACGCTTAAAAGCGTCCAAAAAAGTCATTCGAAAGAAATTAACCAGTGGTCCAGCATTACCAGGCAAATTGGCTGATTGCTCATCACAAGACTTAAGTCGTACTGAACTATTTTTAGTGGAAGGCGATTCTGCGGGAGGTTCGGCTAAACAAGCGCGAGATCGTGAATATCAAGCCATTATGCCTCTTAAAGGCAAAATCTTAAATACATGGGAAGTCTCGTCCGATGAAGTACTCGGCTCACAAGAAATCCATGATATTTCTGTTGCTATCGGTATCGATCCAGATAGCGATGATTTAAGCCAATTACGTTATGGTAAAATCTGTATTTTAGCCGATGCTGACTCAGATGGACTACATATTGCAACATTACTTTGTGCTTTATTTGTTCGGCACTTTCGTACGATGGTTGAACATGGGCATGTCTTTGTTGCTATGCCGCCGCTTTACCGCATCGATTTAGGAAAAGAAGTTCATTACGCCTTAGATGAAGAAGAAAAAGAAGGCATTTTAGAACAGCTTAAACGTAAAAAAGGCAAGCCCAATGTGCAGCGCTTTAAAGGTCTAGGTGAAATGAATCCACTACAACTACGCGAAACAACAATGGATCCCAATACGCGTCGTTTAGTACAGCTTTCGCTTGATGATGCTGAGCAAACGATGGCATTAATGGATATGCTACTTGCTAAAAAACGCTCAGAAGATCGCCGCGAATGGTTACAAGAAAAAGGCGATCAAGTTGAACTTGATGTCTAACAAACAGAATGATTTAGAGGAACAATAATGAGTGAGATAACTCATGACGGAGTAGAAATCCAGTCGTTACGCACTTTTACCGAAAGTGCCTATTTAAACTACTCAATGTATGTCATTATGGATCGTGCCTTGCCATTTATTGGAGATGGCTTAAAACCAGTGCAACGACGCATTGTTTATGCTATGTCTGAATTAGGACTTAACGCACAAGCCAAATTTAAAAAATCTGCGCGTACCGTCGGGGATGTGCTTGGTAAATATCATCCTCATGGTGATAGTGCCTGTTATGAAGCGATGGTGCTCATGGCGCAACCATTTTCATATCGCTATCCATTAGTTGATGGGCAAGGTAACTGGGGGGCTCCTGATGATCCTAAATCATTCGCCGCTATGCGTTACACTGAATCACGTTTGTCAAAATATGCCGAACTACTATTAGGTGAACTAGGACAAGGAACGGTTGATTATACGCCTAACTTTGATGGTACTTTACAAGAACCTAAAATGTTACCGGCTAGATTACCCAACATTTTATTAAATGGTACAACAGGTATCGCGGTCGGCATGGCAACTGATATACCGCCTCATAACCTTCGTGAAGTCGCGAATGCGGCAATTATGCTTGCTGATAACCCCAATGCGACGCTAAACGAAGTAATGGCTCACATACAAGGCCCCGATTTCCCAACAGAAGCTGAAATTATTACTTCACCAGAAGACATAGCGAAAATCTATAAAACGGGTCGTGGTTCAATCCGTATGCGTGCTGTCTGGAAGAAAGAAGAAGGTGATATTGTAATTACAGATCTGCCTCATCAAGTTTCGGGTGCTAAAATCTTAGAACAAATAGCTTCTCAGATGCGAGCCAAAAAACTACCTTTAATTGAAGATTTACGTGATGAGTCTGATCACGAAAATCCAACTCGTCTGGTCATTGTGCCACGTTCAAATCGAGTAGATTTAGAGCAAGTGATGAATCATCTATTTGCCACAACCGATCTCGAAAAAAGTTATCGGGTTAATATGAATATGATTGGGCTTGATAATCGCCCATCAGTAAAAGGCTTAGTTGAAATTCTTACTGAATGGTTAGAGTATCGAAAAAATACCGTCACTCGACGTTTAAATTACCGTTTAGATAAAATATTAAAACGACTCCATATTCTCGATGGCTTATTAATTGCTTTTTTAAATATTGATGAAGTTATCGAAATTATTCGTCACGAAGATGAACCTAAACAAGAATTAATTAATCGTTTTGCCTTAACTGAAATTCAAGCCGAAGCGATTTTAGAGTTAAAACTTCGCCACTTAGCCAAACTTGAAGAGATGCGCATTAAAGGCGAACAAAGTGAGCTTGCAAAAGAGCGTGATCATCTGCAAGCTTTGTTAGCTTCGCCTAAAAAATTGAGTAATTTAATTAAAAAAGAGCTAAAAGAGGATGCTGAAAAATATGGCGATGACCGTCGTTCTCCAATTGTTGAGCGCAGTGAAGCTAAAGCTATTAGTGAACAAGAGTTAACACCATCTGAACCTGTTACTGTCGTTTTATCTGAAATGGGTTGGGTAAGAACAGCAAAAGGTCATGATATTGATCCTGCTGGTTTAAGTTATAAATCTGGTGATAGTTTTAAAGCTGCCGCCAAAGGCAAAAGTAATCAACCTGTTATTTTCATCGATTCAACGGGACGTAGTTATGCTATAGAACCAAACACGTTACCATCAGCACGAAGTCAAGGCGAACCATTAACTGGTAAATTAGCACTACCCGCTGGTGCAACAGTTGAACATGTGCTCATGTCTCAAAATGATGATCAAAAATTATTACTTGCTTCAAGTGCTGGTTATGGATTTATTGGTAAATTTAGTGATTTGATTGCTCGCAATCGTAATGGTAAAGCAATTATTAATTTGCCTAAAGAATCTAAAATATTGCCACCAATTGAAATCACATCTGAAGATAGTTTACTACTATCAATCACCAAAGCAGGTCGAATGCTCATATTTCCTGTAAAAGATTTACCTGAACTTGCTAAAGGTAAAGGAAATAAAATAGTATCACTTTCAGGTGCTGATGACTGCCTTACTTATACTCTATTAATTACACAAGACACTTCAATAACGTTATATGTTGGTAAACGCAAACTTACATTATATCCTGCTGATTTACAAAAATTTAAGGCAGAGCGAGCACGAAAAGGTACACCATTACCGAGAGGTTTACAAAAGATAGATAAAATAGAGGTGAACGAATAATATGTCTTTTATCTGGGCAATAATTGCAGGCTTTGTTTTGAGCACTGTATTAAAAACAGGATGGGGATTTATTCTTGGGCTTTTTGTTGGGCCAATGCTTTACCGCATGTTTTGTAATAAATTGACCGAACAAAGAACACAAGCAAATCCAACACTTTATTTAACTGTTGTTTTTGAAGTTCTAGGTCACTTAAGTAAAGCTAAAGGGGTCGTTACACAAGATGATATTAATCTTGCCAGTCAATTTATGGATAGATTACAACTTGACCGAAACGGCCGAAAACTAGCACAAGATTCATTTAATAATGGTAAAGCAAGTGACTACCCACTAAGATCTCGTTTGGCTGAGCTATACGCACAATATCGTTTTCGACGTAATGTGTTAAATATTTTTTGTGAGCAATTGATCCAAGCCGCATTAGTTGATGGCGTTTTAGACGAAAAAGAACAACAAATTTTATTTATTGTGGCTGAAGAATTTAATATTCCACGTCAACAAATGGCAATATATATCCAAATGATGATGGGAAGTTATCACTTCCGTCAAAATGGCTATAGTAACCAATACGGACAACGAGACCAATACCAACGCAGTAATAATTATGGAAATTATCAAGGTCGCTCACCACAATCCGACCTACAAAATGCTTACAAAATTTTAGGTGTTGCAGCTACAGCTGAAATCTCAGAAATAAAAAGAGCTTATCGTAAATTAATGAATGAGCATCATCCTGATAAGTTAGTATCGAAAGGCTTACCGAAAGAGATGCTTGAAGCCGCCAAAAAACGTGCACAAGAGATTCAAGCGGCCTATGATCTTATCAAAGCATCACGTGGATTTAAGTAGAGACTATCATCATGATGCATTGGCGATCAATTTTACGAATTATCGGTTTATTAGTATCCCTATTATCGATATTCATGTTATTACCAGCACTTGTTGCATTAATCTATCGCGATGGGGCTGGTGCAATTTTTGTTCGCTCTTTTTTTGTTGCCTTAATTTTAGGAATTGCACTATGGTTTCCTAATCGTAATCATCGCCACGAGCTGAGCACACGTGAAGGCTTTTTTATCGTCGTACTATTTTGGGTTGTTCTAGGATCAATTGGCGCTTTTCCTTTTATTTTTGATACACATATTAATTTAAATTTAAATACTGCATTTTTTGAATCATTTTCAAGCTTAACCACAACAGGTGCCACCACAATTGTTAAGTTAGATCATCTACCTAAAGCTTTACTTTTCTATCGCCAATTATTGCAATGGCTTGGAGGGATGGGGATTATCGTGCTAGCTGTTGCTATCTTACCATTACTGGGGGTAGGGGGAATGCAACTTTATCGTGCCGAAATTCCCGGTCCGCAAAAAGACAGTAAAATGCGTCCACGTATTGCTGAAACAGCTAAAACACTTTGGTCAATTTATATTTTGCTAACAACGCTTTGTGCTATTTGTCTCTGGCTGGCTGGTATGAATGTATTTGATGCTGTGTCACATAGTTTCTCTACAATATCAATGGGAGGGTTTTCAACCCATGATGATAATTTAGCCTATTTTAATAGTCCGGTAATCAATTACATCGTCACCCTCTTTTTGATTTTATCCGGCTGTAATTTTGCGCTCCATTTTGCCGCACTAAGTGGCTTTTCGATTAAAGAGTACTGGCGTGATCAAGAGTTCAGAATATTTATATTTATTCTACTGATACTAGTTGCTATCTGCACAATTGTTATTTATTTCTATAAACCACACCGCCTGAGCATTGATAAAATTATTTTACAAGTGGTATCCATATCATCAACAGCAGGCTTTAGTGTCGATGATATCAACACATGGCCATCATCATTACCAATCTTTTTATTGTGCGCTTCATTTATTGGTGGTTGTGCGGGATCAACGGGTGGCGGTTTAAAAGTGGTTCGTGTGTTAATTTTGTTTATGCAAGGCTCACGTGAACTAAAGCGCCTTATTCATCCTAACGCTATTTATACTTTAAAATTAAATAATCGCGTGGTTTCTGAACGCATAATCGAAGCGATTTGGGGATTCTTTTCTGCATATACGTTGGTCTTTTTAGTTAGCTTATTTATTATTATGGCAACAGGCATTGATGCCACTGACTCTTTTTACATAGTAGCATCATCACTTAACAATTTAGGGGTTGGTCTTGGTAGTGTAAGTGATAATTTTGCTAGTGTCAGTGATATAGTAAAATGGGTAATGGTGGTTGACATGTTATTTGGGCGATTAGAAATATTTACCTTACTAGTTTTATTCACACCAACATTTTGGAAAAGCTAAATTTATACTGAAACACATAGTTACCTGAAAGTTTTTAACAGGATATGCAATTTTTATAAATATTTTATTGATTATTTGCTCAATTACAGACAGAATTACAACGCAGCATGTGCTGTATTTATTAGAGGTAATCACCTGACATATGGAATGGATCATGGATCCTACAATCTGGATTGGCTTATCCACTCTGGTTGTACTTGAAATCGTCCTTGGTATTGATAACATTGTTTTTATAGCCATTCTTGCCGAGAAACTTCCACCCCAACAACGAGATAAAGCCCGCGTTACCGGTCTTGCTTTTGCATTAATCACTCGAATTTTATTATTAATGTTTACGGGTTGGTTAGTCACACTCACTACACCGCTATTTTCGATATCCGAGATCAGTTTTAATGCCCGACAACTAATTATGCTAATTGGTGGTATATTCTTGCTATTTAAAGCTACCATGGAGCTCAATGAACGCCTTGAAGGCACATCAAATGAGGATGGTAAACCTAAAAAGACATCCCACTTCTGGACTGTCGTTGCTCAGATAGTTGTACTTGATGCAGTGTTCTCGCTTGATTCAGTTATTACAGCTGTTGGAATGGTCGAACATATCCCAGTGATGATTATTGCCGTTTGTATAGCAATAGGTATTATGATGGTTGCAAGCAAACCATTGGCTAATTTTGTCAACGCCCATCCAACCATTGTGATCCTATGTTTGAGCTTCTTATTAATGATAGGATTTAGCCTTGTTGCCGAAGGTTTTGATTTTATTATCCCAAAAGGTTACTTATATGCGGCGATCGGTTTCTCAATCATGATTGAATTTTTTAATCAATTAGCCATACTAAATCGCCGTAAAGCATTAAATAAAAAACCGTTACGAGAACGTACTGCCGAAGCTATTTTACATCTACTAAAAGGTGATGCTGAGGAAGATCCCGATACTCATAATATTGATATCGTATCTGATGCTAATAAAAAAGTATCAGTGTTTAATCATCAAGAACTCAGCATGGTTGAACGAGTACTTGGACTTGCACAGCGTTCGGTCAGTAGCATTATGACATCTCGACTTGATGTTGATATGGTCAATATTAATGACGATCGTGATGTTATAATAAAAGAAATCTTTGATAATCCTCATTCTCGTTTAGTTGTCACTGATAATGACTCAATTGATGAGCCTTTAGGCATTATCCAAGTTAATGACCTTTTAAAAGATGTACTACAAAGCAAAGCACCGATCGATATACACTCACTAATCAAACAACCTTTAATCTTTCCAGAAACTGTATCGTTACTGGTTGCATTAGAACAATTTAAAAAGGCCAAAACTCATTTTGCTTTTGTGGTTGATGAATTTGGTTCAATGCAAGGGGTTGTCTCGGTAACTGATATTATCGAAACCATTGCTGGTGATTTTCCAACAGAAGAAGAGGAAATTGATGCTAAACATGATATTCAATGTCTAGATGATAATAGCTGGATTGCTAATGGTTATATTCCAGTTGAAGAGCTAGTCCGTTTTGTACCAATACCGATCGATGATAAACGTGAATATCATACCCTAGCGGGGCTATTAATGGAAAAAGCTCAACATTTACTCAATGTTGGTGAAACCTTGCAAATTGGCGATTATTTATTTGAAGTAGCTGAAATAGAAAGTCATAGAATTCTTAAAGTAAAAATTACGTTAAATAAACCTGATTCTGTAGCATTATAATACAGCAAAGAGAAATAACTAGAATAACGCTTGACCAAAATAAATAACTAGCAATAATTGACGCTGAAAAATTTTTGTTTATTTGAAGGTGCGGAGTAAATACTCCTCATCTTTTTTATTTTTCCCCTTTAGTAAAAAATAGGTAAAACTGTTTATAAACTTTTACTCTTACTTATCAATCTAAATTAGGCCTAAACTTATGAAGTCAATATTCGAAAAAACCTTTCAATTGAAAGAGAAAAAAACAACTATCGGTACTGAAATTATCGCTGGTTGTACTACCTTTTTAACAATGGTCTATATCATCTTTGTTAATCCATCGATTCTATCTGCAACTGGCATGGATAAATCTGCGGTGTTTGTACTAACTTGTGTAATTACTGCATTGGCAACGATTTTAATGGGCTTATTTGCTAACTTACCAATAGCACTTGCACCGGCAATGGGGCTGAACGTCTTCTTTGCTTATGGCGTCTGTGGTGCAATGGGCTACTCTTGGCAAGTCGGTATGGGAGCCATATTTTGGGGGTCATTAGTCTTTTTTGCGTTATCACTATTTAAAGTTCGTCACTGGTTAATTGAACACATTCCACAATGCTTACGTGTAGGTATTAGTGCAGGTATTGGACTATTTATTGCTTTTATGGGATTTCAAAATATGGGCATTGTAGTCGCTTCTCCTTCCACACTATTAACTATGGGGAATATCTTATCGCTTAAAGTCCTATTAGGATCACTAGGTTTTTTCATCATTGTCATTTTAGCGGCTCGTAACTTTCATGCAGCAGTATTAATTTCAATTTTAGTTGTAACTTTATTAGCACTATGGCTCGATCCAAATATCACTTACCAAGGTATTATATCTATGCCACCAAGTGTAACTAGCGTTGTTGGTCATGTAGATTTAGCAGGTTCGCTTAATATCGGTATCATGGGCGTTATTTTTTCAATAATGATTGTCAGCTTATTCGACTCATCAGGCACTATTTTAGCACTAACAGATAAAGCAGGCATTAGTGACGAAAAAGGTCGATTCCCCAAAATGCGTCAAGCACTATTAATTGATAGCTTTAGCTCTTCTTTAGGTGGATTATTTGGTACATCATCAGTATTAACCTATATCGAAAGTTCTGCAGGTATTTCAGTCGGTGGACGTACGGGGTTAACTGCGGTTGTTGTAGGTATATTATTTTTAATAGTGACATTTTTATCACCACTAGCGCATTTAGTACCTACTTATGCAACATCAGGCGCGCTTATTTTTGTTGGAATTTTAATGGTTTCAAGCTTAGTTAAAGTTAACTGGTCTGATTTAACCGAAGCAACACCAGCTTTTATTACAGCAATTATGATGCCATTTGCCTTTGCAATTACTGAAGGGGTTGCACTAGGTTTTATCTCTTATGTAGTGTTAAAAACCTTTACTGGCAAATTTAAACAATTAAATCTTTGTGTAATAATTTTTGCTTTACTATTTGCTTTAAAATTTATTTTTATTGATCATCATTAAAAATGACTTCCCATCGTTACTTACGATGGGGAAATTTTTCAAGAAATTAACGCATTGGATACTTATGGTTAATATAAAGGATCAACTCCATTTAGCTCTCTAATGATGAAATTTCCTGTTTTTCCAACGTCTAGTGTTGTTTTTAGCCATGGCAAAATTGTATGCATTTGTTCGTGTAATTTCCATGGTGGGTTAATTACTATCATCCCTGATGCTGTCATGCCTTTTTGGTTATTATCAGGCTTTATTGCCAGCTCAAATTGTGAAATTCGTTTTATGCCTAAGTTAACAATATTATCAATCATTTTTTGAGTTTGTGTACGAGATACCACAGGATACCAAATTAAGTAAACACCTGTTGCAAAACGTTTATATGCTTCAAATAATGCTGTAGGGATTTTTTGATAATCGTCTTTAATTTCATAAGAAGGATCAATCAATATTATTCCACGACGAGATAGTGGAGGTAACTTTGATTTTAATTGGGAAAATCCATCTTCACGTAAAACTTTTGTTCGTTTATCTTTACTAAATTCTTGTTTTAATAAAGGGTAATCAGTTGGGTGTAACTCTGTAAGGTTGAGCTTGTCTTGTTCACGTAATAATTGCTTCGCAATTAATGGTGAACCAGGATAATATTTCATTTCCTCAAAAGGATTATAGCGTCTTAGTACCGATATATATGTATTAAGCAATTCAGGAATATTAGATTGTTGCCATAGTAAATTAATTCCAGATAAATATTCCCCCGTTTTTTCTGCATGCTCACTTCTTAATAGATATCGTCCAGCCCCCGAGTGTGTATCTAAATATAAAAAAGGCTTTTCTTTTTCCTTTAATGATTCAATACATAACGTTAAAACAATATGTTTTAATACATCTGCATGATTTCCTGCATGGTAACTGTGGCGGTAGCTTAGCATAGGGAATCTACTCTCTTTTTTTCATTTTTTTGCATATAAAAGGTTATTAAGGATAAACAAAGAAGACAAGGAATTTCCATTAATTCTTCAATGAGATCTTTTCGCTCTTTTGTTATAACTAGAAATTCATGTCCAATACGGCGATGTTCAGCAATATCAGCTATACCTAAGAATAAAAAAGCAAAGAATATATGCCAAAATGGTATTTTTTCGTATTTGTAGCGACGAGCAATTTCTCGGCGAATCGTGGGTAAAAATATACTTAGTATTGGGATCGCTATTAATATACTAGCAATGATTTTATAATAGAAACGAGGTACCTCAGGGAAAAAGTCTCTTCCCCAACTAATTCCTCGACCAAAAAGCATAAACCACCAGAAAATTGTCCAAATCCAAAATCTATAAAGCTCAGAATGTTCAGATCCTCGTTTTGCATAATAATAGGTATAACAGCACATAAATAATAAGAAGAGAGATTGAATATGTTCAATCACTACAACCGTCATTCCATTGTATAAAGGTATAAACCAATTTCCCGTAATATATAGGATAATGCCAAGAGTGAGAATTAATAACGAACTTTTGTAAAAATGAAAATCTAACTTACACATATAATATCTTAGTACTAAATGGCACTTTTAAGTTTGAGTATAGTACCGCATTTACGACATAAATAACTAGTTTTATTATTTTGAATTTTGTTGTGTCTTATTGAGGTTAATTGATGTTGTTGACAACTACAGTAGTATAAATAAGTATTGCGTTGAATAGGAAAACGGTGAGTTGTTGCAGGGATTTTTCCTAATATTTCTGACATAATATATTGCCATTCTTTACCATGTGGTTTTACTTTGCCAAACTCTTTAAAGACAATGAGATGTGCTAATTCGTGAGGCACAACTTCCTCAATAAATTGAGTACCATTATCTAGCAACATAATCGAATTAAGTTGAATTTCCCAACGTGTTAAAAAGGCACTACCAGCAATACTGCCTTTGGGTTTATAAATGATCTTAGGCTCTTTATATTGGGAATGTAGACGTTGATTGGCTTGCATTAAGTGAGTTCTTAAACAAGCCATAGTTTGATTATGTAAATAAATTGGTATGCGTTTATAGTCCTGCTGCATCACGTAGTAGTGCCGCTTTATCAGTTTTTTCCCAAGGGAATATATCTCGACCAAAATGACCGTAACTTGCAGTTTGTTGATAGATCGGTTGAATTAGCTCAAGCATTTGGATCAATCCATAAGGTCTTAAATCAAAGAATTCTTTAATAAGCGATACAATTTTATCGTGATGGATTTTTTCTGTGCCGAAAGTATTGACATAGATTGATGTAGGATTGGCAATACCAATTGCATAAGATATTTGTAATTCACATCTGTCAGCAAGTCCTGCAGCAACAATATTCTTTGCAACATAGCGTGCGGCATAAGCTGCTGAGCGGTCAACTTTTGAAGGATCTTTTCCAGAAAAGGCACCACCACCATGATGAGCTGCTCCACCGTACGTATCGACAATGATTTTGCGTCCAGTTAATCCACAGTCTCCCATAGGGCCACCAATAACAAAACGTCCAGTTGGATTAATAAAGTATTTTGTTCTAGGTGTTAACCATTCGGCTGGCAATGTTGGTTTAATGATTTCTTCCATGACGGCTTCATGTAATGCTTTTTGCTCAATACCTTCTGAATGCTGAGTTGATAGAACGATTGTATCAACACCTTTTATCTGACCGTCTTGGTAAATTAATGTGACTTGGCTTTTTGCATCAGGTCTTAACCAAGGAAGTGTACCATTTTTTCTAACTTCTGCTTGGCGGCGCATTAAGTCATGAGCGTAGCTTATAGCAGCAGGCATTAGATTTGGCATTTCATTTGTAGCATAACCAAACATAATACCTTGGTCACCAGCACCTTGCTCTAGAGGATCGTTTCGATCAACTCCTTGATTGATATCCGGAGATTGTTTACCAATAGCATTAAGCACAGCACATGAATTTGCGTCAAATCCCATTTCTGAACTGGTATATCCAATATCATTAATTGTTTTTCGAGTTAATTCTTCGATGTCTACCCAAGCTGAAGTAGTGATTTCACCACCAACTAAAGCCATACCTGTTTTTACATATGTTTCGCAAGCAACACGTGCTTTTGGATCTTGTTTTAAAATTGCATCAAGTACAGCATCAGATATCTGATCGGCAATTTTATCTGGATGACCTTCTGAAACAGATTCGGAAGTAAATAGAAATTCTGACATAGAATACCTTCTTGACTTAATTTTTGTATAAGTATATCTAGTTATTTTAGCAGTTTTACCGTCTAGACGTCTAGTCCATATTTTATGGAACTAAATGCAACATTAGCTTAGGTAAAATACTTGCATTAATTTTTAATCGATTTACGATATGACGCGTTTCTAATTTATTACTTAATGTCTTATAGCTAAAATGAATATCGTAAAACAATCGCCTTCAATATTAGTATTTGATTCAGGTATTGGTGGTTTATCTGTTTATAATGAAATTTACAATAAAATACCTAATGCACACTATATCTATGTATTCGATAATGAGATGTTCCCTTATGGAGATAAATCATCAGAGTTTTTAATTAATAGAGTGAACTCTGTCATTGAGGCTGTTACTAAATTTTATCCAATTGATTTAGCAGTTATTGCTTGCAATACAGCTAGTACTATTTGTTTGCCTAGTTTGCGTGCTAAATTTTCTTTCCCTATTATTGGTGTTGTACCAGCGATTAAACCAGCTAGCTTACTTACTAAAAATAAATGTATAGGATTATTAGCAACAAAGGCAACAGTTGAAAGAACTTATATAACCGATTTAATACAGCAATTTGCTTCGCATTGTACTGTTAAAATGTTAGGTTTATCGGAATTAGCACTTATAGCCGAAAATAAATTACAAGGCATTAAAGTAGATATGAAACAGTTAAAAGAACTAATGCAACCTTGGCTTGGGTTACAAACAATTCCTGATACAATAGTACTAGGCTGTACGCATTATCCTTTTATTAAGACAGAATTACAGACGCTTTTTCCTCAGGCGAGCATAATAGATTCAGGTTATGCGATTGCGACAAGAGTCTGTAATTTACTAAATGATAAATATAATCTGGACAAAATAATTCCTTCTGCGTCCGAAAATATTGTATTAAGCACAGTTTATACTCAGCCTGTAGAAAATTTGATTAAAAAATTATCTGATTACGATCTTAATAAATATCATAACATTAAAGTTCATCGAGATTAAAACTTGCGCGACCAGATGGCTATTTTATCTTTTTTGCTTGCTAAAAAAAAAGAAGCCCCTATAATGCGCATCCACTGACACGTAGTCAGCGACAAGCAGGCGAAGAGTTGGTGATTAAGTGAGATCAAAAATTTTAAAAAAGATCTTGACGAATAAAAAGGTGTAGCGTAGTATACGCAACCCTTGAGACAG
>NZ_FMWS01000041.1:9131-9495 GCF_900103255.1 Gilliamella bombi | reverse complement strand
TATTATCATATCTCTCGTTTCGGAGGCGGTGCGTTGATTAAGGCGTCCAATGAGTACGAGTCCAGTTTTGCGCTCAACTAACGTCAACAATGCTTGCTTGTCTTTACGGCTAATTATAGTATCGCCCTCCCAATGTCCTTGCGTTTTCCGACTTTCTACATAACTTGGACGTTGTTTAATTGACCGTTTATATCGACGGTCTCCTTCTTTAATGTTCGGCGCCTTGCAATGCCGATAAGCTTTGCCTTTTCGCCTTAGATAAGGTTTGAATTGTTCATAGCGCGCTTTATTTTGATAAAGGTAGTTATAGATTGATTGGACGCTGATTTTCTTTACACGTGCTGCAATCTGCTCTGGGCTGTAA
>NZ_FMWS01000041.1:0-9080 GCF_900103255.1 Gilliamella bombi | reverse complement strand
GCTTGTAATAATACGAAAATCGGGTATCTTTCCTTCCTAGAAAGGTGATTGTAATACATAGCAATCTCCAAACTGTGGTGGTGCGAAGGTGCTAGTATAAATCACCTTTCTACTTTCTTCACTCCACCGTGTTTAAAATTGCACTTCATGTTTGAATCCAGATATTCGTCGAGAAATTGACAAATTAAATCAATCACATAGTCATCGAGGCTACACTATCGAAATAAAAGATTCTTGTATCAGTACATTCTGTCACGATCATTATGATATCATTCGTGGTGCCCGAGGATTGTCGGGTTATATAAAAATCAATGTTAGGCCATTTATTGTTAATCATATTTTGCAGAATCCTCAAGATCAAGGAGTGTTTAAAGCAATTTATAACCAGCAGACACATAGTTTTGATATGGAAATTTTACAAAAATTAAAGGAAGATAAAATAGAGTTAGTTTTCTGTAACCTTTATTAAGGAAAGTGATTGGTTTCGGACGTTATTTAAATTTGGATAAAATATATCAATCAATAAAACGTTCGAAACCTAACAGTATAAAAAGTATTTTTATTTGAAATATTAAACTGAAAGATGTTGATAAAGAGTTATTACTCCAATAGAAATAAGTACTAACCCGCCCAAAAGCTCAGCCCGTTTACCAATTAAACAGCCAATTTTATTACCCAATAATAACCCAATAGTAACCATTGTACAGGTAGCGAGTCCAATCATTGATGCAGCAAAAAAGATATTAACACTTGCTAATGCTAAGCCAACACCAACGGCAAATGCATCTATACTGGTTGAAATTGCTGTGAAAATTAGCATTAGAAAAGATTTTTTTGATGATGTTAATTCATCTTCTTGGCAATTTCCATCTGACTGTTTCTGGCTGTTATATATCATATTAATGCCTAAAAATAGCATGACAGCAAATACAACCCAATGATCCCATTGTTCAATATATTGCAACGCAATATAACCAACTAACCAGCCAAGCAATGGGGTAATAGCCTCAACAACACCAAATAGAATACCAATTTTGAATGCGCCTAAAATTGGTGTTGATTTAAGTGAAATCCCACGACAAACGGCGACAGCAAAGGCGTCGGTTGACATTGCTAGTGCTAATAATAAAATAGCCCAAAAATTCATGACATATACTCTTGCTTATAATTATTAAAAATTTATTAATATTATAATAATGGATGATGATTTATTTATTTGTTACTGAAAATAGATAATTTGCTATTTTTTTATCACCTTTGTTTTTATAAAGTTCAGCTGTTTTTATAACGTTGTTTCGACGATTAACATCATATTGAAAAAGCTGCTTAAACATTAAGTCAGCTGTTCTTTTATCATTATTTTGGATTGCACAATAACCATATTGTTCATAAGCATCAGCTTTCCAACGATGACGATCGAACTCAATACTCTGTTCAAATTGTTTTTTTGCTTCTTGATAACGATCTCGACCACATAAAAAAGAACCATAATGGATATGATATAATCCATTACCTGGTTGCATTAGAGTAATACGTTTGTAAATCATCTCGGCTTCGTTGTATTCACCAACATGTTGATCAAACATTGCCATGGCTAACATAACTTGGGGATTATTTGGAGAGTATTGTGCAGCTAATTTTAGATTATAATGTGCTACTTTGATATTTTCTTCTGACTCATTTGCTTTAGCAAGATATCCTAACCCAAGTCGCATCCTAGCCAAAGCGGCTTTTTCTGGATCAAATTCATTGTTGTTTTTCATTTGGCAACCCGCTAGTACTATCATCAAAAAATAGCTAGTTATAACTAACAATTTCTTCATCTATCTCTCCTTTTTATAAAGATTTATCCTTATGCTGTTTGCTTAACAAGGTTCTGCTTTTTGTAAAGAGTTCTTTTAGTGCGATCAACAACTTCACCAGCTAATTGGCCACATGCAGCATCGATATCATCCCCCCGTGTTTTACGAACTATTACGGTAAATCCATATCCCATCAATGTTTTCATGAAGCGATCAATTCGTGTATTTGAACATCTTGAATAAGGCGCACCAGGGAACGGATTCCAAGGAATTAAATTAATTTTGCTAGGTACATTTTTTAGGAATTGTGCAAGCTCATGAGCATGTTCAACGTCATCGTTAATTTGATTAAGTAATACATATTCAATAGTTACTTTTCCGTGATTTGCGTTTGAAGACGAAAGATAACGCAGAATTGAATCACGTAGCATAGACATATTGTATTTTAGGTTAATTGGCATAATTTCACTACGAATAGTATCATTAGGTGCATGAAGTGATATCGCTAGCGCCACATCAATCATACCAGCTAGCTTATCTAAAGCGGGAACAACTCCTGATGTCGATAGTGTTACACGCCTTTTTGATAAACCATAGCCAAAATCATCTAACATAATTTCCATAGCTGGTGCAACATTAGATAAATTAAGTAGCGGTTCACCCATACCCATCATAACTACATTAGTAATGGGCCTATCTGCTAATTTTCCGGTGACACCAATTGCATTTGATGCACGCCATACTTGGCCAATAATTTCAGAAACGGTTAAATTACGATTAAATCCTTGTTGGGCAGTAGAACAAAATTTACACTCTAGTGCGCAACCAACTTGAGATGAAACACATAATGTTGCACGATCACGTTCAGGAATATAAACAGACTCAATCAGTTGGTTATTACCAACATCAAGTGCCCATTTTATTGTGCCATCAGAAGAACGCTGTTCTATGGCAATCTTAGGAGCTTTAATTTCTGCTAAAGTCTTTAGTTGTTCACGTAGTTTTTTATTGATATCGGTCATTTGATCAAAATTATCTACACCAAAATGATAGATCCATTTCATTACTTGATCAGCTCGAAACGGTTTTTCACCAAGTGATATAAAAAACTCTCTCAATTGTTGGCGTGTGAAGTTTAGTAAATTTATTCTTTCGTTTATGGAATTAGTTGTATTAAGATTCATTGTATTGGTAGCGTCTAAACAATTTTCAGACGTATTAGATGTAGATGTTGTTAACATAAGGCCTCGTTTTTACACATTATGGCTATTTCTTTTTTTAGGAAAAGGATTATACTGTTTTTAACTTAATCTGGCTATATAGAATATTGGCAACGCTTGAAAGATGAAGAAATCAACAATGTTAAAAAAAATAGGTGGTTTAACTTTAAACTTATCTTTACTTCTATTTCCTACTTTTACCATGGCACAACAGATCACATTAAATAAACTGATTGGACAGTTTGACGAAAAAAAAGATAATGGTTTTATTGCGTTAGATTCAACTATACTACCTGTTAATAAAAAAGGAATGTATCTACAAAAAGAGCCAACCGAACAACTTATAAAAGCCTACAATGATTTTAAAAAAGTTCATCCAGATGTTCCTTTTATCATAGTAAGTGCAACGCGGAATTACACTTACCAAAACGGTATTTGGCAACGGAAATGGGATGCTTTATCAGCTAAAATAAATGATCCAGAAAAAATTGCTGAAGAAATTCTAAAATTTTCGTCAATGCCTGGCACATCAAGGCATCATTGGGGAACAGATATTGATATTACCAGCGTTTCATCAAAATATTTTAAGTATGATAAAAAAGGCATCATTTTATATAAATGGCTTCAAAAAAATCTGCCTAAATATGGATTTTGCCAAGCTTTTAATGAAGGACGCAAAGGAGGGTATCAACCTGAAGAATGGCACTGGTCATATAAACCTATTGCTAGCCAATATATTGACCAATACAAAAATATATTGAAAAGTGATCCAGAAGTTATTATGAGATCTTTAAATTTTATAGGGCGCGATAAAATCAAGCTGGAAAGCCTAGTTAAAGAGTATGTATTAACGGTGAATGCTGATTGTTATTAATATATTTTTATTATTAATGTTTTCTCCAATAAGGCAAGCATATTGTTACAATAAGGCCTCCACCATCACGATTAGTTGCTTGGATAGTACCGTTATGCATAATGACGGTCTTTCTGGCAATTGCTAGTCCTAGACCATAACCTTTACCTAATTGTGGAGACTGAATACGGACAAATGGTTCAAAAATACTTGATAACTTATTTTCTTCAACACCAGGACCTCGATCTTTAACTTCAATTTGTAAATACTTACCTGTTTCTTTTAGTGAAACTTCTACGGCTTGCTCAGCTTTTGAAAAGCGAATAGCATTTCGGATAATGTTTTCAACAGCACGACGTATTTGTTCTGAATTACCTTTAACAATTGGATGAGTAATAGATGATAAAGTAAAATGTACTTCAATTAACTGATGATTAGCTTCATAATTAGCATCATTGATTACTACACTTATTAAGTCTTTTAAATCAAAATATTCATCAGTGCGATTATTCATTTCAGCACGAGAATAATTTAGAATTTCGCCAATTAACTGATCTAAACGTTCTGACTCTAACTCTATTCTAGCTAAAGATGTATCAATATTTTGTTTATTTTGTTGAGCAAGTCCAATTGCTAGTTGCAATCGAGCAAGCGGAGTTCTAAGTTCATGAGAAACATCATGAAGGAGAGACTGACGATCAGAAAGTAATATATTAAGTTGCTCAACCATCATATCAAAATCTTTACCTAATTCGCTAAGTTCGTCACGCCTAGGTTTTAGTTTATTGAATAATCTGACAGAAAGATCTCCCTGAGATACCTTGAAAAAACCTTGCCTTAATAACCTCATCGGTCTAGTTAAATTCCACGCTAGAAAGAGGCTAAAAACAAGTCCAACACATATGCCCATTAATACAATGGGCAATGGCATGTTGAACAATGCCTTTTTAACATGATCCTCTTTATCCTCTTTAAATGAAACAGAATAAAGAGTTCCGTCAGGAGCAACAGTCATGCGTTGATAAGCATATGTAGGTGTTTCTAATTCATCGGTTAAAATATTAACTTGATCATTCAATGGAGAAACTAATTTTATTGACAGTAACGTTCTTTCTCGCTCAGGTAAATGTGCTATGAAATTAAGCGTTTCATCTTCACCAGCTACATGTAATAACTGGGCAATCATATCGACTTTCGTAGGCATATGATTGAGAAATCTTTGATTTTTATTTTCTACATAAATAGAAAACGCAATCCAAGTCAATTGGAAGGTAAGATAAAAGATTACCCCAAACGTGATAAGTATTTTCCAGAATAATCGATGATTCATGTCAAGCCTATTTGTTTGTTAACGAATACGGTAACCGACGGCTCTAATCGTCTCTATTGTCACATCATTTTGTGCAACTTGATGTAATTTTTGGCGAATATTGCTGATATGGACATCAACACTACGATCATAAAGTTCTCTTGCTCGACCAAGCCCAATTTCAGATAATTCTTCTTTAGTTACTACTCGCTCGCTATGTTTCACTAATAAAACTAATAAATTAAACTCGGTTGATGTCAAATCAATTACTTGTCCATTCCACGTACAAAGCCGTTGAGGTAGATCTAACATTAAACCATTAAAATGGTATTTTTTATCATCAACCATTTCGACCGAACGTTCATCAAAACGTCGTAAAACTGCACGTAATCTTGCTAATAATTCACGCGGATAACATGGTTTTGGAATGTAATCATCAGCACCTAATTCCAAACCCAAAACGCGATCAATATTATCACCCTTAGCAGTTAACATAATAACAGGCATATTACATTGTTGACGGATGCTTTTCAGGACATCAATGCCATTAATATCTGGTAACATCACGTCTAAGATTGCTGCACGATATTTACCTGATAGCGCTTCATCAATACCATCTTTACCTAAATAAACACTTTTGATATTAAAACCTTCATTAGTCAAATATTCGCTAAGCATTTGTGATAATTCAATATCATCATCTATTAATAAAATATTTATCATAATCGCAATCGCCATTGTTATCTAATTATAGGTTTTTACATTATTGCAATAATAAAAAAAAAGTCAGGTTCTTTTACTAAAATATTACATATTTTAAACTATTCCTGATTATTTAATTCACTATTAAATAATGTAAAAAGGTTTAAGACATAACTATATGTATTAATATATTTTTTCACAATAACCACCATAACCATTATGCTACTTTCTAATGGTTATAAGTAGGTATTATTCAAATCTTAATTAAGATAGACTAAAATAGTCAGTTTACTTAACACTAAATGTTCCACCATTTAACATTACTAAAGTTAATATGGAGATAAAAAATAGAACAACAAGTAATCTGGCAACAATTAATTCAATTGGTAAAACATGATGTTTTACCTGCAGTTGGTTGTACAGAGCCCATATCTTTAGCTTTGGTTGCAGCTATTGCGATCTAACATAGTAGCAACAAACATTGAAAAAATTGATGCTTATGTTTCGCCTAATTTAATAAAGAATGGTAAGGTGGTAACTGTGCCAGGTACTGGTATGGTTGGATTACCTATTGCTGCTGCCATTGGCGCAATCGGTGGTTGGGTATTATGAGCCTATTGATATGGCTATTTGTAGTATGATTCGTGATTTATCTGGTATTATTTGTGATGGTGCTTCAAGCAGTTGCGTAATGAAAGTATCAACTTCAGTGTCTCCTGGATTTAAAGCAGTATTAATGGCATTAAGCCAAATTAGAGTGATAGATAAAGAAGGAAGGAATTGTTTTTTGATAGCGTGGAAACATCAATCAATAATCTTGGTACCATTGTAGTCAAAGCATGAATATTTGCTTTATGATAAAATATTAGGCTTTTAGCGATTTTAATATAAGCAATCAGCATATTTTTAAAAAAATTACTGGACAATGTTATTTTTTATGCGTAATATTTCGTCCTGATTCTATGGTGGCTATAGCTCAGTTGGTAGAGCCCTGGATTGTGATTCCAGTTGTCGTGGGTTCGAATCCCATTAGCCACCCCATTTTATTAAATAGAAAAGCTAACGGCGAGTAGCGCAGCTTGGTAGCGCAACTGGTTTGGGACCAGTGGGTCGGAGGTTCGAATCCTCTCTCGCCGACCATTTTTAAATAAAAAGCTCGTTCATTTAGTTGAGATTTTTTGTTTCAAAATAGACTATTTTTTCATCTGTTTGTTCCAATATGCACAACGAATTGATCCAACTAAGAAAAAAGTGTTGAGAACATATAACTTATTATAAATAAGTTGACTAATAATCCAATTATTTCAAAAAATAAAATACTGATTATTAATCATTGTGTTATGATAATTTGTTTTTCTGTTCGTTATTGTGGTTGTTTTGTCTTTTTAATATATAACAGCATGTTATTATATTCCTACCTACAAAAATTATTCTTATCTTACTTGTTTTATGGTGATATTTTGTTTTAATAGATAAAAATATCTCTTTATATAACCTCTATTTATTGGGAATAAATTATGAAAAATGTTGGTTTTGTAGGATGGCGTGGAATGGTGGGTTCTGTTCTTATGCAACGTATGGTTGAAGAACATGATTTTGATTATATCAATCCTGTATTCTTTTCTACTTCTCAAGCAGGTCAAGCAGCTCCTATCTTCGGTGGTAAAACAGGTACATTACAAAGTGCAGATAATATTGATGCATTAAGGGCATTAGATATTGTTGTGACTTGCCAAGGTGGTGATTATACCTCAAAGATTTACGCAAAATTACGTGCAACAGGTTGGCAGGGTTATTGGATTGATGCAGCTTCAACGTTACGCATGGAAGATGATGCAATTATTGTTCTTGATCCTGTAAACAAAGCTAATATTCATGCTGCTTTAAATAGAGGTATTAAAACTTTTGTAGGCGGTAATTGTACGGTTAGTTTGATGTTAATGTCATTAGGTGGGTTATTTGCTGAAAATCTTATAGATTGGGTTTCTGTTTCGACTTATCAAGCGGCATCTGGTGGTGGTGCTCGCCATATGCGTGAGCTATTAACTCAAATGGGTATGCTAAATGCCGAAGTAGCAAAAGAGTTACAAGATCCGCATTCCTCTATTTTGGATATTGAGCGTAAAGTGACACAAAAAATGCGTGATGGTAGTTTACCTACTGATAATTTTGGTGTGCCATTAGCAGGAAGTTTAATTCCTTGGATCGATAAAGCGCTAGATAATGGACAAAGTAAAGAAGAGTGGAAAGGGCAAGCCGAAACCAATAAAATTTTGGGAACAAGTCAGATTATTCCTGTTGATGGACTTTGTGTTCGTATTGGAGCTTTGCGTTGTCATAGTCAATCGTTTACGATTAAATTGAAAAAAGATATTAGTGTGCCAGAAATTGAAAAGCTTCTTGCTGCACACAATGATTGGGTAAAAGTCGTGCCGAATGATCGTGATGTTTCGATGCGTGAACTTACCCCAGCAGCAGTAACAGGCACTTTAACAACACCTGTTGGGCGCTTACGTAAATTGAATATGGGCAAAGATTACCTTTCTGCTTTTACGGTTGGTGACCAATTATTATGGGGTGCGGCTGAACCATTACGTAGAATGTTACGCATTTTAGCCTAATTAGAAATAAAATAGAAAAACCCGATTTATCGGTTTTTTTCAGATTGATGACAAACCTCGATATAATTCGGGGTTTATTTTTTTATTTAAACCATAAACAGGATTTTTAATTTGGATTTTATTAAATAAATTAAAAAATGGCCTAAAAAAACGTAACAAAAATAGCTTTATCGCTATTTTCTTGATATTTTGATCCGTTGCGGCCAATAAACACTGCATTTGAACCTGTGCTCTTCCCCTAAATCTTGCATAGCGATGTCCGTGGTGTTGTTTAGCATCAGCAAAACTGCGCTCAACCGTCTCTTTTCGCCGAGCATAGACTTTTTTACCCCACTGACTTAAACGAATCTCATTGGCTTTCTCTTTATCTGCTTCCCAGATATGGCGTGTGATGACTTTCTGTGTATTTTTACTCTGTGTACACTGTGACAATAACGGACAGACTTTGTGTAACTATCCCCTAAAATAGTACAGCAAAAAAGTAGAAAATTCTCTATGATAAAAGAAAAGGGGGATTTAATTATGAAAAAAATGACTCAACATCAAATCGTCGCTATTTTAAAAGAAGCTGAA
>NZ_FMWS01000030.1 GCF_900103255.1 Gilliamella bombi | reverse complement strand
CATGCAATGCATGACAGTGCTCACCCTGACCCTATCACCACCATCAACAAACACCGCAATGTCATTCGCACCCCAGCTAATAACAAACTGCGCATGGATGATAAACGTGGGCAAGAGCATATCAAACTGGCTACCGAATACGGAAAAACTCAACTTAATATCGGTCACTTAGTTAACGAAAAAAAACAACCCCGCGGTGAAGGTTTTGAACTACGCACCGACGAATGGGGTGCGATTGCCGCCAATAGAGGCTTATACTTAACCACCCAAACCCAGCCTAAAGCCCAAGGCAAACAGCTTGATATGCAGGCGGCAATAAGCCAACTTGAAAATGCCTTATCCATTGCCAAAGCGATACAAAATGCCGCCACCCAGTCCGAGGCACACAGCGCCGATACCGACAGCCAAGAGCAACTTAAAGCCAACTTAACTCAGCTAACCCAAAGTGGCTTACTAGCCTATGCGCAAGAAGGCATCGCCCTAACCAGCCCTGAAAACATCCAACTATCGACAGCTAACAGCCTGACCTTAACCAGTGAAAACCAAACCGATATCAACGCCTTAAAAAATGTCACCTTCTCATCGGGCGAGGCGATTGGTTTATTTGCCCAAAAATCGGGCATGAAACTATTTGCCAACCAAGGTGATATCGACCTGCAAGCCCAAAATGCCAACCTCAATATGGCTGCCAAACAAGATATCAAAGTGGATAGTGTCGATGGCAAAGTCACCATTACTGCCAAAGACAACCTCACCCTTATTTGTGGTGGCTCTTATATCAAAATCAGCAGTGAAGGCATTGAACTTGGCACACAGGATAATATTTATCTTAAATGTAATGTGTTCCAGAAGATGGGGCCAGCGAGTAATCAATTATCAGCAAAACTAAATAACAAGAATAAAGAGCTCGAAGTCTTATTAAAAAAACATGTATCGTTTAACTCGAAAGGCTTTTCGGCATAAGGAATAAGGTAATAAACATGACCATAAAAAAACTCGATAATTTCAACTTTCCCGTGGGTGAAAAACAACTCAGCCAAGACGCTTATTATAAAGCGTTAGCAGAAGCAAGTAGTGGCTTTTATCCATTTGGTGAAAATGGGATATGGCATGGGGGGTTCCATATTGATGAAGGGGTACTAAAGAAAGTTGATAATGACGGTAAATTGCGTTGTATGGCTCATGGCGAAGTGGTTGCTTATCGAGTCGATGATATTTACCATAAAATAGTCTATCTGGACAATGTTGAGCTAAAAACGCCTTATAAAGAACAGCAAAAAGTGGCGTATTTCTCAACGGGATTTACCTTAGTTAGACACCTGTTACAAATGCCAAAAATTACAGACTCAACCGACACGCCACCCTCAATAACCTTATACAGTTTATATATGCATCAGCTAGATTGGTATGGTTATCAGCAAAAAATTCAGGAAAATAGTAGTCAGGTTGATTATCCTTGTTATTGGCAAGCGGGAGCAGGGAAAGTTGATGAAAAAAAAACAGAAACCATTGCGGGTAGCGTGATACGGGAAAAAGGAAGTGGTACAAAAGTTGTTGGCTTATTACTAAAGAGTAGTAAAGTTCGTTTAGGTGAACAAAAAGAGGGTAAGCCTGGTTGGTATAAAATTGTGTCAATAACCACCGGCACGGTGGTAACGCCAAATGGGTTTCAAACTGAATTGGGCAATATTACTGGTTATGTTTGGCATAAAGATATTGGCGCCACAGCCGCCGACAGACCGACAGGAAAGACAGCGGAAGCTAATAAAGACTATGAAATCTGCAAGGAAGATAATAAAAAAGTTGGCGACCCCGAAGTTGAAGTAAAAGGCCTTGCTGTTTATGGCGCTGCTAATGAAACTCAAAAGTTAACGTATTTACCTCAAACGGCAACGTTTGAATTGGATGGGCAAGAAAATGGTTATGCTAAAATCCGTAAAATTGATAATTGTGATGTGCCGGCGGTATTGGTTGCTGAAAATGGCGGGAATGATGCGCCACATAAGGGGTATGTCAAATTAACCTCACTAATAATTACCCAGCTTAAACCTGAAAAATTAGATAAAGTCGTGGTATTAAAAACGCCTGTACCAATTAATAAAGGCGACTTTATAGGTTATATCGGCCATAATGTCAGCCAATCCCAACGTTTTGACGAGCCTAAAGAAGCGCCGTTATCGAACATGAAACGGGCGTTAGACAATCAATTACTGCAAATGGCACATATTGAATTATTGACCTGTGATGATTTGCCTGCGTTTATCACTAAAACCCGAGCCTTAGCAGACAAGTTGCCTGAAAGTGAAAAGACTATCATATTAGTTGAAAAAGAGGCGCAATTAGTTCAAGCCGCTAAACCAGCAGGTTGGTTAAGCTCTGAGGTGGCGATTCATTTTACCGACACTACCGAGAGCTACTATATTAAAATCAAACCGGTCTATACCGTCAATCTTCCCTCAAGATTTTTTCATGCTTCAACCGAGCAGCCGTTATTCGACACTGAGGTTGGCAAGGTGATTAATGGCA